>NZ_NUQE01000044.1:0-20487 GCF_002582035.1 Bacillus pseudomycoides
TATTAATTCTCAACTATAGAAAATCACACATTTTCTATGATTGAGAATTGATTTATAAATATATTTTTTTGTGAGTTGAATCAAAATGTTATACATTTTATTTTTAAAATCAAAAGAAATTATATCTATTTTTAATATAATTATAATTTCGTATTTAGCTATGTTATAATAAGATTACATTTTATTTCGCTATTATTTTAAATTACATTTTCTTATAAAATATATTTAGTTTTAAATAGAAAGGATTTATTTACATGTACGAGCATACATATGAACAATATATGGATACAAATGAGGTAAAAGAGTATTTACGTATTACAAGTTTCACATTTAAAAAATTAATGAAAGAAAATAAATTGACTCCAATTAATAAGGATACGTGGCGATTAGATGGAAGTTTTTTGTTTCGAAGAGAAGAGGTTACTGTATTACAATCGCAGTTACATATAGAAGGAATCACATTAAACCAAGCAAGTAAACAATTTCATGTTAGTATGTATCAATTATGTAAATGGATCGAAGAAGGGGAGTTATCCTATACAATTCAAATACATCGAAATAAAGAAACGAAATTTGTACAAGAGGAAGAGGTAAAACAATTAGTTGAAAGATTAGATGACGCCAATGCTCTTTATACATATTCTCGAAAATATAATGTTGTTTTATTTCAAAAATTTATACAAGGAAATACAATTGCTCGTATAACCTCTATTCCCAAAAGAGGAGACATTATCGTAACAGATGAATTTGGAAATGATATGAAACTGCAAGAGGGGAAAGAAAGTGGTTTTTTACCAGCATATCAATTATCAGACAAGCCGAGAAGTCACCATCAAAAATTCGTGAAGTTTCGTTTTTTGAAAACACACAATTTACGAAGCGATATTTTTCAGCGAATGGATTTCTTATTACAATATGTATCACCACGAAACCTTCGAATTTCAGAAGAACACAATTTTTGGATCATTGAAATTCGTCAATCACTCATTCAAGTTCCTATACAGTTTCAACAAGAGTGGATTGACTCTCTTATGCCATATATAATAGAAGGAAAATTAGTAAAACGTCCAAATAATAGTATTTACTTAGACAGTAATAGTGTTACAAAAAGCATAGTATTATCTTCATCTGAGTATCAGTCCATCTCAAATATTGTAAATGAAGAAAAGATTTCAATAGAGGAGTTTATTACTTCAGCAATTCGAGAAAAATTGGATCGGTATATAATGAAATATTAAAGGACTTATCATTTAGATAAGTCTTTTAATATACAAAAATATCCAAAGTATCTAAAAAACGACCTTTCAGATTCTATTGTAAGAGGATTTTATATAGAGAAGAATATTATGAGTCCTGTAGTGTATAAAAGTTCATATAAAGATTCATAGGACTCTTAAATTCATTTGGATATATTTGGGTTCATTTTTTCTGTATAGAGGTAGCACCACATGTCCATCAACTTAAGAATATTAACTAGACCCAAGAGTAAATTTGTTTTTAAAATTGCTTTTTGTTTCTCATTTAATGATTCTAGGTTTATTTTAAGTCTACCTAAATGTTTACCTTTTGCCTTTGCAGATTCAATTCCTTCCCGCTGCCTTCTATTATTATCCTCTCTTTCTTTTTCCGCAACAAAAGAAAGAACCTGCATTACTAAATCAGAAACAAATGCCCTCAAAGTATCCTTATGTTGTGTTGTATCCAGCAATGGTATGTCAATTACTTTAATGTTAGCTTTTATTTCAGAAGTAATGATTTCCCATTCCTTTTTTATTTCCTTTGAATTACGGCTAAAACGGTCAATAGATTTTATATAAAGCAAGTCACCTTCGCGTAAACACTGTTTTAATGCTTTATATTGAGGTCGATCGAAGTTTTTTTTCACTCTCTTTATCAATTTTTACTTATTCCCAATTCAAGCATTTCTTTAAGTTGCCGATCAGTGTTTTGGTCCTTGCTGCTAAGCAGAATATAACCGAATGTTTTTTTCATGGTGTAAGTATCTTTAAGGGATCCTGATGCATCTCCATCAAGCTCATTTTATTGTTGTTCCACAAAACAAAAAAATGAGCTGAATTCTCATAGACAATTGTGGAAAGATAAAATTTTTACTTTGGAGTACTTCAAAATATTAGCTGGATAGGTATGGGGTACTGTCCACATTTTAACGAAAATATACGCTAAGTAAAATTCGGCATAAAAAAACGTTGATTTTACAACTCTAAGCGGTTTATCCGATTTCAAAAACGAGGGTATTTGGGACAAATGTAATTCAACATAAGATAAGTTGAAAATAGCTTGAAATGTGTCTCAAAACTTATCTCTAAATCAAAGTCTCAATTGGAATTAGTAGCAATAAGTTAAAAGTGTACCTTTACGAATAAAAATAATCCCAGAGAAACAAAGAATACTTTGAACTTATTTTTAGATTTTAGTAGTTACATTTTATCCCAATAAGTGGTTTTATGATAACTACATATGAATAGAATTCACTTTTTAGGAATACATAAAATATATATGTACAAGCCTGGCCTACTCACTACATCCTTAGTGAAAATTGGATTCTATAAATTTTGGAGGAAGATATATGCAAAAAAAGGTTCTCCTGTTTACAGATTTAGGAATTGATGATGCGTTTGCTATTCTGTATACCTTTTTTCGTAAAGATATTCAACTTGTAGGGATTGTCGCCGATTATGGAAATGTATCAAGAGAGAATGCTATAAGAAATATTAACTATTTGAAGTACATTGCGGGAAGAGAAGAGATACCTGTATTCCTTGGTGCTTCTGTACCGTTGACAGGTATATTGGTTCAGTATTTCCCTGAGGTACATGGAAAAGTCGGATTAGGACCTATCAATCCCCCTGAAATTTCTTATCCAGTTTATCCCTTAAATGATATTTATCAAATTATACATTCAAATTTAAAAGATCTTACAATTATCAATTTGGGAAGACTTTCTTCATTAGCTACGACCTTTGTATTAAATTTAGAAACAATGCGGAACGTAAGGGAATGCATTTGCATGGGCGGAGCTTTTTTTTATCCAGGTAACGTGACTGCCGTAGCTGAAGCTAACTTTTACGCGGACCCTTATGCAGCAAACTTAATTCTGCAGCATGCGAAGAACTTGACAATTATTCCGTTAAATGTAACTCAACATGCGATTGTTACACCCGAAATGGTCCAACAAATCGATGCGTTTCATCGAAATACAGAGGATCTTGCAGGACTCATCATCAAACCTATGTTAGACTATTATTATAATTTCTATTCCAAGTCTAATCCCGGTATAAGCGGAAGTCCTATGCATGATTTTGTAACGGTGTGGTATTTGCTGAATCAAGAGGCTGTTAGTCTTTCAAGTGTACCCATTAAAGTAATTCCTGATCAAGGAGAAGGATTTGGTCAAAGCATTGCAGACTTTCGTTTTGTGACTAATCCAGGCTATAAAACGCATAATGTAGCTTTTCAGTTTGATTATGAAAGATTCAAGAAGGATATTATGGAAACGTTCTTAAAGAAGAGATTGTAACATACTTTATTAAATTCAGATAATACGGATTATGTGAATGAAAAGTCACCTTGGATTTTTTCTGAAGTGACTTTTCTAGGTTTCTAGATAGAGTGACTACTCATAAGTGATGTTATGGTAACTAACTATATATAGAATATTCATTTTTTTAATTCAAATACATTTCGATGTAAGAAATCCTGTCCTAAATCAGCAGATCTATTTGGATTGTAGTAATTTTGATATGTAGCATTTTGGGGGAGGTGCATTGTGAATCAAAAACCAAAAGTAATCTCCATTGCAGCTGTCTCTGAAGGAGGAAAAATTGCTATAAGGGGTAGAGTCACATTACCATCAAGTTAAGAAATTGGTTGTTCCTCAAAACAAAAAAATGAACTGAATTCTCATAAATAACTATTAAATAATAAAATTTTTGTTTTGGGGACAGCCGGTTCTATTAGCTTGATAGGCATGAGGCGGGACCTCATATTTAGTTTACATAATAATTTTATGTGTTAGATTTTGAGTAGAAAAGTAAAGAATGTCTTTCGATAATTTCGTTATATTGTTTAATTTCATTCATGATTCTTTGTCTTCCTTTTTCCTTTGTGTGCCAAGTATCGCGATTAATTTGTCGTGAATCTTGCAGTGGAAGAACATCTAATATTTTATCTTCCGCAGCATATAGTGAAGCAAGTAATAAAAATCTTCGACAGAAAAAACTTTTTCCAGCAAATAATACATTCGTTATTTCTTGATTATTGATTATGTTAAACGCACTTTTTATAACACCTTCTACATTAGAAAAATCTCCTGTAATCGGTTGGATTTTCTCATGAGGAACACCTAATTGAATTAATATTTCTCTATGATATTCAAATTCATTCGCTTGTAGAAACGTATTAAAAATAGAAGGAATGAAAATATATTTTACAATTTCTTGAGAGTAATGTTTTGCAACAAGTTCGTTCAATTCAGGGAAATGACCAGGATGATATAGCATAATATCTGTTTCTGTAAACAAATGTTTGCGGTCTATAAACACTAAATCACTAATTATAGAAAAATAGTTCATCACGATAAATTCCTCCTTAACAAAGATAAAGCCCTTTAGAAATTCGATATAGATTGACTAAAATCCTGTATGAGGGTCCGACAAAAATAGTTAATCGCTGTTGTTACAAATCTTTGCGGTGAAAGAGTAAATAACATTTTTTTATAAACATTGATAAAGAAAACATTATGTTATTATTCTGTCAACTCATTTAATATGTATTGTGCAGATGCTTACAGTTAGGGGGCCGACGATGAATATTCAAATTTTATTATTTGATGGCTTTGATGAACTAGATGCCATAGGACCTTATGAAGTGTTAAAGCGAGCGAATGAATTTGGGGCAAATTTCGATGTGAAAATGGTTACATTGAATTTGAATTCTGTGACAGGGTTTTACGGATTAACAGTCGAAGTGAATGATTTTCTTAGTGAAGACAATTGTCCAGATATTTTAATCGTACCCGGTGGTGGATGGAATCATAAAGGAGAAAAGGGAGCAAGAATAGAAGCGGATAAAGGTATATTACCTGAATTTATCGCTAAATTTTATCAACAAGGGGCTATTATCGCTGGTGTCTGTACGGGCGGAATGTTAATGGCTGTTGCAGGAATTGCAGCAGGACGGAAAACCACTATGCACCATCTTGCTAAAAACGAAATGGAATCATACGGCTGCGAAGTGCTAAGTGCTAGAATTGTTGATGATCATGATATTATTACAGCAAGAGGAGTAACTTCCGGTGTTGATTTAGCCCTATGGCTCATTGAACGATTTGTAAATTCTGAAGTAGCTTATTTAGTCGAAAGAAGACTAGAGTATGAAAAAAGAGGGACAGTATGGAAAAGGAATTAAATCCTTGAATAAAGAATTGAATTTTTAGGAAAAATCAGCACTTTATAATAAAGTACTGATTTTTTTATTTATAAGCTTTAAATTTAATGGTATAATCTCAAATAAAGTGTAATATTACACTTTATTTGAGGGGGAGGATCCATTGAAAAGAGGTAAAATAATAATTTTTGTAGCCATATACACTACCTTACTAACTGTATCAGTACATACGTATAAGCAACAACTAACTCAGACTGTTATAACAGATTCAGGACGATTACTTCCGACAAAGGTTAAACGAATAGAGAGTGTTGACGATGAAAAAAAGCTGCAACAATTGGTTCGAGAAGCAAATACTTCAAATGAAAAACTCTCTATTGCTGGGATGCAGCATAGTCAAGGTGGCCATACATATTATCCAAATGGTACTGTTTTAGATATGAAAAATTATAATAAAATATTGGAGTTCAACCCAAAGCAAAAAAGAATAAGAGTGCAGAGCGGTGCTACGTGGAATGACATTCAAAAGGTTATTAATCCATATGGTCTTGCCATTCAAGTTATGCAGTCACAAAACATCTTCACTATTGGTGGTTCGTTAAGTGCAAATGTGCATGGAAGGGATATTCGGCATGATGCACTTATAGATACAGTTGATTCATTTCGTTTGTTAATGGCAGACGGCACAATTAAAAATGTAAGTAGAAATGAAAATGCAGAACTATTCTCTCTAGTAATAGGTGGCTACGGTCTATTTGGAGTCATCTTAGATGTAACGCTAAAGTTAACAGAAGATGAACTGTATCAAATACGAACGAAAACGTTAGACTATGGCCAATATGCTTCCTATTTCAAGGAACATGTAGAGGGTGATGAAGGGGTGCGTATGCATTTAGCTCGTATTTCTGTCGCACCAGATTCATTTTTACGTGAGATGTATGTGACAAATTACGTTCTCGCTACGAATCAAGAGAAACGAGAGCAATATAGTGCTTTAAAAGAAGAGAAAAATGTTGCCCTGCCAAAATTTTTTCTTGGATTATCTCGATACAGCGACTGGGGAAAAACGACGTTTTGGAATATCCAAAAGAAATATTTTGAACGTACAGATGGATCTTATGAAACTCGTAATAATGTAATGCGATCAGATAGTGCATTCATGGAATACGAGAATCCGAATCATACAGAAATTTTACAAGAGTACTTTATTCCTGTTGATCACTTTTCTTCGTATATAGATGACTTGAGAAAAGTATTAGAGCAAGAAGAATTAAATCTTCTTAATATTACTATTCGATATGTGACAAAAAATGATAGTGCAGTTTTGTCATATGCGAAAGAGGATATGTTTGCTCTTGTACTTCTTATCAATCAAGGAAGCTCTGAAGAAGAAATAGAAAAAACAGAAAAAGTGATTCGGAAGATGGTGAATGTTACTTTACAACATGGTGGAAGCTATTATTTGCCATATTATCCTTATACAGAAAAACAGCAATTACAAAAAGCTTACCCACGTACAAACGAATTTTTTCAAAAAAAGAGGGAATATGATTTACAAGAACGGTTTGTTAATCTATTTTACAAGGAGTATGGTCAATGACATATACAAGATTTGTAGTTTCACAAAGTCTCATTATGATGGCAGGAAGTATGGTATTTCCTTTTTATGTATTATTACTTAAGAATGTAGGAAACAGCTTTTCACAATTTGGCTGGGCATACGGTTTATTTGCGTTAACATCAGCTCTTGCTTATCCTCTGATTGGTAAAGTCTCTGATCGGTTTGGTGATAGAAAATTACTAATCGTTTACACTTGGTCAATGGCTATTTTAATGCTATGTTTTCCGATCGCTACAGAAGTTTGGCATGTTTATATTTTGCAAATTATGATGGGATTCTTAGGAGCTGTGCAGAAAAATACAGAAAAAACTTCGCTTGTACGAAAGGTAAAAAGTCAAGAAGCTGGTTATGAAATCGGAAAATATCACATATGGACATCATTAGGAGCAGCAGTAGCTATTATTGTAACAGGATATCTAGTTGATTTTTTAACCATTGGAACAATTTTTTATGTCGCTTCAATTCTATATATGATAAGCAGTATCGTAATTTGGCAGACAAATAATCAAACCACATATACCCGATAACATATGTTATCGGGTATATGTGGTTACATAAAAGTTTAATTTACATTTAAATGCTGTAAAAACAAAGTAGCTGATACGTAACGCTTTGCTAATCTTTGTACATAAGCAGTATGGACAGATAATGTTGCAATAATTATTGCATTTCGAATTGCTTCGCGTTGTTTTTTGTTTATATGTTCAATTTTAGCTGCTAATTGATCAGCTTTTTCTTTAATCGTTTGTTCAATAGTACGAATCGTATTAGTTGTATTGAATTGAACGTAACCTTGTTGATTCAGCTCTTCAAATAAAGAAGAGTAAAAAACATATAATTGAATAGGATTAATTAAATCATCAGTTCGATCTGCAGGATCATTCACAATAAGCTTTAACAACTTTCGAATAGACTCAAAGTCGAGTGCTGTTTTTAAATCTTCTACAATAAATAATAAGGCCGCTTGTTCAATTGAATATTTTTTTCCTTTTTGCGGAGAGCCAATCATCTCTTTTATATCACGTTTTACCCAGTTTTGCAGTGCCGTAATAGAAAAATTAGTATTTTCAATTTGATTTCCAAGTGCAACGATTTCATTCAAAGAGAATCCAATATCAATTTCCTCTATTTTAATAAGCTTTTCAAAAATAGGTGCTAGTGCAGTTGTGAGAAAGGCCGTCACACTTTGACCACTCTCAATATCTTCTTTATGCGACTTTCTCCAAGCTTCTTGTAAAATTGCAAGAGGCTTTTTTGTATCCCATCCTCTAAGAGAAAGGAGGAGCATTGCCATTTCGTTTCGTGTGAGATGAAATGTTTCCATCTTTTTCACCTCCGATAATATAAAAGTTCTTATGAACTTATATTATGTATTGTTTTATATAAAGTCAATTGTATTCTTATGACTTTTCCTGCGGTCGAAGAATTTAGTAATTATAAGAAATAACACTTGATTATTCTTTTAAAAGTTCATATAATAAGTTCATAAGAACCTATCAATTAACTTTAAGATTTAACTATCTTTTTCATATTTTAAGAGAAGGATAGATATTATTACTTATAGTAAAAGGAGAATGAATATTATATGTTAAAGAAAATCGTTACACTATTGACTGCATTTATGTTTGTCTTTGCTGCTAGTAGTTTCATTGGAGTAGATAGTGCTTATGCGAAAACTTACAAATCTGGTAAAAAATCTTACACTCCAAGTTCAGGCCAAACACAAAAATCAACAGTAGATTTAAAGAAAAAAGATTCTCATGTAAATTCAAATAAAACGACAGATTCAAAAACAAAGGCAACAAATACAGCACCAAAAAGCAAAAAAGGAAGCTTTATGAAAGGTCTTTTAGTTGGTGGTATTGGTGGTTTATTAATGGGTAGCTTATTTGCTAACATGGGAGCTCTTGGTTCTATATTAGCATTTATGATTAATATGTTCGTAATGGCTGGTATTGTAATGTTAGCGGTTCGTGCATTCAAATATTTTAAAAATCAACGTAAGAAACAGGTGGAAGAAGCAGCATGGAAACGATAAAAATTTCCGAACAAGAGTTGATTAATGCACTCTGTGTATATATTGCACAAAAACGTCAAGTTGCTCCAGAACAAGTACTTGTGGAACTGATGTACGATGATGATTATAGCTTCTCGGCTGAAGTAGAAGTAAATGGGCGTAAGCAAATTTTAATTCAGGCAAATTTAATCGAAGCACTTCGCCTATGGCTTGATATGGAATATCATATTAACTCGTTCGCAGCAAGATTACAGCTTGAATTACATGATGAAGAAGGTATCATCGCTTGGGCGAATTTAAATAATTCATATGAGTAATATAGAAAATAGCTGTTGAGATGTAACGATTCTCAACAGCTATTTTTTATGCTTGTAAGAGAAAATATACGTTAGAAATTGATGGTAATTTAGGATACTACCGTTTTTCTCGTACATACTAGCATAGTACATATAAAAAAGGAAGGAATATAATGGATTTTCAGAAACAAGGTTCAACATATCAATCTTTACAACATTATAAAGAAGGATTAGGAAAGTTTACGCAGCAAATCCCAGAAATCGCTGAAACTTACAACGCTTTTACACAAGCTTGTTTCCAAGAAGGAACGTTAACAAAACGAGAAAAGCAGTTAATTGCATTAGGCATTAGTTTAGCTATGCAAGATGAATATTGTACAAATCATCATACGAAAGGTAAGGATCAAGGATGCTCTGATAAGAAAGTGCTAGAAGCGTACGGCATTGCAGCAGCATTTGCTGGCGGTGCTGCAATGAGCCAAGGTACAGGAATTTATGGAAGAATTACGCCGACAGAAGCATTGAGAGATGAAAATGAATCACGGGAACACGTTAATTATTATGATGCAGGATTGTTATCTAACGACTGAATAAAAGTATCTATTACTTTATTAAAATGGTTTACTTCCTCTAAAAAAGGGCAATGACAGCTCTCTTCAAAAATTATAAGCTGAGAGTTTTGAATATGCTCGTGTAAATGTTCGCCTGCTGCAACAGGAATAAGTTTTTCTTCTCTTCCAAAACAAAGTAAAGTAGGAATAGTAATTTGATCTAAGTAGTCTCGATAGTCCACAACAGATTGGTCAAATAAAACAGCGCTTGCTATAGAATCTGGGATAGTTGTCACTTCTTTTAACATCCACTCAAATTCTTCTTCAGAAAGAGGATTTTTGAACATTAATGGTATAAATCCTTTCAGAAATTCGACTCGATCTGTTTGAATTTCTCGCATAATATGAATAAGGGCAGGGAAATCAAAAGCTCCAATCGGAAAATCAGGCCATTTAAAATCTGAAGCTAATTCATCTACGATAACAGAAGCTTTCACATTATTTTCTCCAAACTGTTTCAAATATTCCCAAACAATAAATGCTCCCATAGACCAGCCGACTAATACAACGTTCTCAAGAGATAATTTTTCAATAAAAGCATGTAAATCGCGAGCATAGTTTGCAATGGTATGCCCAGATTGAACGTGAGAAGAACGGCCATGACTTCGTAAGTCCAGTGAAATTGCTCGGTAGTTTTCACTAAAGTAAGGAAGTTGGTTATGAAAAAAGCGACTGGTCATCCAAACCCCATGTATGAATATAATCGGAGTGCCTTGGCCTTGATCTTCATAATATATATCCACATCATGATTAAGTTTTATATAGGGCATGTACGTAAACCTCCTTTTCACAGAAAAAATAAATTTACATATTCGAAAATATGCTTTATTTCAGCTGTGTATTCAAAGATTCTTATAAAAATAAGTGTCATGAGAAGGTGTCAGAATGAAATCTTTAGAAGAAAGTGCAATTATTTATAAAAAAATGTGTTTAAAATATTGTCATATTTGCTTCTTTAAGATATCCTTTTCATGAAGAGGTGGAAATCATGGAAAAAGTACTAGTTTTCGGGCATAAAAACCCAGATACAGATGCAATTTGTTCTGCAATTGCTTATGCAGAGCTGAAAAAAGAATTAGGAATGAATGCTGAACCTGTACGTTTAGGTGAAATCAGCGGTGAAACTCAATTTGCGTTAGATCATTTTAAAGTCGAAGGACCGCGTTTTGTTGAGACAGTAGCAAACGAAGTGGACAACGTTATTTTAGTTGACCATAACGAGCGCCAACAAAGTGCTAATGATATCGAATCTGTTCGTGTATTAGAAGTAATCGATCATCACCGTATTGCTAACTTTGAAACAAGCGATCCTTTATACTATCGTTGCGAGCCAGTTGGTTGTACAGCTACAATTTTAAATAAAATGTACAAAGAAAACGGCGTTGCAATTCGTAAAGAAGTTGCAGGATTAATGTTATCTGCAATCATTTCAGATTCTTTATTATTTAAATCTCCAACTTGCACAGATCAAGACGTAGCAGCAGCTCGTGAATTAGCAGAAATCGCTGGTGTAGATGCTGAAACATACGGCTTAGAAATGTTAAAAGCTGGTGCGGATTTAAGTGGTAAAACAATGGAGCAATTAATTTCTCTTGATGCGAAAGAGTTCCAAATGGGCAATGCAAAAGTTGAAATTGCACAAGTAAACGCTGTTGATACAAACGACGTTCTTGTACACCAAGCAGAATTAGAAAAAGTAATCTCTGCAGTAGTAGAAGAGAAAGGTTTAGACCTATTCTTATTCGTTGTAACAGATATCTTAACAAATGATTCTGTTGGCCTTGCAATTGGTAAAGCAGCACAAGTTGTTGAGAAAGCATACAACGTAACATTAGAAAACAACACAGCTACTTTAAAAGGTGTTGTTTCACGTAAAAAACAAATCGTTCCTGTTTTAACAGAAACATTCCAAACTCTATAAAAGAAGCTTTGGACGAAAAGGAAAGAACAAGCTGATATACAGTCTGCTTGTTCTTTTTTTATTTTTAGGAAGCATAAAATTTCGGATATTAAGATCTGTTATTTTAATGTTTCATTTAGGAAAGCTGGAAATTGGCTAGGGAGAAAAGAAAAACCTGATATTTTTAGCTGTGAATGAAAAATGCTATGATTTTATTGCTATATTTTAAAAGTAATAATGAAAAAATGAAGCAGATTATATAGGATTGAAAGAGAAAAGAGGAAGGAAGGTAACAATGAGAAGACTATGCATAATTCCATGTGGGAAAAAGAAGATTTGGGATAAGTACCCTGATGAGGGGCCGACAGAAGCAAGAGAAGTGTACATTAGTCCATTCGGAAAAGCGTGCCAAGCGTATGCTTCTCAATTTTTTACACACTGGGTTATTTTATCCGCAAAGCATGGATTTTTATTGCCAACCGATATAGTGAAAGAAAACTATGATCTTGCTTTTGATTCGAAAAGTAGTGAGATTATTAATATAGAACAACTAAAAAAACAGATAATGGATAAAGACTTGCTAGACTTTGATGAAATTGTTCTACTTGCAGGTAAGAAGCATAAAAAAGTAGTGACAAAGTTATATCCAGAAGAGATCATTTCTTATCCATTAGAAGGCTGTAAAGGGATTGGATATATGTTGCAGAGGCTGAAGAAGGCAGTTGAAAATCATAACGAGATTCAGTAACAGTTAAAAGAATTTGATTTATGAAGAAGATTAATAATTAGTTATTGAAAAATAGGGGGGCATTAGGGATCCCCCTTTATTTTAAAGAGAACTTTCATTAAGATCATACTAAATGTTAGTTATAGTTTATTGCTTGCCTCATAAGATTTCTTATCTCTTTAACGGGTGGTTTTTTATCGTATATATCAATATGTGAAAAATAATAATTTAAATTTCTAACAAGACCTTTTCCGATTTTTTCCTTTAGGAAAGGGAATACTTGTCCAGTGTAGTCTTCGAGAGATTTACAATAGTATTTTTCATCCAAATAAATGCTATATTTACATGTTAGCTCTACTAGTGGATTACCTTCAGAATCATATACATCTTTAGATTCAATAATGTCTATTAGTGCAAATCTATCATTAAGATAAACTTTTCTCTTCTTTTCAGGTTTATTAGAAAGAATAAAAGCGATACCTATTGCGTTAATCAATATGTTGCCTCCTATAAATATAAAATGAAACTTTAATCAGCCCTCACCAATTGGACTTTTACGGGCAGACTTCCAACTAATTTCTTTGCCTTTGCTGAATTTTGGGGTGAGGGTCTTACTGCCTATTAATACGGTTTAAAAAAAGATACTAATAAAATATATCGATATATGTTAAATGTAAAGGGATAAGGTGGATTTAGAGAAGAATCTGTTAATTATATTGGAGAAGCAAATATTATATACATGTAATTTGTTTTCAAAAATTATGGTTATTACTTAGATAACAATGGAAATAATCATATCAAATAGCGAATGATTATTTTGATATTAATCATTTTTTTATTAATATTATTGCTAAAAATGGTTTCCTCTAGCTTTACATGAGTTGTTAATAATTATTCGTAAGCATGCGAAGCGTTGGAGAGAAGTAGAGAGTACAATGACTTTTGACTAATGGTATAATACTAATAGATGAAAGACTAAGAAAAGCAGGTGAATCTTTTTTGTTTACAAAAGCACAAGAACTTTTAGCTTCCTATTTTGGCTACTCGTCATTTCGTAGAGGGCAGGATGAAACAATTAAAAATATATTGGATGGAAAAGATACCGTTTGCATTATGCCAACAGGTGGCGGTAAATCTTTATGTTACCAAATTCCAGCACTAGTATTAGAGGGCACAACATTAGTTATTTCTCCGCTTATTTCACTTATGAAAGATCAAGTTGATACTTTAACACAAAACGGAATTCCGGCTACGTACATTAATAGTTCTATTTCAATTACAGAAGCCAATCAGCGTATTCAACTAGCAAAACAGGGGCATTATAAATTGTTATATATTGCACCGGAGCGTCTTGATTCTATTGATTTTATTGATCAATTGATTGATATGAAAATCCCGTTAATTGCAATTGATGAAGCTCACTGTATTTCACAGTGGGGGCATGATTTTCGTCCGAGTTATTTACATATTCATCGTGTACTTGATTATCTTCCAGTACAGCCAATCGTACTTGCATTGACTGCAACGGCAACTCCGCAAGTAAGACAAGATATTTGCAGTACTTTAGGAATATCAGAACGTAATACGATTATGACGACTTTTGAACGAGAAAACTTATCGTTTTCCGTTGTAAAGGGACAGGACCGTGATGATTTTTTATCAGGATATATTCGTCAAAATAAAAAAGAAGCGGGTATTATTTATGCAGCGACACGTAAAGTTGTCGATCAACTTTATGAAAAACTAAATAAAGAAGACGTTTCCGTAGCACGTTATCATGCTGGTATGAATGATAATGATCGTAATGAACAGCAAGAACGTTTTTTACGAGATGAAGTAAATATAATGATTGCAACGTCTGCGTTTGGAATGGGAATTGACAAATCTAACATCCGATACGTGATTCATTATCAACTTCCGAAAAACATGGAAAGTTATTATCAAGAAGCTGGGCGTGCTGGACGTGATGGCTTAGAGAGTGAATGTATCCTACTATATTCTCCGCAAGATGTGCAAGTACAGCGATATTTAATTGATCAGTCAACAGGAGCCTCTCGATTTTCTAATGAATTAGAGAAATTGCAACATATGGCAGATTACTGCCATACGGAGAATTGTTTGCAGTCATTTATTTTACAATATTTTGGCGAAGAGCCAAAACAAGATTGCGGTCGCTGTGGCAATTGTACAGACGATCGAAATAGTGTCGACGTTACAAAGGAAGCACAAATGGTACTTTCATGTATGATTCGAACAAATCAACGTTTCGGTAAACAAATGATCGCGCAAGTATTAACGGGATCAAAAAATAAAAAGGTAATCGAATTTAATTTTCATACGTTACCGACATATGGATTGTTATCAAATCAAAGTGTAAAAGAAGTTAGTGAATTCATTGAGTTTTTAATCTCTGAGGAGCTCATTGCAGTTGAGCATGGGACGTATCCGACATTAAAAGTAACTACAAAAGGGAAAGACGTTCTACTTGGTAACCAGCTTATTTTCCAAAAAGAACGAGTAGAAACAAAACAAATAGTGAAAGATCATCCACTATTTGAAGAATTGCGTCATGTGCGTAAAGAAATTGCACAAGGAGAAGGAGTACCACCGTTTGTCATTTTCTCTGATCAAACATTGCAAGATATGTGTACAAAACTGCCAAAAACACGAGAAGAAATGCTACAAGTAAAAGGGATCGGTGAGCATAAACTTGAGAAATACGGTAATATATTTTTACAAGTTATCGTAAACTTTCTTGAACAGCATCCTGATATAGATGCGATGATTACAACTGAAGTTATAACAGAACGAAAGCAATCGAAAAAGGCAATGAAAAATTCTCATCATGTTACATATGAAATGTATAAACAGGGAGATGAGCTTTCTCATATCGCCGAAGTACGCGAGCTGTCCATGCAAACCGTAGAAAATCATTTAATTCGTTGTTTTGAAGAAGGAATGGTAGTAGATTGGCCAAGCTTTGTTCCGAAAGAATATGAATCTATGATTGCATCCGCAGTAGAGCAAGCTGAAGGTGGATTGAAAGCTATTAAAGAACAGCTTCCTGATTATATTAGTTATTTTATGATTCGTGCTTATTTACAAATGAACAAATAACAGAGTGATAGCGGGGGATGAGAATATGCATTATGTTTTTGTATATGGAACGCTGCGAAAAAATGAAGCAAACGCTCATTTTTTACAAGATTCCATATGTATTGCAAATGAATCTTGGACATACGGTTCATTATTTGATACGAATGAAGGGTATCCAGCGATGATTCATTCAAAGGATAAGAAAGTATATGGGGAAGTATATAGAGTAACAGATGCTGTATTAAGAGATTTGGATAAATTAGAAGAATATACAGGGGACTCCGAACAAGATCTATACAACCGAATTACACAGGCTATCTATATAAACGAAAAGATACTAGAAGCTTATGTATATATAGCACAAAAGCAAGATATGCTGCAGCATCAGATTGTAGAAGGTGATTGGGTATCCTATCGTAAATTATTATAAAAGGATAGATAATGGAAGGAGAGGGAGAACCCTCTCCTTTTTTCATAAATATATACAGAAAGATAGAGAAACCATGCCGATGATTCAATCAGAACAACTAAAAAAACAAATGCCTTCACCAGAATGGATTAAACAGTTAGTGTAGTTATTTTATGATTAGTGCTTATATACAAATAAACAAATGATAATTTGTATGAAGTCATTCCGCTTTACATGATATGAATGATTCGTATAGAATATAATCGATCTTTATTTCATGTCACTTCTAATTTATCCAGATTTTTAATACGCTAATGAATGAGAGAGATTTGAAAGGGGCGTAAGGTATGAATAAACTAATATTTAAACAATTTGCGATGACAAGAAGTTATTTTATTAAAAACGTAGAATCATTTTCGAAGGAAATAACAAATGTACAGCCAGACGGTTTTAACAATACGATCCAATGGCATATTGGCCATGTATTAACAGTTACTGAACAGTTTATGCTCGGCTTTCCACATAAAACGACGCATCTTCCTACAAATTATATCGAACTATTTGGAAACGGTACAAAACCGGCTGATTGGAAGGGAGATGTACCTACCGTAGATAAACTCATCGTAGAGTTGAAAGATCAATTAGTTCGTCTTCAACAAATTCCTGCTGAACGGTTAAATGAATCGCTGGAAAAACCATTTATGGGACTTGAAACCTTTGGAGAATTAGCCGGACTTTCATTAATGCATGAAGCAAATCACTTAGGACAAATTCAAGCGATGAAGCGCATTATTGAACACGCGGGAATAAAGAACTAACAAAATCCAAAAAAATAATGTGATGACTTTTAAAAGGAGTTATTCTCAGATGAGATAGCTCCTTTTGGGGTACCGCCACATCGTCATCAACTTAAGAAATTAATTGTTCCCCAAAAATGAAAAAAGTGAGCCAGATTCTCATAAATAACTGTAAAAAGTAAAATTTTCGTTATTGGGATGTCTCAAAATCTTAGCTTGATGGAGCAAAAGCGATTAAACAAGCAGATGCTCTTCTATATGGAGGACAACATGCAGCTGAAATTGATCGGATTTGGGCGGCAAGAGGGATTAGCACTAACTAAGAATACTACTATAATGAAAACCCCGACATAATTGATGTTATGTTGGGGTTTAAATATTATTTTCACCTACTATCGAAATGTAAATTTAATCTTCTATCAATCTAGGAGTTGTACAGATTAATAGATACTATATTTATATCTGTTAAGAACTCGATATAATCCGTAATAATAGTTTGATTTCTGGCATTGGGTAATCCTTATCACCATGAATATTTAGCGTCATAAGTCCAGAAAGGACAGTAAAGTAGCAGGAAATTAGATTCCGAGGATTCCCCTTAGCAAATACGCCTAATTTTTGCCCCTCTATGAATAATGGCTCCAATTTATCGACATAAACTTCCATAGAATATTGTTTGAGTAGCACTTTAGCTTCTTCGGGTACTTCATCTGATGTGCGAGCCTGATGAATTAGCATGAAACCAAGTTGATTTTCTTCATCGAGTATATGCTGAGTTAAAGCTCTTATTTTATCCATTGGTGATCCTGGTAGATGATAGAAGCATAGGCCATCAATTGATTCTTTCATTGCCCGTTGAACGAGTGTAGTGAAAAGTTCATCCTTTGATTTAAAATAGCGATAGAGAAGACCTGGGCTGATATTTGCTTCAGTAGCAATCATACTCATTTTCGTTCCGTTGATGCCCCGGCGTGCGAAGACTTTAAGGGCAGATTCCATAATTTGTTCCTTTCGCTTATTACGAATCTGTTGTAACTGATTTTCATTTAAAGGTGACAATAGGATTTCTCCTCCCCGCAGTAGTATTTTCTAATGACTGAAGAAACAATTGTGATTTATTTTTCAAGTGCTGATGTATTTTCGAGAAAAGACCTCCACTCAAAATAATTACTGATTTACTGACTTGAAAGCTGTCTGAGAGAAGGTAGGTACAATTTGATCTAATACGTCCTCTAATGGTTGACCATAGATTAGTAAAAGCTCATGGAGGAAGTGATGCCCTTCATTAGATGAAGTAAGAATGGTCTGTACCATTTTGGGATTAAAGATAGTATGTGGGGAGATCGCCAATGAATTTACTGCCCAATACAGTCCATATAGTTCGAAATTGCGCTCGGTTGTTGCATATTTAAGATATAAATCCATATATTTTTGGCCAAAAGAAATTCCTTTCAATTGTTGTGAACTTACATATTCGACACCTTTCCACTGCAAATCAGTAGCACAATTGAGCCACCAAGCTGGCTCGATTACATCTTGTATTTTTTTGAGAACTCTTTGTTCAAAATGGGGAGTAGGATTATTTTGTTGTTCTTGCAAACAGGATTCGAGTACTTCTACTTCAATTGCAGCAACGGTCATTCCCTGACCAAAAATTGGGTCGTAAATACAGAATGCGTCTCCCAAAACTAATAATCCAGCTGGCCATCGGTGCATTTGTTCAAAGTGATGACGAAACAATTCTGGAACGCGATAACCTCGAGGAGAGGATATTGGTTCAAACCCTTGCAA
This sequence comes from Bacillus pseudomycoides, assembly GCF_002582035.1. GTDB lineage: Bacteria > Bacillota > Bacilli > Bacillales > Bacillaceae_G > Bacillus_A > Bacillus_A pseudomycoides_B. Next base: position 18,672 of record NZ_NUQE01000044.1, read on the forward strand.
GATTTCGCCGATTATCGGACTTGGGAGCTGAGTAATAGCCTGTTCAAAGTCTTCGGCATTTTTAGGAGGATAATGTCCACCTGGACGATAAAGTAATACCTCAGCTACATTATTTTCAATAAAGGAAAATACTCCTGTAAAAGTTTCATTAGCGGGCTGCCCTGCAATGTTAATTGTATCCCATTTTTTTATGAGATGTGATAGATGGGAAGGAACCTTATAACGGCGAGTACTATATCCAAGAGAGACTTTCAAACGTTCTGAATCTGGTACATCATAGCCGTAATCTTGAAGCCAATTTACTAACCTAGAGGAACGACCACTGATATCAAATATCAAATCAGCATTCAGTATTCGTACTTGCTCGGATATTCCACGTTCCCGGACTTGAATTCCTGTAACAGTTGTCTGATCTATCGTCATTAACAAGCCAATTACATTATGATTTGTCAGAAAACTAACATTGGGAATTTTTTGTACACGTTTACGAAGGGCCCACTCAAGCAATGCCCTACTAAACTTGATATCATTTCGTGGGTATTGCATTTCTATAGTGCCATATTGATTCATGTTGTGGACTATTTTATTCAGCACTGAAGGCGCCCCTTGTGCTACTAAATCATTTTCATAGCCTGGAAAGAGTCGTTCTGTAATTAACTTACCACGCTGGGTAAAACGATGTGGATGAAAAGCTTGTGGAGTGCCAGATCGGTTGTCTGGTTTTTCTGGAAAATCATCTTTATCAACTATAAGCACCTCTTTATAATAAGCAGAAAGTACTTTTGCAGTTAGTAATCCTCCAATACCGCCTCCAATGATAATAGCTCGCTCTGTTTTCCCCTCTGTAAGTGCATACTTGGTATTAGTCATAATCGTAATCCTCCATTCATAAAGTGAAATTTTAATCAGTATTTTTTCATTCCACACTGATTATTAGTTGATCAAATTCGGCTTTTACTGCCTGTTCATACGGGATAAATGGTTTAACTAATGAGTAAATGAATCATTCATTACTAAGTTATGTTAATTTTTTGAAGTGTGAACCGGAAAATCAAAAATAATTGGAAGTGACTCATTATATCTGCATGAAAAATAAAATATTCTGCACCAATATAAGTGGAGAAAGCTAAGTTTGGAAGTTGAAAGGCAGTTGAAGTTTTTAAAAGAAAAAATTATACAAAAAGGCGCTATTCTTTCCTAATATGTCTACAGAAAGAACAACGCATTTTTGAATTTAATATATTTGTTTTGTAAGTTTGAAAATGGTGAGACTGTGTGAATCATAAAATGTATTTTGTGATGTATCTAATTTAATTACTTGAAGGTGTGTGATTGTTGTAACTACTTGTTAACATCACTTCTAATTCTTCATGTCGATAAGGTAGTTCAATCTCACATAAGGTGGTACCTGATCCCTTGCTGTTTTTAAAAGTGTTTTTACATATACAGTTGTTGTGAAAATTGCACAGCTTGAGAATTAAAGCGTTGATTGAGTCCATCTGGACTCATAGAAATACCTGTGTTAGCTTCTAATCGACTACATAGTTGAGTTAATGAAGTATGAGTTATGTTTTGGCTTAACCAAACACATAGAGCCACAAGTTCTTGTGCACCATATTTACTTCTTCGTTGAACAAATCCGATTTTTCTAGCTAATTGCTCCAAAGCATTAGGTGACATATATCGTTGCAATTCTTTAGAAACTAATTCTAGTTCATCAGAAATCGATAAATTCATATCAAAAACGCCATCCTTTTTGTATATTTCTATAAAAAGAATAGCGTTTTTTTCATTATATGGATTCTTACCCCATTAC
>NZ_NUQE01000044.1:20544-188165 GCF_002582035.1 Bacillus pseudomycoides
GTAATGGGGTAAGAATCCATTATGTTAAACCAATAATATAATGACATAATTGACAAAACATGCAATGATGTTATAATTATACATTGTTATATAGGTAACAAAATATCATTTTTTAACGAGAAGGATGTGAAATTATGAAACAACATAATGAACAAATACATGGGAAAAATCAAAAAAATAAAGTTGAACGTGTACAAACTGGCATTAGGATGGAAAAAAGAATGGTAAAAGTTTTAAAAGCCATGGCAGAGTATCACGAAATTTCACTAGGCGTTCTTCTTGAAAGAATGGTTCTTCATGCTTTTGAAAACAAACCTGTGTTTAGCCAAGAGAGTCTTGAAAAGGTTAAAGTTATAAAAGAAGTTTATGATATGGATTATGGTTTAGAAATAATCAATAAGTGGGATAATTCAGAAAAATAGAATGATTATTTTTAAATACAGTATCATCTAGATTTTTTGTAAACTATCCATGAAGTAAAGAAACTAAATAAAATTATCAGGAGCGATATTAAATGAAATTTAGTACATTAACAATATTTGATAATTATCCCAATCAATCATCCCGAACCCCTAGACAATTTTATAACGAAGTATTGGAACAAGCCGTTCGGGCTGAAGAAATGAATTTTGATGGGGTATGGTTTGCAGAACATCATTTCTCAGATTTTGGTATTAATCCCTCTCCAGCAGTTCTGCTCGCTGCGGTATCTCAAAGGACGAATAGAATTCGTCTTGGTGTGGGTGTTTCAGTACTTCCATTACACAACCCTATACGAGTTGCCGAAGATTATGCGATGGTTGATCTTTTATCAAACGGAAGATTAGATTTGGGGTTAGGTAGTGGATATGCACAGAAGGAATTTGATGGTTTTAATATTTCATTGGAGGACAAAACTGAGCGTTTTAACGAGTCTCTAGAAGTGTTACGTAAGGCATGGTCAGGAAAGCTTTTTTCTCATCAAGGGAAATTTTTTCAATACAAAGACCTTAGGCTTAATGTTCAACCAACACAAGCTACGTTTCCGCCTTACTGGATTGCAACCTCTAGTGAAAAAGGTGTTAGTCATGTTGCTAGTATGGGAAACAAATTCATGGGGCTTGGGTTTAGTAAATCACGAGATGAATTAGCAAAGCTGATTGATACTTACAAGAATACGTATCTAAAGTCAGGATACGGTAATCCAGAAGAGTTGGAAATCCCTGTTGGAAATCCCTGTTGCATTTCATGTTCATGTTGGTGAAACATATGCAGATGCTGAATCCAATGCAAAAGATCCTTATCAACTATTTATGAATACTCCGCGTGGGACGAATATCTCATATGAAGACCTTAAACATAAATTCAATCCAGTAATAGGAAGTCCTAATGAAGTTATTAAACAAATTCAGTCCTACAGGGAAATAGGTGTTACGAATTTTATGGCAGTAATGAATTTTGGTGGATTAGAACATCATAAAGTACTTTCATCCCTAGACTTATTTGGTAAGTATGTAATTACAGCATGTAAGTGAAAAATTGATTGTTCCCTAAAACCAAAAAATGAATTTAATTCTCATAAATAAATATAGAGAGAAAAAATTTCGTTTTGGGAATACTTCAAAATATTAGCTTGATGGCAATGCGGCAAGACCCCTAAAAGAACAATTTCCTTCGTCGGCATGGATTAAAGAGTTAATATAGGCTTTTCTTAGAAAGTTCACTCTAAACACTTGACTTATAGGCTTTATTTTTAATAGAATTAATCTTCGACTAAAAATTTCAACGAATAGGAGGGAATTATGGACATGAAGGAAATATATGAACAAGAGTTAGAGAAATTAAATAATACGCTTTCGCAAATTAATCAGCAATTGGACAAGCTGGAGAGTGTTCCGGTTTATCATGGAGTAAATTTTACAGAACAAGTGCTTGAAACTATACGAGAATCTAGTCGGCAAAGACTTCGAATTGCCAGTCAAGAACCTTACTTTGGACGTTTAGATTTTCAAGAAGAAGGAGAGCTGCAGCCAAAACCCGTCTATATTGGTAAAGTTGGTGCTTCTGATGAAGAAACGCAGCAACCAATTGTCGTTGATTGGCGAGCGCCTGTTGCAAGTATGTTTTATTCATTTACTGGAGGAGAGGATGTAGCTTTTTATGATTCTCCAGAAGGGATCGTTGAAGGACTTGTTCATTTAAAACGCAACATTGCTATTCGAAAGCAAGCATTAGAACGAGTTGTAGATACATATGTAAGAGGAAGTGATGATCTATCACTAGCGGATGATTTTCTTCTCTATCGCTTAGGAGAAAATAAAGATAACAAGTTAAAAGATATCGTTTCAACGATTCAATCAGAACAAAACGAAATTATTCGTGCGGAAAAAAATGTCCCCCTCATTATTCAAGGTGTTGCAGGTAGTGGAAAAACAACGATTGCCTTGCATCGTCTTGCTTTTTTAATTTATCAATATCGTGAGCAGCTCAGTGCTGAGAAAATGATAGTTTTTGCACCTAACAGTATATTTCTTGATTATATATCTAGCGTATTACCAGAGCTTGGTGTTGGTGATATTCATCAAACTACATTTCAGGATTGGGCATTACATACTTTAGAAAATAGTGTTTCTGTACAGAGTACTGATAAACAATTGCAACAAGCATTCTCTATTCATAAGGACAAAGATGAGATAGCGGCTGGTCAATTAAAAGGATCCATAGAGTTTCAAGTGTTTATCAATCAGAGTCTGTCCAACTACGAAAAAAGTATCGTGCTAACGAAAGATTTTGAGCCTTGGGACTATTCAGTATTACAAGGAGAGGTAATTCAGCAGTGGTTTGAAACAGAATATAAACACTATCCGTTAGGAAAGCGACGAGAACGGATTGTTGCTCGCATGAAGCGTTGGATTGAGATGGAACTCAAAATGATTTCAGATACAAATAAAAGAAAACAACTAAAAAAACAAGCAACACAAAGACTTAATAGCTATTTAAAATTTTGGCCGAAGATGAATGCGCTATCCTTTTACAGTACGTTAATGAAACAAGAAGATATTTTAAGTGTGTTGCCAGCTGAACTTGTACAAGAAACAGCGAAAAAATGCCGAAAAAAAGAGGTTACTCTAGAAGATTTAGCACCACTTATCTATATTCATCACTATTTAGAGGGAATAAAACCTGGGCAAAAATTTCATCATGTTGTGATTGATGAAGCACAAGACTTTTCTCCGTTTCAACTTTCCATCTTAAAAGAAATAACACTTGGAAATTCCTTTACTATTTTAGGTGATTTATCACAAGCTATTCATGAATATCAAGGTATTCACGATTGGCAACAGTTTCAAGAAGTATTTAATCAAAATGCCCAGTACTACGAATTAACGAGAAGTTACCGCTCAACAAAGGAAATTATTCACTTTGCAAATGAAGTCATTCAAAATGCCAATATTCCAGTAGGGCTTGCCAATCCTGTTTTTCGCAGCGGTGAAAGTGTAAAAATGATCTCGACAAATGATCAATTTCAATCTGTTTTATCTACTGTAAAGACCATGCAAGAACAACACGTAAAAACGATTGCTATCATTGGGCGAACTGAGGAAGAGTGCCGTGAGATATACGGAAAACTCACAGATGCTGGTATTTCTACAAATATAATAGAAGCCAATCAAAGTAAATATGAAGGCGGCATTTCAGTCGTTCCTGTTTATTTAGCAAAAGGATTAGAATTCGACGCAGTACTACTTATCGATGTAGATGCAACTCATTATAAACAAACAAAACAAGATGCTAAATTGCTATATGTCGGATGTACTCGTTCTCTACATGACTTACGGATTTTTTATTCAGGGACATGTTCACCTTTAATTCAACAAATTCCAAGAGAATTGTATGAAGAAAGGATAGATGTTTAATCAAACTAGAACAGAAATTAAAAAGATGTAGCTCAAAGAAGTACTTTATACTAGTACCTTTAGGGCTACATCTATTTGTTCTGAGATATTAATTTTTTCACACCATTACTTTTACCAATAACAACTATATGAGCCATGTTAATGAATAATCCTGTCTCAACCACACCTGTTAATGTTTTCAAAAATTGATGTGTTTCAATTGGATTTGCTATGAACTCAGGAAAAGCACAATCTACAATGAAATTTCCATTGTCTGTTATGTAAGGTTTATTATTTTGAAGACGTAAAGTAGTTGTACAATCTAATAATGTGCAGATTCTCTGTGCTGTATGCTCTGCTGCAAAAGGAACAACTTCAACAGGCAACGGAAATTCCCCTAAACGGGACACTAATTTAGATTCATCTGCTACGATAATAAGCTGTTTTGATGCAGTTGCGACTAACTTTTCGCGAAGAAGTGCACCGCCGCCGCCTTTTGTTAATTGTAAATCATCACTAATTTCATCTGCTCCATCAATAGTCAAATCAAGTTCATCTACTTCAGATAAAGACACTAAAGGAATTTGTAACTCTTTTGCAAGTTGTTCTGTTTGTTTAGAAGTAGGTACACCACGAATTGATAGACCTTCTCTTACAAGTTCTCCTAATTTTTGTATTGTCCAATATACAGTTGAGCCCGTACCGAGCCCAATTGTCATACCTTCTTTTATGAAATCAACAGCGTATTCGCCAGCTAAGCGCTTTGTATGCAACATAGTACCTCCTCATCATACAATTATTCAGTTGGCCTTGGTCCCGCATCCATTCCGGAAGTCTCCACTGTTAAGACAGGACGTACTGTCATATCTGCATTCACATACACTTGGCACGATAAACGTAAGTGATCCTCTATACCTTTTTCTGCAAATACATACTTTTCAATCTTGTTAGGTTCACAAAAATCACCATTTAATATTTCTACTCGGCAAGTTGTACATTTTGCTTTTCCACCGCAGCGGTGAAGAATATTCACACCATTATCTTCCAATGCTAATACTAATTTTGTTCCCGCTTCCACTTCAAAAGTTCCTGTTCCTGGAACGGTTATTTTTGGCATTTTATCTCCTCCTTATATAAAATATGAATAATATAATTATCACCTTATAAACATGAGAGCATACAACGTTCTCCAAATGAAAAAAGTGTTAGAAAAAATTTATAACTTCCGTAACTTTTTTCTTTATTTAATCGTTTATTAAATAAGCGCGCTTAAAAGGAGTGATCACTTTGAATACGAAAATAAAGCTGATTTCACAATCTAATTTAGAAATTGAACAATCAAATAGATCTATTATTATTAAACATTATGCGGAACTAAAGCGTTATTGTACATTTTTAACAAAAAACACATGGGACGGAGAAGATCTCGCGCAAGAAACGATATGTAAAGTATTGAAGAAATATACGAATGCGGAATGGAACCAAAGTATTTGTTTAACGTTATTATACAAAGTGGCTCGTAATCAATGGCTGGATCAAATGAGAACAAAAGCATATGAAAGAGAGAATGGTCAAGAAGCTTCTTATGAACCACATGCAAACGTTGCTGAAATGTACGCTTTAATCGAAACAATGCTATCTTGTTTAAATGAAATGCAAACTGTCATTTTCTTATTAAAGGATGTGTTTGAATATAGCTTAGCTGATATCGCGACCATTACTTCTATGTCAGAAGGGGCCGTAAAAGCTTCATTATTTCGAACACGCAATAAATTAAAAACGATAAATGAAGAGGAAGGTTTTGCATCTTCAAAAGATATAGAAGAAATTGAAATACTTGTAAAAGCAATTCGGCAAGAAACGCCTGAGTTATTGGTAAAACTTGTACCAACACTGCGATTTTCAAGAGTCTCGCTACAACAACCATTACTTTTATTGCACAAAAAATCTTCTTACAACTGTTTCTCATGTGCTGCTTAAACTAAAATGATGGAGGGGTTTTTCATGAATACGATTCCTTATGTTATAGAGCAAACGAAACTTGGAGAACGTTCATATGATATTTATTCAAGATTATTAAAGGATAGAATTATTATGATTGGTCAAGAAATTAATGATCAAGTCGCCAGCAGTGTTGTTGCACAGTTGTTATTTCTCGCTGCGGAAGATTCAGATAAAGACATATCTATTTATATAAACAGTCCTGGCGGCTCTACTTCTGCGGGCTTTGCAATTTTAGATACGATGAATTATATTAAACCGGATGTACAAACCATTTGTATCGGTTTAGCTGCTTCATTCGGAGCATTATTGCTACTAGCAGGAGCAGAAGGGAAACGATTTGCTTTACCGAATAGCGAAATTATGATTCATCAACCACTCGGCGGAACGCAGGGGCAAGCAACCGAAATTGAAATTTCCGCAAGACGAATTTTGAAGTTGAAAGAACATATCAATCAAATCATTGCCGATAAAACAGGGCAGCCTATTGAAAAGGTAGCGAATGATACGGAACGGGATTATTTTATGAGCGCAGAAGAGGCAAAAACATATGGTATTGTAGACGGAATCGTCGGTTAATACTGCAAAGAGGTTGTTAGAACATATCGTTCAACAACCTCTTTTTTAGATTTACAAACAATTGAATTTTCTTAATTGATAGAATAAAATGAAAATATTATATATTCTTCAGTATCAATATATAAAATACATATTATTTAAGGGGTTTGTAATGCAAAGAAAAAGATTAAGAGATTTAGATATTCATATTGGTAAATTGAAGCCAGGAACATTTAACGCAATTACAGATGTAGAAGGTGTAATCGTCGGTCACAAAACGATTTTAGATGAGGATGTGTGTTCAGGACTTACTGTTATTCTACCTAACAACGGGAATTTAACAGGATCTCATTTTCCAGCGGGCTTTTTTTCTTTTAATGGAACTGGTGAATTCACAGGAAGTCATTGGATTGATGAAACAGGCACTTTAGTAACTCCTATTGTTTTTACCGGCAGTCATTTACTTGGATTAGCGCACCATTTTCTTTCGCGTGCCACAAGAAGAATCGAAAATTTAGAGCCTTTCTCAAATGGAATAGTGGCAGAAACGTGGGATGGTTGGTTAAGTGATTTAGAAAAAACATCCATGACATATGAAGACTTAGAAGAAGCGATTATACATGCTAAATCTGGAGCAGTTGAAGAAGGAAATGTTGGCGGCGGTACAGGAATGATCTGTTTTGAATTTAAAGGCGGTATCGGTACTTCATCACGAATTATTCAGTGTGACTCAGGGACTTACACAGTTGGCGCTCTTGTACAAACTAATTTTGGTAGAAGAGAAGATCTTATTATTAATCATAAACCTGTTGGAAGCATATTAAATGAAATTGAAGTACCATTACCATGGAGTACTCCGGAAAACGCAGGATCTCTTCTCGTTACAGTCGCAACGGACGCTCCATTATTGCCTTCACAATGTGAAAGGATATCAAAAAGAGCATCGCTAGCGATGGCTAAGATAGGTGCTATTGGAGAAGAGGGCAGCGGAGATTTTTTTCTGACTTTTTCAACCGGTAATTGCTATTCTTATGTTGATGAAACACCTTATCCTATCAATATGTTTCCATCAGAACAGTTAGATTTTATTTTTGAAGCAGCGATTGAATCTGTTCAAGAAGCCATTATTAATTCTATGTGTATGGCAGAAAGTATAACAGGACAAAAGCAAAGACGAGTGCATGCATTGCCGTTAGACAAATTAGTAGAAATTTCAAAATAACAATAGGGGAATTATGTATGTTTTCTCATAATCAAAACTGTTTTATCCCGCACTAACGGGCAGTAAGACCCCCACTTCAAGATCGAGAGAAGTGAAGAAGAAAGATGGGAGATAACTACCCGTAAAGACCTGATCGGTTCAACTAACCATCAGTGGGGGATGAAAAACCCCCCACTGATGGAAGTTTCACTTTATTTATAAGAAATACAAAAGGGGCATATACGTAACAGGTAGTGTGATTTGATAGAGAGAACACGTCAAGGAGTGAATTAACATAAAAATAGAAATGTTTTTTGAAGAATTTCCAGTTTTAAAATCTCGAAATTTAGTATTAAAGAAAATTGAAGATGCTCATTTACAGGGCGTATATGCAATCTATAGTAACAATAAAGTATTTGAATACTGCGGAATTATACCGAAACATAATATGAAGACGGTAAGTAAGATGATTCAACACTTTGAGAGAGACTATAATAAACAAAGTAGAATTAAGTGGGGGATTTTCCAAAAGAATGAAAGCGATATATTAGTTGGAATTATTGAAGCAATGGATTTTAATCGAAAGGTAAATATGGTCACAATCGGATACTTTTTAGCTGAAGAATACTGGGGAAAAGGGATTGCATCTGAAGCGGTTCATGCAGTTGTAAAATTTTTATTCGAGGATGTCCATATAAATAGAATTCAAGCTGAGGTTATGCCAGCGAATGACTTATCAAAGAAAGTACTTTTAAAGAACGGATTTATAAAAGAAGGATTATTAAGACAAGCTACTTTATGGTCTGGAAAAGGAGTCGTTGATTTAGAAATATATAGTATTCTTAAAGAAGATTATCAATATAGATAAAGTTATATTCACTTAGTTCGCACTTTTTTAGAGAAGCAATATCATTCATCTAATTTTTCATGATAACAAACCTCTAGCAACCATTATTCACTTATCATTGTATTGCTATTAGAGAAATGAAAAAACTACAAAACAAAAATCTTAATTCTCATAATTAAGATTTTTTTGTTTTGAGATATCTTTTTTTTGTTAACTGAATAGCGTTGGTGTGTTACACCCTGTATGAAAAAACAATCATCATTTATTCCTAACATTCGTAATAAAATGATGGTAGCAGCTTTGTAGAAATCCTTTTAAAAATCCTTACTAATAGATTAGAAAATTGATTATCTAATATCTACCTCTATAATGTATCCATCTTTAATAGAAGAACATTCATGTTAACAGGAGGAAGAGGAATGTACCACAACGATCGGAAAAAGAAATGGAACGGCTTTTCTAAAACAATTCCCCATTCTCTTTTAGATGTAAAAAATGAATTAAAGAAAAAATGTGAAAAAAAACAACTTCCCGTTAAAACATGGAAGTTAACAGAAGAAGAGACAATGCTAATTCACCAAATTAAGGAACAAACAAGACAACACAACAAAAATAATGTGACGCGAACACATGCTTATTATCGCTTTTACCTCCGATACCCAGAAATACACTGGGCATTACTTGGGCATATGGTATCGCGTAATGGCGGTTGGAATATGACCGATTTAAAAGGGGAGTTATATACTAGACTATTGTCAGAAAGAGATCAATTTACCTTCTTTTCTTTTTTAGAACGAGGTAACTGGTTAATCTTCCAGGATGTATATCCGCAATTTTTGTTGTACGAACAAAGTGTGAAAAAATCAAAAAAACTGTTTTATCTTCTGCCTTTTTTCAATGTGTCAACGTTTATGGAAACGATATGGAACTATTTTTGGGGCACAGGTGACTGCTATACGTTAGCCATTGCTACCGTTATTAATGAACAAAGCTATTTAGAAAAAAGGGTTATTCAAAATGAACATTTTAAAAAAACTGTACTGAATAGTATTGGATTCAAACTTTATGATTTTTTCCGCTTTAATCATATCCTTTTTCCATTCTATAAAGATGAGACTAAACAAAAAACGTTGCTACTCGGTGATACGATGAAGCATTTTACCTCCCTCCATGAACGAATTTTACTCGGAAAACGATTATACTCACTATTATTTCACCGCGAGAACATCTTACCAAGAGTAATAAACTGGGTTCATGATCATCCGCATACTGGCTCACGAAAAGACTACTGGCCGCATTTATTTTATGACGTAAACGAATCATTCTCGCGTGCGTTTTATGAACGCCGAACAAAGAATTGCCAATTAAGAAAAGGTGCAAATCGTTTATATAGCCCGCAATTAATATATGCATGGAAAGATCTTAATCATGAAGAAGGGGAAAGTGAAGACTGGTTTGAAGACTGGCGTATCATGGACTATTTAATCGATAAGGGAGAAAAGACAGATGGAAAGATTTATAATGAATACTGCAAAACGCTTGAAAAAATCGAGCTTGCCATACTGGTCAAAAAAAATGTCCTCCTCCGAGAACAAGAAGAAGGAGAGGAATAACTCTCAGGCTCTTGTAGCCACAATCATTTTCTCTTGTTTAATCGGAACATATTTAGATTTACTGTTTGTCAGTAAACAAATGTATGCCTTTCCTGTAAGACCATTCCCACAGATATTTACAATCAATATCGCATTTACACTATTGATATTACCAGTCTTTACTGTGTTCTTTTTACGGATTGTAAAAACATTACCTACATTTTCAAAAATCATATTTATTATTTTGATTGGACTTTGTATGAGTATTTCTGAACAGTTTGCGGAACAGTTAGGATGGTTCACTCATAGCGAAGGATGGCATCATTCTTATTCTTTTTTCGGATACACGATCTTCATGCTTCTTATATGGAAGTTTTATCGTTGGTTTAAATAACAGGAAATTGTGTTAAAGTGATCTAAAAAATAAATAAAAAGATTGTTCGAAATCCTGTATTGAAATTTAAATAGGGTTTATTAAAAACGATCTGTTCAATGAAGGAAATGGATGATGTTATTAAGTTAACGAGCGCTAATTGAGCAACCATGTTTATTTCCAATAACGTGCATTATGTTGATGTTACATGTATAAAAAAAACGCTGACTTTTTATCATCAGCGTTTTTTTTTATATAAGAGGTTTTTGAATTAAAGTAGCAAATTCTATTTCATGGACATGTCCATCGTCTAATGTGGTAGTTCCTTTAACAAAGTGTACATGTTTTCCATCGCCAACAGGGATGGCCGGACCTGTTTCTATTGCGACCTCATGATGATGATTAAAAAAATCAGTATTAACTAGTATTATATGTACATGACTATCTCCTTTTGGGATTACTTCACTTGTAACTCCAGCAAAACGATGATTATGTCTATCGTCTCCTTCTTCTGCCAGTTTAGTGCTAGCAACAAATTCATGCACATGTGTTTGAATCGTCTCTGGTGATTTTCCTGCAGATACTATAACTTTTTCTGGTAAGATTTCTTTATTAGTGTTTGCGCCAGGTACATCTTCCGTTTTCTGTTTCCCCCTACCCGTAAACTCTCTATTCATAAAGATGATGCCTCCCTTTATATAAGATTATGGTACATTTTATTATAATTAGTAAGAATATATGTTAAGAAAATCCCTTCAGAATAAAATTTGAAGGGGGTTTCTTAAGGTTTTAGATAAATTGATTACCGATACCACAGATTATTATGCGACATGGATCTTTGTGTTCAAAACTATATACCAATGGAATTTTCTCCACAAAATCACCGCTTGTGTAGCCTGCATTGTTAACAAGAATATAAAAATAGTAAATTTTTCGATAGACTCTTTGGAAGTTATATCAAGCTGATGGATTTGTACATTATATCCTACACGTAGCTTTGCTGGAGGAACGGAAAAGAATGCTAAAATCCGAAAAGGAAATGAGGAATTGTAAGAAAGATTGAATGAAGTATTAGATTACATGGAGAAACAAGAAGAAAATATTTCGAAATATGAAAAACAAATAACAACATTCTTTTGGGGTGGTGGAAAAGAGGGGGGACGATCAAAGGGTTGTCCAATTCTCTGTTGTTATATTTTTTACATGAACAAAAATATGTAGGATTTTATATAATTTTTCGGCATATCCGACACACAATCTGAACACTGAAAGCCGCGCCATTGCAACGATATATAAAACCCTGCAAATTTCAAAATGTCCGATAATCAGAAAAATCCTTGATACAAAAGGATTCTTGGGTGGAAATGTTTTTTAATAATTATATATTATGTTGATAGGGAATATATAGAACGTATATTTTTGGATAAATAAAGACAATAGCACAAGAAAACATGCCCTTTTTACATTTAATATACTAAATACAAAAAAGGAGCTTGATTATTCATGCCATTAAAACATAGAGGATTCTTCATTCCTTTGGCATTTCCTATTCAGATTCCAGAACCTATTCCGGAGCCCATTCCAGAATCTACCCAATCAACAGAGCCGACCGGATTTGATTATATCGTGATTGGTGCTGGAACTACCGGAGGAGTAATCGCCAAAGAATTAACGGATGACAAAAGTACTTCTGTACTAGTGCTTGAAGCAGGAACGAATATGACGAATGAGCTAAGCAGCGCTTCCGTTATAGATGCAATTAATTTAGCCAGCGATAATAAGTTTACATTTAATATTACTTCTAATCTAGAGAAAATTATTGAACGTCCACTTCTTTCGCAAAATGGTCGGGTAATTGGTGGGAGCTCAGAAATTAATGACATGTATGCAGTGCGCGGAAGTAAAGAACTTTATGACAAATGGGCAGATCTCGTTGGTGACCAATGGAGTTACAACAAGATTCGTTCCTTATTTATGAAAAATGAAACCTATATAGGAGCGACACAAAGGTCTAACGAGAGGGGAACGGAGGGGCCTATTTTTATTAGACAACAGTTTATTCCTCCTCATGGGCTGATAGAAACCTTGACTAACGCAACTGCAAAGGTTTTGGGTATAGACATTGTTGAGGATTATAATGCAGGTGTAAGAGATTGTACATTTTATAAATCACAATATACTCAGCAGGAAAAAGGTGGTGAATTTGTTCGTTCATCGACAGCAACAGGATATTTAAATGACCATATTGTCAGTCAAGGAGACCAGTTCCATCCAGATGAGATTGGAGTTGATGGAAGAAAGCTGATTATTTTAGCTAAAACAACTGTTAACAAAATCTTATTTCAGAAAAAACAGGGCCTGAACATTGCGGTTGGTGTTGAATTTGTCAAGAATGGTATTTCACAAAGAAGGTTTGCAAGAAAAGGTATTATTGTCTCTGCAGGATTTTTTTCCTCAGTCATTCTACAACGTTCAGGAATCGGCAAATCGTATGATTTGGCTAAGGCAGGTATATCAACGTTGATAGAGAGCCCGAATGTAGGTTACAATCTTCAAACTCAGGCTTATGTTGGGCTGGGAGTTAGGGTAGAGACATCCCAACTTCTACCGATATTGTCGGCTGATCCTCAGCCCATTGCCCTAGGTGCTTTTAAAGCAGAGAATCCAGCGAGTCAGGAGGGGCGTCGTCTTCAAATGTTCGGAGCCCCTATAGCTTTATTTCTTCCTATTCAAGATGTGATCAGTAATGGTTGGAATTTTGATAAATTCAGTAGTACCAATATTATGAGTTTCGGTATTGTAGATCTAAATCCTAAAAGCAAAGGGACGATTATGGCAGCACATAGCGATCCTGAAGCTCCTCCATCGCTTACCTTCAATCCGTTGCAAAATCCTGATGATCTAAATTTTCTGGTGGATCAATATATAAACACTTATAAGATTATTAAGCAGGCTCGAACTCTTAATAGCGGTATACATGAGGTTGTATACCCTCCGGAAAATATCTTCAATTTACCTAATGAGACAGATACACGAAAGCAACTTGAGAATTATGTCAGGGCGTCTTATTCGAACTTCTTTCATTTTGGAGGGCAATGTAAGATGGGGCGGACGATTCAAGAAGGAGTAGTTGATGGATTCCTCAATGTCTTTGGTACCAAAAACCTTAAAGTTGCTGATCTTTCCATTTCGCCTATTTTACCAGATGGTAACACTTCCATCGCTGCTCAGATGATT
The DNA here is from genome assembly GCF_002582035.1 of Bacillus pseudomycoides. Taxonomy (GTDB): domain Bacteria; phylum Bacillota; class Bacilli; order Bacillales; family Bacillaceae_G; genus Bacillus_A; species Bacillus_A pseudomycoides_B. The sequence goes on from NZ_NUQE01000044.1 coordinate 34,229, forward strand.
GGTTTAAATGCGGTACGATTTATTCGGGAGGATCCTCACCCTTACGTAGTAGATGATAAAGAATTTGAGGGTTATAAGGAATAAATTGCATGTAGTATAAGATCTGATACAAATGTTCCTAAATTGTCTTTATGTTTTGTCGTGTAACGGAATTATGAATCACGGAGAAAGAAAAGGAATAAAATACAGTGTGGAAAATCTGTTGTTTTTATACAATTTGTTTTAATATAAATAAGGGCACCAAAAAATAGAAAGAGGTGTCAAAATGTATGGAATAATAAATTATGAGGTATTTTTAATTACCGGAATTCTTTTAAATTTAATTCCCGGTGCAGACACAATGTATATAGTGGGAAGAAGTATTTCACAAGGCAGAAAAGCAGGTGTTTATTCTGTTTTTGGTATTATTACTGGCTCGCTCGTTCATACTTTATTAGTTGCTTTTGGATTATCCATCATACTTACAAAATCTATTATATTGTTTAATGCTATTAAAATCATTGGTGTTATCTATTTAGTCTATTTAGGAATTAGAATGATTATTGATAAAACGAATGTAAACTTTCAAGCTAATGCACCGAGTAAACTGAACATTAGAAAAATATATATGCAGGGGCTTTTGACAAGTCTTACGAATCCAAAAGTTGCTTTATTTTTCATTGCATTTCTCCCGCAATTTATAGATACAAAAGCTTCTAGTCCTATACCTTTTATTATTTTAGGACTTACGTTTACGATTACCGGGCTATTATGGTGTCTATTTATTTCATATTTTTCTTCCTATGTTACAAAAAAACTAAGGGGAAACCAAAAGATAGGGATTGTTTTAAATAAAATTACAGGAATCATTTTTATCGGTATGGGGTTGAAGCTACTTCAAGCAAAAGCTCCTCAATAAGCAAACAAATGCTCCCTTTTAGAAAAGCTATATAGAAGTTTAAATGGATATAAAAAGCCTCTTTAGAAATAATCTTAAAGAGGCTTTTCTTTTGAAGGCATTGTATCTAAAAATATACTTTATTACGTTCTTTAAGTATTATAAATCGTACACCTAATCTAATATTTTATATTTCAACTCGATCTACAAGATTTTGAATTTGTTCTTTTGGAGCATTTGTACATATGCCTCCGTGATAACAAATTACTGATTCAATATCAAAATCTAAATATTTCTCCAGAGAAGCAAGTGCCGTATTCATGTCTAATGTTGTTTTCTGAACAGGTCCTTGTAAAGAACCATCTAAACATATCATAGCATCACCGGCAACAAGAGTTTTGCTTTTCTTTAAATAAAGGCTAACATGTCCGGGAGTATGTCCAGGTGTATGAATCACTTGAATTCCTCCACAATAGGGAAGTTCTTGTCCATCTTCTAAAGAATGATCTACTTTCGATTTAGGTGGATTCTTATATAAGAATTGCATTTCCTTAGGAAGAGATTCCCATGCTTCTTTATTCATACGCTCAGGATTTGTTTTCATAAGCGGGAATACTCCCTCGATATATGGCTTATCAAGTTCATGTGCATACACATCGATTTGATGAGTAGCTGCTTGTAGTATTTCAGGAAGACTCCCTATGTGATCTAAATCTTGATGTGTTACAATGATTGCCTTTAACTTTTCAAAAGGAACCCCCGCGTCATTCATAGCAGTACGAATTTGATCTAACTGTCCGGGCATACCAGTATCAAGTAAAACAGCTGTTTCATTGTCCCAAATTAGTGTAGGATTCAAAACGAAATCTTGTATTTTTAATTCAAGCATCGATACTTCATTTGAAATCTTCATGGATTAAATCCCCCTTAATAGGCGTGTTTGGATTGTAGTTAACTACTACATAGATTAATGTATCACGCCTCCGGAAATATGGTCAAATCAAAATATTTAATCATAACATGAATAAATATTTTTGTCAATGATTTTTTATTTTGTTATTAGATTCAAGTAAATAGAGAGGGGAATTTCCATACCGTATGTAGAATATGAAAAGATATTTTCAGACAAGGAGATGTTCATATGGATCTTATATCAAATGTTAAAGGGATTGTTTTAGACTTAGATGGTACGTTACTAAATTCACAAAAAGAAGTATCTAAAAGAAACTTACAAGGTATTCTCGAATGTTATAGAAAAGGAATAACTGTTATTTTTGCAACAGCAAGACCCCCGCGTTCAGCAAAAGCCTTTCTTCCTCAGGAACTTCAAGACATGGCAGCGATTGTCTATTACAACGGTGCTTTAATCATTGACAACACATCAGAGTACAAACAACATTATCCGATTGAATCGACTGTTACAAATGAAATTATTGAATATGTGATTACACATCATTCAGATGCTTGTCTTTCCATCGAATCTGAAGATACGTGGTATAGCAACAAAACATTAGATTATAGTAAAGCTATGAATGCAGTTGTAAATCCAATTGTAGTTTCGTTAGATGATTTGAAAAAAATAAAGGCATCAAAATTATTAATCACGCAATATCCATATTACGAAAAATTACACAAGCAATTTGAACATAAAGTAAACACAGTGTGTACCGATTCAGAAACTTTAATTCAAATTATGGCCAAAGGTGTTTCCAAGAAACAAGCTATAATGGATCTTTGTGTTCAAAATCATATTCCGATGAACAGTATAATGGCATTTGGTGATGATTGGAACGATTTTGATCTTTTCCATGCGTGTGGTTTTCCGATTGCTATGGAAAATGCAATACCTGAACTAAAAGAAATTGCGTATTTTATTACTAAATCTAATGATGAAGATGGCGTAGCGCAAGTATTAGAAAAGTTAATTTGTACCGTCAATAACACATACCCATCAACTTAAGGAATTAATTGTTCCCCAAAACGAAAAAAATGAGCCGAACTCTCATAAATAACTGTAAAAAGGTAAAATTTTTGTTATGGGGGGTGTCCAAAAATATTAGGTTGATGAGCATGCAGCAAGACCCCGTTATGTGTTTTTCAAATGATTAAACTAGATTTATTATTATAAATTCTCATTAAGATTAAAGGATTCATAAGTTCTTCGCCATGCTTTCCTAAATAAGAAACATATCATAGGGAAGCATGGAAACCTTGTTATAATAATGTAGATATATCCTACTTATTATTGGAAGGAGCTTACAAATGGAAAAGATAGCAGAAATCTTATTCTCTAGAATTGATACGTTAAACGAAAACGATCAAAAAGTACTCAAAAAGCTGATTAGCAAACTGAAATCATTTGCTCATACACCGCTAAATAGAAACCACTGTTTACGTATGAAACCGTTTATTGAATCCGAAGAGGTAACAAAACTCGTTGCCGATGTAATACAATCTTACGAATTAAAATTGATGCCCAATAGTTGTTTTAGCATGTATGATGCCATAGGCTATTATTACGGCATTGCATTGCTGACATGTTGTATAGCATTTGAAAAAGGTGATTTCAAACAAGCTTACTCTGTATTAGAAAATGAAGTTAAAAAAGAAAATAAAAAGAATATTCTTGTATCTGAGCGTGGCGGAGAAAATTATTACGTAATGGCACGCATACTTAAAATTTTTAAGAAGGACACCCAGAGTATAGATAGTCTGGTTTCAAAACTATCAAATGTTGGTATACAATAAAATGTCTATGTTTATAAGAAAGCTATACTTTTAAATTAAGGAGATTTAAACATGGAGATGATAAATAAAATTTTAAATGATTTTGCTATTGTTAATGCAGATGAGCATGTAGCTAATTATTATGAGCTTTTTCTTTTATCAGAAAATAAAGAAGAAGATATATGTGAACTTATAAAAAAGGATATAAAAGCTACTAGTAATGACACAATAGAACTTATACAGTTGAAAGAATGGAAGGTAGATTTCCTTTCTTGTTTATACCCTGATAGTGAGAAGCTTTGGTTTGGTAGAATACCACACGGATATAATTTAAATGGATTGACATCAAAAGAATATATAATAGAACAGTTATTGAATGAGTTTGAACAAGGGGTCGAAGAAGTATATTTGGTTAAATTTGATACAGGGGATTATTACGCTTGCTGTTATGAAGAATATACGTTTAAAACGAATAAGGGAATTTATTTTTTTACTATGCAAGTACACGATTAAAATGTGCAGAGATAATAAAGTTGTTTCTGTAGTGCTTTAAGAAAAGACTGTATCATTTTAATGGACTACATGCTACTGAATTAAGTCTATAATTTATATTTATAATTTTAGAGAAAAGCACGATAACTTCTAAAAAAGTTTGGTAAAAATAGTTACTTCTAATTGTTAGGCGAAAAAAGACAGCTCGCAAGCTGTCTTTTTTGAAATTATTTAAAACGGCTTAAAACGAGAAACTCCCACCATTTCCACGGTAGTAGATTCTTTAATAGAATCATTAACTTTACACCTTTTCCAATTGGGTAACGTAAAGTTAGATGCTGCGATTCAGCAATAGCTACTATTTTCTCAGCAACATCTTTCGGATTTCCTAAGGTTTCACTCCCGTTAAGAATATGTTGTTCAATTTTCTTCATGTATTCTTTGTAGGGGGAATCAGATTCGGAAGTAGCTTCCGCAAGTTTTTGTCCGATTTCCCAAATATTTGTGTTATATGATCCAGGCTCAATTAATGAAACATCGATCCCAAACGGTTTTACTTCTAAACGAAGGGACTCACTCCAACCTTCAAGTGCATATTTTGAAGCAACGTAAGGGGAGAGGCCAGGGAAACCCATTTTTCCACTGATGCTACTCACATTAATAATTTTCCCTCGTTTTTGTCTTCTCATAATTGGAAGAATAGCCTGTGTTACTGCGATAGCTCCGAATACGTTTGTCTCAAATTGTTTACGGTATTCTTCAATTGGAATTTCCTCCGCAAAACCGCCGCTTGCGTAGCCCGCATTGTTAATAAGAATATCTACCCGTCTAAGATTGTTTATAAAAGCTGTAAATTTCCCAATAGACTCTTTGGAAGTTACATCTAAAGGATGAATTTTTATATTTTGTTCTATATGCAACGATGTAGCTTTTTCAATCAACTCTGTTTGTTTTTCAACATTTCGCATCGTAGCAATGACAAGATAGCCATTTTTAGCAAATTCTAATGATGTAAGAAGCCCAAATCCGCTTGACGAACCTGTGATAATCGCGATTTTTTCTGTCATTTGTTTCTCACTTTCTATGAAATTCAGTTTGATTTCATCATATCGAAAGGAGGAGACGAATTTCAATCATAAAAAAGTAGATTTTTAGGGAATTTGCTTTTTATATGTCAGAATATGCGCTTACCGGGGAAATATTACTAAAATACTTGTATTCTCTAAAATAATCTAAACAGTATAGACAAATTAATTTTCATGAATAAAGCCCGCCCATATACATTTCCGTTAATGTATGGACAATATCTTCAAGAGAAAAATCTCGTTCCTTTCGAACAATTTCCCATAAAAACATTTCATTTGCAAAGAACCAACTTCTTGCTACTAAAAAACAATTTAAATCCTTCCGTGCTAAACCGCTGTTTTGTGAATACGTAATATCTTGAACAATTCGTTCAATAAATCGCTCTCGAATAGCATTCCATCTGTACCGAACTTCGTCAGAAGCACCAATTGCTTCTTCAACAACTTGTAATAGTTGTCTTTCCATTTCCGCCATTTGTAAAAATGCATGTACTTGCTGCTGAATCATACTACGAGCTTCTTGCTTCGTTACTGGTTGAAAAGCCCGTTCTGCAATCGTATAAAATTGGTTCATCACATCGTCCATTAATACAATAAGTAAATCATCTTTATTTTTAAAGTATACGTATGCTGTCCCGTATCCTGTTTCCGCTTTTTTTATAATCTGGGAAATTGTTGTTTTTTGAAAACCCAGTTCTATAAAGACTTCACGACCAGCTAATAATAGTTTCTTTTTCGTTTCAATTGAACGCCGTTTTCTAGCTGGGAAAGCATCTTTACTCATATGTACCACACCTTCATATTGGAAATATCAGAAAATTTAACTTTATTCTAGGTGAAACATTCATAAAATGTCAACTGACATTATGTCATTGACGTTATGTCAGTTTTGATGATATATTTTAATTAATTAGAATTAAGAGAAAATTCAAGAGAAGGTGATAGAATGTATTCAAAACCATTTGAACCATCTTACGAGTATGCTCTTCAATGTGATCGTTATGATGAGCTTGCATCGTTTCAACATGAGTTTTATAAAAAAGAAGGAATCATTTATTTAGACGGAAATTCGCTAGGACTTTTATCAAAACGAGCTGAGAATTCTTTATTAACATTGCTAGATTCATGGAAACAATTCGGCATTGATGGATGGACAGAAGGACAGTATCCTTGGTATTTCTTATCTGAACAATTAGGAGAATTAAGTGCTCCTCTTATTGGCGCTTCACCTGAAGAAGTGATTGTAACCGGTTCCACGACAACGAATTTACATCAAGTTGTCGCTACGTTTTATGAACCAAAGGAAGGGAAAACAAAAATCCTTGCCGATGAATTAACATTTCCATCCGATATTTACGCATTACAAAGCCAAGTCCGTTTAAAAGGACTTGATCCTGCCGAACATCTCGTTCAAGTGAAAAGCAGAGATGGAAGAACGTTAAATGAAGAAGATATCATTGCAGCAATGACAGAAGATATTGCACTCATTGTACTTCCGGCCGTGTTATATCGAAGCGGACAAATTTTAGATATGAAGCTTCTTACGAAAGAAGCGCATAAACGTGGTATTCATATTGGCTTTGATCTTTGTCATTCCATCGGTTCTATACCGCATCACTTTCAAGAATGGGACGTCGATTTTGCAGTTTGGTGTAATTATAAATATTTAAATGCCGGTCCAGGTGGAGTTGGTGGCCTGTACGTGAATAAAAAGCATTTCAATCGTTTACCAGGATTAGCAGGCTGGTTTAGTTCTCGAAAAGATAAACAGTTTGATATGGAGCACGAACTTACGCCAGCTGAGCATGCTGGTGCATATCAAATTGGAACACCGCATGTGTTAAGCGTTGCACCGCTCATCGGTTCTTTAGAAATTTTTAAAGAGGCGGGCATGGAGCGATTACGACAAAAATCTCTTCATAGTACACGCTATATGATCAATCTAATACATCATGAATTAACAGATATGGACTTTACACTTGGTAATCCATTAGAAGATGAAAAAAGAGGCGGGCATATTTATTTAGAACATAAAGAAGCAGCGCGTATTTGTAAGGCGCTAAAAGCAAATGGAATTATTCCTGATTTTCGTGCACCAAATGGGATTCGTTTAGCTCCTGTCGCTTTATACAATACGTATGAAGAAGTATGGAAAGCCGTACAAATTTTGAAGAAGATTATGGTGGAAGAGCAGTATAAACAATTTGAAAATAAACGAGAGGTTGTGGCATAAGGATGAAAGAAAACAAGTGGATTGATATTTCTCAACCTCTAAATAATGATATTGCCACTTGGCCGGGTGATACGCCTTTTTCCTATGAAGTGTCATGGACAAAAGAACAGAGCGGATCTGTTAATGTTGGGAAAATTTCAATGAGTATTCACACTGGCACACATATTGATGCGCCGTTTCATTTTGATAGTGATGGTAAAAAAGTATGTGATCTTGATATAAACATCTACATCGGCCCTGCTCGAATTATTGATGTAACAGGTTATGAAAGCATCGGAGCAAAAGAACTAAAAATGTATGATTTAGAAGGGGTTAGCAGATTATTATTGCGAACTTCATCAAAAACAAATCCACATGTATTTCCTGAGAGCATTCCGTATTTACGTGCTGATCTTGCGCCATATCTCCATGAAAAGGGAGTGCGTTTAATCGGTGTAGATGTTCCATCTGTTGATCCGCTTGATGATAAGGAACTAGCGGCACACCATGAGTTATTTAAACACGGCATTCATATTTTAGAAAATGTTGTTCTAGAAAATGTACAAGATGGAGACTACGAACTTATCGCCCTGCCGCTTTCGTTAACAGATGCAGACGGTAGCCCGGTTCGTGCTGTAATAAAACCATTATAAAAATAACCTATACTGCATAGAGGGGATGTCCACATATGAAAGAAAATGAAAAAGTAATTATGGAGAAGGGGATTCATACAGATTTTCGTAATAACATGACATACGGGGAATATTTACAACTAGATAGCTTACTATCCAGCCAAAAACGACTTTCTGATCATCATGACGAAATGTTATTTATTGTGATTCATCAAGCAAGTGAGCTTTGGATGAAATTAATTTTACATGAATTAGAAGCAGCTATTGAATCAATCAAAAATGAAAATCTTTCACCTGCTTTTAAGATGCTTGCACGTGTTTCAAAAATTCAATCGCAAATTATTCAATCATGGGATATTCTTGCCACGCTCACACCAGCTGAATATATTGAATTTCGTGATTCACTCGGTCAAGCCTCCGGATTTCAATCTTATCAATATCGAATGATTGAATTTGCGCTTGGTTATAAAACACCACATGCTCTTAAAATTTATGAAAAAGATGCAGAATTGCATGCTCGTCTACATAAGGCACTTCATACGCCAAGTTTATATGACGTTACGATTCAAATTCTTGCAAAAGAAGGATTTCCAATTAATCCAAATCTGCTTCAGCGTGATATTACACAACCATATGAAGTAGATGCAACAGTAGAAGCAGCGTGGTTAGAAGTGTACTCAGATGTGAAGAAATATTGGGACTTATATCAACTAGCTGAAAAGCTAGTCGATATTGAAGATTGGCTGCAGCAGTGGCGTTTCCGTCATATGAAAACTGTAGAACGTATTATCGGACATAAAATGGGAACTGGCGGTTCTTCAGGAGTTTCTTATTTAAAACGTGTGCTGGATCAATCCTTCTTCCCAGAGCTTTGGAATATCCGGACAAAATTGTAAAAGAAAAGTCGGTAGCTATTATCAGTTACCGACTTTTCTTTTTAATAATTATTTCAATGGTATAGTAAAGACTAGTAAAAAAGTCTTTATTCGGAGGAACTTACATTGGATTTTTACACATTAGAAAAAATGTTCAACAAAAAGAAAGTACATTCATTTCTAATTCACCAACGTGGTGAACTCACTACAAAATATTACAAAACAGAAGAATGTAAACATAACTTATACAAAATCAATTCTATTACAAAAAGTATCGTATCTACTCTCATTGGAATCGCCATTGATAAAGGTTTTATAAATGGTATACATAGCCCCATAATAGAATGGATTCCAAATATACCAAAAGAAAAGCAAGACCTGACTATATATCATTTATTAACGATGACAACAGGTGAGAAGTGGCAGGAGTTTGGAAATGGTGTTGTTTTCCCAAATGATTTTGTCGAATCTGATCATTGGATCGACTATATTTTAAAGAAACCAATAATAAATCGGCCTGGAATAAAAATGAATTATAATTCAGGTTCTTCGCATCTGTTAAGTTATATTGTACAAAAGGCAACTAACATGACGACGGAACAATTTGCAAAGGTGTACCTATTTGATCCTTTACATATTACTGACTATGAATGGCAGCAAGATCCACAGGGAATTTTTGTTGGCGGCTTTGGTATGAAAATGAAAGCAGAAGACATGCTGAAAATCGGCTTATTATGTCTGCAAAATGGATATTGGAACGGACAGCAACTTGTATCTTCAAACTGGATTGAGCAATCCCATCAAGAAAGATTTATAACATACGAACATATTGGGGCATACGGTTATCATTGGTGGGTATTAGATCAAACCAATTTCCACGTGCCATACCATACATATTTTGCTATGGGATATGGCGGACAGTATATTATCATTGTTCCTCAATTAGAGCTTGTTGCGGTCATTAGTAGTCAAATGCCAAAGCGGGGCTTAGTGCCGCTTAAACTGTTTATAAAACATTTACAAGAAACGTACTAAATTAACTTAGTACAGAATGAATGTTTGCAAAGGATAAGTTTGGGGGATGGATATGAACAATTTATTTACAATAGACTGTGGTGAAATATTACTAAGAGAGTTTAGAGTTGAAGATGTTGATGCTATTTATGAACTTACTTCACAACCTGAAGTTTATGAATTTTTGCCAGATTGGCGTTCAACAAGAGAACAACGATTAAACTGGGTTACAAATTATGAGATACCATCCAATAAAGAGTTTTTGTCAGCCGTACCTAATATCGGTGGTCAAAATTATTTGAAGCTAGGAATTGTATTAAAGGAAACCGGCGAATTTATTGGCTTCTGCAATACAGGTATCAAAGAAGAGCTGAGTGAACCAAACCGAGAAATCGCTTTTGCTATTTCAAAACATTACAGAAATCGGGGATACACAACAAAAGCAGTAAAAGGATTGGTAAAATATTTATTTGAGAATACAGATGTTGAACTACTTAATACCATTGTTCTCCCTCATAATGTAAGCTCCAATAAAGTAATTCAAAAATGTGGTTTTCGTTTTAATGGAAATATAGAGATTGAAGACCAACAATATTATCATTACATTCTTCACAAAGAGGAATGGAAAAGTACTAAATAATATTAAACCTTTTACTACAAACATTATACATTCAACAAACGGGTGCTTTTAGTTTAAGAAGGAGTACACAATAAAAATAACCTGTATCTTTGATTACTAAGTAATCAAAGATACAGGGTTTATTTTTCGGTAATTAACTGCCAAACAATCTGTCCTTTTTATACAAACTGCATGTAAAACAACAAATCTACCCAAAGAACTTGTGCAATGCTTACACACAATTGTAAATCCATGTTTTTTGAGATATTTGATTGCATGAAGTAATATTTTCGTTTAAGTGTATTCTATATAATGCTTGTTCTTCTGTTGCGGTATTTTACTTTTCTTATCTCGGTGTTTCTTTAAAAAAAATGTTTAAAAATTTTTCTGTTTTTGTTTCAAATTCTACATCAACAAATACTCCAAATTCTTTTCCATTTTTCTCTCGCAACCACAACTTAAATTTTTCAACTGAGACATGTGCCGTTTTCGGTGTTCTTCCTATGTGAAGGTAATCAATAATGTCAACTTGTGGGTATTTTTCTTTCGTCATTTGCACTGCAATTTTTCCCCATTTTGCGTATGGGGGCTGCGCATGAACGAGTGAGAACGGTCTGTATATAAATAAAACTATTGTAGCAAGTACGATACATATAAATAAACGAGTATATAAAAGTTTCATATTCAGCTCCTTTATCCCGCTACTTTTGGGCAGTAAGACCTCCACCTTAAGATTCGGAGAAAGGGAAGAAGATAGGTGAGGATTACTGCTGGCATGTGCTCGATTGGTTCAACTAAGCATCAGTCCCCTACGCTGATGGAAGTTTCACTTTATAGCATTTTCTATAGTATTTACACTTAGGCACATTCATATGAATTTGCCTTTTTTTGTCTTCCTTACATAAAACCGCATCATTTACAAAAAATAACCTTGAAATCATCGTCATATTTAAGGAGGTTGAGCTATGCGTCGCAAAGCTTTCTTCAAAGTACCGCTTTTAATCGTTACATTGGCGGCCGCTTTGTTAGTAAGTAGTGTTCATGAAAAGGAGATACGAGCCTTTTCCGATCAAGTTATTCAAAAAGGAGCTACAGGAGAAGATGTAATCGAACTACAATCAAGGCTCAAATATATTGGATTTTACAAAGGAAAAGTAGATGGGGTCTTTGGATGGGAAACCTATTGGGCACTTCGGAATTTCCAAGAAAAGTTTGGATTACCAGTTGACGGACTTGCAGGTTCAGCTACAAAACAAAAACTTGTTAAAACTACAAAGTACGAAAAACCGTCAAATAACACAGCAAATAAGCAAAATAACACAGCAAATAAACAAAATAACAAACCGGCGCCAAATAAAGGTACAAATGTTCCAAATGGATATTCGCAAAATGATATTAAACTAATGGCAAATGCTGTATACGGAGAATCTCGAGGTGAACCTTATACCGGGCAAGTTGCTGTAGCAGCTGTTATTTTAAATCGCGTCAGTAGCCCATCTTTTCCAAATACGGTGGCAGGTGTCATTTATGAGCCGCGTGCCTTCACCGCTGTTTCGGATGGACAAATCAATTTAACACCAAATGATACAGCAAAAAAAGCTGTACTTGATGCGATTAATGGATGGGATCCATCTGATGGCGCGATTTATTACTTTAATCCAGATACAGCAACAAGCGAATGGATTTGGAGTCGTCCGCAAATCAAAAAAATTGGGAAACACATTTTTTGCCACTAGTTAGGAGGTGGATGAGATATGATTAGAGGTCTTCTTATCGTTTTATTATCAATTGGAGTTGTAGGTACAGGATATTGGGGGTATAAAGAGCACCAAGAGAAAAATGCCGTATTAATTCACGCTGAAAATAGCTACCAGCGAGCTTTCCATGATTTAGCATATCAAGTTGATTTATTACACGATAAAATTGGGACAACATTAGCAATGAATTCACGTACATCATTATCACCCGCATTGGCCGACGTGTGGCGCATCACATCTCAGGCACATTCTGATATTGGCCAATTACCACTTACATTGCTCCCGTTTAATAAAACGGAAGAATTTCTATCAAATATTGGAGAATTTAGCTACCGTACAGCTATACGCGATTTAGAGAAAGATCCATTAAATGATCAAGAATACAATACACTCCAGCAGTTATACAATAATGCTGCAACTATTCAAGATGAACTGCGCAAAGTACAGCATCTTGCCCTAAAAAACAACTTACGTTGGATGGATGTTGAACTAGCCCTTGCTTCTAATAATAATCCAGCTGATAACACGATTATCGATGGATTTAAAACAGTGGAAAAAAACAGTCAATCTTACTCACAAAGCCAATTCGGACCAACGTTTACAAGTTTGGAAAAAGAAAAAAAAGGCGAGACGCGCATATTTGGCCCAAAAATTTCGGAGGACCAAGCAGTAAATATTGCAAAATCTTTCCTTAGCCTAAAGGGAGATGAAAACATTTCTGTTGAAAAAAGCAGCAAGGGAGCAAAACAAAAATTTTATAGCATTACCGTGAAAGATCCAAAGACAAATAGTGAAACGAATATGGACATTACTGAACAAGGCGGCTATCCAATTTGGGTCATGAGCAATCGGGAAGTTAAAGAACAAAAAATTAGCTTAAATGAAGCAGCAGACAAGGGGCTTTCGTTTTTGAAACAAAACAAATACTCCAATATGGAGTTATATGAAAGTTCGCAATACGACTCTGTCGGCGTTTTCACATTCGTCACGAATCGGGACAACGTTCGTATATATCCAGAATCCATTCAAATGAAAATTGCGCTCGATGACGGTTCGATTGTCGGCTTTTCGGCAAAAGATTATTTAGCTTCTAGTAAAGATATAAAAATTCCAAAACCAACACTATCGGTTTCGGATGCACGGAAGAAAATCAATCCCAATTTGAAAGTTATGGAAGAACGTCAAGCGGTTATTGTAAATGACTTGCATAAAGAAGTACTATGTTATGAATTTTTAGGAACACTTGGCAAAGACACATATCAAATCTTTATTAATGCTAATAATGGCATAGAAGAAAAAGTGAAAAAACAACAAAGTGTAGAACAAGTTTATGATTAATGAATAGGAGTGACACTTTTGAGAAAAATCTTTTATTTTTGTATCTGTTTGCTTCTATTAGCGAGCTGTAATACAAAAAAGAACAATAATGCCGCGAGTCCAAGTCCAACTTCAGATGCCAAATTGATTACTACAAAAAACGAAGCAAATCAAGGTGTTACATATAAATCAAATGCACAAGTGGCGGATCACCTAGCAAGATTAGCATCGAGCGTACCGGGTGTAAACGATGCAACAGCAGTTGTACTTGGGAAATATGCAGTTGTCGGAATTGATGTCGACGCAAAACTAGATCGCTCTCGGGTAGAGACAATCAAATATTCAGTAGCAGAGAGTTTAAAACATGATCCACTCGGGGCAAATGCAGTCGTGGTCGCAGATATCGATACCTATCAGCGCTTAAAAGAAATGGGAAAACAAATACAGGAAGGAAACGGACAAGGGGTTCTTGATGAACTCGCAGCAATTGTCGGACGTGCAATGCCGCAAGTACCAAATGAAGTATTAGAAAACAAACAGATCAATCCGACTAAAGAAAATAATCAACAATTACCAAAAGGTGAACAAAATGAACTAAAACAAGAACAAGTTGATCAATCTAATCAACAATTAAAACGATAAAAATAATTAAACAACTTTAATAACCTCCTACCAAATTAACAGGTAGGAGGTTACTGCTTTTCTAGAAACAAGATTAAACAACTTTATCGTTACTCAACAAGTAGTTATCTTTTTTTTATATCTTAACTTCTTATAGTAACGCCATGTCTGTATTACATTAAAAATACAAACAATTAAAAGTAAAATCGCCCATTTTTTTTTCATTATCTTGGTAAAAACCTATTGAGAATAATAACGTAGCAAAAGCTGAAGGAGCAGAAACAAATATGTTACGTTCTATTTTGTTTTTTGTTAAATGTCTTTTCAATTTTTTCACATCTGTAATATTATAAACAAAAATATATCATTAATCTTAATATACATATAACTTAAAAATAAAATTAGAATTATCAAAATCCCCCAAAAAAATATCGTTTCTACAATAAGAAAATACCAATTTATTTTGTGTTGATAATACAAATAGATGTTACCTGAAATTATTAATATTCCTAATATGAGTAATATAATTTATCCGAATATTTTCCACTTATTTTCTCTATTACTTAGCTTTTTTTAGATGTATATCTTCTTTAATCAATTTATTTAAAATTATTTTGTAGATTGCACTTAATTTGATTAAGTTTAATATATCTGGGGAACTTTTAACTGTTTCCCACTTTAAAACAGCTTGAGAAGAAATATATTATTTGTATTCTCGATAAAAAAGATACAGATACATTCATAAATTCTTGTTCTCCTCAATTTAACTGATATAATTGAAAACAAGGGAGGAGAAATATGAAAAAAATTACATATTTGTGTTCTGTTTCCATAGTTTCTTTAGGTTTAATTGGATGTTCAAATACAACCGAGAAAACAAACTCCTCAGCATCAGAGAAAGTGGGAATTTCTGAAGATTCTATATTATTAACCAAAAAAGAGATAACAAAAATAAAATTAACTAGAGTAGAAGATAATAAAATTTCTAAATCAGAAACATACAACGAAGACCTAATAAAAGAATTTAATAAAGCGATCCAAAATAGCACATCTGAGAAAATAGATTTGAAAAAGCAAAAAGAAAAAAAATCAGCTTATTCTAATATGACAGTTACATTTAAAGATGATTCTAAAGAAGAGTTTTTAGTTTGGAGTGAAAATAATAATCAAATTATAATAACTAAAGATACAAATGAGAACTCCACACAAGGATTAAAACTTAACAAAGAAAATTCTAAAATGGTAACTAATTTTTTAAACAATCTTAAATAACCAAAAAGTAGAGACAGTTCAATTAAAAGATGAACTGTCTCTACTTATAAAAACTCTCACTTACTGTATCAACAACTAAATTATGGCCAATATGTTGAAGCTGAATAATGTGCTTGGTTTCGTTTTGCTGAATTGAATCCATATAGATAATCCACTCTTCTTTTATTGCAGTTTTCCCAACAGTATTAGCATAATAACCTTCATTCCAATATTCCTGATGACGTGATAATTTCCAATTAAGCCAACTCTCTGGCGATCTTGCAACAGAATAACCAGTCGGTTCATCTACTGTTGCAGCACTCGCTTGACTAACTAGTAGTGCTAGTCCTATTACCATAGAACTAGCTAAAATGAATTTCAAAATCTTCTTCTTATTCATTTACTATTGTTGATTTGGAATAAAGTTTGATCAGAAATGTGTTGCAAATCCTTATTTAGTGAGAACCAAAAAGAAAGAATCGTTACCGTCCCTCATAGAAGTTTTACTTTATTTTTTTGATTCACTTTGCTTTTGCTTTTTGTTCTTTTTCTATGTTCAAAGTGCGACAGCTGTTACTACAGAAAAACCAAAATTAGCTGGAAGAGCATGTGGTTAAATCCTTAAAATGTAAAAAAATACATAAAATTGAACAATTATTTTGTATTTCGTACTATAATAATAAAGTGGTATTGTGTGGTTTGAAAATTTATATTGTTTTAAGGGAGTAATCATAATATGGAAGTAGACAAGGATTTTTCAATTAAGGAAATTTGGAGGATAACCAATCCTTCTAAATTTCACTTTATATCAGGATTATTATTATCTATTGTTTCAAGTATAATTTCATTAATGATACCTTTATTAATAAAGGATATAATGGATGAGCTTTCAAAAGGTATATCTTTGGAATTGATAAGCCGAATAGCTATTTTATTAATTTTACAAATCATATTTTCTGCTTTTTCTCTTTATCTATTGTCTAAAGTAGGAGAAGAAATAGTGAGGAATTTACGTGATAAACTATGGAAGAAGTTTTTAAAGTTACCTGTAAAATATTATAATAATAATAAATCTGGTGAAATGGTAAGTAGAATAACTAATGATACTACTATAATAGTTAATATCATATCATCTGAAATTATTGATTTAATAACATGTTGTATAACGTTAATCATTTCTTTAATTATTTTATTTACATTAGATGTTCCAATGACATTAGTTTTGATTTCAGCAGTACCTATAACTCTTTTTGTTGTAATACCTTTGGGAGAGAAAGTATATAATCTTTCTTTTCAAGAACAAAACAAAATGTCACAACTAACTGCTTATTTATCACAGACGCTTTCTGAAATTAAGCTTGTAAAAGCTTATAATTCTGAATTAAATGAAGTAGAAAATGGAAAAAGCCATTTTCAATTCCTTTATAAAAACGGAATAAAGAGGGCTAAAATTAACTCTATATTAACTCCAGTTTTAGGAGCATTTATTACTCTAGTTTCAATTGGTATAATAGGTTTTGGTGCTTGGAGAGTAGATCAAGGTCTTATTAGTTCTGGTGAATTGGTAGCGTTTTTATTGTATTTATTTCAAATCATTGCTCCTTTTATACAAATGAATCATTTTGTAACGAGTTTTCAAGAGGCAAAAGGATCTATGAAAAGGTTATTTGAAATTTTAGAAGAAGAAGAGGAAGTTCAAGTTGTTACTAAAACTTGTATTACATCTCCAACACAATTAGAGTTTCAAGATGTTTCTTTTGGATATGATGAAAAAAATACTGTTGTTGAAGATATTTCTTTTAAAATTAAAAAAGGTTCTTTAACAGCATTAATTGGACCAAGTGGTTCTGGAAAAAGTACAATATTTTCATTAATAGAAAGGTTTTATAACCCGACAAATGGAGATATTTTATTAGATGATGTATCTTATAAAAATATAAATGTAGAAGAATGGAGACAAAAATTTAGTTATGTTTCGCAAGATACTCCAATTTTTTCAGGTACAATTAGAGAAAATATTTTATATGGAAAAAATGATAATATTACAGATGACAAGTTAATAGAAATTGCTAAGCTTGCAAATGCACATGAATTTATTGTTGATTTATCCGATGGTTATCATACACAGGTAGGGGAAAGAGGTAATCAACTTTCAGGTGGACAAAAACAACGTATTGCAATAGCTAGAGCCTTAATGCGTGAGGCTGATTTTCTTTTATTAGATGAAGCTACAGCGAATTTAGATTCTGATTCAGAAAAACAAGTACAAAGAGCTATAAATGCGTTAATTCATAAGCAAACAACTTTTGTAATAGCCCATCGATTATCTACAATTGTAGATGCTGATCAAATTATTGTATTAGAAGATGGAAAAATTACAGCCATTGGAAGTCATGAGGAATTATTAAGTAAACATGAATATTATCAAAAAATTATAAAGCAACAATTTGAAAGAGAATAATCTATTATGTAAAGTTTCAATTGAAGAAGTGGCCGTTCCATAAGGTGGGACAGCTACTTCTTTTTGTTCATGTTGATGTTAGCAAACAGTTTTTAGAAGAATTTAAACACTGAATATTTTATTTATTAAAAATAGTGCTGTATAATTTATCAATAGAAACATATGTTTTCATAAATGGGGGAATATACGTGATACAAATAAATCAATCTATTCAGCTCGTTCCATATACAGAAAAATTTAAAGAATCTTTACAAGCATTTACTTTACCTGAAGAACAAGTACAATTTACATCCCATCCAATTGAATTACTCAAAAAAGCAGAACAAGATCCAACTCGAAATCCTATTGTTATTTTAGCTAATGACAAACCAGTTGGTATTTTTGCTTTGCAGTCAGGAAGTCGCGTGCAAGAATACACAAATAAAGAAAATTCTTTACTGCTTGTTTCATTTTCAATAGATTACAAAGAACAAGGTAAAGGATACGCAAAACAAGCGTTATATCAACTACCGCATTATGTAGATTCATATTTTCCGAACATAGAAGAAATTGTGTTGGCAGTTAATGAAAGAAATATTCCCGCGCAAAAATTATATGTAACAGTCGGATTTGAAGATAGAGGACAGCGTAGAATGGGACCAATTGGACCGCAACTTATTTTATACTTATCATTGGAAAAGAAATCTTTAGAAGATACAAGATAAATTAATTATAATAATGTGAGGATTATATGTATGGTGTGAGAGTGTATATCTTCCTTATTTATAAAGAAATTTTTATAACAAAGCAGAAACTATTGAACTCATTTACGGAGGATACTATGCAGCTAAAATTGATACTTGCCGGTTACGGAACCGTTGGAAAAGAATTTGTAAAACTCATTCATGAAAAGGCATCCTTTATTCAAAAAGAATTTGGTTTAAAGTTAATCCTTGTTGGTATTATTGGACGTGATTTAAAATTATATCATCCAGAGGGACTTTGTATCGATACTTTACTTACACTAGGCCTGGGATCAGTAGCTTTACACAAATACATAGAACAACATTCAGTTCATAATGAAAAAATGAACGGGCATGTTTTCATTGAATCTACACCAACCAATCTCGAAAGCGGCAATCCAGGAAAGCAGTATATTTTACAGGCTATTGAAAACGGAATGGATATTGTTTCTATTTCAAAAGGAGCGCTTGTTACATCATGGAAAGAAATAAGAGAAGCAGCTCGATTCGCAAATGTTCGCATTCGTTATAGCGGCGCAACAGCAGCGGCCCTTCCTACATTAGATATAGGTCAGTTCAGTCTAGTGGGATGCAAGATTGAACGTATTGAAGGCGTTTTAAACGGTACAACAAATTATATTTTAACGAAAATGTATGAAGACAACACTTCATATGTAGAAGTGTTGCAACAAGCACAGCAAAAAGGAATTGCTGAAACAAATCCTTCATTAGATGTAAGCGGCATGGATAGTGCTTGTAAGCTATTACTACTATCGAACAGTTTACTGCATACAGAATATACACTTGAAGATATAAGCATTGAAGGGATAGAAAATCTATCAAAACAAGATATACAAAAAGCAAAAGAACAAGGAAAACAAATGAAACTAATAGCGAGAGCATATACAGATGATGACGGAGAAGTTCGGCTTGAAGTACAACCATATGCAGTAGATTTGAACCACTCATTAGCAAGCGTTATAGGAACTGAAAAAGGAATTACTTTTTACACGGATACAATGGGAACAGTCACTTCTATTAGCGGAGCTTCCAATCCAAGAGGGGCTGCAGCCGCAGCTTTAAAAGATGTAATTAATTTGTATCGGAAAGATCTTTTATAGTCTTACATACGATTATGTGAAAATCCCGCTTTTTTGTAAGTAGCGGGATTTGTCATTTTTTGATACAAAAGTAGCTATCTATTGTTAATTAAAGCTATATTTTTTTGTTTACTTTTTGGCATGAATAGGATTAAGATGTTTTGTAAGCATGTAGTTATTTGATGAATTGTACATATACAAAACAGAAAAATACCAGTATTATATAGAAGCTAGAAAGAAAGCTGAAAGGGATTGAGAATTGTGAAGAAACTTGATGTACTGTTAATGGTGCTCAGCGTCCTGTTCCCAGTTGCAGGTATAATGAAACAAATTCCTCTACAATTATCATTATTTATGGGAGGATTATTGTTTTTAACTAGTTTTGGAAGTTATCATGCAAAACGAATGCATTCAAGAATATTTAGTTGGGTAGCTTATACAGCATTTATCACACTCTTGCTGGCAATTTGGAATCAATACGTAACAGTCGATTCCTTACTGGCAAATGTAAAAATTGCCGCTTGTATTGCTGTTATCCCGTTTTTATTCCGATTCCGTACATATGCTATTACACTAGGATTACTCGCATTATGGGGCGCAATGTTGTGGGATATAAAACAAGTACAATCATTAGCGGTTCTAGAGCGGATGATGAACCTATTCACAACAGAACGATTGTATTTACTTATTCTGGTGGCAGGACTTTTAATTGGCGGTTTACTTGCAAATGCACTATATCGTGATAACAGTCGTAACAGACAAAATAAAACAAACACATTTAAACCAAAAAAGAAGCGAATGAGATTTACATTTAAAATTCGGATTCCGAGTTTGCCAAGAATTAATTTGAAAATGTTCAAGTTCGGTAAAAAATCTTCCAAACAAAGAGAAACTCGTCCATATGAACGAAACTATGAAGAGAGAACACCAACTTACCATACAACACAAACAGAGCAACATAACAATACCGGAACACCACAAGGACAAACGAGAATGGAACGAAGAAAAAATCGTTTTAATGCATAGAAACTATGTTTGCACAACTATAAAAACCCGTAATACCCTGCATATGTTCGATGGGGTATTACGGGTTTTTACTATATAATAATTAATGTATCAAATATATTGCTCATAAAATCCCTTGATTAGAAGAGATACTAAAAAATAGTAATTAACACACATAAAGGAGAAACTATGCTCAAACACTTACAAAAAGCAATCAACCATTTAACTGAAGGAGAAGCAAAAGAGCTGCTTTTCAATACACTCGCACAACTTCACTCATTAGAAACACACTTTAATAAGGAAGTGTTATCCTCCCTTACAAATACACCGAAAGAACTAATTCAACAGTACATACAAAAAACTGACATTACGAAAAGTAAGCATGTCCATATCGTTTTTGGTGATTCAGCAGCAGGTTCTTTAAAATACGCCTTAAAAGAAGCAAACATTCAAGAAGAGCATGTTTTGTTATTTTCTGATGCTTTTTCTGTTGGTCCTCTTTTTCACTTAGATCAAGAGGCAGGGCAAGTAGCGCGTCAGCAATGGCTCCAGGAAAAATTACCGATAGAAGGCTACTTTTATGAAGAATATTTGCAAGAAATGAAAGCCACTTTAGAAAAATTATATGCGATTCCATCTCATATTCCGATTACAATTTGGACAGGGAATAATGCATATGAACATGTAGGACTTACTTTTGTTTTATTTTTACTAAAAGAGACTGTTCATGACATATATGTCGTGAATACAGCTGATGGTTTTGATAAGTTATTTCGCACACCAAATTTGGATTACATAGTACGCCATACAGCAGAACTCGCTCCTAATAGGTTAATGGCAATACGTGAAGCATATAAAGAGCAATCTCCTTTAACAAAAGAAGAGCTACAAGCACTTGAAAATGAATGGGAAATATTACGTGAAGAGCACGCAGTTTTACGTATTTGGGAGAATAATCGTGTTGTTTCTGTTTCGGAAGATTATATGGATTATTTCATCGTAAAATGTGCTAAAAGTTTAGAAACTGATGGATTTACAGATCAATTCTATAAGGCTGCTCGATTAGTCGGAGAAGTTTTAGGACATTTTGAGCAATGCGTAGGGGACGATTTTATTGAAAATCGCCTGAAAATATTAATACAAAAGGGGATTTTTCATATGACAGGATCCTTACATTCTATGAGGTTTTATAGTGTACGATTAGCACAGCCAGAAAAATGATAGAGAAGAGATGTGTATGTGAACATCTCCTTTTTTATTTTCATTTAATAATATACAATTGTATCTTTCCTAACTTTCATAAAATTAAATGTATTATAATGAAGATTAAATGCTACATTTACCAAATATTTCTTAAGGCAAAGATTATAGAGCGGTCTTCAAAAATGAAATGAATGGTAGTTATCCCGCATTAACGGGCAGTAAGACCCCCACCTCAAAATTTCAGGAAAATCGAAGAAGATAGGTGAGGGATAACTGCCCGTAAAAGCCCGATTTGTTTAACTAACCATCAAGTGGGGGAAGCAGCTCTCTGCTGATGGAAGTTTCACTTTATCAAACAGCTGCTACACGATTTGAGGGGAGTAATAATGGTATATTTACGACAATTATTTTATTTTGGTTATCAACAAGCTCTTTCCTGCATTTTTCCTGTACTGATTTTTTTGACGCTTGCTCTTTCAAAGCTTATCCATATTCCTGGTCTATACCGTTATGATTTTATCTTGCTCATCTGCCTTTTCATTCAATATGGAATGTATAAAACTGGGCTAGAAACAAAAGATGAGCTCAAAGTGATTACCGTTTTCCACTTCATTGGATTAGCATTAGAAATATATAAAGTACATCATGGTTCTTGGTCCTATCCAGAACAAGCATGGACAAAGGTAATGGGAGTGCCGCTTTATAGTGGTTTTATGTATGCGAGTGTTGCTAGTTATATATGTCAAGCATGGCGCAGGTTACACTTGCAAGTAGAAGGATGGCCAAATGCGATATGGACCATACCACTGGGAGCGATGATTTATTTAAACTTTTTCACACACCACTTTATGTATGATTTCCGCTGGATTTTAACGGCCTTATTATTTGTGGTCTTTTTTCATACTTATGTTCATTTTTCTGTGCAGGGAATTACATATAAAATGCCGCTTGTTCTTTCGTTTTTATTGATTGGTTTTTTCATTTGGATTGCAGAAAATATCGCAACTTTTTTTGGAGCGTGGCAATATCCAAATCAACATGGAACATGGAAACTCGTTCACATTGGGAAAATTAGTTCATGGTTTTTACTCGTTGTCATTAGTATTATGATTGTGGCACAACTAAAACAAATCAAAAATCAAAAAAATAATAGTTCTTCTTACCATAACTATGATAGCTAAAAGTATGTATGAATACGAAACAAAAGAGGCGATCTGTCTTGAAGAAAAAAAAAGTAATAGCCTTTTTCACATGTATTGTAATAGTTGCTTTTGGAATATTGATTACTGTATTCAATAAAATGAATAATGAAAACGATTTAGATTGTAGAGCTAATGCTGTTCAAATCAAAGCTGTTGTGATTGATAATAAGAATAAACCTGTATCTAATGTGAAAGTTTATGAAAATTCAATCGCTAATCAAGAACGTACTGTTACAAATTCACAAGGGGAGTTTCAATTTTACTCCGGTGTTTGTGGAAAGATTACTTTGTTATTTGTTACTCCAGATGGAAATACATACACCAAAAAATATGATAGGGAAGATGTACCTAACATAGTAAAGTTAGAGTAGTAATTTAAATAAATCAACAAGCAAGAGGTGTACAACTGAACATCTCTTTTTTTGTTTCCACATAAAAAGTAATATTTAGTTGGAATTTTCTCAACTTTTATAAAAATCGATGCGTTATAATGTTCATTAGGTGCTATGGTCACCAAATATTTCTAAAGGTGGAGGTTGGAAGTATGTCTTCAAACAATGAAATGAATCGCAACACATTAACAGAAATACAATTAACTTCATCAAAATTTAAACATGAAGCATATGACATTTACAATGAATTACGCGCATCTCGTCCTGTCTATCCGGTATATCCTCAAAATTGGCTTATTACAAGATATGAAGATGCAGTGAGTCTTTTGAAAGATGCACGATTACTGAAGAATGCTGAAAATGTGTTTAGTAAAGAAGAATTTGAAGCCTCTTTTACACTAGAAAATGGAGAGTTTTTGAGAAAACAGATGCTGAACTCTGATCCACCTGACCATAGTCGCTTGCGATCCCTTGTTCAAAAAGCTTTTACTCCTCAGATGATTTTACAACTGAAAGATAGTATCCAATCCATTGCTAATACTTTACTAGATAAAGTAGAACACCAGCACACTATAAACCTTGTGAACGATTATGCTTTCCCGCTGCCAATTATTGTGATTAGCGAGATGCTTGGTATCCCTCAAGAGGATCGAGATAAATTTAGACTATGGTCACATGCGGTTATCGATTCTCCAGAGACGCCAGAAGCTGTTCATGAAATGGATAAAAAATTAGGTGAATTCATTGACTATCTACGATATTTAATAGATAAAAAACGAGAAAATCCTTCGGACGATTTAGTAAGTGCATTAATACAAGCAGAAAGCGAAGGGACAAAATTAAGTGCACCAGAATTAAGTTCGATGATTATGCTGCTTATCGTTGCTGGACACGAAACAACTGTCAATTTAATTACAAACATGACGTTAGCGTTGCTTGAGCATCCTGGTCAGTTGCAGCTTCTGCGACAAAATCCTGATTTAATTGATTCAGCAATTGAAGAATCATTACGTTTTTACAGCCCCGTTGAATTAACGACTATGCGTTGGGCAGCGGAATCATTTACATTACATGGTCAAAACATTCAGCCAAAAGATGCGATTATCATTTCATTAGCCTCTGCCAATCGCGATGAAAAGATATTTCCAAACGCAGATGTTTTTGATATTACAAGAAAAAATAACCGTCATCTTTCTTTTGGACATGGCATTCATTTCTGCCTTGGTGCGCCGCTCGCACGTTTAGAAGCGAAAATTGCAATTCCTATCTTATTACACCGAATGCCTAATCTTAAAATAAAAGGAAGAAGGGAGGACATAAAGTGGAGTGGTAATTATTTAATGAGATCATTAGTGGAATTACCATTATCTTTCTAACCAAATATACATGAAATAGTATGACACTCCTTTAGGCTGTTAATACTAAACAAAAAGGAGGTGTCATACTATGGCTCAAGATGTTCTTTGTGAAGTAAATAACTGCACGTACTGGGGAAACGGAAATAAGTGCAATGCAGAATCTATTTATGTAGTAAGTCATACAGGTAAACAAGCATCTGATAGTAAAGAAACAGATTGCAAAACATTTGTACCAGAAGTTTAGCTCCCTATGGGTAACCACGATGTAGGTTACCCTTTTACTATTTATATTATTGATAATAAATATCATTTCCATTCATGGTTTTATACATTTTTTATTAAAGAGCCAACTAAAAGGGCGAGTTTTTTATGTGAATTGTCTCATTCATAGATGAATAAAAGAATTTGTATCTCTAAATGAATCTCATTTTAACAAAACAGAGACGGGTTATTTTTTGATAAACTAGTGAAATATCCTTTATAATGTCATTCAAATTATCGCGTTACATGTATTTAGCACATATTAATAATTTTATTATAAGAAAAAACCATTTAATCCTTGACCTGAAATGCGTTTCATACTTTATAACTAAGATGTTGTTATAAACACTCATATATGAGAACGATATCAATCGTTATATAGAAACGAAAGCAGGGAATAGAATGAAACTTATTGCAATTGATTTAGACGGAACTCTTCTTACATCAAAGAAGATAATTAGTGAAGAAAATGCTGCTGCTATTAAGGAGTGTCAGGAAAAAGGGCATGTTGTAGCCATTTGTACAGGACGTTCTATGATAGATGTCCAAAAACTTTTGCAAGAAGCAAATTTAAAATGTCCAGTTATTGCAGAAAACGGTGCAATTTTGTATTCAAATAATAAAATGTTGCAACGATATCCAATCGCAAATGAACATGCGAAGGAAATTGTTGATTACCTAGAAGAAAGAAATATGTTTTATCAATTGTACACAGATCAAGGTGTATACGTTCCGGAATATGGCGAAGAAAGGGTTCAATTTGAGATGGATTTTATAATAGAATCTGATTCACATGCTGATAAAGAAGAACTGAAACATATAGCAGCTTTATATTTACAGCATACTGAAATCAACAAAATTGCAAGTTGCAAACCATTGTTTTCAGAGTCGATTCATATTCATAAAATTCTTCCATTCTCGTATCAAAAGGAAAAATTAAAACTATTAAAGAATCAATTCATAGATAATGAGGAGCTATCAATTACGGCATCTTACTGGCACAATCTTGAAATCAATCATATTCACGCCCAAAAAGGAAATGGCTTATACACGTTAGCGAACCATCTTGGTATATTAAGAGAACATACTGTTGCAATTGGTGATGGTCTAAACGATATGTCTATGATGGAGAAAGCCAGCATATCTATCGCAATGGGAAATGCTGTAGAAGAGATCCAAGCAATTTGTCGTTACAAAACACTTTCAAATGATGATCATGGTGTTGCTTATGCACTTCGCCGCTATATTTTAGATAAATCTATAAATAATTAATCATGAAAAATAGAACGAATTTTGTTGGAATTTGTTCTATTTTTTTGGTTTTTATCCACTTTCCTCCTCAATTCTATTGAAAAACAAAAAATTTCTAAATAACTCTTTTTTTCTATGTACCTTGATGAATATAATTCGTATAATGAAAAAGTTGAATAAATTTTAAAATTAAACATAGTTAAAAAATTAATATATATACATTTAATTTACATATGTAGGAGTGGGAGGAAATGTACCGGCTTGCTGAACTTATTGATATTACAGAAATACAAGTAATGGCAAAACAATTTTATCATTTAACACATATTTCACATCAGCTTCTTGATTGCAACGGAGAGACATTATTTCATTACGGCATACAATCCATCGATTTAAATTTACATATAAAAATTCATGTCCCAATTATAATAAATGAACACACTATTGGAGATTTCATCATTTTTGCTCCTAAAAATAATGTTGAGTCTTGCAAAGTATATTTCAAATCCCTTGCAACGTTTATGACCGATATTGGAATGAATAAATTGCAACAACTTAAGGAAAATCAATTGATACCTGCTAAAAATTTATATACCATTTTACAAAATATGCCAGTTATGGTAGATGCATTTGATGAAGAAGGAAATTTTGTTGTATGGAACAGAGAATGCGAACTAGTAACTGGCTATAGTGCAGCTGAAATTGTTAAAAATCCTCGCGCATTAGAGTTACTATATCCGGATGAAGTATATCGAAAGCAAATGCAACATGAATTTTCCATACGGGGTAAAAATTTTCGAGACTGGGAAATGACACTTACTTGTAAAAATGGTGATAAGAAAACGATTATGTGGTCAAACATATCGGAGGAATTTCCTGTCCCTGGATATAGCTATTGGGCGGTTGGTGTTGATATTACACATCGAAAACAGATTGAAGAGGAACTCATACAAAAATCCTCAGAATTAGAATTAATTTTTAAAGCACTTCCAGATTTATGCTTTTTAACAAATTTTGATGGAACAATCGTTGATTATAAAGCAGGCTGCCCATCAAAGTTTTATGTACCTGTCGAACAATTTATGGGGAAAAAATTTAAAGATGTTTTACCTTCAGTTGTCGCCCAGCAGTTGGACGTAGCAATTGCAAAAATACAACAGAAAAATTCTATGGAAATTGTAGAGTATTCCTTACCAATGCATGATAGTACTTATTTTTTTGAAGCAAGATGTTTGCCACTTTTAACAGATAAAGTTATGGTTATGGTTCGTGATATTACAGAGAAGAAAAAGACAGCGGAATTATTAAATAAATCAGATACATTAGCTGCGGTTGGTCAACTTGCTGCGGGAGTGGCACATGAAGTACGAAACCCTCTAACTGTCATTAAAGGGTTTATACAATTATTACAAACTCGAATAAAACATGATACGGAATACTTTCAACTCATGATTTCTGAAATTGAGCGAATCGAATCTATCATTCATGAATTTTTATCGATTGCTAAACCTGAGATTTGTTCTTTCGAAAGGAAGAATCTTTGTTTTATATTAAAAAATGTTGTGTCATTAATAAACACAAATGCAATTATGACAAATATTCATATTGCATGCCAACCAAATCCTGACTTCTTGTATATTGATTGCTGCGAAAATCAATTAAAGCAAGTATTTATCAATATTTTACAAAACTCTATTGAAGCAATGCCAAATGGAGGGGAAATCATAATTACTGCTAAAAAAATGAACGACAATGAGGTAGTTATTTGTATTTCAGATGAGGGAATAGGGATTCCAGAAGAAAGAATCGTAAAACTCGGAGAACCTTTTTATAGTACGAAAGAGAAAGGGACAGGTCTTGGTTTAATGATTAGCTATAAAATTATTGAAAGTCATCACGGAAGAATTCATATAACAAGTAAAGTTGGAGTAGGGACATCGGTGGAAATTTATTTACCAATTTCTCAACCTTTTTAATAAAAGGTATGTTTTTATTGATTTAATTTGCTAGACATATTAACGAGTAACATAACAAATGTAATAAGAGTAAAAGAATCTATCTTCTATTCGGTAAAGTCTTTTACTCTTATTCTATTAAACTAATCTCTAATATATTGATATTTCGACCTCGAAATCTTATTTCTCTCTTCCTGCTTCAAAATATGTGCTTTCCATCCAACAATTCTGCTTACTGTAAAAGTTGATGTAAAAAGAATAATTTAAAACTTTCATCACAGCAGCTACATACAATTCAACATTTGTATATAAATTGCGATCCTTTAATGAACAATTATACATATTCTCATCTGATTTTAATCTTTTTTTCATGGGCTTTTCTTTTTTTATGGTTAAAATATAAATCAACAATTACTTTACATAATCGCAGAGAGAAGGGGATGGAAATGTCAAGAAGTCTATTCAATCAAATTTTTCATTTATCTATAAAAATTATTGGGTCTTGTATTATTGCATTTAGTGTTACAATATTAGTGTTGAATTTCATGGTAGGAGATCAAATAGTATTAAAAGGTCTGAATAAAAATCTTGGTTCTCTGGCAGAATACGGAGCGATTGCAGCAGGTTCCTTATGGTTATTTCGTAATATTTGGTTATATTTTCATAAAAGGAAATTAACGTTTGCAAAATATACAAAAGAACTTTATATGTTATTAAAGCAATATCATATGTTTATCGGATATGCAGTTTTTTCTGTTGCTACTTGTCATGGGATATATTTTTTAATGGTAGGTAGCCGTCATATGATTCGGATTTATAGTGGGATTTTCACCTTAATAGGATTAGTTCTTGTTGCGATAGTAGGGATTCTATTACACAAATTAAAAGATAAGAAAAAATATATAAAGTATCGAAAAGCTCACCAAATTGTTGCCATTATATTTGGAATTGGATTACTCATTCACCTTAACGTATAGGAGTGATAGTATTGCAACGTATTTTAATTATCGAAGATGAAGAAAGTTTAGCAGAATTTTTAGAGTTAGAACTAAAATATGAAGGATATGCAGTAGATGCAGTGTATGATGGACGAAAAGGATTAGAAACTGCTCTGCATTATGATTATGACATCATTCTTCTTGATTTAATGCTTCCTGGCCTTAATGGAATAGAAGTATGCCGCCGATTACGTGCAACAAAAGAGACACCTATTATTATGCTAACAGCTCGTGATAGTATCATGGATCGTGTAACTGGATTAGATAGCGGTGCAGATGATTATTTACCAAAGCCTTTTGCTATTGAAGAATTATTAGCAAGAATGCGTGTAATCTTGAGACGGAATCAAAAAGAAGAACATAAAAACAAACTTCTTTTAAGATTTAAAGATTTAGAACTCGATGTAGAATCTCGAACGTTGCACAAAACAGAAGAGATTATTGAATTAACAAATAAAGAATTCGAGTTACTTATGATGTTTATGAAAAATATTAATCGTGTATTGACGAGAGATATGCTTTTGGAACAAGTATGGGGATACAATGCAGTGGTGGAGACAAATGTAGTAGACGTATATGTTCGTTATTTACGTAATAAATTGAATAGTCAAGACAAAGAAACGTATATTCAAACTGTCAGAGGCGTAGGGTATGTGATGCGATGATGAAGCAATTGAAACATCATATCCGAAATCTTCCTGTAAAATGGAAATTAACACTATGGTCAAGTATGTTATTATTTATCTTGTTCTTTTTATATAATATTTTACAGTTTGTTATCATTGATCATTGGACGCTTAATTATGAAAAAAAACAAATTGACAGGCAAGTAAAAGAAATAAAAGCTTATTTTAGTAATGAGAATACAAACTTTTCTGCAGATACGATTGAAAACAGCAGAGAGTTTCTTACAAATATAAATGATAAAAATCAAATGATTCGAATTTTAGATGCAAAAGGAAAAGTACTTGTCACTGTTTCCCGTGACTTTAATCCGAACTGGGTTGTTCCAAAGACTGTCGATCAATCAGAAACCTCTATAACAAGGCATTTAGAAGATAAGGTACTTGTACAGCGTATGCCTATTACAACACGTACATTTACTGGCACAATTGAAGTTGGACAAAATTTTGAAGCTTTCGATCATTTAATGAAGCTTATTTTTCTCGTTATGGTAGCTGCTGGTATCGGTGGATTATTACTTTGCTTTTTGGGCGGTACAATACTCGCAAAGCAACTTCTATTAAGTGTCCAAGCTATGACAGATACGATGAATAAGATTAAGACAAATGGTTTAAAAGAAAGAGTGCCGGTTCACGAAAATAAT
Source organism: Bacillus pseudomycoides (assembly GCF_002582035.1). Taxonomy (GTDB): domain Bacteria; phylum Bacillota; class Bacilli; order Bacillales; family Bacillaceae_G; genus Bacillus_A; species Bacillus_A pseudomycoides_B. Next base: position 64,943 of record NZ_NUQE01000044.1, read on the forward strand.
GATGAATTTGCGAAGCTCGGATTACTTTTTAATGAGCTGATGGACAATTTAGAAACGTCCTTTGCGCAGCAAAAGCAATTTGTTGAAGATGCATCTCATGAATTACGCACACCACTTGCGATTATACAAGGGCATCTCTCTATGTTAAATCGTTGGGGAAAAGATGATCCTGCTATCTTGCAAAAATCTCTAGATTCGAGTTTAAAAGAAGTAGAACGTCTCAACAAGCTTGTATCAGAGTTATTAGAATTATCCCGAGCAGAATCGGAACAAATGTATCCTGCTGCATCCGAGCCTGTACATGTAAATTCAGTAATAGAACAAGTCGCACAAAATTTCGAATTGTTACATGCTGACTTTCAATTCGATAGACAGCTACATGCGAATCATGCATATGTTTCTATTCCTTCTTCTTATCTCGAACAAATTTTAGTGATTATACTAGATAATGCTATAAAATACACAAAAGAACATGAAAAATACATTTGTTTGCAAAGTGAGATAGAAGAAGATAAAATTAACATCATCATTACAGATCATGGAGTCGGAATACCTGAATCTGACCTACCATATGTACTCAATCGTTTTTATCGAGTTGATAAAGCAAGAAGCCGGAAACAAGGTGGCAATGGATTAGGACTTTCGATTGCAAAGCGCCTTACAGAAAAATACAATGGACATATCATGATAGACAGCAAAGAACAAGAAGGAACAAAAGTTACTTTATCGTTTTATTGTGTAAAAAATATATAATAAAAGTGGAAGATATCATGTATATCTTCCACTTTCACTTTATAGGGGTTAGGTAAACTAGCATAGGGGTTTTTAAGATATAGAAGAAAAATGAGAAAAAGATGAGAAAAATTTAAAGAGTATCTCATATAGCTAGTGTATAATGTATAAATCAACAATAATTGACAACATGTTTAATTAAGTAAGGAGAAACTGACATGAATTACACAATATTTCACTGGATCAATAGTTGGGCAGGGTCGTCTACTTTGCTAGATAAAGGGATGATATTTATTACAAAGAGCGCACCCATTGTTGCAATTATTTTCCTACTTTCTTTATGGTTTAGCAACAAACAAAAAGAAGTCGCTATTCGTAAGCAATATACAGCTTTATATACGGCTCTTTCTCTTGGTATAGCATTACTTGTAAATGCTGTGATTCACTTAGTATATTATCATCCACGACCATTTATCACATATCATGTACACCAATTAGTACCACACGCAAATGATTCTTCGTTTGTAAGTGATCATGCTATACTTGTATTTTCCATAGCATTTACCATGATTTTACGAGGAGAAGCTTGGAAAAATATCGCTTTAATTTGGGCTATATTAGTTGGTATTTCACGTATATATGTTGGTGTTCATTACCCAGCAGATATTATAGGTGGAGCTGTTTTATCTTTCGTAACAAGTGCTTTAGTCATTAAATATACAAATAAAATAGAGCCTTTAGCACATCTAATGTTCCAAATTTACGCTAAAATAACAAAACGAATTCCGTTGTTATCTAAGTACAATCACACAATTTGAATGATCTACACTTGATTTTATCATATTTGGCGATTTATTCCTCACCTCAAACGCGAAGCGGTAAGGGGAGGAATAAATCGCTTTTTTGTTTTTTTAAGTATATAAATAGAAACGTATGTTCTTCTTTTGATATACTTTGTGTATACAAAACAAGAAAAGATTCATTTTGACTAAACTTTATTTCAAAGTAATAATTATACATATTAACAGATTAGTGTCATATAGAGTGGAAATATACCTACATAAAGAAAAATTTATGCCTAGGATTCAAAATAACCGTGATGAAGCTAATACACATTAGAAAGAAAATCCTTTTTTATAAAATAAATTTTAGGTTACAAGGCTGATTAAAAGTTTAAGTTTTTCAAGTATTGTACTATGATAAATTTAATTTCATTATTTAAGTTGTGCAATAGTATGGGGCAGTGCCTCTTACTATTATATACAATTTAGAGAACATCTAACGTAAGGAGTGGTTATAATGGCGCGTGTTTTATTTATTAATGGTGGATCAGAAGGACATATCAACCCAACAATTGGAGTTGTACAAGAGCTCATTTCGCGTGGAGAAGAGGTGGTATACTTTTCCATAGAAGCTTTTCGAGAACGTATTGAAAAGACGGGAGCTAATGTACGAACATTTGACGGTCAAAAATTTTTAAAAGCCTTTATCTCAGGTGGAAGAAATTATTTACCCGAAAGAATCAACGGTCTTTTACATACGGCGGATATCATTATACCTAGCGTTCTTGAACAGATTCAGGGAGAACATTTTGATTACATCATTCACGATTCTATGTTTGGTTGTGGACGTTTACTTTCCCAAATCCTAAAGCTTCCCGCAATTAATTCGTGTACATCTTTTGCTCAGACTGAAATATCATTTGAAAGAATGTTAGAACATCTTTCGCAAAATATCCCAACAGAAATCGCTAAAAGGATAAATAATGATTTTCAAAACCTAACAATAAAAATTAAAGAAAAATATGGTGTTGAAATCACTTCTCCTTATGAAGTTTTTTGTAATCCTGCACCACTTACAATTGTTTATACAACTAGGGAATTTCAACCTTTTGGAGAAACGTTTGACCAAACATACCAATTTGTAGGACCATCCATCTCTACACTATTAACGCAAGAAAACTTCGACTTTGCTGCAATCAAGGAAAAAAGCCCAATTTACATTTCACTAGGTACTGTTTTTAACCAGGCAATTGATTTCTATAAGCTTTGTTTTAAGGCATTTGAGAACACTGACCATACCGTTGTTATGTCTATTGGGGAAAAAACTCGAATATCTGATTTAGGGGAGATTCCTAAAAACTTCATTGTGAAAAATTATGTTCCACAAAATGAGGTGCTTAAATACACTAAATTATTTATCACACATGGTGGAATGAACAGTACCAATGAAGGTCTCTATTACGGGATTCCACTAATTGTAATCCCACAAAGCGCGGATCAGCCAGTAATTGCAGGGCAAGTTGCGAATCTTGGAGCCGGCATTAGATTACAAATGCAAGGATTGACTGCAAGCCAACTACTTGAAACCGTAGAACATGTGTTAAGACATCCATCCTTCCATAAAGCTGTTGCAAATATTAAGGAATCCTTTCAAAAATCAGGTGGGTATCAGCAAGCTGTTGATGAGATTTTCAAGTTTAAAAGTCAATACGATATCTAAATATAAAAACACCTCTGTATCTAATCTCATTTATGCAAAAAAGGTGCCTATGTGACATGACATAGGCACCTTTTGCTATTATACATATTAACAGTTTAGTGTCATATAGAGTGGGAAAATACATTTATGCTATTTAGAAAAAGATTAGTATACAGATAAATGGTCATACTAGAAAAAATATACATCAATTTAAAGGATGATATTATGATCTATATCTATACTGACTATGGTGGAACACATACAACTTCACTAGCAGCAGCATATCATTTAAAAAAACTACCTACTGATCGAAAACTTACGAAGGATGAGATATTAAACGTTGATTATTTCAATAAGTTAAAAACCTCTGATATGGGAAAAATCATTTTTCATGGACGAGATGAAAATGGAGATCCTGTTTATACGGTTGGCCACGGTGCATCTAAAGTTGTCGTTCCAGCTTTAAAAAATTTAAGTGTACTATTACAAGATAAATATCAAAACCATGAAAAAATTGTGTTCTCTAATACATCACCAACTGTTCCAATCGCTATGACATTTGGTGGTTTATTTTCAAGAAGATTAAAAATCGATTTTATTGGTGTCCCATTATTAGTTTTCGGCGCAAAACAAGCCTGTAATAATATTATCCGGCTTGTAGAATATACAAAACAAGCCGGAAGATTAACAAATGAAGATGTTGTAGTATTAGAAAATGAAAACTTTAAATAATGGTTGTAAAAAAAGGGTGGCTAATATATTGTAGCCACCCTTTTTTTATTACAGCATCTCAACCTTTTTTCGAATCACAATCTTGTCAATGTCATCCTCTTCATCACCAATATATAAACCACGTTCTCTTAAATACATCTCAAAATACAAATCAGCTTCAGCACGCTCATCGTAGGGCTTCACAGATAAAACAAATCCCATTTTATGTTGTTCTTCCAATTCAACCGCAGAAATATAGGCGGGGATTTTATTACGTAAAAATAATTCCTTAACTGGAATAATCATGTCTTTCATTAACTTTGATAAAAGACTCATTTCAAATTCAAAATTAAAACGATCAATGTTAGATAAGTCTGCAAAAACAACCCCAATAAAACCAGTATTAAAAATTTCTTGGTAATCTTCTTTCTCTATTTTTCCATTGTAAAAGTTCTTTTCAATTAAGTAGTTTTTAAAGTAGGCAACGCCTTCAGACTCTTTAAAAGGTTTCGTAGAAAGAACGAAACCGATTTTCTTTTGTTTATGTAAATACGCACACGATAAGTAAGCAACGACATTATGTTCAGCGAAAAGAGAACTTGTTGCTTGTACGAGACCATCTAATACATGATGCGCAATATGTAGTCGTTTACGGGAAAAATAATATGATTTTTTTTGTAATTCCAATGTATCGATAAACACAGAGCCAATAAAGCCTGTATTTGAAATAGTAGGAGTATGCTTTTTTCTTCCTCTGCGTTTATTTTGAGCCAATGTAATCCATCCTTCCTAGTACCCATCCGATAGGGGAGAGGGTGTACGAAACGAACATTTGTTCTTATATTGATATTGTACTATTTACTGGTCAAAAAGTAAATGTTTTATCAATAAAAAATAAATAAAAAGATGCCTCAAAAAGGCATCTAAATTAAGAAAAGGGGCGAGTAATCACCCCTTATAAATTATGTATATTTATATTAAGAAACAGATACAATTTCTTCTGCATCTTCGACGTCTAAATGACAATCCATTGTACGTACATCTTGATCTTCATGGCTTCCAAAATAAATAGTAATTTTCATATGTATCGCTCCTTTATTTTAGGAATACCTAAAATAATCATTTATTGTTTTCTATTATATACCACTTTACATATTCGTACAATCTTCTCAATATTAAAAATGAGTTTATTTAATATTAAGAAGATTGTTATAATAAAGTTATCTATATTGAAGGAGGAATTAACATGCAAAAAACACTAAAAACATTTTCAAATGAAGGAAGAGGAGTGAATATCAACTAACGCAAGATAGCACTCCTACTTCCGTAAAATCATTATAAAAAATGAATAGTGGAAAGTAGGAGAACAATTGAAGAAACAAACAATCGCGTCACATAACATTGAAATTTTATTTTGGGTACAATTTTTTGGAACGATTAGTTTTTTACAGCCGGTAATGACACTTTTTTATATGGAAAGAGGCTTAACGGCAGCAAATATCTTTATTGTACTTATGTGTTGGAGTGGAGCCGTACTTGTTGGAGAATTACCAACAGGTATTTTTGCTGATCGATTCGGTGCAAAGTTGTCATTTTTAACAGGATCTATCATAAAAACGTTTAGTATTTCTATTTTACTATTTGCAGATAATCTATGGTTATTTTGTCTATATAGTTTATTAAACGGTTTTTCGGTTACATTTTTCTCTGGCGCAGACGAAGCCTTAATTTATGAATCATTAAAGGAAACAAACGAGCACCATTTAATGGATAAAGCAATGGGGAAAATCCAATCAGCAGGCTTTATTTCAATGTTAATAGCAGTAATCTTCGGTTCGTATTTCGCTAAAGATTTACGTGAAGAACAATTTACACTTTTAATTGTACTCGGAATTTTATTTCATCTGATAGAACTTGTTTTACTATTTTTTATTAAAAGTCCAAAGAAACTATCATCTTACCGGGAAGAATCTTTTTCACAAGTAATCGAAGGAATAAAGGTTATTCGTAAAGCACCACAATTACTCGTTATGTTTTTAAACGTCTCTCTTGTGTTCATTCCGGCAAGTGCAGTATATGATACATTTAACCAACCATTATTTACAAACGCAGGCCTTCCTGTATTTGCAATTGGTATTATGTACGCTTTAGCTGCAATCCTTGGATATTTTTCTTCGATATCAATCGGATGGCTTACTAGCAAATTCTCACGTATAGCATTAATGAATGTAACAGGTGGTTTAGCTGTTGGTGGGTTGCTTTTATCGACGTTTTATGGAAATACACTATGGGTCGTATTAGGAGCGTTCTTTATTTTACGATTTGTACGTGCCATTCGATATCCAATCTATTCGCAGCTCAGTAATGACATTATACCGTCTCATGTACGAGCAACGACGATCTCGTTACTGTCTATTCTAGATTCAATATTAGATCTTGTTATTTTCGGAACACTATCATTCTTAGCCGTTAATGAATTACCATTTGTATTCGCTGGCTGTGCATGTATTGCATGTATCGGAACGATTTTACCGATTAAAAATGTTAAAGAGGATACTACAGTACATCATTCGATGAATCGAAATATAGAGTAAAAAAGCACCCCGAAGTGTACAATACGCTTTCGGGGTGTATACAATACAAAAATGTATAATTGGAAGTAGCTTATAAAGATTTTATATCTCGGGGGTTAACACAATGCTATATATACAAAAAGCAAATCAAGATGATTTACAATGGATTAATTCTCAATATAAAAAGGTTAATTTTGTGCCATCACATTTAGATAATGAAGAGATTGGAATTGCGTATTTTAATGGTCAAAAAGCCGGCTTAGGAAGATTAGTAAAAGTTAATGAAAACAACTTTGAAATGGGTGGGATATATACGTTAGAAGACTATAGAGGAAACAAAATTGCTGATAGTATCGTTACATTTCTTGTTAAAGAAGCTCGGAAACTTCAAATTCAAAATGTATATTGCATTCCATATGAACATTTAAAACCTTTTTATAGTAAACATGGATTTAAAGAGGTAGTAGATTTAGCTGCGGTTCCTAAACAGATTATAGATAAATACAATTGGTGCTTAAAGCAATATGATATAAAAATATTGTTAATGAAATTATAAGTTTGAGAACACACATAAGCTGTGTTTTTTTGTTTTTCGAAAAAATACGGACAAGGAAAACATATTTATTCCTTCATAATCTCTCTCTAATATTCCAAACGATTTGCTGTATACTTGTTTTTCGATATTGATATATTTATATTCCTTATTTTATTTCGAAAAATTCTTATATTCACACTCTTAGAATTGTTTTTACATACCCCCAAATTAGGCATTTGAACAAGTTACAATACCTAATTGTAGGTCATACTTTGTTGGTGAGTGCATTCACAAAAATCTATCGTCTTACTTATTGCGGGACGTATTTTCATTATGGCTCGCTAAAAAAATACATGGGGGTTATGAAATGAATAATTTTCAACATGAACTACAAGCGTTAAATCTAAATGATTATCAAACTGGAAATGTCGTATACTGGGATAGCCTAGCTCCTTCTCCATACTATATTGATGATGACTATACTCGTCGTTGCGGAGGATGTGGTCGTTGCGGAGGCCGTTGTGGAGGGTTCGGTCGTTGCGGAGGGTTTGGCCGTTGCGGATTCGGTTGCTTTGGATGCTTTGGATGTATTGGTTTTGGATGCGGTGGTTGCGGTGGTTGCGGTGGTTGTGGTGGTTGTGGTGGTTGTGGTGGCGGCGGATTCTGCATGGACGGAGTATGCTTTTAATTGAAACTTCAAATTCAAAATGTATATTGCATTCCATATGAACATTTAAAACCTTTTTATAGTAAACATGGATTTCAAGAAGTAGTAGATTTAGCTGCGGTCCTTAAACAGATTATAGATAAATATAATTGGTGCTTAAAGCAATATGATATAAAAACATTGTTAATGAAATTATAGACTTGAGAACACACATAAGCTGTGTTTTTTTTGTTTTTCGAAAAAGTACGAACAAGGAAAACATATTTATTCCTTCATAATCTCTCTCTAATATTCCAAATGATTTGCTGTATACTTGTTTCTCAATGTTGATATATTTATATTCCTTATTTTATCTCAGGAATTTTTTATATTCACACTCTTAGAGTTATTATTATTTTGCATAACCCCAAATTAGGCATTTGAACAAGTTACAATACCTAATTATAGGTCATACTTTGTTGAAGAGTGCATTCAAAAAAACTATTGTCCTATCCACTACAGGACGTATTTTTATTATGGCTTGCTAATTATTTACATGGGGGTTATGAAATGAATAATTTTCAACATGAATTACAAGCGTTAAATCTGAATGATTATCAAACTGGAAATGTCGTATACTGGGATAGCCAAATTCCTTCTCCATACTATATTGATGAGGACTATACTCGTCGTTGCGGAGGATGTGGCCGTTGCGGAGGATGTGGCCGTTGCGGAGGATTCGGTCGTTGCGGAGGATTTGGATGCTTTGGATGCTTTGGATGCGGTGGTTGCGGTGGTTGCTTCGGATGCTCGTTGTTCTGGTTTATTTAATACTGATTTGTTAACGGGAATTTTACTTCAAGAAAAGTGTTGCTACATAATTTTTGTTGTAGAAACATTTTTCTTGAACCGTTCTTCACTTTTCCATTTGACATAAGAAAAAATAGTATACATAAAATTGTTATGACGGAAGTTATCCTGCTCATTCAAGAACAATGAACAGAGAAGGAGGAGTACAATGACAAAATTAAGCGCTTCTACACGTTTGAAAATGAAAAGAGATACTTTTTTTCTCTCTGATCCAAAAGGAGAAGTGTATTTTAGAAATAATGCCAGTTCATTCCGAATGGAAGGAAAGTCTATCAACCAATGGATTGAAAAACTGATACCAATGTTCAATGGAGAATACACATTAGGGAATTTGACAGATGGCTTATCTGAGCCATATCGAAAGCGAGTATTTGAAATAGCAGAAATGCTGTACCAAAATGAGTTTGCAACAGATATAAGTCAAGATCATCCACACCAATTGCCAGAAAATATTCTTAAAAAATACGCATCTCAGATCGAATTTTTAGATAACTTCGGCGTTTCGGGTGCATATCGTTTTCAATCTTATCGCCAAACTGAAGTATTAGTTGTCGGCTCTGGTTCTTTTTTTGTTTCTCTTATTTCCGCATTACTTGAATCCGGGTTACCGAAATTCCATATGATGATTACTGATCCAGTATCAACCAATCAAGGACGAATAAAAGAATTAATAGAACATGCCCAAAAAACAGATTCCGAAGTGAAAGTCGAAGAAATTTTTCCACAACAAGAAAATATTTTAAAAAAGGTTTTGCAACCATTTCATACAATTTTGTATGTATCACAAGGAGAAGACATAGCGAAATTAAGAATTCTCCATGCCATTTGTAAAGAAGAAAAAAAGATATTCATCCCTGCCATATATATGCAAGGAGTCGGATTAGCCGGGCCACTCGTACACTCAGAAAGTGATGCTTGCTGGGAATCAGCTTGGCGACGTATACACAAATCTGCAGTTTCTAAAACTTCTCAAGAACACACTTTTTCTTCTACAACAGAAGCAATGTTAGCAAATGTAATTGTATTTGAACTATTCAAAAGGGTTACAGATGTAACAAAACCCACGCAAACGAATCAATTTTTCCTGTTAAATTCGGAAACGTTAGAAGGAAACTGGCATTCATTTCTACCGCATCCCTTAGTAACTGAAAAAATGGAAGTTAAATGGATCAAAGATTTTAATACGAGAATCAAACAGAACGCAAATAAAAATGAATTGAATGAATCTACTCTGAACTTGAATTACCTTGTATCAAAAGAAGTAGGGATTTTTCATATTTGGGAAGCAGGGGACTTGAAACAGCTGCCATTGGCTCAATGTCGCATTCAAACAGTTGATCCACTGTCAGAAGGGCCTGCTGAATTATTACCAGATATGATTTGTACAGGTTTAACACATATGGAAGCAAGGTACGAAGCTGGATTAGCCGGAGTTGAGACTTATATGTCACAAATGGCTAGCTTACTTGTTTCAAAACTTCCCGAACATCAGCAAATAAAGAACGGCATGATAGATTATCAGGAATTTGTAGGCATTGGAACAGGAAAAACAATTCCAGAATGTGTTTTACGAGGATTACAAAAGTGTTTAAATAAAGAATTCTATAAGAGACAGCAGCGCCAAAATATTGCCGTTTCTCGAATAGAGTTAGATGTCATAGACGATGAGCATTGTCGCTTTTATTTGCAAGCACTTACCACTCTGCAAGGAACCCCTACAATTGCTTTTGGAGAAGGCATTTTCGATTTCCCTGTTATATGGGTGGGCACGAATAATCGTTGGTATGGAAGTGTAGGATTCGATATAACAATAGCACTACGTAATGCATTACAGCAGGCACTTATAGAAGCACAAAATTGTGATGATTGTCTTACATCACAAGCATTAGAGTCTTCATCAGTTTTATTACCAGATAAAACGCCATTACATTTTGTTATTTCTTCTTACGAAGACAAGACACACTTAGAAATATTACAATCTGCTGAACAGATACTAAAACAGAACGGAAAACGGCTCTGCGTATTTGAAATAACGCTAGAAGAAATCTGGAAGGAGGAGCTGGCAGGAATATTTGGAGTATTATTGGGAGAGGAGGAATCCCGGTGAGCGCTTCCATTTTAATTATCGGAGAGGGACTATTGGCAAATCGCGTATATGAAGAATTATCTGTCCAATATGAAATAAATCAACACACTGACTTTAATCTAAAAATACCCGCAACAACTGATTTAGTTCTCGTATTACACGATACTTGGAATCCTTCTTTTCATAAAGAAACAGAAAGTATACTTCAATCAACGAATATTCCTTGGCTGCGAGCCTTCGTTTCATTCGGAGAAGGAATAATCGGTCCACTAGTTCGGCCTGGCACACCAGGATGTTCCCAATGTGCAGATATACGTCGTACTTTCGCAGGAAATGATTCTAAAGAGATGTGGATGATATTGCAGAGTCTAACAACAAAAAAGGAAATGCCCCGAGACACATGGGCATCAAGGAATGGATTATTACAGATGACGCATATTTTGCTAGAAGAAGTGCGGTGCATTTTACAAGATGATCATGCACGATCAGAAGGACACATGTTTTTCGTTAATTTACAAACATTGAAAAGCTCATATCATTTTTTTCTACCTCATCCTTTATGCTCAAATTGTCGTCAATTGCCTAATGATTCATCAAATTTAGCCGAGATTTCATTGCAATCAAGCCCGAAGATTAATTTAAATGATTATCGTTGTCGTTCAATCTCTGAACTGAGTAAAGTATTAGCCAAGGATTATCTAGATTATGAAACTGGGTTTTTAAATGCTAAAATGTATAACCTTACACCTCCATTTGCTGAGGTAACTGTAAATCTTCCGTTTCTCTTTGGAAATGAAGTAACAGCTGGCCGTACCCATTCATATGCAACTAGCGAATTAACCGCTATTTTAGAAGGATTAGAACGATATTGCGGTCTAGAACCTCGGGGGAAACGTACAGTTATTCAGGACACATTCCGCAATTTAGCTCATCAAGCACTTAATCCCCTTGAAGTGGGTGTACATGCAAAAGAACAATATATGCAACCTAATTTTCCATTTAAACCGTTTCATCCAGATCGTCCAATGAATTGGGTATGGGGTTATTCATTTTTGCAAGAACGTCCAATTTTAGTTCCAGAACTACTTGCTTATTATAGTTTAGGCGGTAGAGATGGTTTTGTTTATGAGACTTCCAATGGTTGTGCATTGGGTGGCAGTTTAGAGGAAGCGATTTTTTATGGCATTTTAGAAGTAATTGAGCGGGATTCATTTTTGTTAACTTGGTATGCTCAGCTTCCTCTCCCGCGTCTTGATCTTTCTTCTGTCCATGATCAAGAGTTGCAGTTGATGATAGAACGAGTGCGTGCCGTAGGGGGATATGATATACATTTGTTTAACTCGACAATGGAGCACGGAATTCCAAGCGTCTGGGCAGTGGCAAAAAACAGAAAGGAGAAGGGAATGAATATTCTCTGTGCAGCCGGAGCTCATTTAGATCCGGTACGGGCAACGAAAAGTGCAATATATGAATTAGCTGGCATGATGTTAACGCTTGATAAGGAATTTGAGGCGAATCGCAAGAAATATCTACAGATGTTCCATAATCCTTTCCTTGTGAAGCAAATGCCTGACCATCCTATGGTATGCAGTTTGCCAGAAGCGGAAGAACGGTTTCAGTTTTTGCTAGATAATAATCGCCCGTTACAAACATTTACTGAGGCATTCAAGCAAAAAACAAGACATGAGGATTTGACAGATGATTTAAGAGAAATACTTCAAATGTTGCACCAGTTAAACCTCGATGTAATTGTAGTAGATCAGACGACACCAGAAATAATGCGAAATGGGTTACATTGTGTGAAAGTACTCATTCCAGGAATGTTGCCTATGACATTTGGACATCATCTTACGCGCTTAACAGGTCTAGAGAGGGTATTACGTGTACCAATGGAACTTGGGTATACAAAGCAATCGCTAACGTTTGAACAACTCAATCCACATCCGCATCCGTTTGCGTAAATGATGATTGGGAGGGAGAAGGATGGGTTTAGAGACATTTTTGAACAATTTACATTTTAATACTGATGAATCAGCATCTTCGACTTGGGAGGTGGATTGGGAAGACGGGCCACTTTCATATAAGCTTTATCGGGACTTACCGGGAATTCCGTTATCTTCAGAAGTATCATTGACACTTGAAAATCTCAAAGTATCAACTGAACCTACTCTTCGCGAAATCGGTCATTTTCTCTGGTATGTATTTGGGATTACTCAATTCTGTCAGTCAACCTTACCAACGCCAGAAATAAATTTTATGCAGTCGTATCGGAGATTTGTTCCTTCGGGCGGAGGCTTATATCCAAGTGAATTGTATATATATTTAAAGATGGAAAATGTGCCTGTTGGGATTTACCACTATGATGTAGCACACCACCGCTTAGTGTTAGTAAGAGAAGGGCATTTTGATTCATATGTAGCCCGGGCTCTTGGAAATAGCTGTGACACATCCGTTTGTTTTGGTGCTATTTTTGTATCGACAATGTTTTGGAAAAATTTCTTTAAATATCATAACTTTTCTTATCGTCTACAAGGATTGGATGCGGGCGTGTTAATAGGACAATTGCTAGAAGTGGCAAAACGATTTCAGTTCACATCAAGCGTTCATTTTCAATTTCTAGACCGGGCCATCAATCATTTACTCGGGTTATCCGAACAAGAGGAAAGTGTATATGCAGTTATCCCTCTATCGGTAAATTCCGTAACCCCACGGTTTAATAATGAAAATGATGCTACGGATAAAGAAGGCTGTGCTACTCAATTATGTGAAGAATTACCAATCATTCACCATAATCACTATGTCCGATCACGAAAGATTGCACAGTACCCGATGCTGATTCAAATGAATGAAGCATCTATGCTTGAATCTACACGATCGTTTCAAAAAATTAAGAGTGAAACGAATAAAATGCGTGATGGTCAAGCGTTAGTTCTTCCCAGTATAAAGCGAATGTCGTACGACTTAGCATCGGCGTGCCAAAATCGATTTTCACCGGAAATGGATTTTACTTTTAGGAAAATGAGTCAAGAACAATTGACTACGTTGCTATATGATGCAACTACTTCCTTTGCTTATCAAAACGATTTAGATGAAACGTACGAAGCATGCATGACCCGAGTCTCGCTGTATGTATGTTCGTTTGGCGTTGAAGGTATCCAAAATGGCGCTTATCATTATGACAGTGATGCTCATGCATTACGACAGGTACATCTTGGAGATCATCGACTCTTACTGCAAAGCGGGATGACATTCCACAATGTGAATCTCTTCCAAGTACCGCTTTGTATACATGTGGTAGGGGATAAAAATCATCTCAAAACAGCACTTGGCTATAGAGGATATCGCATTCAACAGATGGAAGCAGGCGTCCTTGTACAAAAATTATTGTTAGCAGCTTCTGCCCTGGGACTAGGAGGACACCCGCTTCTTGGATTCGATGTCAATTTGTGTGATGAAATTTACAAGCTAGGTTCAGAAGAAAAAACGAGCCTAATCCAAATCCCGATTGGTTTCCATCGTCATCGTCCTTGGTTGAAAGGCAGTTTGCATAGTTAAATAATTATAAATTAAAAATAGCCTAGTTTATCCCGCATTAACGGGCAGTAAGACCCCCACCTCAAGATTCAGAAAAAAGCGAAGAAGATAGGTGGGGGATAACTGACCCGTAAAAACCCGATTGGGCGGGCTTTCCATCAGTCAGTGGGGAATGAAAAAAATCCCCACTGACTGATGGAAGTTTCACTTTATAAGGAGTATCCGATAGCTTGGATTCAATTGAATTCAAGCTTTTTTATGCAGTAAATAATTTTAAACTCAATGATGCAGATTTTGATTGAGAGTTTGTTTTTGAGATGAGTTTTAAGGTGAATTTCAAGCTATTTTTTGGGGATTTGTTGCCTAGAAGTTAAAGTCTCTCATCCCTACATTTTTGAGATTAGAAAGTTTACTTAGAGTAGTAACATCTATGCTTTTAATGTCGAATGCTGCTCAGAGTATGTATTCGTTAAAATGTTGATGGGACCCCGAATATAAAAAAGCCTGTGAATAAAATCCGGAAAATCAGTTTTTATTCACAAGCTAAAAGTACATAATCGGAACCTAGATCATGTCGGTTATGCTAATTTTACAGATACTTCATCTATTTTCAAAATTCCGTCTGAACTATTTGTGATTACTAATACTGGAGTTGCACCAGTAGCAGTGAAGTCGAAATTGTAAAAGGCATATACACCGCCCACTATATTGGCTGCTTGAAATTTTCGAGTTGAGTTTCCTGTAATATCGATGTTAATTGTACCTGTAGTAGCACCTATTGAAAAAGCTGCTTGAAATGTGTAAATCTCACCAGCCACTAAAGGTGATAATATCTGGAAGATATTTTCACCAGGATCAAGCTCTGCATTATTGTTTCCTAACAATTGACTACCACCAGTTGCAGTTGAACCACTTCCTGACCAAAATGGCGGCGGGGTTTGAGGTGCTGCCGGTGGTTGTTCGAAACCACCATTTGTAACATGATTTGGATTAGGCATATTTCACTCTCCTTTCTTTAATTTTATAATCAAAATGAAAGACTAGTTTAAGAGAAATAATCTTTTACTAGCTTCACAGTTAGTTTATGTAGTTAATTGAAAAATGATTGGACATGCTAACTGAGAAAAATAGATTTTCCTATAAAATCGTGCTTTTATAGATTGTCAAGTTATGTAACTATTCTGCCGTGAGCCATTCATAATGTATCTCGTATCCGATTCAGCTACCATTGTTTCTATATGTTGAAATAAAAGAGCTATTCTTCTCCAAGTCGTCGTCCTGTGGTTGAAGTTTAAGATAGGATGTTTTCTTATTAAGATAAACTCTTAATAAGAAAACATTTTTATAGAAAGACTATAGAAAGAGGAATACTAATTTTTTCTTTCTTGTTTTTGAATCGTTCAAAGATACTATTAGTAGTCGGAGCAAAAAAATTTTATACTTCAAATCCTAATTTTCTTATTAAATCAAAATCAGCTTCTGTAAAAATACTTAAATCATAATGTTTATATCTTTCTAATGATTTAGGGGGATGAATCAACTTTGTTAACTGATCAATGTTGGTATCTGATTCATCCAATTCTAAAAATTTTATAAGTCTACTAATTTCTTTTTGTGGATTAGCACATAAATCATTAAAGTTAATAAGTAAAAAGTTGTGACTAAACAGATCTTGTCCTAATCTTATTGCTCTTTCATTTGATGCAAACCAATATTGAAGACTAGCTTTCTGATCTCTTTTTGAGGAGGGTTTTATGTTATACAAATCGCCCCAATTGAAAAGTTGATTTTGATTACTACTATATACCATTTCTAACCCGTGGCGTATTACATGTATATATTTTATTTTCTTAAAATATTTATTTAAGAATTCTATATAAATATGTGTTGACGGATTTTTCCAACCCCAACCTATATAATTGGAATGATTGAAATCTAGAGATTTCAACATATGTTCCTCAAATGTCTTTAATCGTTCAAAAATGGCTTGTTCATTATTTCTATAATTCATTTTAAACCATTCAGGTTGTCCGAATAACCTGAAAAATTCTGCATTATCATTCGTCGATTTATTTAAAGGACCTAGGTAATATCCTAATGATTTTAATAATTCTGCTACGACTCTAGTTCCACTTCCACCAACGCCTCCAATGGCGACAGGTCCATGTAAAATTACCTCTGAATTTCTATCATCTCGCATTTATTTTATTCACCTACTCTATTATTTTTGATGTCAACCGAGCTATACGCTTTTGCATTGATTAACCCTTTAGTTTGTATGTTTTTCCTTCTTATAATTTTCAAATCTTTTATCCCGCATTAACGGACAGTAAGATCTCCACCTCAAGATGCAGAGAAAAGCGAAAAAGATAGGTGGGGATAACTGTTCGTAAAAGCCCGATTGATGAGAGCTTTCCATCAGTGGGGGATGACGAAACCCCCACTGATGGAAGTTTCACTTTATTGACTACATATTTTATGAAAATGTTTCAGATTTTGTATAGTTAAAATCCCCGTGCCTTCATGAAATATTACATCCGAAAACAACTTATCCTATTCAGCGTTTTTAAATAATTACCAATGAAAATCAACACCTAAATATTCATAGAGCTGGCGGTTATAAGGTTTAAAATATGTGAAAAGTTCATTTCTTAGTTGTAAGTCCATTTTAAGATAATTGCCAGGGTTGTCCTTTGTATACTGTTTTAGTTGGTACCTTGGTAATTCTAAAAAATCCAGAACGCGATGAAATACCATTTCTGGATTTGAATAAAAATCTTCACTTTTTAAAATTAAGAACTGTTCTACCGGGAAAAGATTCATCCAAGTCTTTAATTGTTCGACATAACGTCCCCGTGCCAAATAAGAATAGTACTGATAAGGTAGACTGTGATAATTTTCATCTTCCAGCATTTTCATTATTTCAGGTTTTAATCTTGTTTCTTCTTTTTCTATAGCTTCTTTAAAAGATAACGGTTCTGTTCCCATTCTAACTTGATGATAATAGTGGGAATAGGCTCTATCGATTGGATTCCTCAATAAAACAATTAGTTTTACCTTCGGCATGATTTGAAAGATTCTCTTAGGTGCATGAGGATGAAATACATAATATGGACTGGCTTCTCCTGTAATCCATTTTTTGTTACATTCTAATAACAAGGGAAATTGACTTCGATACCAATCGAGCCCCTTTTCAAAGTAGATATCAAAAAAATGAATCTCCTTACACGAAGCGGGAATAATTTGAGGATGCTGGATTAAATAATTATAAAGAGAAGTAGTCCCGCATTTTTGAGCACCAATAATCAAAAAACCAGGAACAAACTCTTTTGAGTTGTAAGCTAATAATGCATCTTTACTCATGTGTAAACCTCCAAAAAGAACAAACTATAGTTTATTCCAAACTCTATTAGTTGCAAAATTCATATTCTTTTTTTATTTATATTTCATTTATAACTTTATTATCACAACACATAAATAAGACTAAAAAAATGATGTTCAGGAAGAAACTTTTGATTACTATTATTCCGCATTAACGGGCAGTAAGATCCCCATCTCAAGATTGAGAGAGAATCGAAGAAGCTAGGTGGGAGATAACTGCCCGTAAAAGCCCGATTGGTGAGAGCTTTCCATCAGTGGGGAATGAAGAAAAACCCCTACTGATGGAAGTTTCACTTTATTTATGAATGATTTTCAGAAGATGCAAAGCGTGTGAAATGTATAAGAGGATGTGTGAATGAAAGTGAAAATAGGTGAAATAGATAGAAATGAAAGAATAGTAAAATTCACAAAATCCGTGGTACAAAATCAATAGAATTGTTGGCTAACGGACAAAAGAATTTGATAAAAGCACAATTTTATAAAAACTACTTTCCTCATTTAGTATGTCCAATCATTTTTCAACTAACTACATAAACTAACAGTGATACTAGTAAAAGAGTATTTCTCTTAAACTAGTCTTTCATTTTGATTCTAAAATTAATTAAAGAAAGGAGAGTGAAATATGACGAATCCAAATCTTGTTACAAATGGTGGTTTCGAACAACCACTAGCAGCACCTCAAACCCCGCCTCCATTTTGGTCAGGAAGCGGTTCAACTGAAACTGGTGGTACTCAATTATTAGGAAACAATAATGCAGTGCTTGATCTTGGTGAAAATATCTCACAGACAATCTCACCTTTAGTCGTTGGTGAGACCTATACATTTCAAGCAGCTCTTTCAACAGGTGCTGGGGCAGGTACAATTGACATCGATATTACAGGAAATTCAACTCGGAAATTTCAATCAGCCAAAATAACAGGTGCTTATGCCATGTACAATTTCGACTTCGTTGCTACTAGCACAAGTACAACATTAACAATCACAAACAATTCAACAACTGCAGCCACAACTCTGAAAGTCGATGTTGTATCTGTAAAATTAGCATAACCGACTTTATCTAGGTTCCGAATCAGCACGTCTAGCTTATAGACAAAATCTGATCTTTTAGATTTTGTCTATAAGCTTTTTTATACTCCTATATAACTTAAAACATCGAGAATGAATAGTGAAATACTTATAAAAGGACTTCAAGAAATAAAAAAGAAAATCACATAAGATAACTTTCTTAAAATGAAAAAATTTCAAAAGAGGAAGTTTTCGAGACTTTCATTTACAATATTTGTTTTTATTGTTGGAATTTCTAACAATGCTTAGGATAGATGTTTAGCATTCTTTGTTACTTCTATTTTACCTTGAGTGTACTTCTTATGAAGTCATTCGTACATAATGGGAATGACAATAAAGTGAAACTTCCATCAGTGGGAGATAAAAAAACCCCCACTGATGGTTAGGTGAACCAATCGAGCTTTTACGGGCAGTTATCCCCCACCTATCTTCTTCGCTTCTCTCTCAATTTTGAGGTGGGGGTCTTACTGCCCGTTAATGCGGGATAAAGCAGTTACATGTAGAAGTAATCATATCTCCGATGACAACAATCCCTAATGTTTGAGAAATCACTTTATCCGCACTATGCGAAAGTGCAAGAGGTAATAAGGTAAGGATCGTAGCCCCGGCAGTCAGCAAAATTGGTCGAATTCTGGTCAGATTGTCTTGTATCGTAAGAAGCTGAACATCCTATGAAAATTACATTAAAAATGGATTAAAAATGAAAAAGCACCTAGAGTTTAGTGCTATAGTGGTTTATAAATGAAAATAAAAACAAAAAAAGAATGAGGCTCGGAGGAACGACATGGAACATTTTATATCATTATTTGAACAGCACAGTTATATTATTTTATTCACTGTTATTTTGATTGAACTGCTTGCGATTCCGATTTCGGCTGAATTCTTTATGAGTTTTGCCGGATATTTTGTGTTTCAAGGAAAAATGGATTACACTTTGGCTATTCTGACAGCTATTGCTGCTGGAGGAGTTGGAATTACAGTCACATACTGGATTGGAAGGTTAGGAGGCTATAAACTGGTCGAAAAGTATGGACGGTATATTCACCTTGGACCTAAGAACTACAAAAAAATATCCGCCTGGATGGAACGATCAGGCAGTAAATTGTTGTTATTTGCTTATTTCATTCCTGGGGTTCGACACTTTACAGGATACGTATCCGGCATTTCTAGGATGCCATTTCGAACCTTTGTTGTTCCAGCATATATAGGGGCGAGTTTATGGGGATTTTCTTTTATTACACTAGGGAAAATATTAGGACCGCGCTGGCAGGACTTTCATAAATTGGCCGGTCGATATCTCATCTACATTGTCCTTGTACTCGCTATCGTTATAGTAGGGTTACTAGTTTACAAATTTTACAAAAATCAAATCAAAAACTTTTTCATTCGACTGCTTAATCGACTCATTTCTTATTTTCGAACAATCCGAGCAACGGAAGTGTTCCTTATCAGTCTTACACTAGTCTTATTAGGAATGATCACCTTAATGTTAGGACTTGCAGAAGATAATTTATATAATGAGTTTACACAGTTTAACGAGGTTACTACATATATTGTTCATTCTATACTTCAAACAGGTTGGACAAGTATTCTGAGAATATTCCTATCGTTACAGTCACCTATCGCATTTAGTGTTCTAATTATAATTACGATTTTAGCCATTTGGAGAAAAGGAAGGAATAGATGGCTTGAAGGCCTTCTACTTATCGTTTCCATACTTGGAGCGCATATGTACCATAATGCGGTCATACACACACTGTCTTATTTTCATTTTATTGGAAAAGAAGCGGAAACTTTTTCTTCTGCCTTTCCGGATGAAAAAGCAACTATTACCATTATTGTGTATGGCACCTGCTTATTTTTAATGGTACGCCACCTAAAGAATAAGTATATACAATTTGTTCTTCCTCTTCTGGGTATCTTACTTTTACTATGTATAGCAATTGCGAACATTGGGTTTTCTCATATACTTCCAAGCGATATCGTGGGTGGATATGTATATGGCGCAGTGTGGATGTTCTTGAATTTCTTGCTATTTGAGATGTTTCGCCTTATAGTAAATAAGCAAATTTAATGTCCAGTGCATCCGAAGGACAGAGAAGTATAAGGATAGGTACCTTTAATGCTATAACGGATTTGTCAGCATTGCCAAAAAAGCCGTTATAGTAAATATTTGGATCTATCGTTACTTGCCTTCAACATAATCAGTATGATTGTTGTAATCGCTGCATTATTTATGATAGGCATATGTATTTAAGGAGGATTGTTTTAACGAAATGAATTTAAAATTACTACTAACTCGCGCTTTTTTTATTAGTCTTTTATGTGCTAGTGCATTTGGGCTCATTGCACTGCTTATAAGTGATCAAAAAATTGTTGGATTTGACAATTCCGTTATCTCGTTTATTCAAGGACTAGAATCCCCAACACTTACAAGTATCATGAAATTCTTTTCTTTCATCGGATCGGGATTATCCGTTGTTTTTCTTTCGGTAGCTATAATCCTTTTTTTATATAAGGTTTTGCATCATCGAAGAGAATTGATTTTATTCGTGTGGGTTGTTATTGGGTCAGCACTTCTAAATTGGATATTAAAGATGATATTTCATCGTGCCAGACCAACTATTCATCGCATTGTTGAAGCGAATGGATTCAGTTTCCCTAGTGGACATTCGATGGCAGCATTTAGTTTATACGGAATCCTCACTTTTTTGCTATGGCGACATGTCAAAAGTTCATTTGGGCGCGTTATGTTAATTTTAATTAGCACAATAATGATTATTGCTATTGGTGTAAGTCGTATATACTTAGGAGTTCATTATCCAAGTGATGTACTGGGAGGTTACCTAGCCAGCGGAACGTGGCTTGCCGCTTCAATCTGGGCTTATCAGTTATATGAAGAAAGACGTTATAAGGCAAAACAAGATTAACATGAAAGTCATTAATTGATGTAGGAGTTTTATTGTCTGCGGGATAAAACAATTAAATAAAAAAAAATTAATGGTTAATTTCATTTACCGTATTTTTACAATTAATAAAAAACAAAAATAAATGCGTACATATGGATCAACTCCTAATTATTCAAATAGAGTAGAAAAGGGTAGAAAAGGGTAGTATAGGACATAATTACATTTGAAAAGACGTTTAGGAGATGATTTAGATGGAAAAACAGCCTAATTATGATAAAAAACCAAACATTAGAAAATTAAATACGGAGGAAAATGCTATTTACAGCGATCCAAAAGATGCAAGTAATACGCAGCCAGTACCGCAGCCAAAAGACTATGAGGAAATAGAGTATTAATCAATTAGCTAAAAGAAACCGAAACGATATCGTTTCGGTTTCTTTTTTTCTATACTTTTCACTGTGAATCTTTACATAAGTTTAGCCTAATAGTGATGTGACGGTCCCCCAATAACCTTATTAAATGACAGCTTTTCTAGTACTATCCTTAATTAGAAGGAGGAAAAGAAAGAAAGACTAATGAATCAAGGAGTTCAACTGAAATGCTAAAATCATCATGAATTGTAATTTCTACACATGCAACTAACGGTAACACAATGATGATTATGTCACCATCAATTGCAACCCCTGATGAACATGTCTTGTAGTCACTTATAGAAAGCTCTATATCTGTATCTGGAGCAATTAAAATTTCTAAACATATATTCATGCATTGTTCGAATGAATAAGCGATTGTAGACCTCTCCTTTCCAAATAATCCATAATTCATATGTAGATAGACACATAAAGTAGCGTTTATAAGAACAAAAATGAATAGAAAAATGCAAGGTATGTTGGCTATCTTTTTGACTACATCTTTGAAGGTAGTTCTCATACCATTCTATTTAAAAGTATCTCTTCTTGATTGGACAGGTTATCTATTTATAAAAAATAATGTACGTAGCAAAAAAATGATTAGGAAAATTATCTAAATTAAAAAAGCCATATATAGGTTATCCACCTTAAAATGAAGAGCGACAACACCCCCTCCTGGATGGTTTACTATTCGGAAGCTACCTAGTTCATAATGGGAGGGGCAGTAAAAAGAAAATCATCTTAACATAGGTAATTTATTGGAGGTGTTATCATCTCTTATGTGGAATAGAATCTTAGCTATACATTACTAATTTTTTAGGGGGAATTGTAATGAATTTTAAGTTAGCCTCTGTAACATTAGCTACGGCCTTAGCATTCAGCGCTCTAGCAGGAAACAATGTGTTAGCATAAATAAAAACAACAGCTAGCTCAACTCAAACAGAAAAAAATTACTTGATTGCCTTTAAGAAAGAGTTACCAAGCAATTACCAATCTATTATTTCGAATGCAGGTGGACAAGTTATTCGCGCCATTCCTGCCATCGGTGCTTTAGAAGTAAAATCGAGTAACGCTTCCTTTTTGGATAATTTGAAAGGGGTTTCTTCTATCCAAGCTGCGAATCAAGAGATTGTTCATACTTTAGATAAAGAAGAAATACGTCCAACGGCAGCGGACGGAAAGCCAGTAACCGATATCCCGCAGCCGGAAAATATAGACAGCTATTGGGACTATCAATGGGATATAAAAAATATAACGAATGACGGCGTATCCTATAAGATTAATGGAGGAACAGGAAAAGGAGCAACAGTCGGTGTAGTCACTGTATCTTCTTCTAATCAATGGTCAACTGATAAAATTGCATTCTACTCTAATTATGGAAACAGCTTTATTGATGTAGCGGAACCAGGCGGTGATAACGGCCCTACATATGCTGAGACGGGAGATTTAAACCAGCGTGATTTCCATTATCGTGCATTAAGTACATGGCCAACATATTTGGACCCATATTTTACTTCAAATCTGCATAACTACGCTTTACTTCACGGAACATCAATGGCTTCGCCAAAAGTAGCGGGAATTGCAGGGGTTATTAAAGCAGCTCATCCAACATATTCTCCTGCACAAGTAGTAAACTTAATTAAGCAAACTGCAAAAGATTACGGTAAACCAGGACAAGACGCTTTATTTGGAGCTGGTGAGGTAAATATTTATAACGCGTTATTAAATACTAAAAAACAACAAAGAATCTTGAGAGTTTTTAGGGTTTTCATAAACCCGCATGTAATGTTACTTCTTTAAAAATTACGTTTATTATATGTTAAAAGTCCAGTTGTAATCTTAATCAGGTTACAACTGGACTTTTTATGTCGGAATGAGCTTATTCATGTAATTCATCATAAACCAACGTAAATCCACATTTTATGAATTACTATACCTCATCCATCCACTCTCAGATCGTTCCGCTTTATACTTACCGTAAGACAGAAGCTTCATCGCTGAACGGCTGGCTGTGTGAAAAATTAAGTTCAGCTTCCAATTCTCTTCCATTTCACTAGGATAAGCCGTGGATTCGTAAACATAATAAGCTGCCATGATGCAGGGGATTACTTGTTCTGACTCAAATTCATAAGTATTTGTATCATCGACAATTAAATCAATGAGACATCGGTTTCCATCTTGAACTTTTTTCTGGAGTAACTTCTTTACCGGACCCGGTACTAATTCTAATATCTCATCCCTCATAGTAGTCATTTTTTTGGTCTTTCAGCACGAAGTATAGCATCATTTGTTGGGGTGTTAGGTACATAATTCCCATGACTGTCGATGCTGTGCGCTTCCTTATCGTATTGTCCATTTGCATTACGCTTCTTTGTTGTGAACGGGTCTTGATTGTTTCCCATAATTGTCACCTCCAATACGAATAGTATGTGCTAACAAATAAGTATTTTGCCTAAAAGAAAGTTCACAAAAAGTGGAAACAAGGGGTGTAAACCTTATCAAGTCATAGTGTATATACCTAGACAAAAACAATGATTTAATCCGTATCAAATTGTTCCTTTCGTACAAAATAGGTACAAACCTTAACAAAAGGAGGGGAAATTTATGACGAACAGAAATGATAATCGAGAACGTAAAAACAAATATCCTAACAATCTAAAAAACGATACTGAATTCTCCAAAGATGTAAATATTAGAAGCGAGGTAACGAAAAAAGATTTAAATAAGTAATGGTTTGAACTATTAGATATTGAAAAAGCTTGGATTCAATCAGGTCCAAGCTTTTTCATATAACAAAAATCCAGTCATACTTCTGATAAAAAAAGAATAAATTTCATTTACCGTATTTTGGTAAAAAATAAAAACAATTAAATACATAAAGAAAAAGAATACACAAACTATATTTCATGAAGGATGTGTAAATCAATAGTGAATATAAAAGAAAGAGGGGAATATTATCATGAAACTAACACCAGAACAGCGTATTCAATTGCATGGATTTAATAATCTCACAAAATCACTAAGTTTTAATATGTATGATATTTGCTATACAAAAACAAGGGAAGAACGAGAAGCCTATATAGAATACATAGATGAACAATATAATGCAGAAAGATTAACAAAGATTTTAAAAAACGTATCTGACATTATAGGTGCACACGTATTAAATGTTGCCAAACAAGACTATGTTCCACAAGGAGCAAGTGTAACAATTTTAGTTTCAGAAGGTCCAATTGTAGAAGTTCCAACTGAATCATTTAACGAATCACCCGGCCCTCTTCCTGGATCGGTCGTCATGCAGTTAGATAAGAGCCACATCACGGTTCATACGTATCCTGAATATCATCCCAATGAGGGGATTAGTACGTTTAGAGCGGATATCGATGTGTCTACATGCGGAGAAATTTCACCACTTAAAGCATTAAATTATCTTATTCACTCATTTGATACAGATATTATGACAATTGATTACCGAGTGCGGGGATTTACAAGAGATATAACAGGTAATAAATTATTTATTGACCACGAAATAAGCTCCATCCAAAATTACATCCCAGAGAATGTAAAAAAATTATATGACATGATTGATGTTAACGTATATCAAGAGCATATTTTTCATACGAAATGCAAGTTAAAAGAATTTGACCTGAACAACTATTTGTTTGGATATACACAAGAAACATTATCTATAAACGAACAAGAGGAAATTACAAAGAAATTAAAAGTGGAAATGGATGAAATATTTTACGGGAAAAATATGAATCATGGCTCAATTGAAGAGAGTTAAAATGAATGAAACGTCCAAAGTATCAGTTAAAAAGCAGGAAAACAATTCCCTGCTTTTTTGCTTTTAGTTGTGACAAGACAGTCCGTTTTTATGGTCAGAACTCAAAATACTAAAGAAAGGTGTTTTTCATTTTTTGTCGAATTTGAAATTCGGTATACAGCTGATAAAGAAGGGGATTAAAAATGGAAAAATACCAGAACTTAATTTCATGGATAGAAAACATAAAAGAGCAGAATCGTAGCTCTGCGGCAGCAATTTTTATTATGAAAGACAATAAAGTTGTATTGGAGCATTATAGCGGAACTCATTCTAATACAAAAAATAGTGCTCCTATTACAGCAACTTCACAGTTTAATGTTGCTTCTGCAAGAAAAAGTTATTTAGGGCTCGCAATTGCTTATGCACTTTATGAGAGGAAAATTAGAAGTCTAGACGATTATGCTATAGATTACTTTGAAGAATATGACCAAACTTTACTCGGTAAGACAACTTTAAGACATTTAGTAACACATTCGCATGGTTTACATATGAATGACAACGGAATCATATATCGAGAATTTGAACCAGGAGAAGAATGGGCCTATAGAGGCGTTAACATTGAAATGATGACACATCTAATTTATAAATTATATAATAAAAGTTTTCCACACTTGCTGAGAGAACGAGTCTTTATACCTTCAGATTTTAAAGAAACAGCCTGGCAAACAGAAGATCATGAAGATTTAGTAAAGGTAGTAATAAATCCAAATGAAGAAGCCGTATGCAAGATAGGAGCATTAAATGATGGAACAGAAACGAATCTTTTTGTCTCCGCTAGGGAATTTGCTTATTGGGGGAACCTGCACCTAAATAAAGGATATATGAATGGAAAACAAATCGTACCGAAAGAAGTCATTGAATTAGCAACACATATTCAAAGTCCCGATTATAAAAATAAAGATTTACCGCAGAACGGATTATTTTGGTATGTTCAACATACACCAGCACTGCAAAGTGAAATAGGTGAAAGAGTTCCAAAGGGATCTTATCAAATATTAGGTGTGACAGGACCAACAATTTTAGTTATTCCTGAATATAATGTCGTTGTCGCAAAGATGTATAACAAAAGATATAACTACGGGGGAGAGAATTACCTTTACTATTTACGAGAATTTAGCAATATAGTTGCCGATACATTTGCTCACTGAATGTTCATACAAACTATTACTATAAGTAAAAGTATCTAAATTAGAGGATGCCTTATCTTCTGCAATAAAATCGTATATATCCAAACAACAAAAAGACACTTATCAATGAAGTGTCTTTTTGTTGTTAAAGAAAAATAAAGTCATTTTTATATGAAAGGTATTACTCTATATTAATTTTCATTTCAATATCCGTATTTCGCGTAGCATTGTGGTTATAATAAACATCGTTAGACAATCATTGAAAAGAATTGAAATAAGAAAAGAGAGGGAAAGATGGTATGAAACATTCATCTGTTAATCCATGGCTTGTTGTCCTCGGTACAATCATAGTACAAATAGGCCTTGGAACGATTTATACATGGAGCTTATTCAATCAACCCTTAGTGAATAAATTTGGCTGGAATCTTAATGCTGTTGCTATAACCTTCTCAATCACTAGCTTCTCTTTATCATTTTCAACTTTGTTTGCGAGTAAATTGCAAGAGAAATGGGGAATTCGCAAACTCATTATTATAGCCGGATTAGCCCTAGGAATTGGCTTAATGCTTAGCTCACAAGTTTCCTCATTACCAATGCTTTATATACTAGCTGGTGTTGTTGTAGGTTACGCAGATGGTACAGCCTATATCACTTCACTATCCAATTTAATAAAGTGGTTTCCGGAGCGTAAAGGTTTAATTTCGGGTATTTCCGTCTCTTCATACGGCACAGGCAGCTTAATTTTTAAATACATTAATGGAAACCTAATTAATTCCGTTGGCGTATCACAAGCGTTTTTATATTGGGGCCTAATTGTTGCAATTTTGGTGGTTATAGGTGCATGTCTTTTACATAAAGCCCCTGAACAGGATACAGTTCATGAAACAATGAGTCATGATTACACAACAGGAGAAATGCTACGTACAAAAGAAGTTTATCTGCTATTTATCATGCTATTTACATCATGTATGAGTGGCTTATATTTAATTGGCATGGTAAAGGATATCGGGGTTCAACTCGTAGGGCTTAGCGTGGCAACAGCAGCTAATGCTGTCGCTATGGTCGCTATCTTTAATACGATTGGTCGAATCATTCTCGGGCCGTTATCAGATAAAATCGGCCGTTTAAAAATTGTTTCAGCAACTTTTGTCATTATAGGTATGTCTGTTTTTGTTCTCAGTTTTGTGAACTTAAATTATGGTATCTATTTCGCCTGTGTAGCAAGCGTTGCTTTTTGCTTCGGTGGAAATATCACTATTTTTCCAGCCATTGTTGGTGATTTCTTTGGTCTAAAAAATCATAGTAAAAACTACGGTATCGTATATCAAGGTTTTGGTTTAGGAGCACTCGCAGGTTCCTTTATTGGTGTAATTCTAGGTGGATTTAAACCAACTTTTCTTGTAATTGGCGCATTGTGTATTGTGTCATTTATCATCTCTATTTTGATTCGGCCACCTAATCAGCAAAAGGAAAAGCAAAAGACTTATCACGAAGCATCGTGAGCATGTTTCATTTTTATTACATTCTAAAAAAGAGACTCATTTAAGGTTTAAAGACAAAAAAAGAGGGGTTTACTTTTCATTAGAAAAGCAAATCCCTCTTTTTTAATCATACTTATATGTATGATTTTTAAATTCGATTAATGTGAATTCACATACTCTCCAGATCTTAATACTTTACCACTCTTTTTTTCTACATAAAGATCTAAGCTAGAACCTGATCCGCGTTGATATACGCAAAAATAAGCGTCTGAATTTTCATCATTACACTCAAAAAAGGCGACTCTTTCAGAATGTGCATCAGCTGATTCATTAACAATGGCATCTACATTATCTCCAATTGTTTGTTTAATAAACTCTTTTGCTTTTTGTTCAGCTTGTTTTAAAGTAATAGGTGTATTTTCTTGTTGTTTTTTCAATTCTTGTACGCGTTTATCTTCTTCTTGTTTTTTCAATTCTTCTTGCTGATTTAATTCTTTTTGCTTAGCAATTGCAGTATTACTTTTATCGGAAAGTTCTTTCGCTTTTGCTTGTTCATTTTTAAGATACTGATGTGTTGAAATTTCAGTTATGAGGGGTACTAAAATACTACTAGCTTCTTCAAAATTTTGATTACGTATAAGTTCTTCAATATGATCTAGTTTGGTATTAATCTCACGTTGATATTCTTTTTTGTCAGTTAAATCTTTAATATGCTGTTTCGATTTTGATACAATGCTATCCATATTATTTTTATTATCTTTTAAGTCTTCAAATAAGGATATGGCCGAATCAATTTCATTTTGATCTTCAGCTTTTAAAGCTTCTTGTATCTTTGTAATTTGCTCTTTAAGTGATTGTGCTTCTTTATTTTCTTTATCCTTTAAAGGCTCTTCTAATAGATTTAATGCTTTCTCATACTGTTCACTTTGGATAAGACTTTTAATCTGTTTCAAAGTTTCTTCCTCTTTATTATTCTGACATCCTACTATTATAAGTAATAAAAAGATAAAAAATATAAATCTAAGCGTCTTCATTTTGATACCCCCATAATATAATGTAATACCAATATAAAATTATAACAGAATAAAAGGATTATATGGATTATTATACTTATTTTTCCAAAAATAATGTAAAACATTTAGATGAAACTAAAAGAAAGAGCGAAACAGCTCCTATCATTTTTAGAGTGTTTTTAACTCATTTTTATGAAGTATTCATTAGTCGTATCCAGCAATTATGGATTTAGTAAACAAATAGATTAAATTTGGTTTTAGAGATGCAGTTACAAGCAAACAATTGGCACCGTTTTTTATGTAATGCTATGAAATTATAAATTGAGTATGGCATATAAAGAGAAATATAAGGTAGTATAAAAAAATAAGACGTAAAAACTTTAAGAGAGGACAGAAAATATTATGATGGACCAATACGAATTGAAACAAGAGCTACAACATATCAAAAATAACAATTACTCCGTCCCGGAAGATGTAGACGCATATCCCTATGCACAATGGATGCTTGACTATATCGGATCACCCGATGCCGAGCTGCGCGATAAACTAATTTACAGTACGCTAGAACGATGGATTACAGGTGAAGTGTTTAGACAAAAAGAACTACGTGGACTACTGCTGCAAGCACTGAGTCCTGATTATTTGTTTTACAAAATTGGTGAAAAGGGAACAGACTCTGTTTTTAAGCGCGCTTTCTCAATTCTAATCCCACCACTTATTTTATCCATTCATGAAAAAGAACCGTTCTTATCTGAGGAACAACTGTACAGCGTCGCAGAACAAGTTCTTGAGTATGTATACCTTGAACAGGATGTAAGAGGATATGTAGAAGGAAAAGGGTGGGCACATTCTACTGCACATGCTGCAGATGCCCTAGACGCTTTAGCCCGCACGATACGAAATCGTGAATTTTCGTACGCAATCCTTGCTGCTGTTCGTCATAAGATTTGTCTGCATGATTACTTATACATAAACTTTGAGGATGAAAGATTAGTGACGGCAGTAATGTCTTTATGGAACCAAAATATCTTGGTACAAGAAGAATGGAAAAACTGGCTTTACAGCTTTACGATAATTGAAGCAGCCCCAGCTCCTCAAAATGATATATTAGTACAAAATATTAGAACGTTTTTAAGAAGCTTGTATTTCCGAAGTTTGGAACAAGAGAGAAACTCTGCGTTTACGATTGCTGTGTTGGAAACTTTGAAAAAATTGAAGAAATTTTAGTATAGAAAAATGTTGGATTCCGTTAGCAAGTGTTACTCTCATAGTGTTCTTTTATAAGTATGTTTTACACGCGCCTAGATAAGCTTTAAAATCGTGTATCCCATAAAAAACTTAGGAAGGGAGAATAACCATTGGGGAAATATACCGTCAAACGGATTTTGGACGGATTAAAAATACGACTGGATAATCACAAGAGTTTGATGATCCAAAATTCGTACGGTGAACCTTTCAACATGAATTTTACATTTCATGAACCCGTTCAGCAAGATGAAATCGACATCTTTACCGCTGAAACAGGAATCACCATATCTCGCGATTACCAAGAGCTTTTGCTGTTACATAACGGCGCCATCTTTTTTTTATATGAATATGGCTATTCGTTTTGTTTGTACTCCTTGGATAAAATCAAAACAGAATATGAATGTTTAACCAAGAATGCATACTATGAGGATTACAGAAGAAAGAACGGCTTTCCAATCGGTTATTTTATAGATACGGGATGGATATGGATTGACAAAAGCAAATATAGCGACGGTGGAAAATATATGATGCTAGATGGAATTGAAGTAATTGATTTTCGGTGCAACTTTAAAACATGGCTGGATCGGATTATTCGAGCACAAGGGGATAGGTATTGGGAATGGTATAGCAAAATAGTGTATTTAGATCATTAATTGTATTATTTTAAAGTCACTTTATTATTAGAATCATAATGTTATTTTTCATAATTAATAAAAACGAGGTAGAAAAAATGAAAAAAATTTCCGCATTCATGTGTATTTCCTTACTCTTACTAGGCGCATGTGAACAAAAAGATAATACTGCACCTAAGAAACAAACAGAAAAACAACAAGAATCCAATACATCGAAACAAACGGAAAAACAACAAGATTCTCATCCATCGAAACAAAAAGATGTGCTTGCAGCCACTCGAACAGCTGTAACAGCAAAGACAAAAATGAATATATTCTTACCAACGGAAATCCCTCTGTCTAATGAAAACAAGTTTTTATCTGCATACACAGAAGGTCAAGATAAAAATTACACTGTTACATTTTTTGAAAGCAACAGCTCATTACCTGTCGATTCCGCTGCACTTTCGGATTCTAATCAGGCTAAGCAAATTGCAAAACTTTTTGTCCAACAGTATGAGACAAAGGAAGAGGCAGGTAAAAGTTTATGTTCAACATTTGCATTAAATCCTGATTACGATAAAGATGTACCAAGCAATGATGATCCTAGCGGAATAGATTTAGGATATGGAGTCAAAGGTTTTACTGATGGGGCAGCAGGAACGATGTATTTGAATGCTGTTAAGGATCATTGGGCAATTTTCGTAAAAAGTCCATCGGCATATAAAGATGACAATATACCTGTAGCAAAATCCATAGTGAAACAACTAGAGAATGAGCCACTACCAACTCCAGACTCTTACGCAGTTATAGAAGTGGATACGAGACAGAAACAAAACCGTGTATATTGGCAAAATGGAAATACTTTATATGGGATAGAAACTAGCGGTGCTATCGAAGATGCATTAACGATTGCTGCTCACTTTGAGTCTACGTCTAAGTGATTAACAAATGTATTTGCTCAATTAAGTGGAAATCTAAAAAGGTCATTGCCTTCTAATCAATTTAGTAAATATATTTCAATAAAAAGAAATACAAATTGTTACTCAAAAAGAGTCTTAATTATTAAGACTCTTTTTGAGTATTAACATAGCAGTGTAAATAAAATAATATCCATGTATGGGTACCGTCAGGAAAATGCGGATTTACAGGAAGGTGGCATATATCGTTGCAACTCTTTAGAAAACAATTCTAGTTCCTTAAAGATTTAGTTTTAAGGAAACTTAACCTATTCAGCAACTGTTGACTGGAAGACTTTACAGATGTGGCCCTTTATTTGTCTTTTGGTGGTTATATGCCGTAAAGGAAGGTTTCCGACTAACTTTAGTCCTTGACTAAAGTTAGTCGTTTTTTTAAGTTTATGCTTATGGGCAGTATAAGCATACTCTCTCTTTTAAACCTTCTAAGACTTCTTCTGGCACTTCCCTGACCTTGATATCCTCACCTAGGAAAAGTAGCCAATTTGTTATTTCGGTCAATTCTTCAGGCTTATTAACATTGATAAAAGTCTTTAGAATGGCTGTGGTTTGGTAAGGATTCGTATAGGAAATTGAAACTTTTAAAGGATGATATTTTTTGAACTGGGCAATCGCTTTTGGACCAAGTTCAAGGACAAGGTTGATTACTTCTTCCTGCTTACTTAGTTTTTCTAAAATCTTTTTCTTACTTAATCTTTTTTTCGTCGGATAGGGTTTGACATTGGTGAGGTGGCCGACAGGAAATATCTGCTTCTTTTCTTCCTTTAAGTCAAAGCCTTCAATCAGCCAAAGGCTTTTTTCATGATAAAGGTGCAAGAGATAAATTGGATAAGACTTTATTACATTCTCTTCTTTGACGGTAATCAATAAATAGCTATCCAAAAGAAGGATTTGGATGAGTTTTTCTAACATGGGATCGGGGAGGTCTGACAAATCAAGTAGGTCGGGATTATTGGGGTTGGTCCCTTCAAAAAGCAAGATTTGATTTAAAAGAACAAGGTCCTCTTGCTGGTTTTCTGAGATGAGGCCTAGTAATTTTTCAGCTAAAGACTGACGACTCTTTAGATAGGGGAGTTGTTGATTTCTTGTGGCCATAAAGGCAATAAAAAGAGCTTTGATCTCATTATCGGTAAAGCGAACAGTGGGCAGGACAGAGTTGTTCATGACAAAATAACCCCCATCCCTTCCAACTTCAGCGACAAGTGGCATTCCCATGGCTTCAATTTCTCTGATATCTCTAATAGCTGTCGAACGAGAGATGTTAAATTCTCGCATGATTTCAGAAATTGTAAAGTGGGCACGGTTGTTGATATACCGCATGATGATATTAATCCGTTCAACTTTTTTCATCAGGACCTCCTAAACAGTATCATTTTTTGACATGATTTAAGGCTATTATAAACCTATCAAGTGAAAAGACAAATCATTTGATTAATTTTAAAAAAAGGAAGGTTTTGAATATGGCAGATTATACACTAGAAGAAAAAGACAGCTTTACCGTTTTAGGTGTTGGAACTGAGCTTAAGAGCGATTACACAGACTTTGCTGGCATAAATAAGGAAAAGGCAGACTTTTGGTTGGCCGTTAAACAAGATGGAAGGCTTGACACTTTAAAAGCCATAGCCACAAATGACTACATTTTTGCCGTGAACGAAGCGGTGAATAACAAGATGATGCATTATGCTGGCGTCATGACAGGGGCATCGATACCAGAAGCATCCAGAGTTATCCAATTTCCTAAGGGGGAATACCTAGTTGTTAAAGGGGAAGAGAAGACGGCTGATGAGTTGAGTAATAAGCTGACTGGCATTGCCTTTGGGCAAGTCTTGCCAGAAGCAAAGAATATTGCCTATGTTGGCGGGCCAAATGCAACGGTTGAGATGGGGCAGCGAAACGGCTTAGTATTTGGTGAAATGTGGATTCCTGTTGTTAGGAAATAAAGAGATACAAGGAGGGATGGCAATGTCCTATATCGTTGATTTTAAAAATGTGTCTACGGTTGGTTTAGAGTCTTCACCTGTAGTAGAAGCGCTTGCTGGTTTACGTGCTAATGAAGCCCGTTACTTTATGAACAAATACAAGCATGAATTTACGGTTGTACCAGCTAGCGAAAGCCAGGAGACCCTTGATTATGTGAACCGAATTTTGAAAGAAGAACGTGATATTGAGTTTGCGGCCAAACCTTTAGAAACATCGCGTTTTCAAGTGGAAAATATCAAATTTGCCTACGTCTTTTATGAGGATGGTCTTGAGGTCAACGTCATGTATACGGTTGATGCCCCTAAGAAGCGGGCCGTTGGTTTTAAGCTTTCTGAGGGGATGGAGGTACCAAAGGAGTTAGAAGGGAAGTTTAAGTTTGCTAGGCAGAAGTCTAAACTAGCTGGAACAATTCGGGGCTCGTTTTTTGTAATTAAAGGAGAATATTAAAGTAAGCAAAAGCGCAAGTAGAGGAATCCAGCCATTTTTGTATTTGGTCACTTTTTTCTTCATTAAAATTAGTGAAAGCTATTTTTTCTCTAGGTAAAAAATAGCTTTCACTCGCTAGAAAACCCAATGGATGCGGACATTTTCCATGGTAACTTCTACTTTGCCGATAGGGGTTCAGGGGAGATACGTGTAAAAAAGAGACATAGCCTAGGAATCGACTAGAAGATCAAGAGGTTGCCGTTCTTTCCCTGCATTTATTACAAAACTGTCTCGTGTATATCAACACACTCATGATTCAATCCGTTTTATCAGAAAAGAGGTATTATGAGATCTTAACTTGATGGACATGTGGCGGTACCCTAGTTATAAATCATGGAATAATTTCAAAAACAGTACCTTGGTTAAAATCAGTCACTTTCATAGAGCCGTAAACCCCTAAATATAGTTTGGTTTGATCAAGATTCGCTCCCAAACTAACATAATAAGATGATTGAGACCCAAAATTATAATCGGTTTCAATAACACTAAAATTATTTAGTTTACAATCTGCACTTAAGCTAGTATAAGCTAAAACCCCTCTAACCGGAGGTCGAGATTCTTCTTTCTGGGCAAAATCTGTAAACACAACGCTTCCCGTTAAATTTGGGATTCCATTCCCCATATATGGCTGAACTCCTGTAAGTGCAGTTCCTCCAAACTTGTCGGGTCTGGGATCTTTATGAAAATAACTAGTTAAAGGTTGTAGACGCCCTACTAAAGTTTTTACTGTTTCATTGTAATAAGCAATTGTTTTCTCATCCAAAGTCGGATTTGCAGAACAGCCACTTATAAACGCAGTAGGAAAAGCACCTTCCCACCCCCGCCAACCAAAATTAATAAGTCCGTCTGGATCAGGAGATCCCATTAAAGAAGCTTGAATAAGCTGAGTAACCGGTATTGGTTTATAATGTACGAATGAAAAAATCGACTCTACCAAATCCTGTCCAACAATCCCTACATATTTGATATACTGATTATAAAACCTTTGAAATGAAATGCCTGTTATATTACGAACCCCTTTGGAAATTACCGTAAGCGTTTCCTGAATAGGTACGGGAAGTTCATTAAAACGTGTGACTACGGGTGGATTATTGATAAATGTATTCTTAACTACATCAATTTCAATTATTTTACCAGCTATCTCCATATTGTCCTGACTTAAATTAAATGGATCATAGCCTGCTCCACCATCACCAGTTGTTAAAACAAGTTTTCTGGTTTCAGGTGAAAAATTTAAGCTATTGACACCATTATGATTAAAAAATGGTCTTCTTATGTTAAGTAATGTCCGTCGTTTTTGAGGTTGACTATTCGATTGTAAAATCCATTCTTCAACTGTATCAATATGATCATATTGAGTTTCTCTATTTATCCACCTTAGGTTTAAAGTACTGGGATCACACGGGTTAGGCTTAAAATGTTCAGAAAGAGCCCCTGGACCTTGTGTTCCAGCTACTGAATAATGAAGATAAAACAAACCGTTATAATAAAATTCTGGATGAAATGCTAGTCCTAGCAATCCCCGTTCATCATATCCACTACCAGAAACACCTTCTTCAGATTTACCTAATTTTATGATTCGCGGGCGAATATCTAAAAAAGTCCTTATAACTCCGTCTCCTATGTAAAAGATCTCTCCTATCTGGGTTGCAATAAATAATCTTTCAATTGAGTCACCCGGAAGTATAGTTGTTTTCAAAACAGTGGGTAAATTTATCTTACTAACAATGGGCCGTAAACTAACCTTAACTTTTATCAACTAACTTTACACTCCTTCTTATTGTTTTCTTTTAAAAGAATATGATTAGAACTGTTCTATTAGTATCAAATTAGGACCGTGAGTTTTGGGAAATTACCTTTTAGAATTCAAAAACCCTCTTGAACTAACTGGTGCGTTAGTTTAATAAGCTAAAGTAGCAATCATAATAATTATCTTGATTTTTCATAATCGGGTGCTTTTCTGGAGTAACGAAAAAAGTCCAATTTCTGAATTTTAATACTGAGAAATTGGGCTTTTTAATACTGTAATTTCCTTAACGTTGTAAATCTGCATTTTCCTGACGCTACCCCAAAAAGAACAACCCTTTCTCAATATTTAATCGGGAAAAGGCTGTTCTTTTTTATGAAAGATTTGAATTTGTATATAGATTCAATATGTAAGGTAAAAAAGAAAAACAAGAATCTTTTACTAAAGAAAAAGGTTTTTAAAACTTTTTTAAAAATCGCTCTGTAAAATGCAAAATAGATATTCAAATATTTTTCACAATGATGCAGGAGGTCATGAATATGGCTAAAATGGGGAACAAAATGATTACACTATGCACAGTTGCTGTAGGAATGATTTATACAGCAGGATATATTACTACGGAATCTCCAAAAGCAGAAGTTGAACAAACTTCTCAAAATATAACGGAATCTATACCGCAACCTAAGGCATCTTCTAGAACTTCCGATATAACAACTAAAAAGGTTAAAAGTACTTATAAAGATGGGACATATTATGGTCAGGGTGCAAATCACATCGGTTCAGTAGCTGTAGCAGTTACAATTCAAAAAGATAAAATTGCATCTGTACAAATTACAGATTGTACCACTTCTTATTCTCA
This sequence comes from Bacillus pseudomycoides, assembly GCF_002582035.1. GTDB lineage: Bacteria > Bacillota > Bacilli > Bacillales > Bacillaceae_G > Bacillus_A > Bacillus_A pseudomycoides_B. The sequence continues at coordinate 102,232 of NZ_NUQE01000044.1, forward strand.
ATCTTACATTGACGACTTGCCTCAACAAGTTGTGGATCGACAAAGTGCAGATGTAGATGTAGATGTAGTTTCCGGCGCAACAAGAAGTACGGAAGATTTTCAAGAAGCAGTTCAGAATGCTTTATTACAGGCAAAGCAGGCTAATGTATCTTGTAAAACACAAAATACAGGAAGTGTGACAGGGAATGCATAATCGAATAAGAAAAACATATGAACAATCCGCCCTTTACATGGGAACAATTATCCATATCAAAGTAGTCACATCACACACAGAAAGATATGTAAAAGAAAAAGTGGAAAAGGCATTTCAAGCATTTTACGCTGTAGAAAAAGTATGCAGCCGTTTCAATCATCAGAGTGAACTTCGACGTCTATGCACTCAAAACGGTAAAGCAATCCAAGTCAGTCATATTCTTTTTGAGGCTGTTCGCTTTGCTTGGCAAGTAGCTGATTTAACGCAAGGAACATTCGATCTAACGTTAGGGCATACGCTTGAGGAGTACGGATTTAACCGTAACTATTTAACAGGTGAAGAACTTGTTTCATCTAAGGTAGTTCCTGCAAATTATCAAGATTTGATTCTAGATGAAGAAAAACGGACTATTTTGCTAAAAAAATCGCTTTTATTAGATTTAGGTGCTATAGCCAAAGGATTGGCAGTTGACTTAGCTGTTCAAGAACTACGCGATTTTGAAGGCTTTGTCATCGATGCCGGTGGAGATCTTTTTTCTAGTGGTACGAATGAAAGGGGAGAACCATGGGTTATTGGTATTCAACATCCTTTCCAAAAGGAAAAAACAATTTGTAACGTTCAGCTAACCAATCAGGCGATTTGCACTTCTGGCAGCTATGAACGAAAGAGTTCTATTCACATGAACGAGCATCATCTCATACATCCACACTTAGGAACGTCTCAGTCTGATATCGTAAGCTGCACTGTAATTGCGCCCTTTGCAATGATGGCAGATGCTTTTTCAACAGCAGCTTTTCTATTAGGCAGAAAAGAAGGAGCTACATTGCTGAAAAATGTTGATCTTGAAGGTATATGGATTACATCCTCTTTAGACATAAATATGACACAAGGAATGGAGGAATATTTGTATGAACGTGGATAAAAAAGTAAACGTAATGAGCGGGACGGGGCAAAAATATATTCGTACACCAAAAGGATATTTGATCGTGGACGAAACAAGAGAAAGCCGGCAACAAAAGCGATGCCATAAACCCTTTATGACTCCTAAAAGACTCGTCTTAGTTATGCTGTTTTTATTAATGTTAATAGCTCAGGTAAATATGACCAATTATACTGGTCTTGTTCATGCGGGAATTTCAGCTTCAACTGCAATGTTCATAGATACTTTAATTGCTGTGCTAAAAAAACGAAAACTCACATTTCCTGATGGAGCTGCTATAACAGGCCTGATTGCTGCACTCGTATTAAGTCCAATGGTTTCCTCGTATATTTCAGCATTAACGGCAGCGATTGCAATTGTATCGAAACATCTATTTACAATTAAGAAAAAACCTATATTTAATCCTGCTGCCTTCGGATTACTTGTTACAGCTGTTTTGTTTTCAAGCGGACAGAGTTGGTGGGGAGGACTATCTATGCTTCCTACTTGGTGCATTATGTTTGTATGTATCACAGGATTTTTTGTAACACAGAAAGTAAATAAATTTCCACAAGTTTTTTCATTTTTAGGTGTTTATTTTCTTATACTTTTGATTATAGGAATTACAGGAACTGCAAATGTGGGGGATATGCTAAGAGTCCCTTATATAAATTCAACCTTATTCTTAGCATTCTTTATGCTTACTGATCCACCGACTTCTCTAGGAAATTATAAAGATCAAGTTATATTCGGGATTATTACAGCAATAGCAAGTATAGTTTCTTATATGATGTTTGGAGGGTTAATTTTTCTATTAGTAGGCATATTGATTGCAAATGGATGGAAAACATTAAAAATTTCTAAAAACAAAAAAACAACACATGCATCATCAGCTTCACCAGCTATTTAAGCTTACAAGCTGATCATATCCGTATTTAAAAATACTTAGTTCTATATCAATAAAGGGTGTCAAGTTATAGGAAGTAGGTCCTTTTGACACCCTTTATTAGTTATACCGGGAATTTAAGGGTAACACATGTCCCTTTATGCCGTTCACTCCGTATTTTTATTTCTCCATTATGAGCGTCCGTAATCCACTTAGCTATGGACAAACCTAACCCTGTTCCGCCTTCAGAACGCGTTCTGCTCTTATCACTACGATAGAAGCGGTCAAAGATATGAGGCAGTTCTTCGCTTGAAATACCAATACCTGTATCTTCTATTATAATAGTGGCAAAATTTCCATCTTTGTTGCATGTAACTTTGATTTGTCCATTCTTAACATTGTATTTCATGGCATTATCCATCAAAATAACGAGCAACTGATGTATCCGTTCTTTATCTCCTTTATACATGAGTTGCTTGTCGACATCTTCAATGATTGCAATATTTTGCAGCTCTGCAATTGGTTCAAATTGATGAATGATTGTACTGACTAATTCACCTATTGCAAACTCCTTCTTTTGAATAAGTAGCTGATTCGAATCTGTTTTTGCGAGAGTCAGCAGATCTGATACAAGTTTATTCATTCTCTTTACTTCTTGCAGTACTTTATAAATCGTCATGCTTTCTTGTTCAATTGTATATTGCGGATGACGGAATAATAATTCTAAGTGTGTCTGGATAACAGACAACGGTGTTCGAAGTTCGTGGGAAGCATCCGCTGCGAACTGAGTTTGTTTTTCCCAAGATTTTTGAATCGGCACAAGTGAACGATTTGCTAAAAACCATCCTATAAAGAAAGAAATAATTACCCCCGCAAGGCAGCCTCCTATAGTCAATATAAGTAAGTTTTGCAGTATAGTCACCTCAGAATCTATATTTAAGACAATCTCAACCGTATGAGCCGATTTCATGCCAATATCCTCCAAATAACTGGATGGTGGCTCAAACTTAAGGATACGATAACTATGCTTATTGATTGTTTGTGTCCATAGTTTGTTGTCCTGAAATCGAGAAGGAGAGAAATCATTAATATCGTTAGAAAAGACAGCATTTTCAGGTATGCTTTTTATGAAATTTCCGTTTTCATTCCAAAATAAGTACACGATTTTTCGTTCTGATGCTCGTTTGGATTCATGTTCGTTCACGACATGTTTCATGCCTTCTTGCTGTATTTCTTCAGACACACTAGCAAGCTTCGAATCAATCTCCGTATAAATAAAATGATTCATGTATACATACAAAACAATACCGAATACACATAAAATCAATGAAAAAACAACCGTATTTAAGGTAACAAGTTGCATCTTTGTTTTTTTAAACATCTTGTTCATTTCCTTTGAATATAAAACCGACACCACGTACGGTATGAATAAACGATTCATCATGAAATGCGTTTAATTTCTTTCTCAGATGATGCACATATACATCTACAACACCGAGCCCTACATCAGAATCTAAACCCCAAATACGACTGAAAATTTGATCGCGGATTAAGATTTGTTCTTTATTTCGTATAAAATATTCAAGTAGTTCATATTCCTTAGTAGTCAAGTATAATTTATTGCCATCTATATATCCATCATGTTCTTGTATGTGTAATTGGATAGGACCATAGGAAAAATTATGTTCTCCAATCGTTCCTTTTTCTCTTAACAGTACACGTATTCTTGCAAGCAGCTCTGGTACTGCAAACGGCTTAATCAAATAATCATCTGCGCCAACATCTAAACCTTTTACACGGTCTTCTACACTATCTTTAGCAGTAAGAAGAAGAATAGGAGTTTTAACAGAAGCAGTACGTAATTCTTTCACAATTTCAAATCCGTTAAGTTCTGGTAGCATAATATCTAAAATAATAGCATCGTAAATACTTTGTTTAGCCATGAATAACCCTACATCACCAGCTACAGCGCAATCAATTTCATATCCTTCTTCTTGTAAAACTGCCACAATTCCTTCTAGAAGAGGCTGATCATCTTCAATTACTAAAATCTTCATTATGTCCATCCATTCCGTTAGTTTTTAGTTATATACCCGTTATTATATCGGATTCATGTCCCAATGTATAAAGGGAATAGTTATTTCACAAGAAAGCCATATAAATTGAATGAAGAGCTTAAAATAATCATAAAAAGAGGAAGTACATTATAAGAATGTATAAATAAATGTACACCAAGGGAATGAAAAAGTATGCGTGTTTAAATTACAAGAGAAGTATAAAAAATCTTATTGGTTTCAAGTTCTACTCAAATTCCCCAATCGTTTCTTTCTAATATAAAGAAGATGAAACATCACCGCGTGCATGAATACCATCTCATATATTTTGAAATTAAATTTTATAATTAAAATAAAATATTGAAATTATATTTTAATAATGTTATGCTGAAACCAACAAAAGAAAGCGGTTTCAATAAATGGATAAGGGTGATGAATATGCTAGAAAATTTAATAACCGAAACACGCAATAAGAAAACAATGAATTTAGACGAAATGTCAACAATTGATCTTTTAACAATCATGAATGAAGAAGATACGAAAGTCGCAGAAGCGGTGAAACAAGAACTCCCACAAATCGCCAAAGCAGTTGAAGCGATTGTTGCAGCAAAAAGAAAAGGCGGCCGCTTAATATATATAGGGGCTGGAACTAGCGGACGTATTGGTTTGTTAGATGCGGTTGAATGTCCTCCAACATTCGGAACATATCCAGAAGAAGTAATTGGATTAATCGCTGGTGGTGAAAAAGCCTTCATTAAAGCAGTAGAAGGTGCAGAAGACAGTAAAGAATTAGGTATTCAAGACTTAAAAAGTATTAATTTAACAAACAAAGATATTGTAGTAGGAATTGCAGCAAGCGGCCGAACTCCATACGTTATTGGTGGATTGGAATATGCAAATTCAATTGGTACACAAACAGTCGCAGTATGCTGTAACAAAGGCTCAGCAGTAGGAAAAGTCGCAAACATTGCCATTGAAGTAGTAAACGGACCAGAAGTATTAACTGGTTCAACTCGCTTAAAAGCAGGCACATCACAAAAATTAATTTGTAATATGCTTTCAACAGCCTCTATGGTAGGAATCGGGAAAGTGTATGGGAATTTAATGGTTGATGTTCAACTAACAAATGAAAAGTTAGTAGAGCGTGCAAAGCGTATCGTGATGGAAGCAACATCTTGCGATTATGAAACAGCTGAAACCTACTTAGTAAAAGCAGATAATAAGCCTAAAATCGCGATTGTAATGATTTTGACAGGATTTTCAAAAGAAGAAGCAATGAAGAAATTAGAAGAAACGCAAGGATTTGTTAGACAAGCATTAAAATAACCGAAAAGAGGGAGACATGATGAACAAATATTATAGCATGGCATCTCAAATTTTAGATGCGGTTGGTGGTAGTGCAAATGTTTCAACATATACAAACTGCATGACACGTCTTCGTGTTACACCTGTAGATCGTAATTTAATTAATGAAGAAGCATTAAAACAGATTGATGGGGTTCTTGGTACTGTTGATGATGAAACATACCAAATTATCCTTGGGCCAGGTGTTGTAACAAAAGTAGCAGAACAATTCGGTATTGTATTAGCAGAGAAAAAAGGAAAAGGTGTTTCTTCAAAAGCTTCTTCTGCAGAAGAACTACAAGCAAAAGGTGCAGACATCAAGGCAGAATTAAAGAAAAAGAATAATACACCTTTAAAAAATTCTTTAAGAAAAGTTGGAAACATTTTCATTCCCATTATACCAGCATTCGTTGGAGCGGGTTTAATTGCTGGTATTGCTTCTATTCTATTAAATAATATTACTGCAGGAAATTTAGACAAAGAAACTTGGGGACAATACGTAACAGTTTTAAATGTGATTAAAAATGCACTTTTTAGTTATTTAGTAATTTATGTCGGCATTAATGCAGCAAAAGAATTCGATGCAACACCAGCACTTGGTGGAGTAATCGGTGGTATTACCCTTTTAAATGGCATGACGCCAGAAAATCCAATTACTAATATCTTTACTGGTCAGCCGTTAACACCAGGACAAGGTGGAGTTATTGGTGTATTATTAGCTGTTTGGATCTTAGCATTTGCGGAAAAGAAATTACGTAAAGTGATCCCCGATGCAATTGATATCATTGTGACACCTACAATCGCATTATTAATTGTAGGGCTTGTAACAATTTTCTTAATCATGCCATTTGCAGGATTCATTTCAGATAACTTAATTGGTGCTATAAATTGGGTATTATTACGCGGTGGTGCATTTGCAGGATTTGTACTTGGTGCAACATTCTTACCACTTGTTATGTTAGGATTACACCAAATATTAATACCAATTCATATTGAAATGATTAATACAACAGGTATGACACAATTACTTCCTATTCTTGCGATGGCAGGAGCTGGGCAAGTTGGTGCAGCAATCGCATTATGGGTTCGCTGCCGTAAAAATAAATCTTTAAGAAATGTAATCAAAGGCGCACTCCCAGTAGGAATTCTCGGAATTGGGGAACCGTTAATTTACGGTGTTACATTACCATTAGGCCGTCCTTTTATCACCGCATGTATCGGTGGAGGTATTGGAGGAGCAGTCATCGCATTACTTGGTAACGTTGGTGCAATTGCGATCGGTCCATCTGGTGTGGCATTAATTCCTTTAATTGCTGGTGGAGTATGGTGGAAATACGTCATTGGATTATGTGCAGGATACATCGGTGGGTTTCTCGTAACCTATTTCTTCGGTGTACCAAAGGAAGCGATGACGGAACAAGAATAATATATCTTAAAAAGTACGATTAGACTTTTGGTCAATCGTACTTTTTTTATATAATAAGAACAAATGAAAAGGAGCTGACAGAGTGAAAGTAAGCAGTATTCAATCTCAAATCGAGTTAGTTTTGAATGAATTACCTGTATCAGAAAAAAGGTAGGAGAATGCATTCTCCTACCTGCTAAAGACGTAATAAATATGACTATACATGAATTAGCGAAAGAGGCAGAAGCAAGTAGCGCAGCTGTTATTCGCTTTTGTCGTTCTTTAGGCATATCTGGATTCCCAGCCTTAAAAATACGTTTATCTGCAGAAGTAGAGTATATTCGACATGTGGGATATTTAGATATCGAATCAAATGAAGAAGTACAATCAATTATTGAAAAAACAGTCTCTAATACGGTACAGACGTTTCATGACACTGCTAGTCAACTAGAACTAGAATCTATTGAAAAAGCAGTAGATATATTACATAATGCATATGTTATCTATATTTACGGAGTAGGAGCATCATTCCTTGTTGTTGAGGATGCCGCACAGAAGTGGAATTACGTAGGAAAAAAAGCATATGCCATTTCAGATCCTCATGTATTAGTAATGACAATGACAACACAATCAGAGAGTGCAGTATTCTGGGGAATTTCTTATTTCTCAATATGAATTTACAGTAAAACAATTAAAGAAGACAAAACAAGCGATTCAGAATCTTTATGATTAATAAAAGGTACGAAATCGAGATTCAAATTGTTAATAAAGAAAGAAGATGGGTCTTATTTTAGACATTCATCTTCTTTTTGTTTATACCAGGCATTTGTCAACACTCACTGGTATATTTACTTTTTAATAAAACACTTTGTTAGCTTTTCTTTTTTCCAATGTAAAGCAAGTGAGAAGATACTCCTAAAACGTGAGGATTAGTTGCTGTTTCTTTTAATAATTCAATAAGTTGAGTGAACTCATCTTTCCCACGATTTTGCCAATGTTCCCATTGCTCTTTTGATAAAAGAGTACCTATGTTAGATGAACCGATAAGATTCAATGTCTCAAATCCATAAGACTCCATAAAAGGTTGAATGTCTTCAACATTAAAGTAATAAGCTCCTGTAAATCGCCCTTCATCACTATGATTAAATTCACCCGTACGAATAAATTGCTGAATGGAATCCATGTTATCATTTGGTTTCCACGTCTGAGGATATAACAATGATGAAAGAACATGTTTAATTCTTGGCATAAAAGCTACGTAAACAATCCCATCTTTCTTTGTGACTCTATGTAACTCTTTAATTGCTAAATTACGGTCTTGCTCTGATTGCAAATGATACATAGGCCCCATCATAAGAGAAGCATCGAACTGCTCGTTTTCTAATAAAGTGAGATTTCTTGCATCCGCAACATAAAACCCATCAAACTGGGTAGATAACCCTAGTTCTTTCGCCTTATTTTCGCCAACTTCAACTAATCTAGGCACAAGATCAGTTAATGTGACTTTATATCCTTGTTCAGCCAACTTCATAGCATATTTACCAGGTCCAGCTCCATTATCTAATACTTTTCCTGTCTGAGGTAAATATTTTTGTATATAGTGCCAATTAACCTGAAATTCTAACGGTTCACGATCAAGGCGTCCCCATTCATCAAATGTAGAATAATACTCAACAACTTTATTTACCTCTGTGTTCAAAGAGTTTTTCATATTCATTGTTTTTATCACTCCAATTAATATGTATTAATTGATATATTTTCGATTTAATATCTTAAAGTCCTTCTAGTAATTAAAAACTCCAATTATTAAACATTAATGGCTGCACCCTTTTTTGAATATTAGTAATACTTACTTACAAATTAAAATCTTTAATTTTATTTAATTATAATTTATGATTACAATCAAAAAAGTAATAATATTTATATTTTTTATAATATTCTCGATATAAGAAAGGAGGCTAGAATGTCATTACAAATACCTATTTCTTGGTCAACGAGGTTTTTTCTGGATTTATAGACAGAACATAATGGATATTATGTATGATTTATTTTTTGAGCGGAAAATAAGATATCTAAAATAGAACAAGCCTAACTGAATCACTTAATTCGTTGGGCTTGTTTAAAAAATTTTTTAAACATCAATATTATTTTTTATAATGTTCAAACCAATTTGTTTATCTGTACGTTTACATAGAACGAAGGGATAAAAATTCAGATACGATTACAAAAGGAGGGAATTAAAAAACGTGCAGGATATTTACATAGATTCAAATGTCCTGTTTACCTGCCGGGCTTGTGAGGCCCAACCTATTTGCATTTCTTGAAGATTTATCATGAAAAAATTTTTCGACGGGGTGAAGAAATGTTAAAAAAAATGAAATTTAAAGGTGTATTGATTGTAGCTTTGATGTTTGTTGTTATTTTTCCGGCTGCCATTTTTGCCTCATCTACTGAAAATAAAAGCTCTATTCCGGTGGAGAGCTTCGATGGCAGCATCACTAACAACTCCCTTGCTATAAGTCCCGATGAGCAAATTGCGGTTGTTTCAGATAGTCGCGAACAATCCATCCGTATTTATGACCTTGCTAAAGGTACTTTACGGAAGAAAATCGATGGCTTTGTTACACCGAGAAACATCGTGTTTGTTAACAATGGTTCAGAGTTTGTTGTCTCGGACAGTACGCTCGGCACTTTGCGTTTCTACAACGCAAAAAGCCTAACCTTAAAGGATGAAGTCGTAGTCGGTCCAGGTGCATTCGGCACCGCCGTCAGCCCTGATGGAAAGACGATGTACGTGAACAATCAGGCACATAGTTCTGTAACAGTCGTAGACCTTGAGAAACGCAAACCGACTGCAGTCATCACTGGTTTCTCCCAACCACGCCAAGGTATTACAGTCTCTCCAGACGGAAAATATGTGTTTGTAACAAACTTTAAAGGAGACAAGGTGTCCGTAGTTGATGCAGCCACTAAGAACATCGTACGTGAGATTACCGGTTTCTCTATGATTCGTGGAATCTCTGTGACTGCCGATAGTCATACATTGTATGCCGCAAACAGCGGTCGTGACAGCATTTCCGTAGTAGATATCTCTCAAGGACAAATCATCAACGAGGTAAAAGTTGGGCATGAGCCATACGGTGCAGCTTTGTCGCCCGATGGCAAACTACTTTTCGCAAGCAACAAGGCGGACAATACTATCGATGTGATTAACGTCTCTGATAATCAGGTGATTAAGACAATCAGTGGTTTCACAGAACCCCGACAAGCCATTGTCTTTAGCCGGGATGGAGAACGCGCTTATGTCCTTAATCGGGATCTCTCTATTTCCCGTGTGAATGTAAAAGACTTATCCATCACTGATACGATCAGTGATAAGTCAAACAAATACAAGCTTCAAGTGTTAGAATCGGACGGAATCGGAAAATATTTAGCAGACGATCAAGGAAGCACACTTTATTACTTCACAAAGGATGAACCGGGAGTAAGTAATTGTAAAGGTAAATGTTCTGAAATTTGGCCTCTATTCCATGCAGAAAATATAGTGGCTCCTAGTGGATTTAACAAAAATGATTTTGGAACCATCACAAGAGAAGATGGACAGAAGCAAACAACGTATAAAGGCCATCCTCTTTATTACTATTTTAAAGATACGCAGGTCGGCGATATTAATGGACAAGGCGTAAATAATGTCTGGTTTGTTTTGACTAAAAAGATTTTTGAGAAATAAACAATAGCTTCAAGTAACATAATCCGTATAAGAAAAACCTCTTCGAAATCAAAAAGAAGAGGTTTTTCTATGGACAAATAAAAATAATTAGTGCATAATTGTAATTAATAATTAACGAATTGTTAATTATTAAGAAGCGTGTAAATGTAAAGAAAAACATTAACCGCTTAGGAGGTAGATAAATGTCAAACCAAGAAGCTTTGAAACAATATGATGTAAAAAAATATCACACACCTGATGGTTATACATCAGATATCGCAGTATTTACTATTATTACTGAGAAAAAAGAAGAACATAAACCTCCTGTTATGGCTCTGAAATTAATGCTGATAAAACGGGCATTAACCAATTCAGAAGGAAAATCTAATATTGAAGCAGGGAAATGGGCGTTACCTGGCGGCTTTGTACAAGAGGATGAAACAGCGTTTGAAGCAGCAAAGCGGGAGTTAGAGGAAGAAACAGGTGTAGAAGGTATACATATTAAGCATTATGGTGTGTATGATAAACCTGGCCGTGATCCACGTGGTTGGATTATTTCTAATGCCCATTATGCAATTGTACCGGAGTATTATTTAGAAAAACGTCAAGCTAATGATGATGCTGCAGAGGTTAAATTATTTTCAATTGATGAAGTCCTGAAATTAGACTTAGCTTTTGATCATAATCAGATCATAAGTGACGCAATTAAAGTCATTACAATTGATTTACTTCAAACAACTGTAGCAAAAAACTTCTTACCAAAAAGTTTCACATACTCTGAGTTACAAGCCGTATTGTTGACTGTTACAGAAGATCAGGCAATTAAGAGTGGACAGGCATTCGCAAGAAAGATAAAAACTTTGCCGTTCATTCAAGAAGTTACGGGTCAAACGACTCAACGAACATCGAAAAAGTCTGCACAATTATATCGTTTTATAGAGATGGACATAGTACAACCAATATATACAGCTAGATATTAATTTTTTTAAAAACATTATTTAACAATATGTTAATTGTTAAATAATATCGGTATATACATACAATATATGTTTAAATAATTGGAGGGAGTTATAATGAATAATATATATACAGATGATAGCTTGACACTACATACTGACCTTTATCAAATTAATATGGCGGAAACGTACTGGGAAGATAATATGCATAATCGTAAAGCAATATTTGAGGTATTCTTTCGAAAACTTCCATTCGGAAACGGGTACGCTGTTTTCGCTGGTTTAGAAAGAATTATAAATTACTTAAAAAATTTCGGTTTTACTGAAAGTGATATTGCATATCTTCGCGATGAATTAGGTTATCAAGAGGATTTCTTGGAGTTTTTAAAAGACATAAAGTTTACTGGAACTGTCCGCTCGATGAAAGAAGGTGAATTAGTCTTTGGGAATGAACCAATGCTTCGAATTGAAGCACCTTTAGTAGAAGCCCAACTCATTGAAACAACTATTCTAAACATTGTAAATTACCAAACATTAATTGCAACAAAAGCTTCGCGAATTAAACAAGTAGTAGGAGAGCAAACTGCAATGGAATTTGGAACTCGTCGCTCTCACGAAATGGATGCAGCAATTTGGGGTACAAGAGCTGCATATATCGGAGGGTTTGATGCTACATCTAATGTACGTGCTGGAAAACTTTTTGGAATTCCTGTAGTTGGTACACATGCACACGCAATGGTTCAAGCGTATCGCGATGAATATACCGCTTTTCATAAATACGCTCGTAGACACAAGGATTGCGTATTTCTAGTAGATACTTACGATACATTAAAATCAGGGGTGCCAAATGCTATCAAAGTGGCTAAAGAACTTGGCGATCAAATTAACTTTAAGGGAATTCGATTAGATAGTGGAGATTTAGCTTATTTATCTAAAGAAGCGAGAAAAATGTTAGATGAAGCAGGATTTATAGAAACAAAAATTATTGCATCCAATGATCTAGACGAAAAAACTATCACTCATTTAAAATCACAAGGAGCGAAAATTGATATTTGGGGAATTGGAACAAAATTAATTACAGCATTTGATTCTCCTGCTCTTGGGGCCGTTTACAAGCTTGTTTCCATCGAAGATAAGAATGGTGAAATGGTGGATACAATTAAAATCAGCTCCAATCCAGAAAAAGTATCTACTCCAGGTCTTAAGAAAGTGTACCGTATTATTAATACTATAAACAAAAAATCAGAAGGAGATTACATCGCGTTAGAGACAGAAAATCCAGCTGAAGAAGATCGATTAAAAATGTTTCATCCAATGCATACTTTTATTAGTAAATTTGTAACTAACTTTGAGGCTATAGAGCTACATCACGATATTTTCATAGAAGGTCAATGTGTATATCAATCTCCATCACTACAAGAAATCCAGCAATCCACAAAAGACAACTTAGATTTACTTTGGGATGAATATAAACGCGGATTAAATCCAGAAGAATATCCTTTGGACCTTAGTCAAAAGTGTTGGAACAACAAAATGAAGCAAATTGAGGAAGTAAAACAAAAAGTTGCGGAGATGATTGGAAAATGAAAATAAATGAAATCGAATCAACTAAAAATATGGAGTACCTTCAAGAATTGAATCCAGAAAAAGATATTAGCGAACTATTTAAAAAAGGGCGACGAATTGGGATATATGGTTCATCATTCGATCCTATCACAAATGTTCATTTGTGGACTGCTTCCACTGTGGCACATCGTAAAAAACTAGATTACATTATCTTTTTACCTTCTACAAACAAGCGCATTGATAAGAAAATACAAACGACCGGTGATCACCGCGTAAAGATGATTAGTTTAGCTATACAAGATAACCCGAAGTTCATTCTGGACACTCATGAATTAAACGTATTACCAGGCAAACATTATACATACTATACAATGAAGCATTTTAGGACTATATTAAAAGAAGCAGAATTGTTCTTTATCATGGGTGCAGATCTTTTAGTAGATATCGCTGCTGGAAAATGGAAGATGGCTGAAGAATTAATAAGTGAAAATAATTTTATAGTTATGGCTCGTAATGGTATCGATATGCTCCAAACGATTAGTCGATCCGCTCTCCTTCGCAATTATGATGATGGTAGATTTCAATTAATCGATAAAGGATTAGCTATGGAAATTAGTTCTACATATATACGCGAAGAATTTTCTAAAGGCGGCGAACCGCGTTACCTTCTTCCGGATAGCTGCTACTATTACATCAAAGAAAAAAGTTTGTATCAATAATAGGGATTACATTTCATATAAAACTCTAAAAACCGAAAGGGAAGATTTTGAAATGACAACTTTACAGCAAAAAATCATGTCGGACTTAAATGTATCAGCAGAAATTGATCCAATTCAAGAAGTTCGTAAAAGAGTAGATTTTCTAAAGGAGTACGCACTTAAAACGGGAGCAAAAGGCTTCGTTTTAGGAATTAGTGGTGGTCAAGATTCAACATTAGCTGGAAGACTCGCTCAACTAGCAGTAGAAGAACTGAGAACCGAAGGACATAATGTAAAATTCGTGGCTATTCGCCTACCTTACGGAGTTCAAAAAGATGAAGCTGATGCACAAGCAGCATTGCAATTCATTCAAGCAGATGAAGAACTTGCATTTGATATCAAAACTACAGTTGACGCTTTTGCAGAGCAATATAAAAAAGATGCAAAAGAGCAACTTACAGATTTCAATAAAGGAAATGTGAAAGCTCGTGTTCGAATGATTTCGCAATATGCAGTAGGTGGTCAAAATGGCCTTCTTGTAATTGGTACAGACCACGCAGCAGAAGCTGTAACAGGTTTCTTTACGAAATACGGCGATGGTGGTGCTGACATTCTTCCGTTGGCTGGATTAACCAAAAGACAAGGAAGAGAACTATTGAAAGCTTTAGACGCTTCAGAAAGATTGTATTTAAAAGTTCCAACAGCTGATTTATTAGATAATAAACCACAACAAGCAGATGAAACCGAGCTAGGAGTTTCTTATGATGAATTAGATGATTATTTAGAAGGTAAGAAAGTATCAAAAGAAGTAGCAGAAGCGATTGAAAAACGATATTTAGCTACAGAACATAAACGACAACTTCCTGTAACTATATTTGATGGTTGGTGGAAGTGATAAAAAGCTGCGGGAATAACCGCAGCTTTTTCTTATTTATCCTGCATGATAACAGAGATTAGATTTCTAATTTTTAATTTTGTATGCTGTCAATCATGAGTTTATTTTCCCGAATGAATTCGCTGCAGATATTATTATATAAATATAATAAATCAGTGATGTAAAACCGTTATTTTTATCATTTAAACGGGAATTAATTATATCAAAATAAAGTTTTTATTTTATTGATTATCTTTTAATTAACGATTTACAGAACATTCGTTCTTTCAATATGATATAGAAGAAGATAGACTCAATTTTTATATCTGTTGAAAGGGGATAATTCTAATGTGTAGAAAGGACAGAGGAAGGTCTAAATGTACAATGGAAAAGAGTGAAATGATTAAGTTATATTTAGATGGTTCTAGCACATCAGACATTGCAAATTCAGCTAACGTTACTTCTAGATACGTTCGTATGGTCCTAACAGATAATAATGTCGAAATGAGAGCACGTGGAAGTTGGAAACGCAAATATGATATAAATGAAGATTATTTTAAAACTTAGTCTAACAACATGGCATATATTTTAGGCTTTTTCATTGCTGACGGCGTAATAGCTAAAAAACTGTCATACAGTTAGCATTTCTCAAAAAGAAAAAGAGATTTTAGAGGATGTTAAAAAAGAAATAAATTCAAACCATCCATTATGTAAAAACAAAAATACCGGTGTATATATGTTGAACTTAAATAGCAAAATCATGAAAAACGATCTAATAGATTTACACGGCATTACTCCTTGTAAATCATATGATGTACAATTCCCGTATGTTCCGGAAGAATACTTACATCATTTTATTAGAGGGTATTTTGATGGAGATGGGCATCAATCAGAACCACAAATCTAAGTTTATTAACAAAGAAAAACAGTATCGTATATACTTGAGTGGCAAAAATGAAATTCAACATTTTGCAGAATGGATTTATAAAGACAAAGAATTATTCTTACAAAGGAAATATGAAATTTTTCAACAGAAAAAATAAATTATTTTTCAGTTAGTGTGCAGACTTTAAACACGCACACTAACTGATTTTTTATTTGTAACGAGAAGATAAAAATAGGGGGGATTAAAAATATAACTTATTTTAATTAAGTTAATTATTTTTTACTAGTTAACATAATATAAATTATAGGAAGTTATAAAATGAAAGGAGTTTCATATCTCTAAATCCAAGTAAACTATATATTTTGAGATGGAACGGAGATTTTTAAACTGATTTATAGCATGTTTAACTAAGCTTTGAAATTATAGAATTTCAAACAAGCCATTATGATTTCATTCAGCAAAATCCTTCACGCGCAACCGGATAAATTTTATGATAAATGATCAGTTCTATAATTTATATCGCATTTAAAGATTTATTTTCTGGCTTGGTTTTTATTCTATATTCGATATTGATATCTTATTTTTTAAATATACACCGAAATATGTCTTACATAGAAATTTGTCATAATTCAGCTCTAACCTATATTTTCTTTTGCCCGATTTTCATCAACTAGTTAACATAATGTATTTATAGAACAAAAAAATCCTCCCTTGTTATTTTAGGAAGAATTTTAATAAACGACTTGTATTCTATTAGATATTATCTTTTCTATAAAATCCGTATTTGCTATCTTTTCTGTTTGACGTATTAAATGTAAAATACCGCTTTTTCGATCATGATAGATCACTTTGCGCTCTTCATTTCGATATATTTGCACTAGTATTGCCAGTGTATCAACATCGCATTGTTGTACGTAATAACTTTGCAGCAAGACTTCATTACTAATAATGTAAATTACATGAAAATTATTTGTTCCACTCTTTTTATTTTCAGTACGAAAATAGCATTGTTCTACGTATGTATATAAGTCTTGATCAATTCCAACAAATGTGATGGTTTGCTTGCTAAGGATTTGATTTAATATACAGGCTGTCCATAATAATGACATTTCTCCATGATTTTTATGGTTACAATTCACAAAAAACGCCTCATAGTCGTCAAATACAATCTTTTCAGCAATTTGAAATGTGAGACTATTATCAATTTGCAGTGGCTTTCCTTTTCCTACTAACTAAGCCAGCAAATTGACTTTAGTTTAATAACAAAAGTTGGTTAAATATTAAGAATAGAGTAATTATTTTCAATCCTTATTCTAAAATGGTTCATTATTCGTATTTGTTCTTCAGTTAACCTCTCTTTATTCCAGTACATATGCATTAAGTTATATTCAAATATTTCCTTTAATTTAATAAATAGAGAAAGTTTCCCTAACATCTCTGGAGATATATCATTTTCCTCTTGATATCCGTCTATTATTGCTTTCGTAATAGAACGCCCATAGTCAACTATGTTACCATTCCCTACAAACGAATACTCCAACGCACTATATATTGGAACAGCTAAATCGAATATATAATAATGTTTTTCACAATCTTGAAAATCAACCATTGTCAATTTCGAATCACTATCTACTAATATGTTTTCTAACCATAAATCTCCGTGTAGTAAACCATATGTAGAATGACATTTTGGCAAATTTTTAATTGTAGATAAAACCTTATGTGCAATTTCTCTAATAGTGCTTTCTTCTTTAGGAATATATTTATGAAAATCATATTCCTCATTATCATGCCAATCGTTGATATATTTAGTCGGTATTATATTTTCAAATTTCTTTGATAAACGATGTAATCTACCAATTTGCCGACCTAATTCTTTTAATACATTGGCATTCCATTGATTTCTTGGTAAGTGTACACCAGAAGCTGCATTATATAAAACAGTTAAAACGTCCTTATCAAGTGTTATCTTTTCTACTAATTTACCGTTTAAAGAAGATATGCTTAACGGGACACCAAATCCTTCATTATATAAAAAGTTTGTATATTTAACCTCTTCTAACTGTTCATCATATGTTTTATAGTTCGTTATTCTAGCAAAGAAGTTACCTTGTTCTGCAATACACCGATACATTTCATTTGTTACTGACTCGACTTTAATAAAATTCACTGGATATATTTCGTTAAGTAATTCAAGTATCTTTTGTTCCATATACGTTTTAATTCCTCCAATATAGATAATGACTTCCTTACAAAACTAACCTGCTTCGTTAGTTTAATAATAAGGTAATTCTTCCAGCTTCAAAAAACCTCCTTCGCACTTAATAGTATATCGAATATGTAAAACTTTTCCATAAAAGAGTTTACAAAAATATAGTGTATATTTTGAAAGTACTAGACTATCCCATATATAGCCCTCGTCTTCGAATTTATTTTCATAATCAAGTGATTTATACAGTATTTTTTTATTAAAATCCGCTTATAACGAATTATTCTATAAAAAACTCTTTCCGAGCTTATCCTCAGAAAGAGTAACAACCTTACAATATTAACTTGGTATACTAATTTTCATTTTTTGTGCTGATGTTGGACAAGTTAAATTGTGCTCGTAAATTTTTTTATTAATCATTTCAACCATTGCAGCAGCTTCTTCCTTTTCTATACATGTATGCAATTTTTCCTTTAACGCATCGATTTCTTTTGAAAGTTCAATCCACCCTGGTAAAATATGATTATCCTTCATCGTCTTATATAGCTGTTTTTCTGGATTATAAGAGAGACTTTTATCAATTTGCAGTGGCTTTCCTTTGCCTACTAAGTCATCAAATACGCCTTCTTTTTGAGCGCGTTTAATAATAGAGCTAATATGATCTTCGTACGTATATGACCATACTTTTTCATCTTTCACTAAAATTTCTTGTTTCTTTAATGCTTTATCTAAATCTTTTTCTCTATCTTTCATATGTTTTCTCCTCCCTTTTTATTATTTCATGGGTATTTTAAATTGTTGTAAGGACACTAATCCATGAGCAAACTGTTTATGCCACCACAATTCATCGTGACCACCAGGGAATTCAACATAGGTGATTTGATATTCTTTTTCTTTAAGTACGTGTGATAACCTCCTATTTGCTTCTAACAGCGGTTTATTTTCCAACTCCCCAGCGCTCATATAAATATGTAGTGGTAATGTGCTGCTTCTTTTAAATTGATTTTCGATCCAAGGGTGTGGTTCTGTGTAATTGTCTTTTTTCCAATGTACAGAACCAGACAATGATAAAACATTTCCGAAGAGATCTGGATATTCCAATGCTGCATAAAAAGCTGCTAAACCACCGAGACTGAATCCGCCAATTGTTATATGATGCGGATTTGCATTAACATGATATCTTTGTTGAATCCACGGAAATAGTTCTTTTGTTAAAAACATATTCATTTCCTCGTAAAATGTGAGTTCTGTAAATCGATCTACATGATCAATGCCAATTAGAATACACGGTGGAATTTCCTTTGTATGTATAAGATGTGCTGATAACGTCTGTAGCATAGAACTGCCATCAAACATGATAAGAAGGTCATAAGGAGGTTGTACAGGTGAGTAATTATGCGGAGTATATATCCAAAGTTGTCGTTCATTCTTCAATATAGAACTATGAAACTGATATGTTTCTACTTTTCCTTTTGGGGTATGAGTTTGTTGCTTTGTTTTATCAATTTGTGACGATAGGCCTAACTCTAAAACAGATATTGGTCCTGCTTTATGCTCAAATATTTTAGAATTCAATGGATCACGCTTATAGTTTTCACTTCGCTTTACCCAATCTTGTTCAAAGTCATCATTAATTGAAAAATAATACGTCGAAGCAAACTTTTCTTTTGTTCGAAACGTTTTAAACCATATGTTTGTATGTGAAAGCTTATCCATTTCATTCGCCGCTATATCCCAACCAGGAAAACTGCCAAATACATATGCATTTTCAGCTTGTTCATCACCTAACCAAATATATGTAACAATATGGTACTCAGCATCAATTGGACAAGTCTCCACAATAGGTGTTTCTTGTTTCTTTATACTTTCTAAAAACAATGTAACAGCAGAAGGATTTTCTTGATTTAATTGCTTCGCCAAATCATGCATAATTGGACTCATTAGTTTCTTCATTTTTTGCCTCCTTTTCTCTTTTCAACTCAATACTTATTTCAGTACCAAGTTGATTGTTTCCTGGTTATTTACTATGGGTATAGTGTATATTTTGTGAACAAATTTTATATTTAAGACCGTATAGAATAAAGTATTAGACTATAAAAAACTTTACAAACTAAAAAGGTGTTTTCTAGACGTGAAAACACCTTTTAACATAAATCCAGTTTCAAGTAGTTAAAGTGTACTAACCCAACATGTTTCTATGTCATGTTCTTGAATTTTTTTCATAAGTGTTTGTACGGCAGTATCCGGCATGACTTTATATCTTTTCAAATTGTCTTCATTAGGTACAATCCAATAAAAATCCAGATGAGATTCTCTAGATTTAGGAGGTGTTTCCGCGTTTAATTTATCACTGTTAACTTTAAAGACATGATTAATTTCATAATGTAGTGTGTCTCCATCTTTCCACTGATTTTCAATGACACCAAGGAACTTTTCGATTGAACAAGCAGTACCTATTTCTTCTTCCCATTCTCGTATAAGCGCATTTTCAACTGACTCACCTAATTCAATATGTCCTCCCGGTAAAAAAGAATGATGCCCTTTAAAATGTGCTACCAAAAGTTTTCCATCTTTTATAAGTACACCCCTTACAATATGGTGGAATTGAGTTCGCATCTCTTTGTCCTCCTTGTTTACTTATCAGATATTAAATTCTAATGCAAGAAGGCAAATTCCTTTACCAGTTGAATATAGATAGGTATCTTTAGAACTATTTGGTTTTATTCTGTAAAAATACGGTAAATGAAATTAGATTGAACATAAGCTGTTCAATCTAATTTCATGGCGCTGCTATTCTTTTCAGTACAACCGCCTAATCTTGACGATCATTTTTATAAGGAACACAAATTTGTTTAAAAAACAACGATTTCAATTTTCTCCATCTAACAAAATATTATTTTACTTAATCCACTGTTTCAGCTGCTCAAATTGATTTTTGGCATCACTATAACCAAGTTCATATAAATGAACTAATCTTTCTTTATTTCGTTCCAATCCACTTGCAGGTAATTGCACACTTGGTTGTATAACAAAGAAATTCTCTTTTTGTTTTTCTGAATAGAGATAAGATATAGTATTGTTATAGATTTCGTAATGCTCCACGAGACGATTTGCCACATTAGGATAATGTCGATACAACCATTTCGCAATAGATGACAGCTTGTTTTGTTGTTTTTCAAATCCTGCTGGTTTCGTCATAATGACCACATTTTTTTGAAATCCATCAGCCTGTGCTTTCTGAATCGGAATTGGGTCTGTAATTCCTCCATCTAGTAACTTTTTATCATCATATTCTACTGCCGAAGCAATAAATGGTACAGAGCTTGATGCACGAATAATTTTTAAAATATCATTTCCATGTTCGTGCTTATTGTAATACACAGCTTCTCCTGTCTCACAATCAGTTGTGCCAATAACAAACTGTTCTGCCCCGTTTAGGAATGTCTGAAAATCAAATGGAACAATTTTGTTAGGTACCTCATCAAATAAAAAATCCATACCAAACAATTCACGTTTTCGTAAAAAATTTCGAAATGATATGTAACGTGGATCGCTTACTAGTTCTGTATTTACTTTCTTATTTCTTCCTTTTTGACGAGATAAATACGTAGCAGCCATACAAGCCCCTGCTGAAACACCTATCACATAAGGAAAATACACATCTTTTTCCATGAAAAATTCTAATACCCCTGCTGTATAAAGTCCTTTCATTCCTCCGCCTTCTAAAACTAATCCGATATTGTTCATATATTGTCCCTCTATCATATTTCAAATTCGTAGTGTATAAAAAGTTCTTACACAAATATATTAGCATAAGATTTTATGATGAAGTATTAAATTGTTTCATTGCAATTGACAATTAATTCTTATATCAAAAAGTAAGAATCCGTTTTCCCATTACATGTTACAATAAAAGAAACTCATTCTATACATAAAGGAGGAATTTATAATGGGTTTATTTAGTGGTTTTTTAGGAAATGCATCTGATGCAGATATAAGTAGCGTAGAACGTGATCTACAAGCGATCATGTTAGACGATGAGCAAGTAGAACACGCTTATAAGTTAATTCGTGATTTAATTGTATTTACAAATCGCCGAATGATTTTAGTAGACAAGCAAGGTATGACTGGTAAAAAAACAGAGTATCATTCTATTCCATATAAAAGTATTACACAATATAGCATAGAAACAGCTGGTCACTTTGACTTGGAGGCTGAATTAAAAATTTGGATATCAGGTATGCATGATCCAATTACGAGAGAATTTAGAAAAGACGATAGTATTTACAACATTCAAAAAGCACTTGTAGCCTACACGACAAGATAATAAAATTGTATTTTTATACAATAACAAAAGTATTAACCCCGTATATTTCGGAACAACATACAATAATGTTGATTAAAAATACAAAAAGACTATCTCTATTGCAAGATAGTCTTTTTGTATTCTAACATATTATCTAGCACATGTAACATGTTGTTTTGAAATAAAGTTTGATCAAATGTAATTAGACTTTTATAATTTTTTAATTTCGCTTTGAGTTAATTCGTTTATAAAAGTAACCATTTTAAACTTCAATTATTATAGGAAGAATCATTGGCTTTCTTTTTGTATGTTCATATGTAAATTGTCCAAGTGTTTCTTTTATGCTTTTTTTAAGAACATTCCATTGGCTAATATTCGCTTTTTGTGAATTATTAACAGTTTTTACAATCAGTTGATTAATTTTCTTTAAAAAATCTTCTGAATCGCGCATATATACAAATCCACGAGAAATTGTGTCTGGACCGGAAATCATTTTCCCATCAGTTTTACTAAGAGTTATGACTATAACAAGCATACCATCCTCTGCAAGCTGTTTACGGTCACGTAAAATAATATTTCCAACATCACCAATACCCAATCCGTCTACATATACATTTCCTGCAGGTATTCGTCTAGTTTGATAAGCAACTTGGTTCTTTATATCAACAACATCACCGTTATTCATAACATAAATATTCTCTTTCTTAACACCAACGGACTCTGCTAAAAGGCGATGATGATGTAACATTCTAAATTCCCCATGAATCGGAATGAAATATTTTGGCTTCATTAAAGTGAGCATTAATTTTAATTCTTCTTGATAAGCATGTCCAGAAACGTGCATCCCTGTTGAACTTCCCGATCCATAAATTACATTAGCTCCTAATAAAAATAAGTTGTCTACAATACGTGAAACATTTCGTTCATTACCTGGAATAGGAGTTGCAGCTATAATAACAGTATCTTCAGGCAGGATATCAACCTGTCTATAGTTTCTGCTAGCTAAACGAGCTAAAGCAGCCATAGGCTCACCTTGACTGCCAGTACAAAGAATTGCTACCTTTTCTGGCTCCATTTGATTGATTTCGTGTGCTTCAATTAACATTCCCTCTGGAATATTTAAGTATCCTTGCTCTAATGCAACAGATACGACATTTACCATACTTCTTCCAAGCAAAGCGAGTTTTCGATTTGTTTTACACGCAGCATCTACCACTTGCTGTAAGCGATTCACATTAGATGCAAAAGTGGAAAGAATAACTTTTCTACGTGCTTTCAGAAATGCTTCTTCAATATGTTCACCTACAAATCGTTCTGACGGAGTAAATCCAGAACGTTCCGCATTTGTACTTTCAGAGAGTAAAGCTAAAACACCATTACTTCCGATTTTAGCCATTTTATGAATATCAGGATATTGATTATTTATAGGAGTCAAATCAAACTTGAAATCACCTGTATGTACTACTGTACCTTCTGGTGTATGAAAAGCAATGCCAAGACAGTCTGGTATGCTATGATTCGTTTTGAAAAAAGTTAAACTTATTTGTCCAAGTTCAATTAACGATTCAGAGTCAATAACAAATAGCTCTGTTACATTTTGAAGTTTATGTTCTTTTAATTTCACTTCAATTAACCCCAACGTTAAACGTGTTGCATAAATTGGCACATTCAATTGTTTTAAGAGATATGCGATACCTCCAATATGATCTTCATGTCCGTGTGTAACGACTAAAGCTCGAATCTTATCTTGATTTTCCTTTAAATATGTAATGTCAGGGATAATCAAATCAATTCCTAATAAACTTTCATCAGGAAACTTCGAACCACAATCAATTATTACAATGTCATTTGCATACTGTATAACATACATATTTTTTCCTATTTCCTTTATGCCGCCTAAAGCAAAAATGGATAGTGTATTTTCTACTGTTTCCAAAATTAATATCCTCCTTTTAAATTAAACATTTAAGTATGTTTGAAGAAATACGGAGTTCTTTTTTATGATTAACCTATCTAAGCAAATGTTATTCTATTTTATAGTAAAACAAACATTGATTTTCCATTCATCATAAGATATGGATTAACTTCTTCAATCTATAGGAATTGCACCAATAAAAAGTAAAATTCGTACACGAAGTAAAACTCCACAAAAAAAAGCCGATAATCCTTTAGAGCATAGGAAATCGGCTTTTCTATTAATCTGTTTAACACACGCATTATAACTAAAATATACACTAGTTTCTTCAAACATTTTTCCAGGTAAAATCTCTTTTCTTAATATTTTGGAATGGTGTAATCGAACTTCGTTTAAGTTATTTTCGTCCAACTTTATTTTAAATAGACGTAACCACAGCAAGTGCAAAGCCGTCATACCCTTTGGAACCAACAGTTTGGATTGCCGTTGCGCTCAAGCGTGGTTCAGTAGCGAGCAACTCGTAGAATCCCCGTATCCCTTGAACACTCTGATCAACATTAGAATCTTCTATTACTGCACCATCACGTACGACATTATCTGCAATGATTAAAGTACCTGGACGTGAAAGCTTCAATGCCCACGCTAAATAATACGGATTATTTGGCTTATCAGCATCAATAAAAATAAGATCAAACGGTTCATGCTTATCATTAACAAGTTGCTGTAATGTATTTAATGCTGGTCCAAGACGTACCTCCACTATATCACTTAAATTAGCACGCTTAATGTTTGAACGCGCTACTTCCGCATGCTTTGGATCTGCTTCTAACGTAATAAGACGACCATCTTTAGGCAATGCTCGCGCTAGCCAAATTGTACTATAACCACCTAGCGTGCCAATTTCTAATATAGTACGTGCTCCTTGAATTTGCGCAAGCAGCTGCAGAAATTTCCCTTGATTCGGAGAAACATCGTGTGCGGGTAAGCCAGAATCTGCGTTAACTTGGAGTACCGAATCCAGTACAGGATCAGATGGAATTAGTAAATCTGTGATGTAGTGATCTACCTCAGTCCATTTATTAGAAATCTCCATATACACTGTCCTCCCTTGCATTTCAACTGCTTAATTTATAAGAACTATTACCATCCTAATCGATCGCGAAGAGAAGTAATGTGTGCAGTATGATGACGACCATGCCATGCATAAAGCCCAATCGTTACACCTAATTTATTAGATCCTGATTCAGGATGATGAAACATTTTTTCAAAATCATTATGTTTCATAGATTGCAGCAAAGTAACCCATCTCGTATGTAATGATTCTAAAAGTGCTAGGGATACATCTATTGGTAACTGGGAATCAGGAAGCTCTGCCCATTTTTCTTCCATATACGGTTTAATCGTTGGATTATTTTCCGTCAGCGCCAACTTAAACCGAATATAACTATTCATATGACTATCTGCAATATGATGAACGACTTGGCGCACTGTCCATCCGCCAGTACGATACGGTGTATCAAGCTGATTTTCATCTAGCCCTTTTATTGCCTGTGTTAATGCAATAGGAAGATTTTCAATTTGTTCTATCCAATTCTCTATTGTATCTTGCGTAATACTTTCATAAGTAAATTGACCGATCGGATAACGTAAGTCCATAATTGTATTGCTCCCCTTCTTTGTTTTAATTAGAATGTCTCCAAATATAATGGATAAAATCAATTTTTGGGCCCTCTGGTGTGTTTTCATCAATTGAGATACGTGAAAAAAGGTTCTTTTCTAATACTTTTTGAGAAGCAAAATTATTATTTGTTGTTTTCGCATGAATTTTAGTAACATGATAGTTTGTTGCTTCATCTAAGAGGAGTTTTACAGCTTTAGTTGCAATACTTCTTCCAACATATTTTTCTCCTAATCGATAGCCAAGATACCCGAATTCTTTATCTTTCTCAATATCTACTAAATTGATTCTCCCGACAATTGTTCCTGCCTGATTTCTTATGAGGTGAAAATATGAAATACCTTCAAGTTGTTCTTTTAATAATTCATAAAATATTTTTTGAAACGTTTCATATGTATAGTAATCTTCACCACGACTAGGCAACATCTTTTCGAAAAAAGACCGGTTACTACATTCAAAAGCAAACAATTCTTCTGCATCTTGTTCCTTTAACTTTTCTATGTAGACTTCCATTCGCTAATCATTCCTTTTCAAAATCAATCAACTATATAAATTTGCTATTTCGTTACAAAATCCTGCTGAAAAAAGACTACTTTCCTCGACTCGTAAATATAGCAAATAGTACTTTTGGATGAAAAAGATGTAAGGGACTACGAATTAAGTTCATAACGTTAACCAATCGAATATAAATTTCCGGATTAAAAGCAGAAAGACGATATACCTTTTTGGTGTACCACTGTTTAAATGGTTGCATAAGAGGTCTGTCCCCTTTAATGTTCGAAACGCGAAATGCTTCTGTTGTAGTCATTTCCCACGGCGTTGCTATCAACTTCGAAATACTCTTATGAAATTTGTAGGTGAAATCTTTTTCGAGATGTTTATTTTCCCGGAGACATCTTTCCAACTCTAAAGCTTCCATTGCAGCGACTGAAATCCCTTGTCCAAAAACGGGATCAAAACGGCAATGAGCATCTCCAATTACTAAAAAACCTTCCGGAATATGTCTTATTAAGTCAAAGCGGCGACGCACTTGATAAGGAATTTTATGTATTCTTATATCCGAAAGAGGCTCTGCTATTTCAAGAAAACTTCGCACATCAGGGACCGGTAATTTCTGAGCATAAGCAAAAAATTCTTCATCAGTTTGCGGAGCACGCTCATTTGCGTAACCGCTAAAAGTTACATAAAAACGATCGTCTTCAATTGTTTGAATAAGAGCACCATAAGGGTTTTCAGGAAAACTAGGAGAAACAAGAAGGTTACACCAATCTAGCCGTTCTTTTGTTTTTAAACGAAATACTCTAGTAGCATAAAATAGTTGAATCCATACTTTTTCCTCTTTAACCTGTATACCATGTGTTTGTAACCACTCTACACTCTTTGACCCAAACCCGCTTGCATCCACAACTACATTTGCATGAATTTCTTCTTTTGCACCTGTTTCAAGGTTTTTCACTCGTACTCCGTATACTTTATTATGCTCTTCATCTATCAAAATTTGTTCAACCATCATTCTATATCTAGTTACAATATTAGCTACTTGATCAATTCGTCTTTTTAAATGCCACTCAAACATAGGACGGCTTTGTTGAACCATAGTTAAATCTCCTGTAAATTGTGGTTTCCAACAACCAAAATGATGCCACTTCACATCTTGTGTAAAATTACTTACAATACTTTGATCCTCAATTAATTGCGAAATAATTTGAGGAAATAATTCCTCAATTGCTTCTTCTCCGCCTTTTAATAAAACATGTGGATGATAACTTTGCGGCACTCTCTTTCTAGGAGTCTTTTCCGTCCATTCTTCACCTATTTCTAAAATTATTACTTTCTGAAAAGAATGAGATAAAGCCTTTGCAGCAAGTTTTCCAGCAATGCTTCCTCCAATTACAATTGCAATATCCAATATGTTACCTCCTATCTACTTCGTTCCATATTTCTCTATCAATTTTACCATTTTAAAATCTCTCAATTGAACATAATAGATTTAAAAAATCCTGTATCATCATACTCATACAGGATTTTGATTTCTAGTGATATTTCATTCATCTCTGCTTTTCATAATAAGAATCGCATGTGTAAATAATCCACAAGCAATCCCAATAAAAATTCCGATGTTAGGCTTTTCTAATAACATTCCTCCTGCTAAACCTAACATAAAGAATCCCCCATAAAATAACCTTACCATTTTCTCATATTTTTTCATGTTCCTCCTCCCTTAAAATACACCAGTAAATTGTAAGATAAGAATGAGAAGCCCCAGAACCCATACATAATACGCAAATGTTTTTAAAGAATGATGTTTTAAATATTGAATCATCCATGTGACGGCAATATATCCAAAGAATGCTGCAGATAGCGTACCGACAATAAGTGACGTGTTAGAGATTGCTTCTGCTTTTCCTTGGAAAACATCGACTAACTGTAAGATAATCGCTCCAACAATTGCGGGTGTTGATAATAAAAATGAGAAATAAGCTGCTGTTTCACGGTCTAACTTTCTCCACAGAGCAGCAACGATTGTCATACCTGATCGAGAGATTGCTGGAAAAATCGCAAACGCTTGGAACGAACCGATAATAAATGCGTCTTTATATGTAATATCGTTCATCTTCTTACGTCCGCTTTTTTGTTTCTCTGCCATATATAAGAATAAACCTGTAACTAGAAATTCCCATCCTATCGTTATACCTGTTTTTGAAATCTCTTCAAAGAAATCTTTAAATAGTAAACCAATTACGACTGCAGGAATTGTTCCGATAATTAATAAATACGTTAATTTTGAGAATGGATTTTTTATTAAATAGAGAAATTCTTTTTTATAGTAAATAAAAACCGCTACTAACGTCCCTATATGAAGCATCGTATCTAAAAAGAGCCCTGCCTCATCTAAACCAAAAAGGTGTCTCCCTAAATACAAATGACCAGTACTGCTAATTGGTAAAAACTCTGTTAAACCTTGAATAATTCCTAAGATAAAGGCTTCTAACCAATTCATGATTGTCTCCTTTCAAGTTTGCTTGTACCAGTATATGTTTGTATTTTTTTAGTTATGTAAAGTTACTCGTTTTTAATAGATTCTTATATTGAATGACAATCATGTGGTTTAGAAAATAAAGTGATAACAATTGACAATGGAGAACCCTTAAAGATAATATAAATGTATATGTAAGAATGTATGTTCGTTTTGCAGTGTAAAAATTTTTATCTTTGTATTTAATAAAAGGAGTGAATAGGAAATGGAAAACTCAAATCAAAAAATTACTACCTTCTTAATGTTCCCTGGAACAGCTGAGGAAGCAATGAAACATTACACTTCTATATTTGATCAATCGGAAATCATAAGTATTTCTCGAAACGAAACTGCTGCAGAGGGAAAAGTGCTGCATGCTACGTTTTCATTAAAAGGGCAACTATTTATGTGTATTGATAATAGTAATAAAGATGTACATCAATTTACTCCCGCTATGTCATTGTTTGTCTCTTGTGATACGGAGGAAGAAATTGATCGAGTTTTTGATAAATTATCTCAGGATGGCGCGGTATTAATGCCGTTAACTGCTTCTCCTTGGAGTGCAAAGTTTGCTTGGGTCCAAGATAAGTATGGTGTTTCTTGGCAATTAAATCTTGCGAAAATGTAGTTTTGAAATAAAGTTCAATCAAAAAGGAATCCATTTTGAAAAAAGGTTGATCAAAATGGATTCCTTTATTAGAATTATGAATTTAGTTTTTATAAAAAAGATGAATCAAAACTCATAGGTATGCCCCTTGAATCTATGAGAAATTACAAATTATTCATCAACCCTTGGCTGCGCAAACCCCATTCTACACATTGACCAGTTAAATGTTGTTTTTTGAATTTCATCACAAATATCCCACAAGTTATTTACTAAACGTAATTCAACATTACGTTTAAGCAGTTCTTGAAATAAATCAACTACTTCTAATTTAGCAATCGGAATTTGTGTTGTTTCACTTACATAATAGCCAGCAATCTCATCTTGAAGTGTGAATTGTTTTATATCAAATTCATACAAGTATAATTTAGTATTTTTCATCGTTTCAAACCATTTGTTTTCAATCACTACTACATGTGAACATGACTTTGATGATATATATGTTTGCTTGTCGATTTCAGATGTATTTGGTCCAACATGATAACAAACACGCGGACAATTTCTGGGTGTTAAAAAGTTAGGTAAGCATTTATCATCTATTGCCCATACAAGCCCTTTCGTTGAATTTAAATCCGTTCGAGTAGGAATTCGGGGCTGAAACACTTGGATATGGCTCTCTTCGCTTACATGGAATATCCGCACACGCTTCCCTCCTTAAAATACATTCCCTTGTCCTTCATTTTCTTAGTTTGAATACAATATATCACGACAAACCATATTTCCATATAGCTTGTCTAAAATGAATACACTAATAGGTGACAAAGGTATGACAAATTATTGATATATAGAAAAAATCCCTCTTCTTTTACAGAAGAGGGATTTTTTTAATCCTCTGAACGAGGTTTTAGTATTTCTACTTTAATTAACAAACGGCTTAATTGCAAAGACAAACATTCATACTGAGGTGCAGCAGATGCTGTTGTAATCCTCTAAACGAGGGTTTTTCATTTGTCTCTATCAAATGTTTTTTCATTCAGAAATGCAGCTACACATCCATGCCCGCTTCTTTACCTTCACAGCCCCCTGTCCTATCTTTACAATATCTTTGCAAAACATTAATCCCACATTTAACTTCATCTGGTAATATTTTCATAGGAAACGTATCTATTTCTTCTCACTCTATCTATTAAAGATACAGAAGAACACCCGCCAATCAGTCACAATGTTTCTACTAAATAAAAAGGAGACTAGTGATGACATCGAAATTCACGAGAAAGTCAAAAAAGGTTGCAACTGTTTTAGTATCGGCAAGTATTTTCGGAAGTATATGGATGGCTCCGGTTGACAGCTCAACCAAGGTTCATGCCGCGGAGCAAACTCTCACACAGGAGAATTTCGACCAAATCGCCAACGGGTCACTGCCTGCTGGCTGGAAGCTTGTACAGGGAGATGCCAAGGTCGTAGACGGCAAGCTAGTATTAGCTTCTCCTTCTTCTACCGCCCCTGCCAGAGTAGTGATTCCTTTAGGAGATCAATCAGGGAATTACGTTTTTGAAGCGGATATGACGTTTCAAAGCGCGGTGGAAGACAGCAGATGGGCTTCATTGATGTATCGTGTACAGCCCAATTCTTATCCGTATTATCAATCCGCTATGCGTAAAGGCACTACGGCGATGAACGGACTGGAGTTCGCCATTCGGAATGAAAGTAATCAGTGGGTCGTGCCGGAAACGAATTTTTACCCGGAAAATATGGCTCTCAATAAGACATATCATATCAAAGTGATCGCAAGTGGCAATCGTGTTCAGCAGTTCATCGATGGACAGCTTGTGATTGATACGGATCAAGCCGGGAAATGGGCAAACGGGGATGTTGGCTTTCAAGCGAATGGTACGACGGTTCAATTTGATAATGTAAAGGTGAATGAATATCCGAATGCACTTCCTCCTTTAGCGAAAACGAACGCTTTTCTTCCGAAAGAAGCGAAAACGAATATCGTGAATCCCCCTACGATCATTTCGCAATCTGTTGCACAAGAAGGCGCATCTTCGGTTCTCCTGCAGGCAAAGCGGAACGTGCAGGGGCAATGGGTTGTTGACGGAGTTCCTATTGAAAAAACTCTAGAAAACATAAAAGGCAAATTCATTCCGGTTGTTCAGGTGGAAGAACATGCGGATATTGAAGGTCTCGCGAATATCATGAAAGAAACACAGACGCAGGATTTTCAGATTTTATCCAGCAATCCCGCCATCGTGAAAGAAATGCGCAGCTTCATTAAAACGGCTCGCGGTGCCCTTCTTTACACCAAGTCATCCTTCAATAAGAATGATATGGCCGCTTTCGTGCGTGACATTCATGAAAGTGATGCGATGGTTGCGGTAATGCCGCAAAAAAATCTGAGCCCTGATGCGGTCCATTATTTACATAGCCGCGCAATTTCCGTTTGGGGAAGCGGCGCAGAGGATGTGCAAGCCGCCCATACGCTCATTCATCTTGGAGTGGACGGCATTGTGACAGGGAACCCTGAAGCCTCCATTGAAGCGTTGGGACAATATCCAGAAAATACACTTGTGCAGCGCCCGGTCGTGGCGGCACATCGTGGCGTACCTTCCCTTGCGCCTGAAAATACGATGGCTTCCTATCGAAAAGCTTATGAATTAGGTGCGGATATGATTGAGACGGATGTGCAGATGACGAAGGACGGAAAGTTGGTCATTATGCATGACTATAATGTGGATCGGACAACGAACGGCACGGGCTATATAAAGGATTTAACGCTTGAACAGATTCGCACATTGGATGCCGGTATCAAATTCAGTCCCGAATTCCAAGGTGAAAAGGTACCTACCTTTGAAGAGTTTTTGAATGATTTTAAGGGGAAAGATGTGGTTCTGCTTGTCGAGCTTAAGGCGAGCGGCATCGAGAAGCAAGTGATGCAGGAAATTGAGCAAGCTGGAATGATTGATAACGTAGTGATTCAAAGCTTTGATGCCAACCATATCAGAAACGTTCGCAGTCTCAACCGTGAAGTCGGAACCGGCTATCTTTACTCCGCTGGCCCTCCTTCCACACTAGACAGTAAGCTGAAGAAGGCTCAGCAGATGATGCAGTACGGCGCCAGCATGAACGCGACATTGAATGCAAGCTACGGTAGCCTGTATCCGGAATTTATCCAATATATGCGTCAGCGCGGATTTCTGAATATGCATTGGACGTTCAGGGACGAGAATCCGTTTGGAGAAGCCTTGCAGGCCGGCGTTGTCGGACCGATCACAGATTACATGCAATGGCTGACGGATGCGCCGATTCGTTTGGAAATACCGAATAAAAAAGTAAACCTGAAAGTCGGAAAAACAGCGACTATACACATAAAATCCAAAGTAAATTATCGTGAGGACAAAAAAGAGAATATTCCGACCACTTTCTTTGTGAACAGTGGAGAAGACAAAGTGAAAATTGAAGGTAGTACCATTCAAGCATTGAAGCCTGGAACAGTGAATGTATTTGCGATGCATACTTTCCAAATGCTTGGGAAGGAATGGCATATTGTAGCTGAGCCGATTGAAGTAACTGTTACAGAATGAAAAGTATAGATAACTGCCCCTCTTTAAACGGAGGGGCAGTTTATAGCTGTCGGTCTATTTTTGTATCCTTGCCAAGAATTTTACTTTTATAAGTAAACGAAAAAAGCTGCTGACGTAAAATAACATGATCCATATCATCAAAAAAACTCTGAATGTCCGTTTCATTTATCCATTCATAACCATCCGCAAGCCATTCATCAACTTTAGCAATCGCCTAAGCTGCTGATTTCTTCGGCTGATAAGCATAACTGTTCTTATGAAACCGATGCAAGCACACTGGCTCTAACCAAATTTTCACAACCGTATGTACAAATCGCTCCTCTACCGTTAAAATACCTATCTTTCCTTCCCATTGTCTTTCTTCATATTTACGGTTTTCACAGGCGATGGTGTGTATTTCCCTGTCACCAGCTTCATATCAATATCTTTTACCCCTTCACTGTAGCTTTGAAATAAAGGTTGTATTTTGATCAAACTTTTTTCAAAACGGTTAAACTTTGTTTTAAACGGTACGACTTTTTTATAAACAGTTAAACTTTATTTCAAATCAATAATTAACTTACTCAGCAACATTTTTTCTCTATACTGAACATTTTTATTAATCTTTGTTTTATTATCAAGACCTAATTCGTAAAAAGGCATATAAAATATAAGTACTACTAAGAGGCTCCAACTAAAATGACCTCAGCACAATACCGAGGTCATTTTTCACAGAACTTTTTATTTAAAAAATACTTTATCTACATTATATTTCGCTTGAAGTTCATTAATAATATATGTTTCGTAAATTTCTCTTTCCATTGGATCTTCTACGATACATGCATCAATTCGATATACTTCATCTCTATGAGCTTTGATTGGTGAAACAGTATCTTCAAAATGCTTTTTAATTCTTTGTCTTAATTTCCGTGCTTTTCCAACGAATAAGAGCTCGTCATTAATATTATAAAACATAAAAATGCCGCCTTTATCTCTCGGAATTAAATGAAAATCAATAAAGCCATTAATCGGAGTTATTATTGGTTCATCGCCTTTCATTACTTGCTTACGCTCTGTAATCGTAACGTCTGGTGCTGGTATCTTAATTTTGATCATGATCAGTCACGTCCTCTTTTGTTATAAAGGAAAATAATATCACAATTATGTAAGAAAAGCCATTATAATGTTATCCCATGTATATATAATATATGTGGGCTGAACAAAGGGCTCTCTCTTTTCAATGAAAACTCACGAATTATTTGATGAATAGAATCTCCGGTCTCAGAAACATTCATATAACGTTTTTGTTTTGCTTCACCTCCTCTACTTTGCGTTTGCGAGCTAACAATTTGATAAGTAGCCGTTATTTAAAATAATAAAAGTATGTAATGATACCTCTTAAAGTAAAAAAGATGCTAGATAGCATCTTTTTTACTTTAACTAACTATTTAGTTATACTTTCAGCTAAATTACTTTTATTTTTTCCATGCTTCTACATGTGAATGCTCTAACTCCTCCTGCAAAAAATAGTTTTTATCCAGAAATGTGGCTGCACCATCATACTTGTTCCGTATGCCGGATTTTTAAATTGGACTTATATAGATCCTTTTTGTCTTTTTTTATTATTTGCACAGGGAGTTAAAAGAATTTTGTTGACGCTCCCCCATGACCATCAGGCTAAGTTTGAGTTTTCTAAAAACCACTTTAATACTAAAAAAATGATAGAAACTGAAAGCAAAAATAAAACAAGAGAGGCTTTGCATCTGTCCTTCTACTTCTTATCCCCGAACCTGCCCATTCCCACGAATCACATATTTTGTGGAAGTCAATGCAGATAGCCCCATCGGTCCCCGCGCGTGCAGCTTTTGCGTGCTGATGCCGATTTCTGCGCCGAAGCCAAATTCAAAGCCGTCAGTAAAGCGGGTCGAAGCATTATGGTAGAGCGCCGCGGCATCGACGGACGTGAAAAACTTGCTGACGTTTTCTTCGTTCTCTGTAATGATTGCTTCGGAATGCATGGAGCCATAAGCATTGATGTGGTGAATCGCTTCTTCAACAGAGGAAACGATTCTGACTGCCAGCGTAAGAGACAAAAACTCTGTTTCCCAATCTTCTTCTGAAGCGGGTACAAGAAAAGAATCAATTGCCAATGCTTTCTTATCTCCACGCAGCTCCACTCCTCTTTCCTTCAAGAAAGAAAACAGCTCAGTACCGAATCGCTGCGCCCAATTCTCATGAAGTATAATTGTTTCAATAGCATTGCATACAGACGGACGCTGTGTTTTAGCGTTTACGATAATATCGAATGCCATCTGTTTATCCGCTGTTTCATCAATGAAAATGTGACAATTTCCCGCACCTGTTTCCAATACAGGAACAGACGCTTCTCGTACTACAGTATCTATCAACTGCTTGCCACCTCTTGGAATAAGAACATCCAAGTACTCGTTCAATGTAAACAGCTGCTTTGCGCTGTCTCGTGAATTGTCTTCAATGAGCTGTACGCTTTCTGGAGGCAAGCTCGTTTGTTTGAGCGCTCGATGAATGACAGCAACGATGGCTTTGTTGGAATAAGCGGCGGAAGAACTACCACGCAAGATCACTGCGTTACCTGTTTTCAGGCAAATTGTGGCCGCATCTACCGTCACGTTCGGCCGCGCCTCGTAAATCATCCCGACAACACCGAGCGGCACGCGCATCTCCCGAATAGACAATCCATTCGGCCGTTCCCATGCAGCTACACATTCTCCGACAGGATCGCGCAAATCAATCAGCTGCCGGATACCCTCTGTCATATCAATAATGCGCTGTTCATTCAGCATGAGGCGGTCGAGGAGAGAGGCAGACATTCCTTTCGCTTTACCTTGTTCGATATCCCGTTTGTTCTCCTCCAAAATATAGGATGTCTCTACTATCAATTGCTCAGCGACAGCCGCCAGTGCCTTATTTTTTTCGTTAGTCGATTTGGCCACAAGCTCTCCCGCAATCTTTTTCGCTTTTTGTCCCTTTGCCAACACTTCATTCATTTTCGTTTCCCCCTTTTAAAGATTAAAAAGTATAAAATTTGAGACGTGTCCAACTCCGCCAACTAGGCATTACCATTCAAGACTCTCCTACATAGATGTTAGTTGAATCAATCGGATGCTTAAAGCGAGAAAGGACAAACAGCGCCTTTTAAGAAGGAAGACCCTGTGTTCTTCACTTGAACGAGCCATCTCTCTATTCTTAAAATGAAACCCAATTATCCCTATGAATAACCTCATAGCTATGCCTTTCGATTCGCGCTTGAATGTCATGGCTCTGCATACCTTTTAGCTCCCGCAATTCCTCTGCGCTATATCTGCACTGTCCTTTTCCTATCACGCGTCCTTGTTGCGTGATGACCTCCACGACTTCACCGGCTTGAAAGATTCCAAACACACCGGTAACACCGGCAGGTAGAAGACTTTTTCCACGCTGAATGATGGCAGCGACTGCTCCGGCATCCACTTCAATTTGTCCGCTGACAAGTGAATGCAGCGCGATCCATTGCTTGTTCATCTTGATCACTTTTTGAGGAGTATTACCGATATACGTTCCATCACCTTTACCCTTCAAAACATCTAAAAACTTCTCCCGTCCACGTCCTGTTCCGATGAATACACTCACACCGAGAGATAGTGCCGTCTTTGCCGCATCGATTTTCGATTTCATGCCGCCGGTACCAAGTTTTGAGCCAGCATCTCCAGCAAGAGAGGCGATTTCTTCCGTAACGGCAGGGAGAAAGTAATACTTTTTCGCGTCCGGATTTTTCTGGGGATTCCGGTCATACAAACCGTTCACATCCGTAAAAATCATAAGCATATCCGCCGAGACGAGCCCGCTTACTAAAGCTGATAGCATGTCATTATCACCAAACGTCAGCTCCTCCAAAGAAATAGAATCGTTTTCATTGATTATAGGAAGAGCGGAGCGGTTTAGTAGCTCCTGTAAAGTGGCGTAGGCATTGCTGTATTGTTCTTTTCTGGAAAAATCGCTTCTTGTCAGCAGAAGCTGCGCGATAACAATCCCATATTTGCGGAATTCCTCCGTATACGCCTGCATCAACAGACTTTGCCCAACAGCGGCGGCAGCCTGTTTCCCCTTAATTGTCACTGGTCGGCCGGGATACCCGAGAGCGGAAAAACCTGCGGCGACGGCCCCAGATGTAATCAGCACGATTTCATGTCCTTCCTGCTTCAGTCGCGCCAAGGCGGCAACGTGATCTGAAAGCTGTTCGCCAGAGATGCCGCCATGATTCGCTGCCAAGGAACTGCTTCCGATTTTTACAACAATTCGTTGTTTTTTCACTTTTGTACCCCCTAGTCTAAAATAAAAGTTTTTTGTGAATTGTGTTGCTTCTTTTTTCAAATGGAGACAAACTCTTCTTCTACCACGTGCAATTTGCAGCAAAAAACCCCTCACCAATGATGCCTATCTCGCAATAAAGAGCCAAATAAAAAAGACCGCTCCGTCCTTAAAAAGGACGAAACGGTCATTGTTCCGCGGTACCACCTTCATTGATATAAATCTATATCCGCTTGTCGCCTATAACGCAGGCATACGCCTAAACTTTCGTTTAAGACTCAGGGATAGGTTCCATAGTTTCTATACGAGGAATCTTTCAGCCCGCGGATTCCACTCTCTTGCGCAAGAAGACATATGTACTAGTTCCCTTCAACGATTTCCACTTTAATTTTTATATAGTATGCGATATAACGCATTTTTATGTCAAGGGATATTTTAGAAAATAAGGAAAGATAGTAATACGTTTATAATCTCCAAAATTATTTAAAATGTTATTGAGTGGTATATAACAAAACATATTAAATTATAGAAAATGTACTTGTTTAGTGCAGAATAAAAATGATTTCTATATATTTTTTGTATTGCAAAAAGTAATACACTCTCTTAAAATGTTTTTTTATACTAATCTCGATATAGTTTATAATGTTAATTTCTTCTGTATGGGATATCATTTTTTTAGAATAATAATTTCAAACCAATAAAATTTATACCAAAAGGAGCAAGAGCGAGTTATTATGAACAAACAAATAGGATTCATCGGATGCGGAAACATGGGTATCGCTATGATAGGTGGAATGATTAACAAAAATATAGTTTCTTCAGATAAAATTATTTGTTCAGATGTAAGCGTCATTAATTTAAAAAATGCTAGTGAAAAATATGACATAACTACAACTACTGACAATAATAAAGTAGCTAACAGTGCTGATATTTTAATTTTATCAATCAAACCAGACCTATACTCATCAGTAATTAACCAAATAAAAGAGCAGATAAAAAACGATGTAATAGTCGTAACTATTGCTGCAGGAAAAAGTATTAAGAGTACTGAGAATGCTTTCGGCAGAAAGTTAAAAGTTGTTAGAGTAATGCCTAATACACCTGCTCTTGTTGGAGAAGGAATGTCTGCGTTATGTGCTAATGAAATGGTTACAGAAAAAGATCTAGAAGATATACTAAATATATTTAATAGTTTTGGGCAAACAGAGGTAGTAAATGAAAAATTAATGGATGTTGTAACATCTGTAAGTGGTTCTTCTCCAGCATATGTATATATGTTTATAGAAGCCATGGCAGATGCTGCTGTACTAGATGGTATGCCAAGAACTCAAGCATATAAATTCGCAGCTCAAGCTGTATTAGGTTCTGCAAAAATGGTACTTGAAACAGGAATACATCCAGGCACACTTAAAGATATGGTTTGTTCTCCAGGTGGAACGACAATAGAAGCTGTAGCAACATTAGAGGAAAAAGGCTTAAGAGCAGCTATCATTTCAGCTATGAAACGTTGTACTCAAAAATCTGTTGAAATGTCCAATTTAACTAATAAGTAAGAAATTACGTTTAGAGGTAACGTCGCATCCATCAATTTAAGTTATTTTAAAGTTAAAAGACTGTTACTATTTTCTTATAGGGGTACCGAAACATGGCCATCAAGCTAAGAAATCCTTTTCTCTTCACAACAAAAAAGAATCTTACTTCTTATAAATAGTTGTAGAGAAGGAAATTTTTTGTTATGAATTATTTTATTTTTTAGGCTGATGTACATGTGGTGCTACCCCTATATGTAATACATACTATTTCGCTAATTCTTTGGTTGTTCAATTGCCCCAGCTACATCATAATAGCTAAGATCAAGTTCTGTCTGTTCACCAAGAGCAAGTTTCGCAAGCTCAGAACCTAAGTAAGGTCCTGCTGTTAATCCAGAAGCACCAAGTCCGTTAGCAACTAGTATGCCTTCGAAGTTAGGTAATGCACCAATTACAGGAAGAAATCCTGGTGTAAATGGTCTATATCCGACTCGTGTTTCAAGTACTGTGCTATTTGATAGACCTGGAGCAACCGATAACGCTTTATCGAATACTTCATGTAATCCACCTGCTGTTACTCGGTAATCAAATCCAGTATCATTTTCATGTGTCGCACCTATTACGACACGACCATCTTCAAACGCAAGAATGTATTGATCATTTGGCGGCATAACAACAGGCCAACTATCTGTATTTATTTCTGGCATATGGAGATGAACAATTTGCGCCTTTTGGAATGTGACTAAGAAATTAACACCAAGCGGCTGCAATAACTCATTTGCCCAAGCACCAGCAGTTACTATTACTTGATCGGCTGTTAAAGTCTCACCATTTACTTCAATACCAATAACTCGGTTATCTTCATGAACTAATGATGCATTTCCCTTGATACATACAGCACCGTGTTTTTTAGCTGCATTCACAAGAGACTGACGAAGCGCTCTACCGTTTACACGAGCAGCGCCGCTAATATGTACAGCGCTATATTCTTCTGATAACGGCGGAAATAAGCTCTTTGTTTCAGAACTTGATAGACGAGTAATTTCACCGATTTCCGGAGCATCCTCACGTCGTTTATATGCCCGCTCTTCCATTTGATCTAATTTTTTCTCTTCTGTATGAAGACTGATAGCACCTACACGTCTATAACCTGTATCCGTTTCGCCATCTGCTTCTAATTGTTGAATTAAAGAAGCATAGTAACGAGCTCCACCTTTTGCGATTTGGTACCAAGCTTTATTTCGACGCTGTGAGAGCCAAGGACATACAATTCCCGCTGCTGCATCAGTCGCCTGTCCTAAATCTTGGCGATCGACCAATGTAACATGTGCTCCTGCTTTCGTAAGATGGTAAGCAGTAGATGCTCCAAGAATTCCAGCTCCAACTACAATATACGTTTTCATTCATAACACCTTTTCTATTTTGTTCTTTATAGGTCCGATATATAGCTAAACCGTCAATGTTAGTAAAGTTTGAATCATATTTAGTATACTGGACAAGTACATTTTTTCAACCTTTCCATTAAGGTAGAAAGCCGTAAAATATATAATTTCAAATTAATTTTTCATAAAAGGTATAAATATCGCTTATTTTTAAGTTGTCTTTGACTTTTTACATTACTATACCTTGCTTTTGTTAAACACCTATTACAACATTTTATCTAATTTCATTGAAAGGGTAAAATTATAACAATAAAAACCATCACATAGGTACGCTCTTAGGTGATGGTTTTTTATTGTTTGGTGTGGGGAAATACCAGTTTGAATAATAACAATTAATATTAGTTTTGTAAGTATTTAGCCGTTTACAATTTCCCCACCATTCACGTGCAGAATTTGCCCTGATATGTAAGATGCATCATCGGAGGCCAAGAATACATAAGCAGGTGCCACTTCAA
This sequence comes from Bacillus pseudomycoides, assembly GCF_002582035.1. Taxonomy (GTDB): domain Bacteria; phylum Bacillota; class Bacilli; order Bacillales; family Bacillaceae_G; genus Bacillus_A; species Bacillus_A pseudomycoides_B. Next base: position 142,765 of record NZ_NUQE01000044.1, read on the forward strand.
ACGGTTGACCGGCTCGCTTCATAGGAACATGGTCTCCAAATGTGGCAATCCATTCTGGGGGTAAGGAAGATGGAATTAATGGAGTCCAAATTGGTCCTGGGGCCACACCATTAACTCGAATCCCTTGCGATGCCAGTGACAATGACAGCGAACGTGTAAATGAAACAATAGCCCCTTTAGATGCCGAGTAGTCAATTGCATCTTGATCCCCTTGATAGGCACTAAGGGATGTTGTATTTATTATGGAGCTCCCTGAATTCATGTATGGTAAAGCAGCTTTCGTAAAAATAAACTGCGAAAAAACATTTGTGTGAAAGGTGCTTGCTCGTTGATTCGAGTCTACATTAAGTAGACTGTTCCTTATGTATAGTACACCGGCATTATTCACCAAAATGTCAATACGACCAAACTGTTGAATCGTTCGCATTACAGCTTGTTGGCAATGCTGCTCATACCCAATATCACCTGGGATGGTAATGCAACTACGGCCGTACTTTTTGACATAGAACTCCGTTTCTTTTGCATCGCTGTGTTCATTTAGGTATGAGATTGCAATGTCTGCCCCCTCTTTCGCGAAGGCTACAGCGACAGCTCTCCCAATTCCACTATCCCCACCAGTTATAAGCGCTACCTTATTTATAAGCTTACCGGCTGGTTTGTAATTTGGGTTATCAAATATAGGTCTGGGGTTCATTAATGATTCAATGCCAGGTTTACTTTGTTGTTGAGGCGGGAAACCCATCACATACACCCCCTCTCGGCATTTTTCTATAATGTATTATGATATTCAAGAAAATATATCCTTTTCAAAAAATTAAATAGAGGGAGTGAGGGTGTAAATTACAACGACTGCAGTAGCAGAACGTGAGCTGGATCCGCCTACAAAAAATTCTCCAGGCCCATAAGGATTAAGAGTTAGTCCTCCTCTTGCGCTATACTCAGCCCACATTTTTAATGGCATTCCATTTGCCAATTCTGTCATATTTGTTTTACCGAGAATAATCACTCCTGCGTCTCGAAGCTTTTTCACTAAATACGCATCTTTTTGGCTCACATGATTTTTTTAAGCGAGCATACCAGCACTTGTATGCATTTTATCGCCTTTTGCAATCCGGTATAAATAATACATTGTGAACTCACCATTTTCCATTGCTTCTTGAATCATTGTAATTGTTAGTTCTTCTACATCTATATTATGTAAATGAAATTCTATATAATGAACCTCTTTGTTGAATTGTGAAACATAACTTATGTTCGTTATCAAATATGAAAGTTCCTCTTTTCCATAAAGATGCTATAAAAAAGTATACTTCTTGTATTTTCCATTCTTTTCAGCCTTATCTATGTACAAATCCTCATTTTATAGTTATATTATGGGTATTGAGTTGCTACGAAAATACAAACATCGCTTTATTTTATATCCATAAACTGTATGAAAATCCATTTGTCATAATGAATTTTATTCGGAAGGAGGTTTGCAGTTTATACGTGAGGATATAAAAGCCAGTTTTGCTTTACATGACTGGTAAACATATAGGAGGCGACATGATGTTTCGTACAATTTCAAACTTTATGAGAGTAACTGAGATAAGGAGAAAAATATTTTTCACTTTAGCAATGCTAATTGTTTTTCGGATTGGCACATTCATTCCAGTTCCTCATACTAATGCTGAGGTATTAAAAGTACAAGATCAAACAAATATTTTAGGAATGCTCAATGTATTTGGCGGAGGTGCCTTAAAAAACTTTTCCATTTTCGCAGTTGGCATCACACCGTATATTACAGCTTCCATCATCGTGCAGTTATTACAGATGGATGTCGTTCCTAAATTTGCAGAGTGGGCAAAGCAAGGTGAAATGGGCCGTAAAAAATCAGCTCAATTTACTCGCTACTTTACAATTGTTCTTGCATTCATTCAGTCGATAGGAATGTCTATTGGCTTTAACAATATGGCAGGTGGACAGTTAATAACTGATCCAGGTTGGAAAACCTACTTATTAATTGCTACCGTATTAACTGCTGGTACTGCGTTTTTAATGTGGTTAGGTGAACAAATTACTGCAAATGGAGTAGGTAACGGAATTTCAATTATTATTTTTGCAGGCCTTGTGGCAGGAATTCCAAGTATTATGAATCAAATATACCTACAACAAATTCATAATGCTGGAGATCAACTCTTTATGCATATTATAAAAATTGCATTAATTATTTTAGTCATTTTAGCAATCATCGTTGGTGTAATCTATATTCAGCAAGCAAACCGTAAAATTCCCATTCAATATGCAAAAGCTTCCACAGGAAATAATCCGTATCAAGGAGCAAAAAATACACACTTACCTCTAAAGGTAAATAGTGCGGGGGTAATTCCTGTTATCTTTGCTTCAGCATTTTTAATGACACCGCGAACAATTGCACAGCTATTTCCAAGCTCTGAAGTGTCCAAATGGATTAATACAAACTTGGATTTTACACATCCAATAGGAATGTTTCTATACATTGGGCTCATTATTGCTTTTACATACTTTTATGCCTTTATTCAAGTAAATCCTGAACAAATGGCTGAAAACTTGAAAAAGCAAAATGGATATGTTCCAGGTATCCGACCAGGGAAAATGACAGAGAAATACGTAACAAAAATCTTGTATCGCTTAACTTTTATTGGGGCAATTTTTTTAGGAACTATTTCTATTTTACCAATTATATTTACAAAAATTTCTGATTTACCCGCTTCTGCACAAATCGGTGGAACAAGTTTACTCATTATTGTCGGTGTAGCACTAGAAACAATGAAAACGTTAGAAAGCCAACTCGTAAAACGTCACTACAAAGGATTTATAAAGAAAGTAAATTAACGTTTTATACATAAACCTCTCATGTATCAATGTTTTAACGATACATGAGAGGTTTTTTTAATACGTATGAATTAGATTTCTTTTGTAATAACTCTTACATCTCTTTTTTCAATAGCTTCCCTTGTCTCCAATACAACTCAAGTGTGGATCGATTCGCCATAAAAACACCAATCAAAATGAAACAAGCTCCAATTCCCATTTCTGGTTTAATTGGTTCACCTAAAAATATATATCCTGTTATGACAGCAATTAATGGAGATACATAAAGCCAAGTAGATGGAAATACAGGATTTGTTTTGGATAACAGCCAATAGTATAAGCCATGCCCACAAATCGAACCTATAAATATTAAATACAGAATCGGCCATTGAACGCTCCATGAAGTTAAGACAGATAGGTTCGGGTGCTCTACTAAGAGAGAAAAAACAATTAGTAATAAACCTCCATAAAACATTTGAATTCCATTAATTAAAAACGGTGAGGCATTTGGTAAATCTGATAAAATTTCTTTTGAACTGATCGTACCCATTCCATAGAAAAATTCTCCTACTAATATAACAAGGCAAGCAACACTCCACATATAAGAAAATTGCTGCTGCAACCCCGGTAAAGAAATACATACTACTCCTATAAGAGCAAGCATAAGAGCAAAAATCTGTTCTCTTCTCAATTTTCTTTTCGTTCGTTTCGCCTGAAGCAGTAAAATCATCATTGGACCTGTAGCAGAAAGAACAGCTGCTAATCCCGATGAAATATACTGCTCTGCCCAATATAAAGTAGCAAAGGTCATAAATGTAAGACAAAATCCCGCAAATATAATTCTTTTTGTTAAAAGGTATGGTATAACTTGTTTCCGTTTCATGATAAAAAACATGATAACAATCATACCTGCGAAAAAGAAACGAATCCCCGCTGAAAAAAGCGGCGGAGCCCCTGCTGCGATTCCTATTTTAATCGTTAAAAATGTCGTGCCAAAAATGATACAAATAAGAAGATAATTTAAAATAACCATAACGTTTCCTCCTTTTCATTGTTGAAATGAGTATAGAGGAAACAGCGTATAACAGTACATCAAGCTATATAACAGTTATATGAATTTTCTGTTGATTATAAAGTTTTTTTCAGTTTAAATGAAAATAAAAAGGAGAATAGGTGAGATAATGAAGATTGTGCTCCGCAAAGAATCGAATGTACCATTTTATCAACAAATCTACGAGCAAATTGTTCAGCGTATTCAAAGTAGCATGTTAGCAGATGGAGACGCCCTCCCTTCTCTACGTACCATGGCAGATGATTTAAAAATAAGTGTATTAACAGTTCGTAAAGCATATAAACAGCTTGAGACAAAAGGCTATGTATATATACAACCAGGAAAAGGTGTTTACATAAGAGGAAAAAGAAATACCTCTCGAAGTATACATACTCCTTACGACTGGCAACATATGAAAGCTGTTAATATTGTAAGGTCTCAATATATCATCAATCGCCACAAACGATATTATGATTTTTCTCAGGCCATTCTCTACCCACGTCTTTTACCTAATCCGTTTCTATCAGGTGAAATGCAAAAAATATTAATCAAAGACAAAATGATGTTAGCCACATATGGATCTGTGCAAGGTGATGAAGAGCTTCGCATGGAAATCAGCAAATATTTAAAAGACTATCAAGGCTTAACAGCCGATCCTGCTCATTTATTAATTACAAGTGGTGCCCAGCAAGGGATTGACTTAATCGCTCAAACATTATTAAAACCAGGCGACACAGTAATAGTAGAAAGTCCGTGCTACGGCGCTGCCATTGATGTGTTTGTTAATAAAGGAATCCATGTTATTCCTGTTGAGCTTGATGAACAAGGAATTCGTGCTGATTTAGTAGATGAGGTGTGTCAAAAGAATAATCCAGTTTTGTTATACGTGAACCCTGCCTTTCATAACCCTACTGGAATATTAATGGGTGAACAACGAAGAAAAGAACTTATAGAACTAGCAGAATTTTATCATTTTTTTATTATTGAAGATGATTCCTTTGGTGAGATCTATTTTAATGATGTTGAACTTCCGCATCCTATTAAACATTTTGATAAGAACGGTCATGTCATTTATTTAAAAGGATTCAGTAAAACGTTAGCACCAGGGCTTCGTATTGCAGCATTATTAGCCGAAGGGCCTGTATTTGATTGGTTATATGCCGCAAAAGCATTAATGGATATAGGCAGTCCGCTATTAACGCAAAAAGCCATTCTACCTTTTTTACGGACAGAAAGAATGAAGAATCATTTAGAAAAACTACGAACCGCCTTACAAATGCGTCGGGATGCTACGATAGAAACACTTGCACCCTTAACAGATATACTTCATTTTCAAATACCACAAGGTGGCTTTAACTTATGGATTTCCCTTCCAGATTCAATGCATTCATTTGAATTACTTAAAAAGGCAAATGAAGCCGACATTTCTTTTTTACCTGGAACAGCTTGTTTTGTTCACGAGTCAAAACGCGAATATATACGTATCAGTTACTCTACGCTAAATGATCAAGATTTAATTATTGGACTACAAAAGCTACGTGAAGTAATTTTAGATTTTCAAACATAGACACAATTCATATTCCTTATTTTATTTTTTAGAAATGTATTGGCACAGTACCTTTTCTAACACTTCACGGGTAACAGGCTGGGCCTGATCTGTTAATTGATAGCCGATTTGACCGTTTGGCTCCGCGGTTACTTGCTGTAATGTTTGAATGTCATGAATTCCCTGTTCTCTTAGATGCATAAATAATTGCTGTTCTGTCATTCTAGCACGTTTTAAATTGTTCTTTAATAGTTCTCCATCTTTAATAAGAACGATGTTATCGCCATTTAGGAATTGTTCCACCTTTCGTGATTTCATTTCTAAAAAATGAATTATAAGTAAAATTCCAGAAAATATACATGTAGCGAGTATAGTTGGTCCTACTTTCTCATTTAACACTGGTTCTACAATAATACGACCAATGGATACAACGATAATAATTTCAGCTCTCGTCATTTGACTAAGAGATTTACTCCCCGTTAACTTTAAACCGAGGATTCCTGTAACGATTAGTACGATGCTTTCAAAAATAATATTCATCTACAGCCCATTCCTTTAATGGAAATTTTGCATAGTATTGCCATTAATGAAATTCTTTAAAGATGATTCATGTTAGTTTATGAAAATATAGTCCTCAAATTAGTATTTTATTTAAACAACTTTCTTTCATATCTAATGAATTACTCCTTTAAATACATAAAACAAAAAAGGGACCACAGCTTCGCCCCTCTTCTAACTAACAAATACAATATGTATAATTCTTACAAACATAATGATATATTACTTAAATTTGGATTTCAATAAAGTAGAATATAGGAAGGGGACTTTAAAATCTTAACTTGCTGTGTATGCGGCAGTCCCTCCTAAAATAATAAAAGCGAAAGCAAACGTCATTTTAGTGAATTTTATATTGTCCAGCTAGCTTTTCTTCGCCCATTCGTACTAAGCGTTTTGTAATTTCTCCCCCAACCGTTCCGTTTGCGCGTGCTGTTGTATTTGGGCCGAGTGTAATTCCGAATTCACGTGCAATTTCATATTTCATTTGCTCAATCGCGCTCTTTGCACTTGTTATAAGAATTTCATTGGTATGATTATGTTCTTGAATATTCATCTTTAGCACCTCCATTTTATTGGTAAATAATGTGCTCATATTCCGGATAAATATGCATATCAACAAAAAGTATAAAACCTGTACTTTATGTAAGGTAGGTTTCCTGTTATAAATATCAAATGATAAAATATTTACTATAGTAATACTATCAGATATTTTTTTCACAATTAGTTATTCAAGAATATGTCCCGATACATAAAGAATAAGCACAATTCTTGCTACAGAATTGCGACCGAGTGCGGAAGTTACTTTTTTTTAGGAGGAATTGTTTAACCCCTTTAGCTCATAGAAATCTGCTGGTCTATAAACCCAAATTCTAAATATAATTTCCACTCACACCTCATGAACTGACCTAGGATCTCCAATCAGCTAGTTTTCTTTAACTGCTTGGTGAAAGCTGCTCTCCAGGAATCTCCTGTAATTTTTCAGTATGAACGAACATATTCGCTGCAGGCATTTGTACTTGATTCTTATGGAATATAGACATTAGTTCAAACCTTACTTGCCTGGAAGTTTCAAAATACTCTTCAGGTTTAACCAAACCTACAATACAAAATTCGTACCCAACATATTTAAGGTTTGGATTTAAATCTGTAACACCAATATATCGAAATGGTTCAACAGCCTCGTCCTCTATCCTATATAGGCTTTGATCCAATTTTTCATTGCAGATAACACATACATTTTCTAACAATTCCTTTATTTTTGTAGGATTTTCCTGATAACTTACTGTAATCCGTTCAATAATCCGCATCCAGCCTTTATTAAAATTTTGTATCGTTCTAATCTCTCCATGAGGGATGGTAAGAAGTTTTCCCGACCATTCACGAATTTGCATAAAGCGAATACTAATTTCCTCAATGGTACCTGAACTTGTTCCGTTAAAAGTAACAAAATCGCCGACACGAAATTCTTTGTCCGTTAATCTTGCGAACCCTAATATAACATCTTTTAGCAACTGTTGTGCAGCAAAACCGACGACAACTCCGGCAATCCCTGCACCTGCAAGAATAGCTTTTATATCTACAAATTGACTAATTAGATAAAAAACAAGACTGATTATAATTCCATACCTAAGAATTGATCGAATTACACTTTGAATCGTCTGTTCTACTTCTTTATCAAAAAAGCTTGACTTCCTAAAGAACCAATCAATAATACGGTTTATGACAAAGGAAAAAGTCATGAGGACCAATGCAAATAGTATAAATCTTAAAAGTAAAAACTCCCTTACATAATCAAAAAATTCCTCAGTAACAGTTAATAAATTCATCCATCCACTTCCTTAACTATGTATTTTGATTTTTATTCCCAGTTCATCTTCAACAATATGACCCTTTAACGAAATAGTTTATTGTCACTCAACAGTTCCTTAATCGATCTTTCAATTCCAGATGTTCTTTTCCTTTTTACTATAAATATACCCCTTTAGATAATCTAAAGGGGTATAAAGGTGCAATTTTTTTATATCACACTTCATTCGAGTATACTTTTAAATGTAACAGTATAATACTATAAAAAACTCGTAATTAAGTGGTATCTTAATACAAAGGTCTTCTTCTTATCCATTGCGTCGCGACCCATTTTTCACCTTTGATAACAGGTGCACTGCCATGTAAAGTGAGCTTGTTTAATGATGCATCCTGATAAAAATATTCGAAATATACCGCCATTCCTTTTTTCGGAGATACAGAAAGGTTGAGTTTAGGAAAGAAAGTCTCTCCACCTTCTACCACATCATTTAAGTACATGACAAGGGTACTAATACGATTGTTATTTGCTGCCGCACTGTTTTCTGCAAAAAAATCATAATGCGCTTTATATTCTTGGCCAGTTGTATACTTTAAGATCTGTAACCCTTCCCCATGTTCAACAGGAACATTCATGATCGAAGCGATTCGTTTTTCGATTCTAGCAGCGGCCTCACTTTCTTCTAAAAACGTACTACTACTCGTCCGAATGTCATTTATTTTACGTGAAACACCAATTTTAGAACGTTTCATTTTATTTTTAGACATTTCAATTAACGTTTCACACTCTTCATCACTTAATACATTTGCTAACACGACAATAAGAGGCTCTTCTAATCTTGAAATAATTTGAATTTCTCTATCCTCTGTTACAATTGTGTTTCCAATGTGGTTAAAAATCGTTAGTTCCTTATTTTCAACTGTTTGATTTTCCGTTGTCATTTTCCCCGTCTCCCTTAAAAATGATTGGATATTATAAATATATCACAATTTTCTCTCTATTTTCTTTTTTAGGAAAATTGAATCAAGGACTGTTCCGTTGTATTTTAACCATTGTCATAAAAAAACTCGAATCACTTTGGAATCAAGGTTTATAATTTTTCTCTCTATCTCAGTTTGTTGATTTTTAATAGACTTATGGGAATGAAAAAATATACCCCTTAGTTTATAATTATTGCACTTGTTTTAAAAATCGTTGAACTTCTTTTGGTGATTTTAAGATAATAACTTTTTTATCTCTAGATAATTGATCAAGCCTTTTTAAAATTACAGGTCTTTTGGTCGTTGGGTATTCCCATATCCATTTAAAAAATTCTAAGTCAAATCTTTCTTCGCATCCTTCTCCCATATCCGGTCTTGTTCTATTTCGATATTTTACTATTCTTTTGAAAGCACGATACACACATATTGTTCTATGAATATCAAGAAAGATTATTGTATCAGCTGCGTTAAGTCTTATTTCCATTGTCCCACCATAATTCCCATCAATAATCCATTTTTCTTCTTTAATTAAATCATTTTGTACTTTTCTTTGTTCATCTTTTGGAACACCTACCCAATTAGGTTTCCAAAATAATGCATCAAGATGATAAACATTTATTTTTAGCTTTTCGCTTAAATGCCTTGCTAATGTGGATTTTCCTGACCCACCCGATCCAATAAGTACAATTTTTTTCATCAAATCCTCCTTATTCATATCCCAAAAAGATAATAATCCTTAACCATAATATTCCTTCTAAAAAATAAAAAACCTGTCGAATTGACAGGTAATCCGTTGTTTTATATTTAATTTAATGTGCAGTGCTGTCTTTCTAATTGAATGGAGTGCCTCACATCAATGTTTCACTTCCATAAAATACAACACCTTATGGTTGCATTTCACTGTTAATTAACCTTTTTTCAATCATTTAAATATTGAAAAATGATTGAAATAAATCAATGAAAAACTCTTTATAAAGTCTGCTTTACATGCTCTTCAAAATATTTTCCCCAATCAGGCTGTCTTCCATCTATATCTTTGAATTTATATTCTCTTGCTAATTCCCACGAACTAAGTGCTTTTCCTGTTTTCTTATGAACATTAGGATCACTCGCTAACGCAGCAATTGCTCTTCCTATAAAAAATGGTGTTTCTGATGCGATAAAATGCGGATCTTTTTTTGCTCCTTCTTGCCAATTTTCTTCTGTCACACCGAATATATCTAACATAGCTTCAGAACGTAAAAACCCTGGACTCACTGCAACAGACGTTATGTTGTAAGGAGCCAAGTCTTTCGCCATTGCTTGGGCTAAATGAATTGTCGAAATTTTAGCAAGGCTATAAAACATACTCCCTCGATACTCATAATCAACGCCATCTGTAATTTCAATAACGAGCCCTTTCTTATTTTTCACCATAAGCGGGACACCGTAATGACTTGTGATTATATGAGATTGAACAGCAGTGGTTTGCATTTGGATTCCATTATCTAAATTATGCTCCCAAAATGGTACATTCCATTCTGCCAGCGGATCACCTCCCCATACATCATTCACTAAAATATCTAATTTTCCATTCTGCTCTCTTTCAATCTTCTCAAATAAAGCTGCAACATCTTCTTTCACCGTATGATCGACGCGGACTGCAATTCCTTTTCCGCCTTGTTTCGTTACAAGTTCGGCTGTTTCTTCAATTGTCTCCGTTCTTCCCATTGATGATAAATTTCCTTTTGTACTTCTTCCTGTCACATATACAGTAGCACCAGCTTCACCAAGCATCACCGCAATACCTCTTCCAGCACCTCGCGTTCCACCAGCTACTACTGCAACTTTCCCTTGTAATGGTTTCATATGTTTCTCCTCTGCATATTATTAGTTACATTTCAAAAAACGAACATCTTTCCTCTTCATTCTTCCATCTAATTTCCACATAAACTACCTTATTTTCAATATTTATCCCTTAAAGTGACATATCCTTAATTATACACATGAGAATGTGGTAATATTTGTATATAAACACTAGAGTCATTATTTCTAAGAAAGTATATCACACAAAAGAGAAGGTGATCTAATGAGATGGAAAGTACGACGAGATCGAGGATATTGGTATATGATAATTGGAACCACCTTATTATGTAATGTGCTTATTTCTCTTCCGCTTTGGCTAGATAAATCATTAACCTCTGTGGATTGGTTCATCATTTCAGGCATCCTCTTTATATTTAATTTATTTATGCTATGGATCATTTTCGGGATTCGCTATGAATTAAGAGAAAAGAGTTTATATGCAAGATGCGGTCCTTTTTGGTGCAATGTTCCCTATGAAAATATTACAGGGATTCATCCAACTGATGATATGCTTATGGGCTTTCGCGCCGCAGCTGCATTTCATGGGGTAGAAGTTCATTATCCAAACGCGATATTGGGCAGTGTCAAACTATCACCAGAAAAAGAAGAATTGTTCATACAAACTTTACTTGCTATGTGTCCACATTTACAAAATAGTGAAACGAAACAGCTCTAATTAAAAATCTTTAAAATTAAAGAGTTAGATTTAATGTTACACATTAAATAGTGTAAAGAGAAAGGATGGATGAACAAGGAGCAATACCAGTTTACCTCCATCCTTTTTTGTACAACAAATAACCTCATTTACCATAACAACATTTTTGCTTATAGAACTAATGCATCCAGTTAATTCTATAAGCAATTTATATGATTGAAACTGAATAGCTTCCCTTTTAAAATATGTAATTACTGCTATTAATCCAATGAAAGATGTTGCAAAAATAGCGATATAGGAATATTCGGGAGGGTAAGTTTGCCATTCTTAATAGATTTTAGAATATGACTGTTCGATATATCAAGCCGGTTCGCGATTTCGGAAATAGTCATACCTTCTGTTCTTTTTAATTCTTCAGCCATTTTTTGAATGTCTTCCAAAAAGAAGAGCTTCGTTCCATCATCTTGCCAATTTTTATAAGCTGGTTCCAACAAACCATCTTTTACATATTTATGAATTGTAACTTCCGCCACATTCAAATATGAGGCAGCAGCCTTTGTAGTCAATTTTTCTCTTGTATCTAAAAACATAGACAACACCCTTCAGCTTACATTTTATGCATCGATCACATTCAAAAGAATAAAATACATATCCCTAATTTCATAAATTTGATATGTAAAAATTACATATCAAATTTAACATATTCCTTTCTTTACATTATTTAAATGTACAGGTAAGCATCTACCTTAATAGGCCTAAACTTCCCTAATAAATCTGATAACTCAGAAGTTCCGTCTTTTGGAGAGTGCTTAATATTTGTGATAAAAAATTCACACGAACTAAATTACCATGTACACTCTTTGCACAAATTATCATCTTTTTACCTCCAATGTATTATGAATTGCAGAAAAAGAATTAATTTATACTATCCAATTAACTATGTACTTATATTACCATTATTGTATTAATCTCTTTTTATAAAAAACAAATGTTTTAATAAATTTCTACATTAATATACATTTATTTCTAATAGGTATTAAGTGTTATTAAATTTACAGTTTCAATTTTTAGTTTACAATAATTTGATTATGTACATGAATTTAGTGAGATAACAAAATTAATAAAGTAGATCCACATCTCTTATAGGGGTACCACCCCATGCCTATCAACTTAAGGATATACACTACTCCAAAAAGTAAAAAAACGCCATCCTTTCTGTATATTTCTACAAAAAGAATAGCGTTTTTAAAGTAAAATTAATATGAAGTTATATTGGTTTAATAATATCCTTTAAATAAATCCTCTTGCAAAGTTTAATTTTTGAGAAAGGCATTATAATTTATAAGAGTTATTTTTCGTTAAATTTTCCAATTCATTTTTGAGGGACAACTTAAGACTCTTCCTTTTCTTTTCAATGGATATGAAATTATGAAAAATCAACAAAGATAATATAGAGAATAGCTTATAATATATCTCTGTAGAACCGTTCTTATTATTTAAAATAATTTGCTCTATAGTATAGAATCTCCTTTTTTAATACAGTCCTGTTTCTAATTTCAATACTTGGTTATTATTTTCCCAATTTTAATTGAAAGCTTCTACACTTTCCTTATTTCGCTAAGCTTTCTGCCAACTGATTTTCTTTCCACATGACTGTAATACCGAGACCAATCATCATAATAACAGCAGAGAAAAGATAAGGATAGTGGATATTTACATCAAATAAAATCCCCCCCATAGCCGGTCCGATGATATTTCCTAAACTCGTATAAGTTGAGTTCATGCCAGCAACAAATCCTTGCTCTTTGCCAGCTGCTCTTGATAAAAATGTCGTTAATGCCGGACGAAGCAAATCAAATGCAAGAAAGATAAAAGAAGTTACAAGCAGTACGACCCAAAAACTAGAGATTAAGGTTGAAACTACTGCTAATATCGCTCCTGTAATTAAACATATTTGAATTAACATTTTTTCGCCTAGTATATCTACTAACTTTCCAAACATAAATACCTGCACAATAACACCAAAGATTGAGCTGATTGTAATAATAGTAGCAATATCCTTCGGAGTGAAACCAAATTTATGATCAGAAAACAGGCTAAAAACAGTTTCATATGCTGATAAACCAAAAGCAAGCACAAACACAATAATAAATGCGATAAAGTAAAGGGGATTTAATGATTTTTTTAAATCTCTAAAAAAGCTTGTTTGCTTTGTATTAGCCGAAATTTCTGCAAGTTCTTCTGTTGTTAACGGCTCTTTCAGAATAAATATAGAAGAAATACACGCTAGAAAAGCAATAACTGCCGCAAAAAAGAAAGGTACGCGTATACCATATTCTGCAATAAAGCCACCGATGCCGGGACCAATAATAAAACCAGTACTGATGGCAGCAGAAAGGTATCCCATCGCTTTTGGTCGTTCCTGAACTGATGTAATATCTGCAACATATGCCGTAACGCTAGGCATAATAAAGGCCGCACTAATTCCCCCTAGCATTCTTGATAGATAAAGCATTGATACATCCGTTCCTAAACCAAAAATAAGTTCTGAAGTACCAAAAAGCAATAGACCAATTATAATAATTTTCTTCCTGCCATAACGGTCTACCCAGCGTCCTGTGATTGGTGACATAAGTAGTTGCGCTACTGCAAAGACGGCAACAAGATACCCCATCGTTTTTCCTGATAAGTGCATCATATTCATAAATGACGGCATAACCGGGATGATGAGACCAATTCCGAGAAATGCAATGAATACATTACTTAGAAGAATCATTAATACTGCCTTTTGTTCTTTTATTGATTTCTTCATTTTTTAATACCTCTTCCTGTATAAATCATTGATGTAAAACCCCTCTCAAAAATAATTCCCAAGAGTTTTTTATTTATCCTTCAATTCTTCAAGCTCTACATATATCAAATTAGCTAACGAAGCTACTGAATGATAGTCAGTCATTATAGGATAGAATGAATCCACCTCTTTACTAGTATGGATTCACCTAACTGTTTATTCTCGAATGTCCAATGCATGTGTTAAAAAGTCTAGTACTTCAGCTTTCTGAAGATTGGCCTGATCATCTTTTTTATGATCATATAAATAAACCTGTTCCGCTGCCGATTCAACAAGAGCAATAAATAGCTTTGCAGTTCTTTCTGCGTGAATAGAATTACGAATTGCACCTGCATCTTTTGCTTTATTTAAGAATTGACTTAGCCACATATAAAGAGGTTGATATACAGTTTCCCATTCTTTTATATGCTCAGTTGATGCAAGGCCAGCATACATTAATGCTTGTATTTCACGATATTCCGCTATAAAGTCAAAAACCGCATCTATCACTTGCATAACTTTCTTTGAAAAAGGTTCATTATTCTGCACTCGTTCTTTTACTGTATGTATCATCTTTTCAACCATAACTTCTGCTATTGCAGGCATAACAGATAATTTAGAAGGAAAATACAGATAAAAAGTTCCTTGAGCAATACCAGCCAATTTTACGATATCAGAGATCTTTGTTTTTTCAACGCCTTTTTCCTGAAACACTTCAATAGCTGCATAGACAATTTTCTCTTTTTTATTCATGATCTGAGTCCTTTCACACGCGTATTGAATGACCGTCACTCATTCTATATGAAAGATTATTGTACTGTCAACAATGGAGTGCAAGTTAACAGGAATTTTTCTAATCTAATTATTTTTTTCAACATTAGCAACTTCTTCTGGATGATAAAAGAGATAGATACTCTACATAATCCTATCTTTATGTTTCCATAGAAAAACCCCCTAATAGAACACTAAAGATTGTTCTTTCCTTTTCTATTAGGGGATTACATCACAATATATTCTTCCTTATTTTTAATAAACTTTTTCTATCTTTAAGAAAGAGCCTTTAAACCTGTCACTCCGCATACAATAAGAGCCACACTCATCATACGTGCCCTACTTTTTGATTCTCCAAATAAGAACATATTTAACAAAACCGCTCCGGCTGTTCCTATACCAATCCAAACCGCATAAGCTACACTTACCTGTAAAAATAGGAAAGATGTATATAAAAATGCGAAAGACATACCAAATCCACCGATATACATAACTCCATTTTTTACTGTTTTATCCTTACTATACATTTTAAGACCTACTACACCAACAATTTCACAAATTGCGGCACAAAGGACAAAAATCCATCCCATCCTTAAGCAGCTCCTTTCATAATTTCTTCTTCTATTTCTTTGTTATCAGCTAACTTCAGGCCAATAACGCCAGCTACTATCATAACTATGAAAAATAATTTCCCTAGACTAAAACTTCCTCCAAAAAGAAAAACGTCCATTAAGAAAGTTCCCACAGTTCCGGCTCCAGCAAAAACAGCATATACAGTTCCTGTCGCAAGATGCTCACACGCTTTAGAAAGTATATGAAAATCAACAACAATAATCCCTACAATGATTGCCCAATGCCACCATTCGTGAGCAGTATTAAAACCAAACACCCAAAACATTTCAAAAATACACGTTAATATTACATATAACCAAGCTTTATTCTTCATATATTCCCACCCTTATGACTGAATGTCATTCATTTTTAACTTACATTTAGCTACCTTGCTATAATCAATGAATGAACATTTATTTTCTTATATCTAATGCATGTGTTAAAAAATCCAAAACTTCAGCCTTTTGTAAATCAGCTTGCTCTTCTTTTACATGATCATATAAATACGTTTGTTCTGCTGCCGATTCAACTAAAGCAATAAAAAGTTTGGAAGTTCTTTCAACATGAATAGAATTCCGTATGACATTAGCATCCTTAGCTTCTTCTAAAAAGCGTTTTATCCAAATGTAAAGAGGCTGATATAGGCTCTCCCATTTTTTTATATGTTCAGTTGATGATAAACTGATATATATTAATACTTGCATATCGTGGTGTTCCTTCGTAAAATCAAAAATTGCATCTACAATTTGCGAAAATGTATCTAAGAAAGAAGAGCTAGCTTGTACTTTTTCTTCAACTGCACAAATCATCTTCTCAACCATAATTTCTGTAATAGCAGGCACTACGGATAATTTTGAAGAAAAATATAAATAAAAGGTTCCTTGAGCGATACCAGCTGATTTCACAATATCCGAAATCTTTGTTTTTTCAATCCCTTTTTCCTTAAAACATTCGATAGCAGCATATACAATTTTTTTTACTCATTATCTACACCCTTCTACAAAATAAAAATGACTGAATGTCATTCATATATATTATATTTGAATAATTTATAAAATGTCAATCCCTCATTTTTATTTTTCATAATTGCTCTTGTTCATACATATATTTAAAAATTTTATAAAATGAAACTTTAATCAGTGAAGTTTTCTTCACCCCCACTGATTATTAGCCCTCACCAATCGGGCTTTTACGGGCAGTTAATCTCCACATTACTTCTTTGCTTTCACCGAATTTTGAGGTAGGAGGCTTCCTTCGCTTATATCACATATAACATACCAAATCATCGCAACAATCAAATTTTGGACAATGCCGACAATCAACCCACACTTTTTCAGGCAGCGATTCTAAGCTCTTCAATCGCTTATTTTCAACGAATTCGTATTTTAGATGCAACAATTTTCCAGGTACCAAAACATTTAGCTAGTGTGTACCCTGGGTCAGGTGGCTGTGCCCAAACAGCAGGTGTAAAAATTCAATTAGAATATGATTTACATAGTGGCCAGTTTTTAAATGTTCAAATTGAACCAGGTAAAAATAATGATAAAACCTTTGGTACAGAGTGTTTGGATACCTTACGCCCAGGAGATTTATGTATTCGAGATTTAGGATACTTTTCTCTAAAAGATTTAGACCAGATGGATCAACGAGGTGTATTCTATGTTTCACGGTTGAAGTTAAATAATAGAGTATATGTGAAGAATGAATCTCCACCTCATTCAAAATTAAATTAAAGCTTTCACTCTACGATAATACAATTCAACTTTAGCAATATTACTGTTGCTTATTCAATTTAAATACCTCATTAGTGCAATAAAAAAAATGAAATCCTTTATTTATTAAGATTAAAATATTTTGGTTCATCTTTTTTATAAGCATCGTGACTTTATTTTAAAGCATCATTACGAAAGACAAGCCTTTTTCAGCCTAAATAAGCAGATAAAAATCATTGATTTATAAATATTAATTATGAATCTATATATTTTTAATTCTTGACTTAAAATATAAATCATGATTATAATAACTCATATTAATTTCATAGCATTCGGATGAACCATACAGGAGAAGATCTTTTGATCTACCGATGGGGCAAAAAGCTGGTCGGACAGCTTTGAAACTCTCAGGTCTTGTATTCAAGTAGAACTGTATGGGGACGAATCTCTGGAGAGACTCCCTCCTATTGCATAGTCAAAAGGAGGAAACAGAGCACCGAAGGAGCAAATCTGCTATTACAGCGGATAATCTCTCAGGTAAAAGGACAGAGACAAGCAACAGAAAATACCGATTCCCGCATCGGTTTATTTTTCTATTCCTTGTATCTCCAGAGGCCATTTCGTTTACATGAAATGGTTTTTTTATTTTTTCTAAAGGAGAATAAAGATGGAAACAGTAAATCAAGTATTAGAAGTAATCAATCATTACGTATGGGGACTACCTACACTCGTACTGCTTGTTGGAACAGGAATCCTCCTTACAGTACGCCTACGAGGCTTGCAATTTGTTAAACTATTATATGCACATAAGCTAGCATTTGGAAAATCAGAGGACAAGTCTTCCAAAGGAGACATTAGTCATTTCCAAGCGTTGATGACCGCCATGTCAGCTACTATTGGTATGGGAAATATCGCTGGCGTTGCAACGGCAGTATCTATTGGAGGACCTGGCGCAATATTTTGGATGTGGATTACGGCCTTGTTTGGAATGGCAACAAAATATTCAGAAGCTATTCTTGCGGTAAAATATCGTATTCATGGGGCTAACGGTGAATACTCGGGTGGCCCAATGTATTACTTAGAACGTGGGTTAGGAAAGAAATGGCTCGCTATATTGTTTGCCATTTTTGGAATAACAGCTTCATTTGGAATCGGAAATATGGTGCAGTCTAACTCTGTTGCTCAGGCCATGAAAATTAATTTTTCCGTATCCCCTGTCGTAACGGGAATCGTAATGGCTCTTTTCATCGCAATGGTCATTTTAGGCGGAGTTAAAAAAATAGGAAAAGTGACAGGTTTTTTCGTTCCAATTAAAGCTTTCTTTTATATACTTGCTGGACTTATTATTATTTTTTATCATATAGATCAAATTCCAGAAGCATTTCAACTCATCTTTTCGGGTGCTTTTAATGGCACCGCAGCCGCTGGAGGCTTTGCCGGAGCAACAGTTGCTTCAGCTATTCAAATTGGGATGGCACGAGGTGTATTTGCAAACGAAGCTGGACTTGGAAGTGCACCCATTGCTGCCGCTGCTGCAAAGACTGATTCCCCCGCTAAGCAAGCACTCGTATCTATGACAGGAACATTCCTTGATACATTTGTCGTATGTACAATTACTGGTTTAGTACTTATTACAACAGGTGCTTGGAATTCTGGTAAAACAGGTGTTGAAGCAACGACGTTTGCATTCCAATCTGTATTCGGAAACGCCGGAAGCATGATTCTTGGCATTGCAATTATTTTATTTGCTTACTCAACAATGTTAGGTTGGTCATATTATGGTGAAAAATGTGTTGAATATCTATTTGGCTATTATGCCGTTCGATACTACCGTCTCATTTTTGTCGGTATGGTCGCATTTGGAGCAAATTTAAAACTAGGACTTGTTTGGACATTTTCCGATATTGCAAACGGACTAATGGCAATCCCGAACTTAATTGGTCTTATTGGATTAAGTGGATCGTTGTCACAGAAACAAAGCTCTTTTTACAGGCAGAAAAATCAAAGAATTGCAACAATCAGATTGCAAGTTAATTTAAAGAAAAGGCTGTATAGTATTATTCGCTATAGAGCCTTTTCTTATTAAATCATACTTTATGTAAGACAAAATATTTTAAAAGTATAGAGTAGGATTTTCCTACAAAGTATAGAAATTATAAAGTAATAAAAAGGAGCTATCCTCTCAACAATATCAACTACTTAAAGTGAAAATTTACCGCTTCTTAAATTGGTATTCCACTCCAACATACCCATAGAACACAATGCTTATTTATATAGATTCATAACTTAAAAAATAAAATTAGGAGGCATACGATGATACAGCTTGATTCGTTACATCCAATTGTAGAAAAGATAATCAACAATATCGAAAAAGTAATGGTCGGAAAACGAAAAGAAACGATTCTAACCTTAACAGCTCTCTTAGCTAAAGGTCATGTACTATTAGAAGATGTACCAGGTGTCGGGAAAACAATGTTAGTACGTGCACTTGCTAAATCAATTGATGCCGATTACAAACGAATTCAATTTACACCTGATTTACTACCGTCAGATGTAACAGGTGTTTCTATTTATAATCCAAAAGAATTACAATTTGAGTTCAAGCCAGGACCAATTATGGGGAATTTCGTACTTGCTGATGAAATTAACCGTACATCACCGAAGACACAATCCGCCTTACTGGAAAGTATGGAAGAAGGCAATATTACAATAGATGGTATAACTAGACCTTTACCAAAGCCATTTTTTGTAATGGCCACACAAAACCCAGTCGAATATGAAGGAACATATCCCTTACCGGAAGCCCAGCTTGACCGTTTCCTATTAAAATTAAAAATGGGTTATCCTACAGCAGAAGAAGAATTTGAAATTTTAAACCGTATGGAAAAAACAAATCCACTCTCCCATTTACAGGCTATTATTACAATAGAAGAATTGCTGAAATTACAACAAAGCGTACAAGAAATATACATAGAAAAAGCAATCAAGCATTACATCGTAAAAATCGTCAATCAAACTCGTTATTATAGCTCTATACAGTTAGGAGCAAGTCCACGCGGTTCTATCGCCTTAATGAAAGCTTCCCAAGCTTACGCGCTCATCCATGGCAGGGATTATGTGATTCCAGATGATGTTAAATTTTTAGCCCCGTATGTTTTAGCTCATAGACTTATTCTAAAAATGGAAGCAAAATTTGAAGGAATAACAGGCGAACAAGTCATCACAAAAATTGTTGCACGAACTTCAGTGCCGACTCAAAGGACGATAAATCCTTGATGAAGCAGCTACTACGAGCAATTTATAACATTGGGAAGTTATTGCTAATCCCTTTATTTCTTGTATTAACATTTTTATATGCCATGATGCACGGAGGGTTTGTAAGTTGGTTTTTATTTTACAGCATTACCCCTTTTACCTGTTACTCATTGCTGCTTCCCTTTTACGCTTTGCGGGATGCTGAAGTAAAACGCATAACAAATCAAAAGGAATACATAGCTGGAGAACAATTTCGAAGCACTATTACAATAGAAAGAAAAATTCCTTTCCCCTTACTTTATTTAATTATAGAAGATGAACTTCCACCACAATTTAAAAATTGCAAACAAACAAAGGCTGCCAAAGTAATATTATTTCCAGGATTCAAACGAAATATTTCGTATCAATATGTAATTAACGCAATCCCTAGAGGAGAACACACTTTTTCAAGCGTACGTGTAAAAACTGGTGATATATTCGGTATTATTGAAAAAGATATCATGTTTTCAGTTCCTAATACATTTTTAATCTATCCTCAATATATAAATATAAATTATAAACAGTTGGAAAATCATTTCGAACAAGGAGCGCTCTCAGCAAACATAAATGTAACAAAAGATTCTACAGTCTCAGTTGGTGTTCGGCAGTATAAACCTGGTGATCGCTTTTCATGGATCGATTGGAAAGCAACAGCTCGCAAAAATAATATTATGACAAAAGAATTTGAACAGCAGCAGAGTCAAGATGTCATGATTTTTATGGATAGAACTCCATCTCTCCTATTCGAGTTGATTGTTACCTTTACAGCCTCTCTCGTCAGGGCTATCTTAAAGCAAAATTCACCAGCGTCATTCGTATCTGTCGGAAAAGAACGGACTGTTTTCCCTTTGCACAACGGAGATACACAGCTGCAACAAATCTTTCGTCATTTAGCAAAGGTGCAAGCAGACAGTATATTCCCGCTCTCTCAAACTGTAGACATGGAATTAAGAAAAATGTATCAACCAGTAACAGTTATAATCGTGACAAGTAATCTTTCTCCCGATATTCTAAAAGCAGCCGAAGGGTTGGCAATGAAAAATAGAAGGCTGATCGTATTTATCGTGAAAGAAAAAGCGAACCAGTTCTCAAATCGCGAACTAAGTATATTAGAAGCACTGCAAA
Organism: Bacillus pseudomycoides; assembly: GCF_002582035.1. GTDB lineage: Bacteria > Bacillota > Bacilli > Bacillales > Bacillaceae_G > Bacillus_A > Bacillus_A pseudomycoides_B. The sequence continues at coordinate 164,380 of NZ_NUQE01000044.1, forward strand.
AACGCAAAATAATTGCAAAAGCGGCTTATGAGAATCGTTATACAAATGTGTTTTTTGATTGAGGTGAAAAAATGATGACACTACACACAAAAAAACAATGGGATATAAATAGGTTCCTCATGTATTTATGTGGGTTTCTTATTTTACTAGAATGGTTAAGGCCACTTATAGGTGTTACAAATATGGAGAGATTAGATATTTTTGCAGCATTTATAGGAATTTGCTTCTCTCTCTCCTTTTTGCAAACAAAGTGGAAAATTCCAGTCAAAATTGCAGTTATTTTATTCATTATTCATTCTTTATATTATAAAGGTACTTTTATTAATCCATCTTGGATGACAGCATTCTTTTCTGATATTTTCAAAAATATAACTCTACTCTTTCAAGCAAATTGGCAAGATCTTTCCGCAGTTTTTCGCACTTTTTTATTTTTTCTATTGCTCTGGTTTTTATGTTCTCTCATCTCTTACTGGATAATTCGTCAAAAACATGGACTGTTATTTCTTATATTGACTATTATTTATATCACGACTTTTCATAACTTACACTTATACAACGCAAATCATGCAATTATTCGCACCGTTGTCATCGGTTTTTTTATGCTTAGTCTTCTTCATATCGAACAGATAAAAGCGACTGAGCACTTACAACAATATTCCAAACTGATATCAAAATTACATATACCACTTGCTACATGTATTGTATTATCCGTATCTATCGCATATTTTGCTCCAAAGCTTGGCCCTCAATGGCCAAATCCTATCACTTTTTTAAAATTCGATACACCTGCAACAAGTAACAAAGCCGGAGTTTCAAAAATCGGGTATAGTGTAGATGATTCTCAACTCGGTGGCCCTTTTAAGCCAGATAATACAATTGTATTCACAGCACAAACGCAAAATAGTCAGTATTGGAGAGTAGAAACAAAAGACTTTTATACCGGAAAAGGCTGGGAAATTTCTGAAGAACCAAAAAAAAGTTCTTTTAAGAATAAAAACAACGTAGTGAAGTGGTATGAATTGAATACAAAAACGAGTACAGCTGTAGCAACAGTCAACATGCAAAAAAGTTATCCTCATCTTATTTATCCTGCTGGATTAGTGTCAGTTGAAGCTGTTTCTGATGTATCATTCAGCGTTGATCCGTTTTCAGAAAAAATTTATACGATGAAAGAAGGATCAGTTACCTCTTTACATACGTATAAAGTAACTTATGAGACTCCTCAGTTTTCCATAGATAATTTAAAAGCCGTGAAAACGAATGAAGGTCATAAAACAAGTCCTTATTTCATGACAAAATATACGCAGCTTCCCGAATCATTACCACAAAGAGTAAGGGACCTGGCAGTAGACATTACAAAAGACAAATATAATCGATATGAAAAAGTATTAGCTATCGAAAGCTACTTCGCAGACCATTCATTTGTATATGAAACAGAGCATGTTGTGGTACCTGCCAAGAACCAAGATTACGTAGATCAATTCATTTTCGATACGAAAAGCGGATACTGTAATAATTTTTCAACGTCCATGATCGTATTACTTCGTTCCGTTGGCATTCCCGCGCGTTGGGTAAAGGGTTATACCGAAGGCACTCCTGACAATATATTAATTGATTCAGATGGTGATAGCGTCTATAAAATTACTAATAATGATGCACACTCTTGGGTGGAAGTATATTTTCCAGGATACGGCTGGGTCCCATTCGAACCAACAAAAGGGTTCAGCAACCCGTATAACTTTACAAACGACACTCCGGCTTCTAGTTCACAAAATAGCGAAGTGATCAATCCTAACAATGAACAAATACAGCAGCGAAATAATGAAGCCAAACTCAAAAATTTAATAGAAGATACCGAAGAAGCCTCTACCAAAAAAATTACGAATTCCAAAAAAGCATTTTCTTGGTGGTACTTATTCCTCACTATTATATCAATGAGTATAATTAGCTACATTCTCTTTACTACTAGAATGAAGTGGCTCACATTTTTCATGATTCTCCTCTATAAATACCGAAAAGGTGATGCTGTTTATCCAAAGGCTTACAATGCACTCTTAAAACAATTTGCTAGAATTGGCATTCCCCGTAATGAAAGCCAAACATTACGAGAGTATGCACTTCGTATAGATACGCTTTACAATTCAACTGATATGCAACAACTTACTCTCAGCTATGAGAATTCCATGTATCAAGAGGGACAGGCTGCAACCGAATGGAGAGAATCTGTACAATTATGGGAAGTGCTCATGAAAAAAGCAACCTCTTTACCTAAATCAATTGACTTCGATACAGTGATTTAAATTTGATAAAACAAATGGAAAAAAGACACCTCAACTTGTTCTTTTGGGTGTCTTTTTTTAGATACGTAGAAAAAAAGAAATACTATTTTAGTTCATTTATTTGCTTCGTAAGTTCCTTGAATCTTTTATCAAGTTCCATGTATGCTTCATCTTTAAGAGTTAAAAAGCTTAGTTTTCCTAAAACTTCTTGTCTTTCTGTTTCAAGCTTTAAACGTAATTCAGCGAGATTATCCCTTTTTTGAGATGTTTCTTTCAATTGCTTTTGTATGCTATTGTTTGAAAACACCAGTCTACTGTTAGTCGTTTTTTCAAGAAAGTACCGATCATGTGAAACAACAAGCAGTGTACCATTATATTGTGCTAATGTATTTTCAAGCTGTTCACGTGAAGGTAAGTCAAGATGATTTGTCGGCTCATCTAAAATAAGCACATCTTTTTCATCTAATATATACGCTATTAGCTTGCACTTTACACGCTCTCCCATACTCATGTACTTGATTGGCTCTGTTCATTGAGAAGATTTAAATCCTAAATGATTCATTAAACTTTGTACTTTTCCTCTTTCTTCAAAAGTCTCTTTATAAAATAACTGTTCTGGGGTTTTTTCAAGTGGTAAATCAAATACTTTTTGTGTTAAATAACCAATATTTGCAGATGGTGAAATCCATACTTCGCCTTCAAACATTTCATGTCCCATAATCACCTTTAATAGTGTTGTTTTCCCACAACCATTAGGACCTATTATTGAAATCTTCTCGCCATGTTGAATTGTAAAATTAACTTTCTGAAGGGAATTTCCATTCACATAATCAGTGTTATCGGTAGTTAAGTATCTGATCTTTAAGGAATTCAACTGATTAATTAAACTTTTGTTTCAAACATCGCTGGAATATTAATTTCTTTTACACAAGAAGCCTTAGAAAGATTAATTACACATATAACCAATAAAACAATATCTTGGAGTGGAATTTGTGTGCCATTATAAGTCGATATAACTTTTTCTATACCGTCTTCATAAGGAATTTGTGTAGCTATTTCACCTGGATTGATACATGTTACACCTATGCCATACTTCTTTAGATGCTCCCGTAAAGAATTGCCGATACCGCGCAATCCAAACTTTGAAGCCACAAATGAAACTTGCGTAAAATCAGTATTTTCTAAACCAGCTGTTGAACCTATCAGCAAAATTTTCCCATTTTCTGATTTTTTTAGATTAGGCAACAATCTTTGTATACAAGTAATTGTGGAGATTACATTAACATTGATAATTTCTGCAATTTCCTCGGGATCATCTTTCTCAAAATTATAATCATCTCTAAATCCATTTCTCTCCCATATTCCGACATTATATATTAATACATCTATGATAGCGTCATTTAAAAAACGAGCAATCTTATCGCATGAAGTAGGTAATGATAAGTCAGCATCTATCCAAATTCTATGGATTCCATCATTAATTTTCAAACTCTCTGGGCGACTTCTGGAGACGATCCACACCTTATCGCCTCTATCAGGTAATCCTTTCACAAAAGCATCTCCTAATCCTTTGCTTGCTCCAAATATAATAAAATTTCTCATGATTTCCTCCTTTATTAGCATTATATTTAATTCTGTTTCACATAAGTTAAACTGTCTGTAAAATACAATGTTGTGTATCATATTCATGTGAGATTTACATAACATATTATTATACGCAGTAAACGCAGAACTTAATTCTATAATCAATAAGGATTAGATCTTTTTCTTTTTTAAAAGCTTTATGCAAGAATATATACATTCTTGTTTTATTATATATGTTTTCTCAGAATTGTTCTTATTGGGGTAATCGTCTTGAAAATGGGCTTAGCGTTGTAAATCCGCATTTTCCTGACGGTACCCCAGTATAAAGTTATTCTTAAATGAAAGTGAGGTATAGTTCAATGAATTCTTTATTAGTTAATATCTAAATTTATCAAAGGGGTGAGACCAATGATAAAATAACACTTTCACGTAAATAATTTTCGGAATAGTTAAATAATATTTTTCGAGGTGAAAGTGATGGGTTTTAAACAAAAATACTCTATGAATGAAAAAAATATAATTACTTGGTCTATAAAGCCGAAGAGCACACCATTGATTCTAAGAAACTGTAATAAATGCGAAAAAAAAAGGAATTTTATTGTAGTGAACTTTTTAGAATGAATGCGAATAAACAAAAAATTGATGTATGGTTAATTTATAAATGTAATCAATGTGATTCTACATGGAACGTAACTATCTTTTCTCGCATTAATCCGGTAGATATAGATAAAAGCTTATTTGACAAAATGTCAAGAAATGATAAGCAGACTGCATGGAAATATGCCTTCGATATGGAAACACTTAGGAGTAATCAAGCGAAAGCAATTTTCAACATTGAGTATATCGCAGAAGGCGAAAACATTGATTTTTATAAAAACCTGTCGGAGGAAATATTTATTAACATTGAGTCACAATATAGCTTTAATCTTCGCCTAGACAAGTTACTTAAAGAGAAATTAAACGTTTCAAGAAAAATGCTTTGGGAGATGATAGAAAACGGTTTTATATACACGATTCCCGAAGTTAATATAAGAAAGCATAAAATAAAAGAAAAACAAATCAAAATTACTCTTACTTACGACGCACTAAAAATGATTAACTCGACTTTAGAATTTGAAAATCACGAATAAACATCCCTTTCTTTGATTGTGGGGGAGTTGATCATTATTATTGTCTTTAAGTTTATCTTGAAATTGAGTATTCCGCTAAAGGACGCTTTAATGAAGTAATAAAAAAACCCAATTTTCTCTATAAATTTACGGAGAAGTTGGGTTTTTTAATATTGGAATTTCCTTATCGTTGTAAATCCGCATTTTCCTGACGGGGCCCCTTATTTACCATATAAAAATTACATAGCTACTATTGAGTCTAATACTTTATTTTAATAAAAACTTTTTAATGATATGAAACCTCATCATCAATCTACATTTTAATAATCATTAAATTAGAAGGATAAGAGACGAGAAACATGTTTAAATCAACTAGGTTTAGTCTAATACATTTTTTTAATGAAACACCAAACTTAAATCCTGTTTCATCTTGTCCAAAAATGGGGAGCTTGGTGTCCTTTTCTATTTAGCTGTCATGGCACCGTCTACAACAACAGCACTACCAGTCATTGCTGATGATTCATCTGAGGCAAGGAATAAAGCTACATTCGCAATTTCTTCTGTACGAATGACACGACCAATCGGTTGGAAGTCATCAATACTATTTAGTACATTTTCAATACCACCCATTAGATTCGCATGTGCATCGTTAATGGTAGTATTCACCCAACCTGGACAAATGCAATTGGCACGAATATTTTCCTTAGCATAATCCAATGCTATGGCCTTGGTAAGCATTAATATAGCTCCTTTGGAAGCCACATATGCAGATAACATAGGCTCTGCAACCAAACTGTTTACAGATCCTAAATTAATGATAGATCCTCCACCATTTTTTCTCAGCTCAGGGATACCGAACTTGGTCGTCAGATACATGGATTTCACATTTACATCCATGGTTCGATCCCACACCTCTTCCGTGATATTCTCAATTTTCCCAGGAACATTTATCCCCGCATTATTACAAATAACATGTAAAGCGCCAAAATGTTCCACAGTATAATTAATTAAATTTTGAACTTGATTGGAATCTGAAACATCTATACGGAAAAATTCAGCATCGCCACCAGCATTTTGTATTTCCTCTACCACCTCCGCTCCTTGGTCGATGATATCACTCACCACGACTTTCGCCCCTTCTTCAGCGAATCGTTTTGCAATAGCTGCGCCAATTCCTCTTCCAGCTCCTGTTACAATCGCAACTTTCCCTAACAATCTCATACGCCAATCCTCCTTTAAATTGTATTACTCTTGGAATGCCGGTGGTTTTATTTTATATCCTCCTGATTTAACTGCTCCTACCGTAATTCCGAGAATCAACCAGCAAGCTCCAAAAATAAAGGTCTTTAGGCCAAATCCTGACCAAACAAAAGTAACAATGCCAAAACCAATCAAAGGCATAACCAAATAATATATAAAAGATTTCAAACCACGATTTCTCTTTTTAAAGAAAAAGTACCAACAAACACATAAATTTAAAATCATAAATGAAGTAACGGCCCCAAAGTTAACAAACATTAAGATTGTTTCTGTTGGTAACGCGAGAACAGTAACAGCACATATGATGGCAGACAAATAAGTTGAATTTACTGGCGATTGATATTTTGGGTGAATCTTCTTAAACACATTCGAAAATGGTAGAAGATTGTCACGACTCATAGAATAGAGAATTCTAGAGGTCGCTGCCATACAGTTTAAATTTACTGCTCCGGCTATAGCAACTACGTTGATAAGGATTATTACTACGTAAAAGACGGTACCACCGGCTTCTTTCAAAATATTAAAATACCCTAAATCTGGGTTAAGGTTGGCATAGTTTGGATGGATCAAATGTGCGATATACGCTTGAGCCACAAAGAAAAATCCGATAAATACAATGGAAAGAACCGTTGCCTTTCCAACAGTTTTTCTTGGTTCTGTCGCCTCTTCTGACAGCGTACTGATCCCATCAAAACCTAAGAAACCAAGGACGGCGATTGTAGTTGAAGTGGCAATCAATCCAAAAGTGAAATGTTTAGATTGGAAGAATGGATCAAGGGTAAATCCACCAGTGCCGTGACCTCCTATAAACACATAGTTAATACCAACAATCAATACGGCTGCAATGACGACGACTTGTACGTAAAACATAATCATGTTCATTCGAGAAGTAACTGTGATTCCTCGGATATTAATATACGTATTAATAGCAATAAACAGCAACGCCCATACTGAGGAAGGGACATTAGGAAAGATCCCAGTCATCCAGTTTCCAGTCATCGAATACAATAATGCAGGCAGTAGGACATAGTCAGCAAGGATAATCCAACCTGCTAAGAATCCAACATGCGGATTTACTGCACGTTGGATGTACGAATATACAGATCCAGATATAGGGAATTCCTTTGCCATATGGCTATAGCTGTAGGCAGTAAACAACATGGCAATTACCCCTACGATATACACCAAACATGACATACCAAAACTTTGCTGGGCTACCATTCCATACACTTGCATCGGCGCCAATGGAGCCATAAAGACCATGCCATAAATGGTTAGCTCTTTTAAACCAAGGCTTCGCTTTAATTCTTGTTTGTATCCAAATTGACTTATTTCAGTTTCAACCTGAGACATCGAATCACCCCTTTTTTAATATATTTAAGTGTATTGTATTGAAAATTCTGAATATTTTCAATAATATTTTTTTACCATTAGCTAAAATACTACATTGAAGGACATCTTCTGTGTGTTGCTGCTTTTCCCTGTAACATCCAAATACTTGAGGTACTTCACCACAGGATTCACAGAAATCCCATTTGAATCTACTAATATGTATCTCTTTCGATTCTCTAGGATTACCTCTTGTACACGCATAAATCTTCATCTCTTAACCCCTTTTTACGTGTTGCTTTGAAATAAAGTTTGTTCAAAAATATCCCACAATCCAGCATTTTACAATAATTATAAAGAATCCATTATGAAAAAAGATTGATCAAAATGGATTCTTTTCTAGTAGATTTAAGAGTGGTTTTTATAAAAAAGTGTGTTCAGTTTCTACCTGTGTTGCTCAATAATAGCGCCCTTTTCTGGTATAACTTAACTTGCGTTCTTAAAAATCTTTTACTATCTAAAATTTCATAAGCAATATAAAGCGTAAGTTGATTCTTAATAGGAATCAACTTACGCTTTATTAATTATTAGATTAATCTGCATCTGACATGATAATCTGAATGTATCAACATTTGGGAGATGGTATAAATGACCAATTGGAATGCAACACTTTATGATAACAAGCACAAGTTTGTTTCAAATTTTGGTGAAGGTCTTGTTTCCTTCCTAAATCCACAAAATGGAGAACATATTTTAGATGTTGGCTGTGGTACAGGAGATTTAGCTCATGATATTTCAAAAAGTGGTGCTACTGTTACTGGCATTGATGCTGCACATTCTATGATTGAAGCTGCTAAAGAAAAGTACCCTGATATCCACTTTAGCGTGCAAGATGGCGAGCAGTTTTCTTTTGACCCTCAATTTCATGCAGTGTTCTCAAATGCTGCCATTCACTGGATGGAAAATCAGCAGAAGGTTGTTCAAAATTGTTATGATGTTCTTCTTCCTAGTGGCCGTTTCGTGGCTGAATTAGGCGGAGCTAATAATATCCAATCTATTGTGGATGCCATAAAGGAAGCATCCAATCGTCTATCAATTCAGTATGATGCTACTTTATTTCCATGGGTATTTCCAACAAAAGAGGAAATGGCAGAGCATCTTATCAATGTTGGTTTTAATGTAAAAACAATCGAGCATTATGAACGACCAACACCTTTAGTTGGAGAAGATGCTATTCGTAATTGGCTTGAAATGTTCAGTAACAATATGTTCAAAAATCTTACAAATGATGAAAAAGAAGCAATTTATAGCGAATGTGAACGTATTTTACGTCCTCAACTTTATAAAGAAAATAGTTGGGTTGCAGATTATTGGCGCCTTCGTTTCATTGCAAAAAAGCCTTAATACAAAGTAGCTTAGATGCTATTCATACATCTAAGCTGCTTTTCATTTTTTATATATAGTGAAACATGCTTGTATAAATCGGTCAAATAAAGGGTGTACGTATTTAGTATAAGCGAATGTAGCAGAAAGAATGTCACCATCTATTTGAGGAATTTGTGCAAAAAGTTCTCCTTTTTCTACTTCCGTTTGGATAACGCTTTTGGGTAAAAATGCGCTTCACTTTTCTAACGTCACGGTTGACTTATTCTACTAAAGTCCCTATTCAGAACAGTTTGTCCCACTGCATTAGTACCATCACTTTGGATACCTTGACTTGTGGACACAACATTTTCTTTAGTTCCAAAGTAGGTGATTCTGACTTCATACGAATTTACTCCAGAAAGATCAGCTATGAATGATGCACTAGTACTTACTTCAATTTCAATTGGACCACCGCCACCAGGTATAAATGCGACGTTAGTACCCATGATGGTCCAATTATTTGTTGGTTTATTATTTAGGGTCTTATCTTGTTCCAATGATTTTTATAGTATTCATTTGGGGAATCGTACATTCCGGCAGTTTAATTGTTGGTCAAACATAGTTAATAAGTGAAGCAAAAAAAGCTCTGGAATTTAGCAATAGCTTATTCGTCTCGTTTTCCAACCTTGGAATTACTTTAGGAACCTTTATTGGCAGCTGGTTCATTTCTCAATTAGGCATTCACCAGCTTATCTGGAGCGGATTTACATTTACACTGCTTTCGTTTTTATTGATCATCATAAAACTAAAATTTTTCAACTCTAGTAACCAAGCTATTGCTTTGAAATAAAGTGTGATCAAAAGTATCTTGTAAACACGTATTTTACAGTAAATTAAAAGGATTCATTTTGGATATAGTTTAGTCAAAATGAATCTTTTCTTTTAAATAATCTTTCAGTTTTATAAAAAAGTTTAATCAAAACTCATCTTTTTTATACACGTCGTAACTTTATTTTAAAGCTACAACAAGCACATGAATTTTGTAAACAAATTGGTTATGAAAATACAAATCACCAACAAGTATTTAGATTGAAATTTTGATTAAAAATTCCCCCCCTATGTAAACTACATGAATTGTGTCGTTTTACAGAGAAATCCCCAGGTTTGTGTTGCCAGATAAAAGATTAATCTTATAGTTATTTAACTAATGCTGCTCTCAAATTAACACCATATTCCAAATGTCCTTTTAAACAGGTCAACATATAAACCCAACCCTCTTTATTATCAATCAATTGACTTATTAACTCATTATCATTTTCTTTAAAACCTTCTTCGTTAACTTCAATAATTGTACTCGAATTATCTAATTCTTTTAGCGTGATTGTAACTATACGTCCTTCCGTCCATTGGTACACAATTTTCTTATTTATCTCGACTTCCATTATTTCTATATCCATTTGAGCATCATATTCATCATATCTCAATGTAACCGTCTTGCCTTGTTCCCATCTTTCAGAACTCGACGAGAACCAAAAATTCCTGATTTTTGAAGGATCTACAAATGCTTCAAATACTTCATTAGTTGGCTTTAAGATTTTCATTTTTGTAAGGTTGTTCATACTAAATCAACTCTCTTTCCGTTTATTAACGATCCATCATCTTATTATCTAGGTTTTCAAGTACAAATGGCCAAGCGTGTTCGGCTTGATTCCTTGACTCCTCATCTGGAAACCCTGCTTGAGTAAGATGTAGCTTTGTGCCATGTCCGTGAGGTTCAAGCTTAACTGTGACAACAGTTTCAGCTCCCCTTGTTCCTTCAGCGCCCGTAACCCATGTCAATTCTACGAGATGGTCTTGCTCAAGTCTTAAAAATCGTCCGTAATGTGGATGACGCTGTACCTCACTATGTACATCAAATTTGTAGATTGTCTCAAAGAAAAAGACTTCATTGACCTCTGCCTTCATTAGTACTGATCCAGGTGCTGCAAACCAGTGGTCAATCTGCTCTGTCCACCCTTTGAACAGCGCTTCCGGCGAAGAATTCATTAATCGTTCAACTGTTAGATTAAACGGTCTCGATGAGAGGTCAGGTATTGTAATCGGATTTTTCATTTAAACATATCTCCTTTCGGAAAATAGTGGTGACTAGTTTGTTACAACAATACTGTGATTGGTTTTGGTGTCAAAAGGTTTCGCGTTTTGAAAAAACTTTTAAATTGCTTAAAATAGCTAGCCATCTATTGTTAAATTCTCAAACGTATCGTCTTTATTCACACCATCCGCAGGTGTCCTTTAACGGGAGATCGTTCTACAACACCTGTGATACATGGATATTACAGATACATCATCTTTAGTTGAATATTAAATTCACTATAATTGTTTAACTATCCTTACATACTTCTCATGCCATTTTTCCCATTCACCTTTTGGAAAGTCCATATATTGACCATCCAGTAATGTACTGAACATATCTAGACATACATGCCATCCAGCTAAATCTTTTGAAGTATGATCACTCAGAGTAGGAATATATTCTTTTAATACTAATAAACAACCATCATCTTTTGGAAATAACTCGAATCGAACCCAACCTTCTCCCCATTCGTATTGCAAATATTCCAGTTCTTTGAAATCTATAATCGAAATATCAATAGATTTCCCCGTCCCGTCGTTCATATTGAACTTAATTATTCCGCCTTTTCGAAGGTCTACAACTTGTAAGTTTGGCATCCATTTTTCCAATTTCCCATTTTCAGTTAATGTGGCCCAAACCTTTTCGACTGAATGATGTAGTGGTCGATTATATGTGGCTACATATCCATCCTCAAACTTCTCTACAACTGCTAGCATACATTACTCCTCCTCATCTAATAATTGTTCTAGCATATCTAACTTGTCTGACCAGTACTTTCGATAAGGTTCTAACCAGTTATCAATTTCTGCTAGGGGCTCCGCATTCAAATGGTAAATATTTTTTTGGGAATCCTTAATGATTATCACTAGCCCAGCTTCCCTTAATTTTCGAAGGTGTTTAGAAACTCCTGGCTGGCTTAATTGTGTACACTCAACTAATTCCCCAACAGACCTCGGTCGTTTTCTGAGAAGATCTATAATTTTTCTACGGTTTTCCTCAGCTATTACTTCAAACAATCTTGTGGTGTATTTTTTCTCACCCATGTTCATCACATTCCTATACATTTTATAACCATTTAGTTATATTACCGAAAGGAAATGAATGAGTCAAATTAATTGATTATAATCCAATTAAATCGCACCAGTTATTCCACAATCTGGCCCAGTTTGCTTTATAAGAAAAAATCCTACATTATCAAAAATCCAAATATAAAACGAAGATTTTGTGCAAATTGCTCGGTTTCTTCGTTTTTTGGGGTGTATTTCTTTTTTTGCTTGATGGTTATGGGGCGTACAACTAATATCCGACATCGCAGATTACTTTACATTCTGGTCACCATGTAACAAAATGAAAATAATAAGCAAACTATACCTGTAAGGATAATTAGTTTATCCCATTTACAATCTTGTATCTCAAAAAATAAGAATCACATCCCTTTCGATACCGACTTAATATTAGATAAGCAATGGATAAATGGAGGAGCTATGAAATACGAAATCATATTGTTCGATGTTGATGATACACTGTTCGATTTCAGTATATCGGAAAGAAAGGCACTACATAAAACTTTTGTAGCGTTTGGATTACCTACGGGATTAGCAGATTATGAAGCTAAATATAAAGAGATTAGCAATGTATTGTGGAGAGATTTGGAACAAGGGCTTACTACTTTACCAGAATTGGGAGTAGAGAGATTTAGGAGGTTATTCCTTGCGCATGAGCTTGCAATCAATGCAGATACGTTTAGCAAGGTTTATCTTAAATATTTGGGCAAGGAAACACACCTTGTACAAGGGGCCCTGGAATTATGTGACAATCTTGCTGATTACCGGCTAGCCATTATAACAAATGGATTCACAAATGTGCAGACATCAAGAATTGGGAGCTCGCCTCTCTGTAATACGTTTGAGCATATTATTATTTCTGAAGAAACTGGATTCCAGAAACCCCAAAAAGGTATTTTCGATTATGCATTTTCCAAGCTACAGATTACAGATAAAGCTAAAGTATTAATCGTGGGCGATTCTTTAACTTCCGATATTCAAGGAGGCATAAATTACGGGATTGACACTTGCTGGTTTAATCCGCGTCTTAAAGAAAACCATTTAGGAATTAAGCCAACTTATGAGATCCGTAACCTAACGGATCTTATAGAGATAACCTAGTCGTTTAATTTTGATATAGAAAAATAAGAGCCTTACTACAAATAATTTTATCAAGACCTAAACTAAAAAAAGATAATTAAAAGAAAGGACATAACATATTTTATATGACTAATATGTTATGTCCTTTCTTAATCAACTAAAGTATGCGTTATTTGATTAAGATTTAAACAATTGTTGGTTTGGAATAAAGTTTGATCAAAAATGTTTTGCAAATCCTTATATAAGTGAGAAGCAAAAAGAAACCATTTTGAAAAAAGGGTTTATATTAAAAGTCAAGCAAATGATTGAATTTATTTGTAATTAGAGGGTTTTATATAATGCCACACATTATATAGTGAAAAAAAGGATAGAAAAGCAGAAATATTAACTGCTATTTCTATCCTTTTTTGTACTACAAATGACCTCATTTACTACAACAACATTTCGAGACCTTATACTGTAGCCTTAGAATAAAGTTTGATTAAATTAACCTAATAAACCTTGATAAAAGAGGCAAATAGAAAAAGCGTGTTTTGAAAAAAAGATTGATCAAAACACGCTTTTTCTATATTAAATTGAATTATCCTTTTATAAAAAAGTTTGATAATTTTTGTTATCCTTGCTCAATTAAAGCGCCCGATTGTGGAAGATTGTTGCTTAAATCTTATTCAAGAAAAGCACCTTATAGCTGAAGAACAATGGTATCATAAACAGGCTCTTATTATGTAATGCCAACCCATTACTCTCCTATCATATCGAATGAATGAATCATTAATTAAACAACAAAATAAATATTGAATGTCACCATGTCAACCGTCTCTGGTTATTTCACTTCCTCAACTCACTATACTGTATGTGAATTCTGTTTTCTGGTTTTTTGTCCACCGTATACAACACAACAAGGAATAACCATTCCAAAAGCTTCATTATAAGATAGATGATGTCTGCGGACCATTTTGAATTGATGTGCCTGCTGATCGGGTAGCCATACCTGTCATAAAAGTTACGGATGGCTTTATGGAAGTTTGGAACATATTGTTCAAGAATGTTCTCAAATGCATTGGCAATTAGTAGCTGGCGGTTCACAGGGATTCTTGCCCCACCTCTGATACCTGCCCTGACTGGCTTGACCAATTTTTTATGTCCTCTAGCAGAGACAGTACACAAATAATGCCCATCACCCGCCACTATTTCTGGTTCTGGCGCAGGGATATTCGAATAGTTGAAAGAGCTTGTTTCAAGGAACACACGAATAAGGCTATCTGGTCGTTGTCCAAACAGGACCAAAATGAGCTGGATGATGATCAGAACTGGAAACAAGCTTATAGCCCATAGTCTTGGCATCTTTTGATAGTTATTACATATCCTGAAGAGAAATAGCATACATTTATTGTTGTACTCAACCTCTTTTTCATGTTGGCTATCAAGAAAATGGTCCAGAGAATCTTTCAAACTTGAGATATATAAAAAAAACAATGATAGAAAGCTGGTTTGCAGAAGGAAAACCGAATATTCTTCACCATCATGTGAGAAGCCTGTATGAGTGAGATAGACAACCGCAAATATGATATTCAGTATCATTACTGTACTGCATACCACATAAACAAGCGGGGGAAGATCCCCATAATTAAGGCTTACGATCCAAAAGCTAATCATACCCAATGTTAATAAGACAATTACTGAAACTACATATTCATTTGCAAGAGAAGCATATCCATTATCCCTAGCACCAGTCCTTTCAAAAATATGCAATTGCTCACCAGCATCCGCTGCTATTCCATTTAGAAAAAAACCAAGCATGAATAAACAATAAATAGCCATGGAGTAAAAAACATCTATTGCTTTGATTTTGACTGATTTATCCTTTACAACTTGTGGTTTCTTCTTCGTAAAATTCTGAAACATCCTAAAACAGGCATACATAGGAATTGAAATAAATAAAAGCACCATTATAAAAACAAGCAACTCTCCCCCTCCTCTAATCTATCCAAACACTTTGTTAGTATTTAAACAGTTTACCTGTTACAAAGGCTCTGTTAAATTTTAATGTTGATTTTATGAAATGAAAAGAAGCCATTTCAGATTAACGGGTTCCCTTTTGAGGTGCAAACATTGCAAATCACATCACATTTTTTGTCACTAATATCAATGCAATTCTCAATGGAATTCTCTAATTAAATAACAATAATAAACGCAGAGAAGGGATCGCTTAATTTCACTATCTAATCCCATTGGTTGAAGAAAGTTGTTGTCTGTTTTTATTGAGTGTCTTCGTCGCTTTTGTACTCCAAAATATCACCTGGTTGACAATCCAAAGTCTTACATATCGCTTCTAATGTTGAAAAACGAACCGCTTTTGCTTTCCCATTTTTCAGAATGGAAAGATTCGCCATCGTAATCCCAACCCTCTCCGAAAGCTCCGTTACGCTCATTTTTCGTTTTGCTAACATCACATCAATATTAATAATAATTGCCATATCCTCCACCTCAGACCGTTAAATCATTTTCTGATTTTATATTAATAGCTTCTTGTAAAAGTCTTTGGAGAACAGCAGCAAAAACGGCGATCACCATAGAGGCGAAAATAATGACCAATCCAATTGGTATGATACTTGGAGGGTCAACTCTTTCCGCTATGAGATAGTAGAGTGGCATACCTAGCAAGTACAAGGTACTGATCGTGATGGCACAGTATTTTATATTCTTTAAAGCCTTTACCGATAATTCCGAGAACGCTTGGTTCTTATCAATATAGCTTAAAAGTTTAAAAGCTTGATACAGAGCAAAGTAAAAAGGTATCGCTGCCGTGTACATATCGATTAAAACGAGAGATTTCATATAAGCAATATCTGGATACAATTCTCCAGCAAAATTCCCGAACTTGGGCACCAAAAATATACACAATGCAAGAACTGGGATTCCTATAAAAATAACAGCTAGCTTTAAAAAGAGTGTCGTAACTTGTTTCATAAAAAGCACCTCGCTTATTTAATGACAACATGATTTTATCATGCGATTTATCGTTTTACAATAAATTTATATTGTTTTTTATTATATTATTATTGTTATTGAAATATCCTTTTAATTTTGATAAAAATAAAAAGCATTTCTCATTACAAAGAAATGCTCTTACTTTAAAATGTTAAATTTACAACTTGTTCAATAAAACTTCCAAATAGTTTAATAAAGTAAATCAACAAAGAAAGATAAAAGAACCTTTACAAAAGTAAACTATCACCTTATTTCTCGCTATTAATAATCCTAGGCACGAGCAAAAATATGAGAATAAATGTTTAATGATAAAAAACGAACACAATTCCTTGTACTAGAATCACACCTGTTACTTGAAGAAGGACTACCACATCGGTTCATTCTTATTACTAAGCTTATATAGAAATGGCATCCAGATAAACACCGAATTAAAGGTGTTGTTCAACAATCTGGTCCGATTGTTGAACAAAGAAATACTCTACAAAACAGATCTTTTTATCAAACTTTTTTTACAAGTTATCAATCTTTATTATAAATGATCGAAATTTATTTTAAATCAACATATACAATTAACGCATGCGTTAGTTTCATAACTCGATCTAATCAGAAGTGATAAAATCAATTTGCAAAAAAATAAAAATAGAATGCTAATAGGTATATACAAATATAAATCAAGGAACATATTAAAAAGAACTTAGTAAAAAATCCCTTATCTTTTCTATTAAATATAAAGTAAAAAAGAGCAAGTAAAACTACTACAATAAACAGAGGTGAAACAGCAAGTTGTGCAAATTCTAAAGTCATAAGGAACTCCTTACTTAAATCTTTTTATTATATTTTAAAATTTTTATATTCAATAAAACTGTTAATAATTCAAGAAAAAAAGCCGCGTTAGTCGAATAAAAGCTATTCATTGAATATTCCATAAATAAATGAAAATATAAATACAACAACATAATACAAATACTTTTTTTAGCCTTCTTATAATACTCCTCTTATGGTAACTCGACTTAAAAATCTAATCTATTCTTTATTTTTTTTAGCTGCATAATCTCCGTAAAAGTAAGAGTTATCTAAATCATCATATTTAGGAGTAGCAATTATGGTATATTTACCATTTTCATCGACTTCAAACAAAGCTACATTATTATATTCCCATCCCACAAAATGATCTGGATGTGAATCATCTACTAACATATCAATGTTGTATATCCCTTTTGTTAATACCCCACTTTTTTGAAAGTCCTCAATTAGATCTTTGGCCTTTGGAATAGGATGTTTATTTTTATTCATGTCGCTTCTCTTAAAAGAAGAATTGAAAAGTTAGAGAAAAAGAATAAAGAGCTTGAAGAAGAAAATAAGCAATTGCGTGAAAAAGAAAATGAAAAGCTTACTGATTACTTCATGAAGTTATAAAATTAAGACCATACATATTAGACATATCTAAAATGTACGGTCCTTTTGTTTACTAGTGGTTCACTTATCTAACCTAAAGATAAGTATGTGGTCCTTTTACAATTTGAATTTCTTTTTAAGCTTCTTATATTTTCTATATGAACGTCTAACAATGTTTAACATGAAATACGGTATTTTAACAGGGAAAGGCAATTTATAAATGAAAGGCAAGTAAAATGTAAAATATGCCTTTTCTAGGTCTCTCCACTTACTATCTTCTTTTGTTTTTAAGAAATCAGATACATCGACTACATATCCCCTTCCGTTTTCCATCATCACATTTTTCCCGTGAACATCACAAGGAGTTAATCCTTGTTCCCTTGCATACTCTAAAGCTTCATTGATATCAAGGATTACCTGCTTAGGAATTTTAATCCCCTTATGAATAGCATCGTATAAGGTAATTTCTTTTAAACGTTTCAATACTATGAAATTTTCTCCTTTATATATAAGTTTCGAATAAGAAGGATGATTTCCGATTCTTCGGTATACTTCTGACTCTTTTTCAATTCCTTCTCCTTCTCGCGCGTAAACTTTCACTACCCAATCTTTGTATTCTTTGTGCATAAATACTGCGGCATAATTACCTGTCCCTAAACACTTCCAAAGTCTAGGAATATCTTTAACTACTACAGGCTCGAATTCATCCTCACTTCTTATGCTTACCTCTTTTAATAATTCGTCCTTTATCAATCCCACAAAACTATTTATACTCATCATTTCCACTCCGGTTTTGCTAAAAGGGGTCCCACACACATTTTAAAATGAATATGTCAAAACATATACAATTTAATTTTCCTCATACTGTTTGGCAAGTTTATAAAATGAGGAACGTTTGATGCCATACTTTTTCATAGCTCCTATGGCTGTAATTGAACCAGATTTCCATTCCTTGTAAGCATCCATAAATTCTTCTGTTATTTCAACAGGCGGGCGTCCTAAACGTTTATCTTGCTTCCTGGCAAGAGCAATTCCTTCAGCTTGACGTTGTTTAATATCAATTCGCTCTTTTTCTGCAAAGGCTGATAATATTGTAAGAGTTGCTTTTTGAATTGCACTCTGAATGACATCATTTGTACTTTCTCCAGTGTAATTGACGTTAATATATGGTTCCTTTATAAATTGTAAATTTACTCTATGCTTTTCATAGTACCTAAATTCTTCTAATGTATCATTCATATTTCTCCCAAGTCTTGTTAAGGAATCAAATACAATGGTATCTTCCGCACGAACAAGACGTTTTAGCATTTGATAGTTCTCTCGCTCCATATTTTTTCCAGATTCTTTATCAATGAAAATATCCCGATCTTCTATCCCTAAATCCTTCATATTCTGAATTTGTCGTTCTTCGTTTTGATCTTTACTTGAAACTCGTACATAACCAAATTTTTTATGTTTCATATACTACACCTCACTGGTAATTTCACCAATTACGTCTGTAAAAGTATATAAAATAAACAGATGTCTGTAAAGTTTGAAACAGACATTTATAGACGTGGTTTTTTATAGTTTTCTATGTATCTGTAAAGGTATACTTTTATAGACGATTCAAGGGTTCATTTAACACTAAATACATGAAAGCTAAAAATGTATCTAAAGGGGTACCGCCACATGCCCATCAAGCTAAGAATAAGAGATACCCCCAGAACAAAAATTTTGTGCAAATTCCTCATTTTTATCGTTTTTTTGGGGGTTGTTTTTTTAAGTTGATGGCTATGGGGCGGAACACCTTTAATTTTCGCTGATGAATCCTCGTTTTAGGATTTTTATATAATCGTTTATTCTAAGATTCATCTCCTATCAATTTTAAAAATCTGTTGTTCCATATATTTTCATAAAAATCAATCGTCTCTTTTGCCGACATAAATGGATTATTCAAAGTAGAGGTTGCTTTCTGTACCATGAAGTTTTCGTATCCCAATCCATGAGCAAATTTAATCGTAGCATCCATACAGTATTCTGTTTGGGCACCGCAAAATTCAATACGATGTACAGCTAATTGGTCTAAAAGATTTTTTAAGTTCGTTTTGTAAAAAGAATTTGCATGTATTTTTCTTACAAAAAAATCTTGCTCTTGAACATCTAGATTGGCATTAATAGCCCATGGTTCTTCTTCAGGTACTAATTCTTCATCACAGTGTTGAACAAAAATGATTGGTTTATGTAATTCTCTATATAAGGCAATTCTATTATTTACTTTAGTGAGTAAATTTTGTAAATTAAATAAATGATCTCCACTGTAACATACGCCATTTTGTAAATCGATAACGATTAAAACATCTGCACAAGTCTCCATTATTTTTACCTCTTTCATTTTGCAATATGTTAATAATTCTATCATTTGAGGATGTATTATACACTTTTATTCCGCTACAAATTATAGAAAAATACAAAAAATCAAAAACCTTACATTCAATATACTAGACAACATAAAAAGAAGATATAAATACTAAATTTCCTTAAAATGCAAAAATACGCTATTCTTTCTGTAGAATCATAGGAAAGGATGGCGTATTTTTTCACTTTAGGGAATTTTTATTTTGTTAGCTTGATAACGATGTGACAGTATCCCTTAATAACTTTGAAGAAACTCTTTTTTTAACGGCTTTAAAAGGTAGTAATCGTTGCCGTACCCCTACAAAATTTTATGAAAAAAACAGTGTTCCCTCGTTACCGATAATGATGCGTTATGTGTTATATAGTTACTTTTTGTATCAGGGCGTTTGAAGTGGTTATTTCCGCATATATATTGTTTAAAGCACTAATAAAAGATCGATGTACCTGTTGGGCAGGAATAATGTTTTCTTGGAATGTTAAATCTTTTGTAGTACAAGCATTTTCTATAACAATACAGTGAAACCCTAAATCATTAGCAGCTCTTACAGTTGCATCTATGCACATATGAGTCATCATTCCACATATAACAAGAGTATTAATATTTTCTTTTTGAAGAACTTTTAATAACTTAGTATCTCGAAAGCTATTTGGAAAATGTTTTTGTATCAAATATTCTTCTTCCAATGGTTTTACTTCCTGATGAATTTCTGCTCCTTCAGTATTCGGAAGAAAAAAAGTAGCATTTTCTTTATTTGCAATATGTTGGACATGGATAATAGGTCTTTTTTTGTCTCTGAAGAAATCTAAAACTTGTTTTGCATGTTGTACAGTTTCTAATGGTTTACTTAACTCCATTTTTCCATTAGGAAAATAATCATTTTGAATATCAATTAATACTAAAGCGGTTTTCATTTTGCATCCCCCAATATTCTAAAAATTATTTTATAATTCTATTATAGAAAGATGAAGTCAAATTAGAAATATTCTCATGAAAGATTTTAGCTTCAAATAATTTCGTCGTGAAAGGATTTTGAGTATGGTTGATTATGTAGATATTAAAATACTAAATTTGTTAAAAGAAAATTCGAGGATACAATGGAAAGATATTGGTAAAGAAATACATATGACTGGGCAAGCTGTAGGGAATAGAATTAGAAAACTGGAGGAAGAGGGAATTATAAGGGCCTATACAATTTTATTAGATGAGATGAAATTAGGAAAATCTCATTTGGCTTTTATTACTATCTTTATGAAGACCAATGAACATTCAAGGTTTTTAGATTTTATTGTGACAAAAGATTCTATTGTAGAGGCTCATAAGATAAGTGGAGAAGGTTGCTATATATTAAAAGTTTTTTTGGAGTCACAGGAACAATTAAATAATTTATTAGATGAGATTCTTATATTTGGAAATTATCGTTTAAATTTATCAGTTAATAAGGTAAAAGGATAAAATAAGGAAAGCGAGTATCTTTTAGTGGGCTCATCACACCACCATCAAGTTAAGAAATTCATTATTTCCTAAAACAACACATGAACTAAATTCCTATAGATAACTAAAAAGTGATAAAATTTCCGTTTTGGGGGTACTTCAAAATCTTAGCTTGATGGGCATGGGGTACCGCCAGCATTTTTGAAAAAACCCACGCTAAGAGCATGCAAGATTTTATACAGTTTTTCGGCTAATCCAGTAACAAATGAGAACTCTAAAACCCACGCTAGGATAGGAATGTATAAAAAAATGAATAGAGTTATAGAAAAAGAAAAAGGGGATTCCCTGTGAGAGTAAAGATCCGCCTTTTTCTTGCTTCCCATAATGTTACGTTATGTTAACTCTCTATGAATATCATATACAACCAAAATTATACAACATATCACTTTTTCTAAATGGTACAATTAGGAAAAAGGAGGAAAAGTATGAAAAATAAAATACCTCTAATAACATTCATTTTAGCTGCTTTATTTGTAGCTGGAGGTTTTGCATTCTTCTACTGGATTAAAATATTCCCATTCAACTAAAGAAACCTAACTATCAATAACCATAATTATGTGAACACGAAAGTCCCCCAGTTAAACAATCTGGAGGACTTTTAAAAGTCTTCTAAATACATTGAATCCCGATAATGATACGTTATGTTAACTAAATTTGTATGGAGTATACAGATTAAAATTTTACCAAGTTTAAGTTCTTAAAACATTATTTTGAAAATAACCATTCATACATTAAAATTTGATCGTGTAAATTAACATTTGGATTAACATATCTGTGAATCTCATATCCTTCATATAAAGCAGCCAAAGAAGTAGCTAGTATTTTTTCATTTACCTTTGGTTTAATTTGATTTAATTCTTTTGCTTTCTTAAATATTGCCTCAAATAAATTAATCCAACCTTCATAGGCATTATTAATACATTCCTGTATCTCTTTATATCGGCTGCTTTGTTTAATTAATTCTAAATAAACGCCTGTCCAATAAGAACGAGTTGTAGCCGTCTCAATTCCTATTTCAAGAAATTGTTGAATAAAGGATTTAATTTCAAATGTTCCTTGTTTTACTTGTTGCTCAAACACGTTCTTTAAGTCATCCATATGGATCTCCATTCGAATACGCATGACTTCCATTAATAATGCTTCTTTACTTTTAAAATGAACATAGAATGAACCTTTTGTTTTTCCAGCTCCTTTCATAATGTCATCAATGCTCATTGCATCATATCCCTTATCTGCAAGCAGTTGAAAAGCAGAATCGATAATTTTCTTTTTAGTTTCTTCACCTGTTATGTACTTCATATAAACACTTCTCCTTTATCTACCCTATAAATTTGTAAATCATCCATATCGATATATTATATTTTTGATCATTTAAACAAATATCTGGTAATTCAAGTGTCATATTTGCAGATAATTCATAATAATATAAAAATATTATAACCGGTTAGTATGAATTCATCTAGTAGTAAGGAGTTGGTTTAATGACATTATCTCAAGGAATTATAAAAAAATGGTTGTTACCGTTTATTTTATGTTTTTCAATGATTTTTGCATTTTTTCCACAATCTAAAGCGGAAGCTGCTCTTGCTGAAAATCATTCCTATCTTTCACTTGGTGAATATTCAGATGGAACCTCAGGATACCCGATATATGTACCAACAAACGGAAAATATTCATTTCTTTTCGGTGTGGATTCAATAAGTGTTTATAGTGTGAAAGTTCAAATCAAGAAAAATGGTTCATTTGTCGTAGCAGAGAAAATAATAAAACATGGTTATCCTTGGGCTGGTACCTACTCTGCTAATCCTGGTGGTTATTATACAATTCACCTTGACTGTGATCCTTATGGAGTATCTAGGCTTTGTAAAGCAGAGGGACATATTAAGTATGTTAAGTAATCTATAAATATATATTAAGGCGATCCATAACGGAGCA
This sequence comes from Bacillus pseudomycoides, assembly GCF_002582035.1. Taxonomy (GTDB): domain Bacteria; phylum Bacillota; class Bacilli; order Bacillales; family Bacillaceae_G; genus Bacillus_A; species Bacillus_A pseudomycoides_B. Next base: position 187,794 of record NZ_NUQE01000044.1, read on the forward strand.
TCTTTTTCAATACCGATAACGAATTTTATGTGAACACGAAAGTCCCCCAGTTAAACAACCTGGAGGACTTTTAATAGTCTTCTAAATACATTGAATCCCGATAATGATGCGTTACTCTTATTCATCTTTTTTATTCGGTTCTTGGATTTGAAGTAATTCAACAAAAACATTTAGCATGTCCTGTATTTGAATTCGATTGTCTACAAAATGTTGCAAATTAAATCCATTAAAAATAGCCATGCTTGTAATTGCTAAAGTTCTGGCATCTAATGAACTTCCAATTATACCTTCATCTTTCATTCTCTGAAAAAAATGTGTAAGGAATGATCTCCATTCTTCCATTTGGAAAATAAGCCTTTCTTTTATTAGAGG
>NZ_NUQE01000045.1 GCF_002582035.1 Bacillus pseudomycoides
TCGGATACCGAAATTAGAAACTCACCTTCGGATACAACTGATTTCTGTATGTCTAAAATTGCTTCGGCATCTTCTATTTTTCCAATACGAACAATATAACTATCAATATCTTTTGAAATTGACAACTATATCCCTCCTAATTAAATAATTTATTTATATTCCATATCCTTTCATAATATCCTTCTGCCCGCCTTCGTTAGGTTAAGTACATTTCTTCACAACCCTCTCAGTATATTTAAACATAAGTATCAAATTTACTTGTTGGGTGCTATTCAAAAAACTGGCCCAATTCAAAAAGATACGTCTTTATATATGCACATTTTGATTAAAGATTAATTTCAGTAGCTTTCAAAAATATTTACTATAAAACGATGTAATAGTTTTCATTAAACATTAATTTTCAAATACCCAGAATCAAAAGGAATAGTGTGCATAGCAGCATAAGAAATAAAAGAGGGAAAGAAAACTTTAGTATGGAGGGAATATCCCTATATTAACAGAAATAATTATGGTTATGATTTCCAAATCATTTAACATTTAAAAGGAGGTAAACACATGAGTGAACAGATACTGAAAGTAAATAAAGTAGATATATGTACAGAAAGTTTTGGAAATCCTAAGGATCCTGCTGTGCTTTTAATCATGGGAGCAATGTCTTCATTAGACTGGTGGGACGAGGACTTCTGCCTCCGCCTTACTGATCAGGGGAGATTTGTCATTCGGTACGATCATCGTGATTTGGGGCGATCCGTCACTTATGAACCTGGTACTTCTAACTATACAATAACGGACATGGCTGACGATGCGATTGGAGTCCTGGATGCTTATTCCATAGAGCGGGCCGATATCGTTGGAATGTCCCTAGGCGGTTTGATTGGTCAGATTATTGCCCTGAGATATCCAGAACGCATATTTACGCTTACCTTAATTGCATCAAGTATGTTCGGGACTGCGATGGAAAAACTGCCTCCAATGGACCAAAGCATACTGGATTACCATGCGAAGAGTACTTCCATAGATTGGTCAAATCGGGAGGCGGTCATTTCCTATCTAGCGGGTGGATGGAAAACTTTATGTGGTTCCAAACCTTACGAGGAGGTAAGAATATATAAACTGGCGGAAAGAGAGGCTGCCCGCGCTAAACAGCTGCCGAGTAGATTCAATCATGCCATGCTGCAAGGCGGAGACGAGTATTACGATAGAATGGGAGAGATTAGCGTACCTGTCCTCATTATTCATGGCACAGAAGATCCAGCTCTCCCATACGAGCATGGACTTGCTCTTGCGAAAGCTATTCCCCATGCTGAATTAGTGACTCTTGATGGATCAGGTCATGAGATTCATAGTGAAGACTGGGACCAAATTATAGACTCAGTTGTAAATCTTAGTTCGCGATAAAAAATTAGTGATTTCACTTTTTATATTAAAAGATGCCTTATTAAATTTTATACCTGTTATATACTAGCTAATCTATATGAAGTCAGCAAAAACACTAATCCCTTACGGTTCAGGGGATTGGTGTTTATTCATATTTTATCGTTTATACAGTTTTATACATTGTAGATGAATCAACGTTTTTGGCTTCTTCAGAATCTTGTTAGCTACATAAAAAAATCAGGTTTTATGTAATCTCTTATTCAATATAATGGCCCGTGTGTAGAGAGAATAAAATTTGACAACTTTATTCTCTCTACACACAGGCTTTCCATCAGTGGGGATAAAGAAAATCCCCACTGATGGAAGTTTCACTTTATTTCATTATAAGTTCTTTTTTATACACCGGCGTTAATGGCTCATTTCCTTCTAGCACCGCTAAAATATTGCGCACTGCCATTTCTGCCATTGCATCACGTGTTTCAATCGTTGCATTTCCAATATGAGGTGTTAACACAACATTTGTTAATCCTTTTAATTTTTCTGTAATTTTCGGTTCAAACTCGAACACATCAAGTGCTGCTCCTTCAATTTCCTTTGTCTCTAAAGCATGAGCAAGTGCTTCTTCATTCATAATTGGACCACGTGCCGCATTAATAATATAAGCAGTTTTTTTCATCATTCTAAACTGTTCTTCATCAATCATATGATGCAACTTCGGATTATACGCACAGTTAATTGTAATAAAATCTGCTGTTTGTAATAGTTCTTCTAGTGTTACATATGTTGCCTCTAATTCTTGCTCTGCCTCATACTTACGACTTGGCCCTGTATACACAATATTCATACCAAATGCTTTTGCTCGTTTTGCTACCGCTTTTCCAATTTCTCCAAGACCAATAATACCGATTGTTTTACCGTATACTTCACGTCCTAAGAAAAAGAGCGGTGCCCAACCGTTAAAACCAACTGTACGACATAGCGTATCACCTTCCGGAATACGGCGTGCTGCTGCTAATAAGATAGCAAATGTTAGCTCTGCTGTTGCCTCTGTTGAAACTTTCGGTGTGTTTGTGACCGCTATATCTTTTTCCACCGCATATTTATAATCAATATTGTCATACCCAGCACCGTAGTTTGCAATAATTTTCAAATGTGGTGCTGCATCGATAACTTCTTCTGTAACTTTTGTTGAAAGTAAGCTTAATAATACATCCTTATCTTGTATACGTTTCACTAGTTCTTCTGTGGTAATTAACTCTTCCTTATCATACATTTCCACTTCATGATCTCGTAACAACTGTAGTCCGATTTCTGGAATTTGTCCTGCTACTAAAATTTTCGCCATGTTTAAGCATCCTTTCCTTTTAACATAAAATGAAGCCTCTATTAATGAAAGTTTTTATCATCTTCTCTAAATCTTAAAGTGAGGGACCTTATTGCCCGCGAATAGTGAGATAAACACTTTCAATATTATTGTAAGAAATTCTATCGAAAAAAGACAAGGAATTTAATTGTTCTTGTAACCATTCTTTACAAAATCATAAAAAGAGGCTGAACACATTCAGCCTCTTCCTTACTATAGTTTAAATCTGCACTAATCTCAATTGATGTAATTAAACATAAACGAGGGTTTATCCCCCAGTTATGAAAGTTTTACTTTATCCCGCATTAACGGGCAGTAAGACCCCCATCTCAATATTTAGAGAAAAGCGAAGAAGATAGATGGAGATAACTGCTGGCATGCGCCCGATTGGTGAGAGCTTCCCATCAGTGGGGGGATGAAGCGCCCCCCCACTGATGGAAGTTTCACTTTATTTATCCCTTCCTTGCTCTAACTTTACATCAATCGTTCCTTCAGCTAATGTATCACTAATTTGTTCTTGTGTAATTGATTGCTCTGATTGATCTTTTTTTGTAACATTGCTCTGATTCGTTACCTTCCCAGTATCTTCATATTGTTGTTTCGCCATAAGAAAAGCCTCCTTTTTTGTTCAACGTTAGTGTAAACAAAAAAGGAAGTTTTCATCCCGCTATTCGCGGGCAGTAAGACCCCCACCTCAAGATTCAGAGAAAAACGAAGACGATAGGTTGGCGATCACTTGCTGGCATGCGCCCGATTGGTGAGAGCTTTCCATCAGTGGGGGATGAAGCCCCCACTGATGGAAGTTTCACTTTATCCCGCATTAACGGGCAGTAAGATCCCCCACCTCAAGATTCAGAAAAACCGAAGAAGATAGGTGGGAGATAACTGCCCGTAAAAGCCCGATTGGTTCAACTAACCATCAGTGGGGATGAAGCCCCCACTGATGGAAGTTTCACTTTATCACAAAACATTTTCTTCTACATATTCGATCGGTTTCATGTTCCGGATTCGTTTTTCAAATGTTGCAATATGCGTCACACCATGATTACGAAGTGTCTCTATATTTTCTTTTACGTAGCTACCTAAATCATTTGGGAAATGCGCATCTGAGGAAATCGTAATTGGAACACCATGATGCACTAAACGTTGTAAAAACAAAGGACTCGGACACATTTCTCTTACAGGATACCGATAATATAAGCCCGCATTCACTTCCGTAGCCGTATTTGTTTCAATTAAAGCCTTAGCAATTTTCTCATAATACGGTAATTGCAGATTTTCATCTATGCGATAGTTAAACACTTTAATATTATCTAAATGTGCAACAATATCAAATAAACCAGAACGTATCGCTTTTTCTAAAGTACGGAAAAATTCAGGATATAATACATGTAAATCATGCTGTCTAAAATAAGCGTCCGTGTCTGGATTATCAAATCCCCATCCATTAATAAAATGTACAGAACCAATGACATAATCCCAATTTCCTAACGTTAATAACTTCGCTAGTTCCTCTTCCCCGCCAATAAAGTAATCAGCTTCTATTCCAAGCCTTAATATCACGCCTCGTTTGCTCCATCTTTCTTTCGCATCTTCAATTGCTTTTGTAAAATTTGCAATCGACTCTACTCTCACCTGATCTAGCCATTCTTTTTGCAGATATCCAAGTTCTGTATCACTAATATCGACATAGCGCTCATAGTATTCCTTTGCTTCGTAAAAACGATATAAGTGGTCAACTATTCCAACTTCCCGTATTCCTTTGCGCACTGCTTCCTCTAAATATAAATCAATCCACTCCGGTGAAAATGCGCCTTCCTTTACACGCTTTTGCAACCGTTCCCCAGCTTTTAAGATCCATCCCATTGAATGTTTCTCTTCCTCAATCGGTGCAAAATACTCGAGCGCTTCATTTGTGCGAGATAACCACCGCATTGAATACGGCCCTTCTTCTAAGTGAAGGTGATAATCTACTCTCATCTTTCTCCCCTCCTATAATGTATCAATTTCTTTTCGTTCGCCCACCCTCGATAATTGTCCTTGACGTTTATTTAATTCTTCTACTATCTCTTGTAATGATATATTTTTTTCTACTAGTAACACTAAGCAATGATACGTAAAATCAACAACTTCTTTTATAAGCTCGTCTTTCTCATTATTTTTCGCCGCAATTACAACTTCAGTACATTCTTCTCCTAATTTCTTTAATATTTTGTCTTCTCCTTTTGTAAATAAGTAATTCGTATACGATTCAGAGATGGGATTCTCTTTTCGCTGTTGAATTGTTTCATACAACTGTTGCAACACATCGCTCATTTCCTTATCCCCCTATAACACCTTATTATGAAAACATGACTTTTCTCCTGTATGGCAAGCTACACCTACTTGCTGGACAATTACCATAATAGAATCTTGATCGCAATCTAAATATAATGATTTCACATGTTGAACATGTCCTGATGTTTCCCCCTTATTCCACAAACCTCTTCGTGAGCGAGAATAAAACCAGGTCGTTTTTGTTTCTAATGTTTTTTCATACGCTTCTTCATTCATATAAGCTAGCATCAAAATTTCCTTTGTCCCCTCTTCTACTACAACAGCTGGCAATAATCCTTTTGAAAAATCCGGTTTCACAATCTCACCTCAATTTGCGCTTCTTGCAACTTTTGTTTCGTTTCTTGAATGGTTGCGGTGCCATAATGAAAAATAGAAGCCGCTAACGCCGCATTTGCTGATGTTCGCTGAAAAACTTCGGCAATATGTTCAATTGATCCACATCCACCCGAAGCAATTACCGGAATACCAACGGCTTTTGAAACTGTTTCTGTTAAAAGTAAATCATAACCATCTTTTGTCCCATCGGCATCCATGCTCGTTAAAAGTAATTCCCCAGCACCTAAACTTTCCACACGCTTTGCCCATTCGATTACATCTATTCCTGTATCAATGCGACCTCCATTTACATATACATTCCACTTATTTTCTCCGACCTTTCTTGCATCGATTGCAACGACTATACATTGAGAACCGAATTGCTCCGCTCCTTCTTGTATTAACTCTGGTCTTTGCACTGCCGCTGAATTTAATGAAACTTTATCTGCACCAGCTCGAAGTAATGCATACATATCTTGGACAGACGAGATTCCACCTCCAACTGTTAGTGGAATAAATACTTGAGATGCTGTACGTTCTACGACATCAATCATTGTTTTTCGTTCTTCGTACGTTGCCGTAATATCTAAAAACACAAGTTCATCCGCACCTGCCTCATTGTATGCAGCGGCAATTGCAACAGGATCGCCAACATCTTGTAACCCGACAAAATTTACGCCTTTTACAACACGACCATTTTTCACATCTAAACACGGAATAATTCGCTTTGTTAACATATGCCTGTCACCTGTAATGCTTCTTCTAAAAGAACTTTTTTATCATATAATGCTTTTCCAATGATAACGCCATATAAGTTCATATCCTGTAATCTCTCAACATCAGCAAGCGAACTCACACCGCCGGAAGCAACAATTTGAAGCGAAACCTCATCTTGCAATGTTTGTAATTGTTCGAAATTTGGACCTGCAAGTGTTCCATCTCTAGAAATGTCAGTAAAAATAAGTGTCTGCACACCCACTTTCTCCATTTCCTTTGCTAGTTGTACATAAGACGTTTCAGACACATCTAGCCATCCTCTCGTTGCTACATAACCATTTTTAGCATCAATTCCAACAATAATTTTATCTCCATATAAACGAACTGCCTCTTCTACAAATGAACGATCATATAATGCTGCTGTCCCAAGAATTACTTTCATTACTCCAGCTGATAAAAGCGTTTCAATTGCAGCAACTGAGCGAATCCCGCCCCCGACTTGCACTGGAATTCGTACTGCCTTGCAAATATCTTCAATAACAGAAAGATTCTCTGAACGACCAGCAACTGCTCCGTCCAAATCGACAATATGCAGTACACGTGCACCAAGTTGTTCAAATAGTAATGCCTGGGCAACTGGGTTTTCATTCATTACCGTTTCTTGTTGAAATTGCCCTTGATATAAACGAACGCAACGACCATTTTTTAAATCGATAGCTGGGAAGATTTCCATGTTTCTATAACCTCCTTAAAATTTCGTAATATTTGAATTCCTATCTCACCACTTTTTTCAGGATGGAACTGAGCCCCGAATACATTTCCTCTTGAAACAATTCCTGGTACGAAAATACCATACTCGCTATCGCCTACTACAACGTCATTCGGACATTGTGCATAATAAGAATGAACATAATAGACGAAAGCGCCATCCTCTATCTTATTCCATAAAGGATGTTCCTTTTTCTTTTCCAACTCATTCCATCCCATATGAGGAATTTTATATGGTACGTCTAGTTTCTTTATCGTTCCTGGAAGCAATCCTAACCCTTTCGTTCTTTCAATTTCTTCACTTTCTTCAAATAAAAGCTGCATGCCTAAACAAATTCCAAACAACGGTTTTCCTGCAATAGCAACTTGCTTCAAAACAGAAATAAGTCCTTTCTCTTCTAAACAACGCATCGCTCTTGGAAACGCACCAACTCCCGGCAAAATAACGCCGTCGCTATTCAGAAATGCTTCTGCTTCATCTGTTACAATATACTCTGCTCCAATATGTCTTAACGCTTGCTCTACACTGCGAATGTTGCCCATTCCATAATCTACAATCGCAATCATATTACAACATTCCTTTCGTGGAATTTACCCCTATAATTTTTTCATTTTTTTCGGCGGCATCACGCAGTGCACGTCCAAACGCTTTAAAAAGTGCCTCAATTTTGTGATGCGTGTTGCTTCCATATAAAACACGTGCATGTAATGTTATATTTGCTGTATGAGCTACCGCACGAAAAAATTCTTCAGCTAACTCCGTATCAAAATCACCAAGTTTTGGATTTGTAAATTCACCATCAAATACGAGATAGGACCTTCCACTTATATCAACTGTAACAGATCCTAACGCTTCATCCATCGGTACATAAGCTGTGCCATAACGATTAATTCCTGCTTTATCACCAAGTGCTTCTTTCAAACAATTCCCAAGAACAATTCCAACATCTTCTACCGTATGATGAGCATCGATATGCACATCACCATCAGCTTCAATTTGCAATCCGAAGCGGCCGTGCTTTGCAAATAATGTCAACATATGATCAAAAAAACCAACTCCCGTTTGAATTGAAACTTCTTGATTACCATCTAGTTGCAGTGCTACAGATATCTTCGTTTCTGTTGTAATTCTCGTTTGTTTTGCGGCGCGCATTACTTTTCCCCTCCTTCAAAACGAATCTCAATTGCTCTCGCATGAGCTTGTAATCCTTCTTTTTCTGCTAGATTGACAATATGCTGTTGCACTTGTCCAAGAGCCTCTTTTGTATAAAATAAAAAGCTCGATTTTTTCATAAAATCATCAACAGATAATGGAGAAAAAAACCTTGCTGTTCCACTCGTTGGTAACACGTGATTCGGACCTGCCATATAATCACCTAATGGTTCCGGCGCATACGGACCTAAAAAGATAGAACCTGCATGTTGAATATATGGAAGAGCTGTCATTGGTTCTTTTATGTGCAGTTCTAAGTGTTCCGGCGCAATTTCATTTGAGAGCTGGAACGCTTGCTCCAACGATTCTACAACAAGAATCGCTCCGTTTCTGTTAATGGATTCACGAGCTATTTCACTTCTCGGAAGGCTCATCAATTGTTTTTCTATTTCTCTATTTACTTCCTGCGCTAATTCTAAACAAGTTGTGATACAAATAGCGGTTGCACGTATATCGTGCTCTGCTTGTGATAATAAATCAGCAGCAATATAAGCTGCATTTCCCGTTTCATCAGAAATCACAACAATCTCAGACGGGCCAGCAATCATATCGATATGAACTGCACCAAATACTTCTCGCTTCGCTAATGCCACATATATATTTCCCGGTCCTACAATCTTATCAACACGCGGAATCGATTCTGTTCCATATGCTAACGCAGCAATTGCTTGTGCTCCCCCTACTGTATATACCTCATCAACTCCAGCAACTTTTGCCGCAGCTAAAATATGTGGATTTACTCCTTCACAATTCGGCGGTGTTACCATGACGATCTTATTGACGCCTGCGATTTTTGCTGGTAAGACATTCATGAGAACTGATGATGGATACGCTGCCGTTCCTCCGGGTACATATACACCAACAGTTTGTAATGGCCGAACAAGCTGCCCGCGAATAATTCCCTCTTTTTCTGTATCAATAAAAGCTTGTCTCTTTTGCTTTTCATGATAGGAAATGATATTCTTCTTTGCTTCTTCCAATGCTGATAAAAATGCTGGTTCAACACTTTGATAAGCTAACTCTATCTCTTCTTCCGAAACTTGAAATTTGGTTAACTCTACTTTGTCAAAGGCCTTCGTATACGAAAATAGCGCTTCATCTTTCTTTTCTTTAACACTTACAACAATTTTTCTCACATCTTGTTGAATCGTTTCTTCTATTGTGTTTGCCTGTTCCCTTAACTGCTTCACCTTACATAAAATACTAGAATAATCCTCGCATGTAATTTCCATATTTACCCTCCTTTATTCCTTTTCTATTAAGACGCTTTCCATTTTGTTTATAATATTGAATATTTCGTCTTTTTTCATTTTTAAAGATGCTTTATTTACAATTAAACGTGCTGAAATGTCACAAATTTCTTCAAATACTAGTAATCCATTTTCTTTCAATGTTTGTCCTGTTTCTACAATATCAACGATTGCATCTGCTAACCCTAATAAAGGGGCAATCTCTACAGAACCTTCTATTTTAATAATCTCTACATCTTCTCCCTTCTTACGAAAATATGCAGAAGTAATATTCGGATACTTTGTTGCAATCCTCTTTTTGTTATAACCGTTTGGACTATACGACGAAACAGAAGCAACGCAAAATTTACAACGCCCTACCCCTAAATCAATCATTTCATATACATCGTTTTCATATTCAAGCAAGATATCTTTGCCGGCAATACCAATATCAGCTATACCATGTTGTACATACGTTACAACATCAACTGCTTTTACAAGGATGAATGAAATTTGTGAGTTTTTACTTTGAAATACAAGCTTCCTTCCTTTATCCTTTAGCTCTGAGCAATCAATACCGATTCGTTCAAATAACGGAATCACATGTTTTTCTAATCTTCCTTTCGTTAACGCAATTTGAATGTTACGCATGAGGATTCTCCTTTTTTCTGCATGATCCATTTATCTTTCCAAACATATTCGACTAAAGTATCTCCTGATACATCAATTACAGTTTTCACATCATGTGTTCTTGCAAATTGAAATGTATCTTGTAAATTTTCTAACATTGACAATTCTACTTTTATACCATCTTTTCCAAGTAAAATACGTAATTTTTCTGCTTCGGAAATCATATCTAACGAATAATATATGAGAGCATCTATTTGTTTTTGGTATGAAATTTCTTTCCGTTCTTGTAAGGTACGTACAATTTGATTTACTTGTATTGCTAAACCTACTGCAGGTAAAGATTCACCAAAATTCCCAATCAATTCATCATATCTTCCACCACTAACAATTTCTTCTCCAACATCACATATATATCCGCGAAAGATTACACCGGTATAATAATTGAGATGTTGGATCATTCCCAAATCAATAGATATATATTGACCATAACCAAGGCGATCAATGTTTTCATATATATTTTTTATCCTCGCAATTGCTCTTTTCATTTCTGTATTCACTGCAAGTTTTTCAGCTTCCTCAACTACTTCTAATCCACCAAATAAACGAGGTAATTTTTGTAATAATCGCACTGTTTCATCTTGCATATCCAAGTGCTTTTCTTGTAAAAAACGGGACAAAGCGGCAAAATTTTTACTCTCAATATATTCTCGCAATACATATTCATCTTCTTCTCGCAAAGACAATTTTTTCACAATGGATTTATAGAGTTCCACTTGGCCAATTTCAATTTTAAATGATTGAATACCAGCTGATTGTAAAGCTGCAATCGTGCTTACTATACACTCGATTTCAGCACGTATATTATTAATACCGATAATTTCAATGCCGGTTTGTGTAATTTCATTATATTTACCTGTTAAAGATTCATTTGCTCTAAAAACATTCCCACTATATGTTAATTTCAAAGGAGTTTTCATCTTTTTTGTTCCAATTACACGTGCTAACGGAATTGTCATATCAGGTCTCAGAACGAGGATACGTCCTTCAGAATCAAAAAACTTATACATTTTCTCCTCATCCATAGGACGATTTTGAAATGCAAACACATCATAAAACTCAATCATAGGTGTCCGTATTTCTTCATATCCCCTATCGATAAATGTTCGTCTTAATTTTTGTTCAACCTCTTCCATCAATGTACATTCTTGAAACAAAAAATCTCTTGTTCCATTCGGATTGGCTCGTTTCCATTTTTTCATCATTACACCTCTACTTTCTCGGCACATATATACAAAAAATCTACAACGATAACATATTTAATATGCTTCTCTTATATGTCCATTATTAATTTCTTGAACTGCTCCTACTCACCACTCAGCTATCCCTTGTAACACACTAGAAGCAGGAATCTTCTGACAGAATTTTGATACATTATTTGTTACGAGCTTATCTTCGAAAATACTCATACATTCATAACATAGCGCTAAGAAAACGAAAAAAGAGCTATGTAGATAAAAATACCTACATAGCTCTTTTGAGAATGTAGGTACAACGGAAATAACCCCTGTACCTACACGTTTTTTCACGCTAGGTTCAAGGGTTTATGTATGATGATGTTGTGTAAGTGAAATGACTGATTGTGTTGTGAACATTGTCATTACTCCCTTTCTCCTCTTAGTTTGAAATCAGTATACTACCAATTAAACCGAAAGTAAATAATTTTCGTTTATTTTTTCGAAATAATATGCTATTTTTCTCATATAAATACAAAAGAAAAAACTTACACGAAATCTTTTTAGATGGAAGAGGGCACCTGCCCACGAACAAAAGTGGCCATATATCACTAAAAAAAAGAGAAAAAACACGCTTAGGCCACTTTTCTCCTGTATAGTAGGGACTTATATACCGAAAAAACAAACTGCATATATATACATTAACACCCTATTTTCATCTCGTATTCTGTAATCGCACTCTCATACTGAAGTGTAACTCCAATATCATCTAAACCACTTAGCAACTTTTCTTTCCACATGGGTTCAATGGAGAAAGAAAAACTATCCTCAGAAGTTCTTATTACTTCATTTTCTAAATCTATTTCTATCATTGTCTGCGGTGCTACAGATGCGAGCTGCTTACGAATTTCCTTTTCCATCACAATTGGAAGAATCCCATTTTTTGTACAATTCATATAAAAAATATCTGCAAAACTTCCTGCAATAATAGCGCGAAATCCATAATCTGCAAGAGCCCACGGTGCATGTTCTCTAGAAGAGCCGCAACCAAAGTTTTCTCCTGTAATTAGAATTGTAGCTCCTTTTCGCTCAGGAGCGTTTAATGGAAACTCAGGATTTTCTTGACGATTATCTAAATAACGCCATTCATCAAATAAAAATTCTCCAAATCCCGTTCTTTCAATTCGCTTTAAATACTGTTTCGGAATAATTTGATCTGTATCAATATTATCATGCATCAATATTGCAGCCGTACCTTTATGAATACGAAATGGCTCCATCATAGTTCTCCTTTCTCACATCAACAAAATGACCGTAAATTGCAGCTGCTGCAGCCATAGCTGGACTAACGAGATGTGTTCTTGCTCCCTTGCCTTGTCTTCCTTCAAAATTACGATTTGAAGTAGACGCACAATGTTCACCTTCTGGCACTTGATCTGGATTCATACCAAGGCACATCGAACATCCCGGTTCCCTCCATTCAAATCCCGCCTCTTCAAAAATAAGATGTAATCCTTTTTTCATTGCTGCATCTCTCACTTGCTTTGACCCAGGTACAACAAGAGCTCTTACTTCCTCTTTTACCTTCTTTCCTTTCACAACTGCAGCGGCAATTTCTAAATCAGATAAGCGGGAGTTTGTACAAGAACCGATAAATACGTGGCGAATTTGAATATCCGCTGTACTTAGCCCTGGTTGAAGTCCCATATAGGCATACGCTCTTTCATCATTGATATCATTTGTCTCTGGAAGAGCTTCATCAACGCGCAGCCCCATTCCTGGATTTGTTCCCCACGTGATATACGGCGCCAAACTTGCAACATCAACTGTAATAACCATGTCGTACATCGCATCCGCATCCGTGTATAATTCACGCCATTTTGCAATCGCCTCTTCAAACTCTTTTGGTGCATATTGTCGTTCTTTTACATAATCAAATGTCACTTCATCTGGTGCAATAATCCCAGCCTTTGCACCGCCCTCAATCGCCATATTACAAAGCGTCATTCGTTCTTCCATTGTCATTTCTTTTACGGTTTCACCATAAAACTCTATGACATGCCCTGTACCGATGGCTACTCCATATGTGGCAAGTACATGTAAAATAATATCCTTTGCATATACTCCTTTTGGCAATAATCCTTTCAATTCAATTCCCATCGCTTTTGGTTTTCGTTGCCATAATGTTTGCGTTGCTAAAACATGTTCTACTTCACTCGTACCAATTCCAAATGCTAATGCCCCAAATGCTCCATGTGTTGATGTATGGCTATCACCGCATACAATTGTTTTTCCTGGCTGTGTAAGTCCAAGCTCTGGACCAATAACATGTACAATTCCTTGTTCCTCATCACCCATATCAGCTAACAGTACTCCAAATTCCTGACAATTTTTGCGAAGTGTATCCATTTGCTGTTTCGCAATTTTATCTGTAATATTCCAAACATCTTTTGTTGGAACGTTATGGTCCATCGTCGCAAATGTCAAATCAGGCCGTCTAACTGTTCGATTTGCAAGCCGCAAGCCTTCAAACGCTTGCGGCGATGTCACCTCGTGAACAAGATGCAGATTAATATATAGTAAATCCAAACCATTTTCATTCTTTGCTACAACATGTCGTTCCCATAGTTTATCTAATAGTGTTTTTCCCATTAGCGCCCTCTCCCTACTAATGCCTGTTCTTCCATTGTTTGTAATACATACTTTGTAAACGAAGTTGTCGTTTCATTTCCTCCTAAATCCGCTGTACATTTTCCAGAACAAAGAACAGTGGAAATAGCTTCTTCAATTGCTTCTCCTTCTTTTCTTAATCCAAATGATTGCCCAAGCATCATTGCAACGGAGCGCAGCATTGCAATTGGATTCACCTTGTTTTTCCCCGCAATATCCGGAGCTGATCCATGAATTGGTTCATAAAGAGATGGACCATTCTCCGCATGACTTGCAGACGGCAACATCCCTAATGAACCCGCTAGTACAGATGCTTCATCACTTAAAATATCGCCAAATAAATTTTCTGTAACGATAACATCAAATCTTCTTGGATTACGAATCAATTCCATTGCAGCAGCATCTACTAATAAATGCTCTAACTCTACCTCTGGATAGCGAGCTGCTACTTCTTCTGTTACTTGTCGCCATAGTTTACTAGATTCTAAAACATTTGCTTTATCAATAGAAGTTACTTTTTTACGACGTTTCTTCGCTAATTGAAATGCATATGAAACAATTCGTTCTACTTCACGGCGATGATAAGTTAGTGTATCTGTTGCTACTTCTTCTGTTCGCTCTTTCGGAAATGAGAAATAGATACCACCTGTTAACTCGCGAACAACAACAAAATCAACTTCTTCTGCTGCCTTTAATGGTGATAAGTGCGCCGTTGCTTCTTCAACGGAAACTGGTCGAACATTTGCAAATACCCCTAAGCCTTTTCGAAGTGTAAGAAGTCCTTGTTCAGGACGCTCTTTTGCATGATCCCAATATGGTCCTCCAACCGCACCCAGTAATACTGCATCACTTGCTAAACAAGCTGTTAATGTACGAGGTGGAAGGGGCTGACCAAATCCATCAATTGCCGCTCCTCCAAACAATTCATCCTGCAAATAAAAATGATGACCGTATAACCTTTCTACCATTTCTAATGCTTGCTTCGCGCTAGCCATAATTTCTGGTCCAACTCCATCACCAGCTAAACAAACGATTCGTTTTTCCATCTCCAGACACTCCTTTACGATTTTGTAAGTGATCGTAATGCTTTTAATTTCCCTGCTGCATATACGTAAGCACGAGCTGAAGCCTCCAGTACATCTTGCGCTACACCAAAGCCTGAAACTTGGTGTCCATCTTCTTTCAATTCAACATGAACATGAGCTAACGCATCTTGTCCTTGCGTAATCGATTGAATACGATAGTCAGCAAGTTCACACTGTAAATGAAGAATTCTTTGAATCGCATTATAAATCGCTTCAATGCTACCGGAGCCAGTTGCGGCATCCTCCAGCACATTTCCATCAGCATCTTCTAAACAGATAGTTGCACTTTGAATGCTGCTTGATACAAAATGAACTTGCAATTGTTTAATATCGTACTGCTGTTTAGCAAACGCGGTTTCTCCCAATACAAGTGCCTGTAAATCTTCTTCTGTAATTTCTTTCTTTCGATCAGCTAACCGTTTAAAAGCATGGAACGCTAAGTCCCGCTCTCCTTCTGTAAATTCATAGCCTAACTCTTTCATTTTTTCTGTAAAGGCATGGCGGCCAGAATGTTTTCCAAGTACAAATTTATTTTGTTCTTCCCCCACAAGAGAAGGTGAAATAATTTCATAAGTAGATGCTTCTTTTAAAACCCCATCTTGATGAATACCAGATTCATGGGCAAACGCATTTGCACCAACAATTGCTTTATTTTTCGGAACAATCATTCCTGTTAAACGGCTTACAAGTGTACTTGTTGCTTTAATTTCTTTTAATTGCATGGAAGATGACGCCCCGTAGTGATCATTTCGAATATGAAGGGCAACTGCAACTTCTTCGAGAGCAGCATTACCAGCGCGTTCTCCAATTCCATTAATCGTTCCTTCTACTTGAAGTACACCACCTTCAATTGCTGCTAATGAATTGGCTACTGCCATGCCAAGATCATCGTGACAATGACAGGAGAAAATAGCTTTCTCATAAGATAGAACATGCTCTTTTAAATATCGAAAAAGAGAATAATATTCTTCTGGATTGGTATATCCTACTGTATCGGGAATATTAATCACATCAGCTCCAGCGCGAATTGCAACCTCTGCAGCCTCCGCCAAAAAAGAAGGTGTTGTTCGCGTTGCATCTTCTGCAGAAAACTGCACCGTTGGAAATAATGACTTTCCAAGCTTTACAGAACGATGAATTGTATCTAATACTTCATCCTTTGACATACGGAGCTTATATTTCATATGAATATCGCTCGTTGCTAGAAATACATGTAACCGAGGAGATACGCCTCCTTTTAACGCTTCATATGCAGTACGAATATCACTTTCCTTTGCACGGGCCAGGCTCATAACAGATGCATTTTGAATTGTTTCAGCAATGCGTTTCACTGACCGAAAATCACCTTCAGAGGCGGACGCAAAGCCCGCCTCCATCACATTAATTCCAAGCCTCTCTAACTGCCGTGCAATTTGTAATTTTTCTTGTTCATTTAAATTTACTCCAGGTGATTGCTCCCCATCGCGAAGCGTCGTATCCATGAACAAAATTTTCTTCATATTACTTAACCTCCATTTTCACTCTCGGCTTCACAAATGGCATCATCTCACGTAATTTACGACCTACTACTTCAATTTGATGCGAATTCTCCTCTGCATTAATTGCATGGAAGTTTTGTCTTCCTTCTTTATGTTCAGCAATCCATCCTCTAGCAAACGTTCCATCTTGAATATCTTTTAATACTTCTTGCATCGCTTGTTTCGTATGCTCTGTTACAACGCGCGGCCCTGATACGAAATCCCCCCACTGCGCTGTGTCCGAAACTGAGTAGCGCATATTTTCTAATCCGCCTTCATACATAAGATCGACAATAAGCTTTAATTCATGTAAACATTCAAAATATGCAAGTTCCGGTTGATATCCAGCTTCTACTAATGTTTCAAAACCCGCTTTCACAAGAGCAGTTGCTCCTCCGCAAAGTACTGCTTGCTCTCCGAATAAATCTGTTTCTGTTTCTTCTTTAAATGTCGTTTGGAGTACACCGGCGCGAGTTGCCCCAATTCCATCTGCATACGATAGTGCTTTTTCATAAGCTGTTCCTGTTGCATCTTGATAAACCGCAAATAGTGCTGGTACCGCTGCGCCTTCTACAAATGTTCGGCGTACAAGATGCCCTGGTCCTTTTGGCGCTACAAGGAATACATCTACATCTTCCGGTGGTGTAATTTGACCGAAATGAACGTTAAACCCATGAGCAAACACAAGTGCATTTCCTTCTTGCAAATTCGGTGCAATTTCTGTTTCATATACTTCCGGCTGTTGTTCATCTGGAAGCAATACCATTACAACATCTGCTAGTTTTGTAGCTTCAGCAACCTTATATACAGAGAAGCCATCTTCTTTTGCCTTTTCCCAAGACTTTCCTTGACGAAGACCTACAACAACATCAAAACCATTATCACGTAAATTTTGTGCATGAGCATGACCTTGAGACCCATATCCTACAATCGCTACTTTCTTTCCTTTTAATACATTTACTGTTACATCCTTTTCATAATAAACTTTTGTCATTTTCTTTCTCCTCCTATATTTTAAAAATTAGTTAATTAACATTACTTGTTGTTTGTCTTGCTTTTTCATACTTCTTGTAAAAGCTGTTACTCCCGTTCTTGCAATTTCTTTTAAACCATATGGACGCAATAATTCAATAAGCGCTTCTACCTTTTCTTGCGTCCCCGTTACTTGAACGACGATGGAATCCTTTCCAACATCTATAACAGCTGCGCGAAACGGTTCAATTAAGCTATATAATTCAGATCTAGAAGCAATTGTCGTAGACACTTTAATAAGTGCAAGCTCTCTTGCAATCATTGCTTCTTCTGTAATATCAGATACTTTTAATACATCAATTTGTTTATGAAGTTGCTTAATAAGCTGTTCTACTTGCTGGACCTCTTCAACATGAACAACAAATGTCATTCTTGAAATATGCGATGATTCAGTATGACCTACTGAAATACTTTCAATATTAAAATGCCTCCTCGTCATCACACCTGTAATACGGTTTAAAACCCCACTTTGATTCCGAACCGTTGCCGTAACAATCCGTTTCACTCTTCCACCCCCTCCATTTGGTGAACACCTTTTCCAGGAGCAACCATAGGCCTAACTTTTTCAGATTGTAAAACGCGGCAATCAATAAGAACAGGCTCTTGTAAATTCATCGCTTCCTGCAATTGTTCTTTAGCCGTTAGCGGATTTTCAATACGAACCCCTTTAATTCCATAAGCATGAGCTAACATGGCGAAATCTGGTTGACAAGAGACTACAGAATGAGAATAACGCTGGTTATAAAACTCATCTTGCCATTGTCTTACCATGCCGAGTGCTTCATTATTTAAAATCAGCACTTTAACAGGAAGATGATGTTCCTTTAAAACACTTAATTCTTGCAATGTCATTTGAAAACCGGCATCACCTACGATCGCTACAACGAGTTCATCGGGCTCGGCAATCTGTGCTCCAATCGCAGCTGGTAGACCAAATCCCATCGTTCCAAGTCCTCCTGATGTAACCCATTTATCTGGCTGTTTCAATGTATAATATTGCGCGGCCCACATTTGATGCTGTCCAACATCTGTCGTTATAATTGCATTGCCATTTGTAACTTCATGAAGCATTTGAATTACAGCTTGCGGTTTTAGCATTTGTGAATCGTCTTTATAGCAAAATGGGTAGCGTTTCTTTCTTCTTTGCAGGAGCTGTAGCCATTCTTTATGATTTTGTTTCTCTCCTTTGGATGCTAACAACGCGTCTAGAGCATGTTTAGCACTTGCTACAATTGGAATTTCCGTTACAACGTTTTTTCCAATTTCCGCAGGATCAATATCAATATGCGCTACTGTTGCACCCTTTGCAAAATACGCTAAATTCCCAGTCAGACGATCATCAAAACGGGCCCCTATATTTATTAATAAATCACATTCATACAAAGCCATATTTGCTGCGTAAGAACCATGCATACCGCCCATTCCCAAAAACAACGGATCATCCGGTGGAAACCCTCCAAGACCAAGTAATGTATGAACGACTGGAAGATGATACATGCGAGCAAATGTAGTTAATTTACTTGCCGCTTTTGCATGCAATACGCCAGCACCCGCTAAAATAAGTGGTTTCTTTGCTACTTCAATTGCCTGGAGCAGTTTAGTAATTTGCAATTGATTTGGATGATAATTTGGCTGGTACCCAGGTAAATCCATCTCTACATTGCTACATCGCTCTCCCGTTTCTACAACCATATTTTTCGGAAGATCAATGACGACCGGACCTGGTCTACCTGTTGCGGCAATATGGAATGCTTCTTTTATGATCCTTGGTAAATCCGAAACATTTCGTACTTGATAATTATGCTTTGTAACAGGCATTGTAATTCCGATGACATCCGCTTCTTGAAAGGCATCACTTCCTATCAGCGTTGTTGAAACTTGACCCGTAAATACGACAAGCGGTAAGGAATCCATCATCGCATCTGCTAAACCAGTAATCACATTTGTCGCCCCTGGCCCACTTGTAGCAATAACAACACCTGGCTTTCCAGTAATTCTTGCATATCCTTCTGCCGCATGAATTGCTCCTTGTTCATGCCTTGTTAAGATATGAGGAATTTCACAATCGTACAGCGCATCATATAGCGGCAAAACAGCTCCTCCTGGATAGCCAAAAATGACTTCTACCTTTTCCTTTCTAAGCGCATGTAACAATAGCTGTGCACCAGTTGCCATTTTCTCTTCCGTTTTTGAAGACATCGTTTCTACAAACCTCCTTTATGAAATACGCATATAGAAAAAAGTCTTCCGCCCACACTCCAGCTATGTGCTGAAGGGACGAAAGACTTCGTGGTACCACCCTTCTTTGCAAGAAAAATTCTTGCCTCAGTGACTCTAATAGAGTCAAGCTAATAACGGAGCTACCGTCCAAACCTAAGCAAGTGCTTCAGTTTGGCACTCAAGGGCGATGTTCGTCAACGTGAACCATCGGTTTCCACCAACCACCGACTCTCTGTGAGGCTTCACAATCAACTACTCCTCCCTATCAACGCTTTATCCTGCTCTAGTGGGCATTAACACTCCTACCACAAGATTCCTAGAAGAATCGATAAAGATAGGTAAAGCTAACTACCCCTAAGCGTCCAATTGATGAAGGTTTTACTTTATACTTTCATAACTCCTCCTGTATTTGCCGAAGTAACAAGCTTTGCATATCGTGCTAAATATCCAGTTTTTACTTTCGGCTCTGGAGAAATAAATTGTTTTTTTCGTTGTTCTAATACTTCTTTAGAAATTTCCCAATGAATAATACCATCTTTTAAATTAATAATGATTGGATCACCGTCTGCCACATATGCAATTGGTCCTCCTTCAGCCGCTTCTGGTGATACATGACCAATTGCAATCCCCCTTGTCGCTCCGGAGAAGCGTCCATCGGTAATCAATGCCACCTTTGTTCCAAGTCCTCTTCCAACAATTGCTGATGTTGGAGCTAACATTTCCGGCATGCCAGGTCCTCCTTTTGGACCTTCATATCGAATGAAAACAACATGCCCTTCTTTCACAACACCACTATGAATCGCAGCAACAGCTTCATCATGAGAATCAAAACAAATCGCTTCACCAACAAATGATGTAACAGATTCATCGATAGCTCCAATTTTTAGGACAGAACCATCTGGTGCTAAATTTCCAAAGAGAATGGAAAGACCCCCTGTTTTACGATATGGTCGTTCTTTCGGACGAATTACTTTTTCATCTAAGATTTTTCCTTCTTCTACTGTTTCATAAATGCTTTTCCCTGAAATTGTAATGCGCTCTGGATGAATTGCCCCTGGAATTTGTGAAAGCTCTTTAATAATAGCTGCTACTCCACCTGCTTCATGCACATCATGCATAGAATAATGAGAAGCTGGGCTAATTTTCGCTAAGTATGGAACACGGTTTGCAATATCATTAATACGCTGCAAATCATATTCAATACCAGCTTCATTCGCGATGGCTAACATATGTAAAACTGTATTTGTCGATCCCCCCATCGCCATATCTAATGCAAACGCATCATCAATTGCTTCTTTCGTAATAATGTCGCGCGGTTTTATATCACGCTCAATTAAATCCATTAAATGAAAAGCAGCTTGACGAATTAAGTTATGTCGCTCTTCACTTGTTGCAACAATCGTTCCATTTCCAGGAAGTGCAACACCAAGCATTTCCATGATGGTATTCATAGAATTTGCTGTAAACATCCCTGAGCAAGAACCACAAGTTGGGCATGCTGATTTTTCCATATCAATCAGCTGTTCTAAAGTTAAATTCCCTGATTTATGAGCGCCAACTCCTTCAAATACAGATGCTAATGAAAGCGGAGTTCCATCTTTTGATTTTCCTGCTTCCATTGGTCCTCCAGATACGAAAACAGAAGGTACATTCGTCCTAACCGATGCCATCAGCATTCCTGGTGTAATTTTGTCACAATTCGGCATGAACATAACTCCGTCAAACCAATGAGCTTGTATTACCGTTTCTGCTGCATCTGCAATGATTTCCCGACTTGGGAGTGAATATCGCATTCCGATATGCCCCATTGCAATTCCATCATCAACACCAATGGTATTAAATTCAAAAGGAACACCTCCTGCTTCACGAATGGCAGCTTTCGCTACATCAGCAAGATCTCTTAAATGAATATGCCCTGGAACAATATCGATATATGAATTACAAATTGCAATGAATGGTTTATGAAAATCTTCTTCTTTAACGCCTGCTGCATGAAGCAAACTTCGATGCGGCGCTCGGTCAATACCTTGTTTAATCATATTGCTTCGCATCGGTTACTCTCCCATCAACCTACTTTATTTTCTTCATAAATTTTTTCGCCATCTTCTACAACCAGCTTACGAAATTCTTCTAACAAACGATTTGTATGCGCTCCTGGTTTTCCAGCTCCAATTTCTCTGCCATCAACCATCGTTACCGCAATAACCTCAGCTGCTGTACCTGTTAAAAATACTTCATCTGCTACATATACATCATGACGTGTAAATAATTCTTCCCTTACGTCATAACCAAGCTTCTTACCAATTTCCATAATCGCATTTCGCGTAATTCCTTCTAGTGCTCCAGCAGAACTTGGCGGTGTAATTAGCTTATTACCTTTTACAATAAATACGTTATCACCAGAACCTTCTGCAACATATCCTTGCTCATTTAACATCAGCGCTTCCTGCACACCAGCAAGTTTCGCTTCAATTCTTACTAAAATATTATTTAAATAATTTAGTGATTTCACTTGTGGTGTTAATACATCTGGACGATTCCGTCTTGTTGCAACTGTTACAACCGGAATTCCTTTTTCGTAATATTCCGACGGAAATAATGCTAGTTGTTCAGCGATTACAACAACATTTGGCTTTAAACATGAATCAGGATCTAAACCAAGGTTTCCAACTCCGCGGGATACAACTAAACGAATATATCCATTAGATAATTGATTACGTCGAATCGTTTCAACAACAATATTGGTCACTTCTTCCAACGTATATGGAATTTCTAATAAAATGGATTTTGCAGATTCGTACAGACGAATGAGGTGCTCTTTTAAGCGGAAAACATTTCCACTGTAGACACGAATGCCTTCAAATACCCCATCACCATATAAATATCCATGATCATAGACAGAAACTTTTGCTTCATTTTTTGGAACAAATTCTCCATTTAAGAAAATCCATTGCTCGTTCACTTGAAAGCGCCCCCTATATCTTTGAATTTTTTTATTGGTTCCTAGTTTACGCTCCCTTTTCAAATAAATCAAAGTAATTTTTTGAAAATTTAAAATTTTAAAATTTATGAACAACCCACTTTATATTGATATATCAACATTGTTAACGTTTACAAAATGCCAAAAAAATTTTTCGACATTTTTCTCACAAAAAAATATTTGTGTAGAAGAAGGATTTTTGTCAAAAGATGCGAATCTATTGTATTCAATAAACGGACGTCCTATCACATGTTTTCAGAAAAAGACTAGTAATAAGGTGAGGTGAAAAAATAAAAAATAAAATTTGAGGAGAACACTCATATTTTTTTCTTATTGCTCATAATCCTATTTTCAAAAACCATTTTGACGAATTTAAGGGGGCTAAATAATATGGCATGTTTACAAATTAAAGGAACAAGACAAGAAGTAATGGAAATGCTTCAATTATTTGATTCAATGAATACAAAAGGACTATGTAAATTAGAAGATTATGTAGAATTACTTCCATATGCAGAACAAAATAGAACAACGCAAAATCCTATGTACATTGCCTCAGTTGATGTACAATCAAATGATTATACGATGCAAGAAGTGCAAAACGATCGTTTTGTAAGTGATATGTTAACTGGGGTTTATAACGACTAACTCTTTCCTACTCCTGCCAAATATATGAAACCTCTTTGTTAATTAGTGAATATTCTTCCGAAAAAGGAACATATTACTAGATGGCAGGAGGTGAATGACATGGCGAAAATTGGAGTAGAAGATTCTTTAACGAACGTAAAACAAGCACTAGAACAAAAAGGGTATGAGGTAGTCTCATTGCAATCTGAAAGTGACGCTCAAGGATGCAACTGCTGCGTTGTAACCGGGCAGGATTCTAACGTAGCGGGGATTAGCAACGCTGCTATAAAGGGATCTGTTATTGACGCAAGAGGATTAACAGCTGATGAAATTTGTCAACAAGTTGAAAGTAGAATTCAATAAAATGAAATTTTAATCAGCGGTCCCTGCTGATTAAGGCCCCATTAATCGGGCTCTTACAGGCCGTTTCATATTACAAGGCTTTCCACACATACTGTCCGTTAGTGCGGGATACTATAAAAAGAAGGCTACCTTTTACAAAAAGGCGCCTTCTTTTTTTTATATTTAATTAACGGGAAAGTAACATATACTGGATGAAAGCCCTGCCTCTCTTTCATCATTGCGGTTCCAACGACCGCTCCTGATACACTAGTACGTGTACAGCTTACAAATACAATTCATCATATATACGATTACTAAAGTTGTTGGCATCATTGCCCGATCTTTAGCAAACCAGTGACTTGTATAAGTAAGGAATAACCAATATATACTAGCTGTAACCGAGACACGAAAATTCATTTTACTTCTTTTTAATAAAAAAGTCAATACTTTTATCAAAATAAAAAACAGACTGACAAGTAAGCCTGTTTGTTAAAACTGTGCTTTTTCTTTTAATACGTACACAACAAACCCGCTCACTAACATACATAAACCGACAACAAAATTCTTGATGTTAATCATTCATACCTCTCCCTTGTTCTTTCCTAAATCCTAATTCTCTATATAGTCATTTACTTTATATTCGTATAATTTTTAAACACACTTCATCTACTATATCATAATTTTCTTAAAATGCAAGGTATTGCGCTAACTCTTATTTACTAACCGCTGCACCGCATTAGGTACTGTTTCCAATGCTTTTTCTACAAGATGTGTACCGCTATGTAAGTGCATAACCTGAATTCCTTTTGCCCCAACTACTAAAAACGCAACAGGATTTATCGAAACCCCTGCACCACTTCCACCACCAAATGGATGTAAGCTTTGTCCTTCTTGTGGTTGTCCATTTCCTTTGAAATCACTTCCACCTGCACCAAAACCAAAAGCAACTTTTGAAACGGTTAAAATAACATTTCCATCAGCTGTTGATACTGGCTTTCCAACAATCGTATTCACATCCACCATTTCTTTTAAATTTGTCATTGCTGTTTTC
The DNA here is from genome assembly GCF_002582035.1 of Bacillus pseudomycoides. Classification (GTDB taxonomy): domain Bacteria; phylum Bacillota; class Bacilli; order Bacillales; family Bacillaceae_G; genus Bacillus_A; species Bacillus_A pseudomycoides_B. The sequence goes on from NZ_NUQE01000045.1 coordinate 24,703, forward strand.
ATTAAGTTTTCAATTGGATGTTGTGTCATAAAAACCACCTCTTTTTCCTTTCAATTCCTTTTTATCGTTTCCAAAAATGCGAAAGACATACCAACTTTTGTAACTTAACTATCTCATGAAGTGAGAGTTTTCTTCATCTCCACTGATAGAAAGCTCTTAGCAAACGAACTCTTGCCAACAATTATTTTCCATTTTTCTTCTTTATTTTTCAAAATCTTGACATGAGAATCTTATTGCATGCGAAGAGGAGGATAAAAAAACAAAAGCAGTTCATACTAAGCATGAAGTTCTTGATGAAAGGAGATATCACATTGACTGATAAATATGAAAACGAAGACCACTTTGAAGAAGAATATGCAGCTGAAATTGCACCCAATGGTGTGCCTTACGATGGAAGAGAAGACGGAAGAACAAAAGAAGGGGGAGCAACAGCAGGATTTATCGCTCTTGCCATTGCAGTCTTATCTTTATTCATTTTCCCAGTACTCTTCGGACTTCTTGCTGTCCTAGTTGGTATATATGCCTATAACCGCGGTGCCACTGTTACGGGTGGAATTGCAGCAGTAATGGGCGGCGTAGTAGCACTTGTCGCACTAATATTTCGAACAGCTATTATCACCTTGCTGTACTCGTTTTTTACGTAATAAAGTGAAACTTCCATCAATCAGAATCTTCCAGACATTTTTTTATCACGGAACATAATAAAAGGTATCTCGCTTCTCGCGAGATACCTTATCCTGTAAATACATCCTCAGATGGATAGCGAATTTTTTGTTTTGCTGGCCGTGCAAGTGAAAACACAAGTGTTAACGGTCCAATTAATCCACAAAACATAACAAACATAATCACACATTTCCCAAAATCTGATAACTGAGATGTAATTCCCATTGATAATCCAACTGTTCCAAAGGCTGAAATCGTTTCGAATAACACCTCAATAAAACTAAAGTTTTCAGTAAGCATAAGCACAAATGCTGCTACAAAAATTAAAAATTGACTTGCAATTACAATCGACAAAGCTCTCGTCACTGTTGACATTTTAATTGTACGATGAAATAAAACAACATCTTCTTTTTTCTTAAAAAATGAAATAACAGATGTAATTAAAATAACAAAAGTCGTAAGCTTAATACCGCCTCCAGTTGAGACACTTCCGGCTCCAATAAACATAAGTACCATCGTAAAGAATAACGTTGATTCATTCATACTTCCGTAATCAATTGTATTAAACCCAGCTGTACGAGGTGTAATTCCTTGGAAGAATGATGCCCACAATTTTTCACTTAATGATAAAGAACCTAATGTTTTAGTATTACTATACTCCAATATAAAGATGACAATCGTTGAAAAAATAATCAAAGCTATTGTACCAACAATCATAATTTTCGAATGCAGTGTTAATTTTCGAAAACTTCGACTGTACCATATATCAATTAGTACTGTAAAACCTAAACCACCTGTTACAATTAAAGAACAAATACCAATATTAATGATAGGATCTCCAACATATCTCGTTAAATTATCTGGCCATAAAGCAAATCCTGCATTATTATAAGCAGCCACGACGTGAAATAAGCTGTAATATAACCCTTTTCCTAATCCGAATTCAGGAACAAAGCGGATTGCTAAAAATACAACTCCTACTAATTCAATACAAAGCGAGAAGAAAAACACTCGTTTTACTAATTTTACAAGTCCGCCAATATTCGTTTGATTTAATGCTTCTCCAATAAGAAGTCGATGGCGTAATCCTATTTTTTTTCCTAGCACCCAAACTATTAAAATAGCAATTGTCATTAATCCTAAACCGCCTGTTTGTATAAGAAGCATGATGACAACTTGTCCAAATGTTGTAAATGTGCTATTTACATCCACTACGCCTAAGCCTGTTACAGTCGCAGCTGAGGTCGCTGTAAAAAAAGCATCAATCCAGCTAATAGACGTTTTCGTCGCAATCGGTAATTTCAATAATATTCCACCAACAATAATTAAAGCAAAAAATCCAATCGCTAAAATTTGTGGTGGACTTAATCGTATAAAACGATCATTCAAGTTACGTTTTTCTATTAATTCCATAGTACTAACTCCCTTAATCCGTCCTCCATACATAGTTGAGCATAATCTTTTTTCTTTTGAATTTCAACTTTTATTTTCGTATAAAAAATAGAAAATTCCTTATACTTTCACGTGAAATTCACATTGAATTCACATCAGTCTTTTATAGTATAACTATCGAAGCTGTTCCTCCCTAATAATGAGACATCCCTAATGTCTCGAACAGCTTTCTATCCCTAGCTTAAATTGACAGAAATTGTCCCCCCCTTCCTAAGCCATCTTGCAATGACAAGATGGCTTTTTTTTATCCCGCATTAACGCGGGCAGTAAGATTCCCACCTCAAGATGCAGAGAGAAACGAGGAAGATAGGGGATAACTGCTCGTAAAAACCCAATTGATGAAAACTTTCCCTTTATTTAATAATAAAAAAGAAGTGAATACGCTTCACTCCTTCCTTGATTTACTCCCTTTTTTTGAACGATACTCTTTTCCTTTATTATCATCACCAGTAACAAAGTCTGTACCAAACTCCTGTTGATATTGTCCTACTTTGGGTGCTCCTTGATTTCCGCTTCCTTTACTACCATTACGACTCGACATACTTCTTTCTTCCCTTCTTTATAATGATATTGTTAGTATGCTCCATTCCACTCTAAATACACACAAAAAGCCTTCGCATTAATTGCGAAGGCTTTTGCATAGCAAGACCGCTCCTTAGTATAGAATTTATCCCGCTATTCGCGGGCCGTAAGACCCCCACTGATGGAAGTTTCACTTTATTATCTTCTATACATTATATAATTACCTGAATTTCCTATCATTTACTTAACAATATGAAATATTAATACTATCTCTTACTAAATTAGCTTTTGTAAAATAGAGCTCATGACTTGCATTTCTTCTTCAGACAAGTTAGAAAATCTCTCTTTGAAATATGCCTTCTTTCGCATTTCCATCTCAGCCACTAATTCTTTCCCTTTATCAAGAATCTCCAAATACACAACCCGGCGGTCTGATGTACAGCGCGAACGCGTTACAAGCTCTTTTTTAATTAATTTTTCTGCAACAGCCGTAATGTGGCTATTCGATACATTCAGTTCATTCGCAACATGGGAAACCATTTCTTTTTGGACACGATTTAAAATACGTAACACGATAAATTCATTCCATGGAATATAATCACCGAAAATTTTACTCATATCATTACGTAATGTACGAAACATAGCAAAACAATTCGTAGCCAAATCTTCCATCAACAATTCGCGATTATTAGACATTTTGTACAGCCCCTCTATTTATTTAATATAATTAAATAAAAACATTATGAATTATATTAACGTACTTTTTGGAATTTGTCATCCATTTTATTTGGAAATTCATGTATCTTTCTTTAGTTACTTGGCAATAAATGATAAAGGTTGCTTTCATAAAACGCTGTAAATTTTATCAGCAAGAAAACAGGGTGCACAAAGGCACCCTGTTTTCATTTTATCCCGCATTCACGGGCAGTAAGACCCCCACCGATGAAAGTTTCATTTTATTTTCCTAGCTTTTTACACTCGAAAAAATATGAGTTACCAATAAAAAGTAATTTCAACAGCTTTCCCATAAAAAATTTGGTACAATATGAACAAATAGAGAAAGAGGTGTAGTACATGACATTACGTCAGTGGTTTCAAAAAGGCATGTCTTTTGATGCATATGTAAATAATATGACAGTGAATCAATACGAATTACTACATATTTATAATAATTTCTTAATTCCAAATGAACTTCTTCCTGTTTTAGAGCAACATCAAAACGATCGTTTAAACGTTATCGTTTTAACAGCAGATTGGTGCGGTGATGCCCTTCTTTGCGTACCAATTATGAAACGTATTTGCGAAGTTGCCAATATCGAGATGAGCCTACTCATTCGTGATGACAACTTAGAATTGATGGATCAATATTTAACAAATGGTACAGCACGCGCGATTCCAATTTTCATTTTTATTGACGCAGCAGGAAATAAAAAATATGTTTGGGGGCCACGCGCTCCAAAAGTTCAAGAGTTCGTTACTTCTATGCGCGCTACATTACCAGAAAAAGATGATCCACAATTTGAAGAAAAGCAAAAAGAAATGTATGCCGAGTTTCGTAAAATATTAACTTCTGACACTTCCATTTGGGAGCACGTAATGGAAAATATGATTGAAAAAATAGCAAAATAAAAAACTGCCAAATGGCAGTTTTTTATTTTAAAACAAAGAAGTAAAACACCGCAGCAATAATAAAACGATAATACGCAAATGGTGTTAATTTCACACGAGATAATAATTTTAAGAATGAAACAATTGCTAGCATAGCAACTACAAATGCAGTAATAAATCCAGTTGCAAATAATGGGATATCTGCTGCACTTAATTCATTCCAACTCTTAATTAAATCAAGACTTGTTGCAGCTACCATCATTGGTACCGCAAGAATAAATGTATATTCAGCAGCTGCTGTATGAGATACACGCGCTAACAAACCGCCACTAATTGTAGATCCTGAACGAGAAAAACCAGGCCATAATGCTAAACATTGAAACATACCAATCGTAAACGCTTGTTTATACGTAATGTCATCAAGTGTTTTCGCTGTGCTTGGCTTTGAGAATCTCTCAGCAATAATCATTAAGATACCACCAGCAATTAAACTAATAACAACTGGACCTGGTCCAAATAAAATCTCTTTAATTTTATCATGGAATAAAAAACCAAGTAAGCCAGCTGGAATCATTCCAATAATAATATGTAATAAGTTTAATGATGGCCCTTGCTTTACCCGACCAATCCCAACTAACGACCATAATCGCTTCCAAAATACAACAACAACCGCTAAAATAGATCCTAATTGAACAACAACTTCAAAAGTTTTCGCTTTATCGCCTTCAAATCCAATTAAATGCCCTACTAAAATCATATGTCCTGTTGATGATACAGGTAAAAACTCCGTCAACCCTTCAACAGCACCCATGATTAATCCAATTAACCAATCCGCCACGATCGTGCCTCCTTGATACTTTTTTCATACTTTATCATAATACCGTATCTTCACTAAACACGCATCGTTTTTTTCAAATTCTTTCAAAATGCACCAATATTGGTATAAATGCGTATTACTTTTCTAAATTCTTATTCAATAGTATGATTGAAGCGGCTTGTTCGTATTTAAGAAAGGAGTCTATATGAAAGAAACCACGTCGATTTCACAAAAAATAAAGCAATTTATCTTATTATTTTTTCCTATATTCGTTACACAAATGTCATTATTTTCAATGAGTTTTTTCGATACTATGATGTCAGGACATGCAAGTGCCACTGATTTAGCTGGAGTTGCAATTGGAACAAGTATATGGATTCCAATTAGTACAGGATTAACAGGTATTTTAATGGCAACAACTCCTATTGTCGCTCACCTTGTCGGTTCCAAACAAAAAGAAAATGTATCTCATATTGTGACACAAGCCGTATACTTAGCAATATTAGTCAGTGTTATTGTTATAATAATTGGATTTCTTGTAGTTTCACCAATTTTACATGCCATGCATTTAGAGAAACATGTAGCTCAAATTGCAGCTCAATTTTTAAGCATTATCGCATTTGGTATCATTCCGTTATTTGTATATACAGTACTCCGCTGTTTTATTGATGCCTTAGGAAAAACACGCACATCAATGATTATCACTTTACTATCTTTACCGATTAATATCATTTTGAACTATGTGTTTATTTTTGGTCATTTCGGTTTCCCTAAACTCGGAGGAGTCGGAGCTGCGATTGCCTCAACAACTACATATTGGTGTATTTTACTGATCACGATTATCATTATTCGTACGAAAGAGCCTTTCTCTTCTTATGGTGTCTTTCAACGTTTGTATCGCCTCTCTCTATCAAGCTGGAAGGAATTATTAAAACTTGGTGTACCAATTGGATTTGCGATTTTTTTTGAAACAAGTATTTTTGCTGCTGTTACATTATTTATGAGTAATTTTAATACAACAACCATTGCCGCTCACCAAGCTGCGATGAACTTCGCATCTCTTTTATATATGACACCACTCAGTTTATCGATGACAATGACAATTTCTGTCGGATTTGAAGTCGGCGCTTCCCGTTATAAAGATGCCAAGCACTATAGCTTTATTGGTATTGGATTAGCACTAGCTTTCGCATTGTTATATTCTATCTTATTGTTTTTATTTGATGACAATATTGCTTCTATTTATACAAATGATTCTGCAGTACACGACTTAACGAAACAATTTCTCGTGTTTGCGATTTTATTCCAATTTTCTGACGCCATTGCAACACCAGTACAAGGTGCACTTCGCGGTTATAAAGATGTAAATGTAGCACTTGTTATGACACTAGTTGCATATTGGATAATAGGTCTCCCTCTCGGTTATACACTTGCAACATATACAACTTTGGCTGCAAAGGGGTATTGGATTGGTCTAATTTTAGGATTAGCTTTCGGTGCAATCTTTTTACTCGCTCGTCTATTTCAAGTACAGCAAAAATATATTACATTAAAAAGCCGCTAAATAGCGGCTTTTTTACATATCCTTAATATTTTTTATACAAATAAAAAAGTAATAGGATTCCTTATAAAAGAAAGCTATAATAAATTTTGATATTTACATAAAGGAGACTAATTTAATATGAGGAAGATTGTGATTGCACTATTATTATTCTTTTCTTCTATGCTTCCTGTTAAGACAGCTGATGCAGAGACATATCAGCAAGAACATCTGTTAATTGTCAATGTAGCGACGAATAAGATGGCATATTATGAAAAAGGTAAATTTGTAAAAGAGTTTACAGTTGCTACCGGAAAAAGCAGCACACCAACACCCCTAGGAAAATATAATATTGTCAACAAAATTAAAAATCGGCCCTACTATGCCAAAAATATTCCTGGCGGTGATTCACGCAACCCATTAGGAGATCGCTGGCTCGGTCTGGATCTTAAAGGAACGAAAGGAACAACATATGCCATTCACGGAACTAATAATGCAAGCGCTATCGGAAAATGGACAACACTCGGTTGCGTTCGCATGTATAATAATGACGTACATTGGCTATTTGATCGTGTTCCTGTCAAAACAACTGTAATCATCACAAATCAAAAAACAACATATAAAGCAGTTGCTGCTACATATGGATTCAAACTCACATAATGTTTTTTTGGGAGAAAAGGTTCTTTAAGTAAGAACACCTTTTTTTCCTACAAGATATATATAAAACACACTATAATAGGATATCTATATATAAACCACAAATTTGTAATATCTCCCAGAAATAAATTCCCCACTATTTTTATAGAAGCACTTTTTTCATTTCATGTATAACACAAGGAAAAGGTTGGATTTTCAACAAAAGAAAGGAATTTCAATTAATTGCAAAAGGAAATGTATCTGCAGCTATGTCAATTGGCGGAAAATTACTTGGCCTTTCGTTTATAGTTGAGGCAACCATCGCTCAGTCTGTTTCACTCATCGATATGATCATTTGGAGTGCTATCGGTATCGTAACGCAAATTATCGCTTTTTACATTACAGAACTTGTTACAATGTGCTTCCGTATTAAACAAGCAATTGAAGAAGATAATCGTGCTACCGGACTTATGATTCTTCTATTATACATATCTATCAGCTAAGTTCTTACTCAGTGCTTAACATACTAAGAGTATATTTCTTCCTTATAACGTGCAATATATCAATAAAGTGAAACTTCCATCAGTGGGGGTTTTTCTTCATCCCCCACTGATGGAAAGCCCACCCAATCGGGCTTTTACGGGGTTAAAAACATAAAGGAGTTGCAACAGTGGACGAAAAGGAAGAACAACAATCTTATCAAGAAGAGTTTGCACCGGAAATTTCACCTGGTTATCGTCAAGATGTACATAAACCACCTCGTTATTCTAACATGACGTTTTTAGTCGGTATTGCCATTTTTGGAGCTGTACTGCTATTACTTATTACTTTCGTATATTTTAGATAAAAGAAAGGATGAATTCATATGAATAATAACTCAGCAAGTTCAAGCAAACGAGTTATAAAAACACAAAAAGGATACGCTGGAGACTCTTTAGACAAACATAGAGCTATCGAAAATGCGAATCTTGATTTGAGTAAAAAGGAGATACAGCAACAAAACGAGAATTTATAATAGTAAAACTTCTATCAACGGGGAGTTTCTTCATCCTTCACTAATAGTTCATTGAACTAATCTGATTTGTTCACCTACTCGATCTTGAGATGGGGTGCTTACTGCCCATTAATGCAGGATAAAAGAAATCCCTAGTTAGGGATTTCTTTTCTATTATAACTAAACGAAAGAGGCGAAAAAATGACATACTATATGCAATACATTCGAAAAACACTCCCGAATTTGCCTATCCATTCCTTTCATCAAGATGAAAGCGGTTGGGATAATATTGCTATTATAATAAATGATGAATGGTTATTTCGATTTCCCAGAAAAGTCGAATACGCGAAAAAAATCCCTCGTGAAAAACAATTATATGAGGTACTGTCCCCTATGCTGCAAACACAACAAATAGAAGTACCGAATTATCATATTCTATACGAAAATAAAACAGATACAATCCCTGTTTGCAGTTACTATAAAATGATTCATGGTAAACCATTCAAACCATCTTACTTACATAATCTCTCAATTAATGAAAAAACAAAAATTGTTACACAACTTGCATCATTTCTTGCTGCTTTTCATACAGTTCCTATTACACTTGCAAAAGAGTGGGGATTTCAGGTTGAACAAACAGCTGAATATTGGAAGAAACTATATATGAAACTAAAACATTATCTGTTTACTACACTTTCAATAGAAGAAACTGATCGATTAAATACACTATTTCAAACATTTTTAGAGCAATTATATACAAGCTCCTCCTCTCAAACAGTTATTCATGCCGACTTAACACATAATCATATTCTATTTCATCCCCACATAAAGCAGCTTGCCGGCATAATTGATATAGGAGACGCACAAATTGGTGATCCCGCATTTGATTTTGCTGGATTATACGCTGATTACGGCCATACCTTTACATTAGAAGTATACGAGGAATATACTGCTTTAACCAATAGGAAGGATCCAACATTTTTTGAACGAATCATTTCCTTTTATCAATATAGTCCTATACTGCATGACCTTGTATATGGTTTTGAAACAAATGATACAAAGGCAATTGAAGCAAATCAACAAAAATTGTTACACGTTTTAAAGGGAATGCGCTAAACGCTTTCCCTTAATTTCTTTTCTTCAAATCCCATTATTTTAATCGAGGGTTTCCCCCTGTACTTACTCCGCCTCGCTCTCATCATTAAGAAAGATAGTTTGCAAACTCTATACCAAAACGAAAGCACTCTTCAGTATTTCATCTTCTGGCGTTGATTCTACTTTTAATCCTTTCAAATACAACATAATTTTTTTAAAAAATTGATGAAAAGATACAAGCTTGTCCGGAAGACATACATATATTATAAATGAGCATAGTTCTTTCTTAACCCTCTCAAACGGAAAGAAATAGAAGCAACTGCGATATTCGCAGTTGCCTTTTTTTATCCTAGCATATACTTAAAAAATTAAAGAGATTTCTCATGAAAAGACTTCCCATATGGACTGAATTTATTCAACTAATCATAAGCGAGGACCGTAGCGCTGATGGAAGTTTCACTTTATCGTTTCAATAGCTTCATTGCCGCTTGCAAAAATAATTGCGCGCCACGAATTAATGCCGTTTCATCCACATCAAATTTTGGATGATGATGCGGATAACAAGTATCTTTGTTTACATTTCCCGTTCCTAACTTTACAAAACACCCTGGAGCCTTTTGTAAGTATGCAGAAAAATCCTCACCTCCCATAGAAGGAGAAAGTGAGATAATACTTTCTTTTCCAAACAATTCAATGGCACTATCTTCTACTACCTTCGTTACATAGGAATCATTTATTACCGGATTGTATCCGTAACGATACGCATATGAGTACGTTGCATCATGCGCTGCTGTAATCCCCTTTACAATTTGTTCAATAATTTCTTTAGATTCTTGACGTAATGTATTCTCAAAACAACGCACCGTTCCTACAATGGTTGCCGTCTCAGGAATAATATTATCTGCTGTTCCAGCATGAAATTGCGTAACCGATACCACCCTTTGTTCAAACGCATCCGTCCGTCTTGATACAAGATGCTGCAGATTTGTAATAATTTGTGCACCAATTACAATAGGATCCACTGTTTGTTTCGGATGGGCAGCATGTCCTCCCTTTCCTTTAACTTCAATTGTAAATACATCCGGTGCTGCCATCATTGGTCCATAGGAAATTCCTATTTGTCCACTCTCTAGGCCTGACATTACATGAAGACCGATCACATAATCTACACCATCCATAACTCCTGCTTCCACCATCTCTTGTCCTCCACCAGGGTATTGTTCCTCGGCATGTTGAAACAAAAGACGAATTTCTCCATCCCAGTCTTCATCATATTTTACTAGCGCCTCGGCCACACCTAGCAAAATTGCTGTATGTGCATCATGACCGCAAGCATGCATAACCCCCGGTATAATAGATGCATATGGTTTCATCGTTTGTTCCTGGATTGGAAGTGCATCTATATCTGCTCGAATCGCAATAATATTGCCTAAACCTTTTCCTTTTCGTCTTGCCATTACACTACATGTTGTTGGTCTTGTTAGGTCAAAATAAGAAAATGAATGTAAGGTGTCATATATAAACTGTGATGTATGTTTCTCTTGAAATGACAATTCAGGGTGCTGATGTAAATAACGCCGCCACATTCGAATGTTTTCTTCAGAAAGATATAATAACCAATCTACTTGAGATGATTTCATTCGTTTCAACTCCCTATTCTATTTTCAACAACCTGACTCTATCATCATGACCGTATTCCTTTGTATATCAAGAGTTTACGTACTATTTTAGTTAGAGAAAATATAATCATGCCTCTTTCAAATGCAAAGGAATTACAATTCTATCTGGAATGTAATATAATTGTTAAGTTAGGGATTTTCTTTTTTTATATTTAGTGCTACTATCAGAAAAGAGCCTTTTGATATTACAATTTCCTAAAATGTGGAATCTCTTTGTTTTTCAAAGTGATGTAGGATATGATACTTACATACAGATACTATTTTATAGAGGGGGAAAGACATGAAAACATTAAAAGAAATATGGTCTCGACCACTCACTCAATGGATCGCAAAAACTTCTTATTACTTTGCGATTTTACTTGCTTTACTATGGTTGTATGGATTCCAAGATACGAACACAAGTACATTTATTTACAATGAATTTTAGGGTGGGAGCGTTATGAAGTTATTAGAACAAATCGAAAAGTGGGCGGTTGAAACGCCTGACCAAACCGCTTTCGTTTGGCGAGATGCGAAAATTACGTACAGACAATTAAAAGAAGACTCTGATGCATTAGCATATTGGATTTCTTCACAATATGAAAATGACCGTTCGCCAATTATGGTATACGGACATATGCAACCAGAAATGATTGTTTGTTTCTTAGGGTGTGTCAAAGCTGGGCATGCATATATTCCAGTAGATGTATCCATTCCAGTTGATCGTGTGCTACGTATTGCAGAAAGTTCTGGTGCAAAGCTACTTTTATCTCCAACAGATGTCACAGTGGCTGATTTACCGGTTCAGATTGTTGACGGAAAGAAATTAGAAGATATTCTTCTTACTCATAAAGGGAATATAGCAAATCCTGAATATGCAGTAAATGATGAAGAAAACTTCTACATCATTTACACATCAGGAAGTACAGGAAATCCAAAAGGTGTACAAATTACGTATAATTGTCTTGTAAGCTTCACAAAATGGACAATTGAAGATTTCAACTTACAAACAGGACAAGTCTTTTTAAACCAAGCACCATTCTCATTTGACTTATCTGTTATGGACATTTATCCATCATTAGTAACAGGCGGTACACTATGGGCAATTGATAAAGATATGATTGCACGTCCAAAAGATTTATTTGCTTCTTTAGAGCAATCAAATATACATGTTTGGACATCTACGCCATCCTTTGCAGAAATGTGTTTAATGGAACCATCTTTCTCAGAAGGTATGCTTCCAAACATGAAAACATTCTTATTCTGCGGTGAAGTATTATCTAATGATGTTGCAAGAAAACTATTAGAGCGCTTTCCAAAAGCTACTATTATGAATACATATGGACCAACAGAAGCAACTGTTGCTGTAACTGGTATTCATGTAACAAACGAAGTAATAGATAAATACCAATCACTTCCAGTCGGTTACTGTAAATCGGATTGCCGTATCATCATTATGAAAGAGGATGGTACTGTTGCAGCTGATGGTGAAAAAGGTGAAATCGTAATCGTAGGTCCGAGTGTAAGTGTTGGATACTTAGGAAGCCCTGAATTAACAGAAAAAGCATTTACTGTTATTGACGGCGAACGTGCTTACAAAACAGGTGACGCTGGTTATTTAGAAAATGGACTTCTTTTCTATAATGGTCGTCTTGATTTCCAAATTAAACTACATGGTTATCGTATGGAATTAGAAGAAATTGAACATCACCTTCGTTCATGTTCGTATGTGGAAGCTGCTGTAGTACTTCCAATTAAAAAAGGTGAAAAATACGACTACTTATTAGCGGTTGTTGTTCCAGGTGAACATTCTTTTGAAAAAGAATTCAAATTAACATCTGCGATTAAAAAGGAACTCAATGAACGATTACCGAATTACATGATTCCACGAAAATTCATGTATCAACCTTCGATTCCAATGACACCAAATGGAAAAGTAGATCGTAAAAAATTATTGAGTGAGGTTACAGCATGACCCCATATGCATCATTTTATTTTTTCGTGATTGTGGGCATTTTGCTTATCCCTACCATCATTGCTGGGTTTCAAGGGAAAATGCTACGCAAATATAATGCAGTTGTTACACTTATTATGCTGGCGATTATCTTCTCTGATAAACCAAAACAAGCTGTTGCATTAGCAATATTTGCAATTTGGCAATTTATTTTGGTTAAGGGTTATTTAGCATTACGACAACGTAATAACAAAACAAGTATCTTTTGCACTGCTGTTATTTTATCAATTTTACCGCTTGTCTTAGTAAAAATCGCACCTGTTGTACCCACTTTTAAATTAGTTGCCTTTCTTGGTATATCATACGTAACATTTAGAGCGGTACAAATGATATTTGAAATTCGTGATGGGCTTATTAAAGAAGTTTCACTATTTAAGTTTTGGGAGTTTCTTCTATTCTTCCCAGCGATTTCAACAGGTCCGATTGATCGGTATCGTCGATTCCAAAAAGATGTGGAGAATCCACCATCAGGTGATGAATATAAGGAAATGCTTTATACGGGAATCAATCGTATTTTCCAAGGATTTCTTTACAAATTTATTATTGCGTATTTAATTAAAACTTATATTTGGGATGCAGCAATTTCTAAACAAGATACATTTCTTTCATTTATGACTGATATGTACTCGTATAGTTTATATCTATTCTTTGACTTTGCAGGATATAGCGCATTCGTAATTGGTGTAAGTTATATGATGGGTATTAAAACGCCTGAGAACTTTAACAAGCCTTTTTTAAGTCGTAATATTAAGGACTTCTGGAACCGCTGGCACATGAGCTTATCATTTTGGTTCCGCGACTTTATTTATATGCGCTTTGTCTTTTTTGCGACAAAGAAAAAACTAATTAAAAACCGTTATACAATTTCTTATATCGGTGCATTTTTAAACTTTGGAATTATGGGAATTTGGCATGGACTAACGTGGTATTATATTACGTATGGCTTATATCATGCAATTTTGTTTATTGCGTTTGATATTTTTGAACGAAAGAACAAAAAACATAAGTTTTGGCCAAATAATAAATTCACACATGCCCTTGGAATTATCATTACATTCCACTTCGTTTGTTTCGGTCTCCTACTCTTCTCAGGTAACCTAGGCAGACACTTTTAGTTAAAAACTTCTTAGGAAGTTACACATAATACATTATGGATATAAAGGAGAATACACAATGGCTGAATTTAAAGATCAAGTATTAGATATTTTAGAAGAAGTATGTGAAAATGATATTGTAAAAGAAAATACAGATGTACAATTATTTGAAGAAGGTATTCTTGATTCTTTCGGTACAGTATCTTTATTAGTAGAACTTCAAGAACGTTTAGGTATTGAAGTATCTATTTCTGACTTTGATCGTGACGAATGGGCAACGCCAAACATGATCGTTAAGAAACTGGAAGATATGCGATGAAAAAACCAACGTTTGGCCCGATGCTTCTAGCATTAGCTCTTTTTTGCGTGGTGTTATTTATCCCATCACGCTTCCTCTTACCACTTATCGGGGAGCAAAAGGTCAACGATGCCGCAACATCTTTAAATAAAGAAATGTTCCAGGGCATTGCACTGCAACAAAAAGCGCTAGAAGATCCAAAATACCTTCCGATGTACGGTTCATCGGAATTTTCTCGGTTAGATGCATATCATCCATCTAACTACTTTAAGGTGAAAAATGAAGAATTTACTCCATTTCTTATCGGTCGTGGTGGAACACAAAGTCTTACTCATGTGTTAAATCTAGCATCGTCAATGGATCAGTTAAAAGATCGCAAAATTGTCTTCGTCCTTTCACCGCAATGGTTTGAAAAACAAGGGTTAGACGAAGTTCATTTTGCGCCAAACTATTCATCTCAACAAGCGTACCATCTTATCTTTAACGATGAATTAAAGCCTGAAATGAAAAAACAAATTGCAAACCGCTTATTAAGTTATGAAATTGTTCGTAAAGATAAACTCCTAAAAACTTCTTTAGAAGGAATTGTATATGACGATACAAAACATAACGTGAAAGCAGCGGTAGCAAAACCATTTGCATACGTATACCGTAACATTCTAGATCGTAAAGATTTAGTTGCATCAATATTTGATATTAAACCGCGAAAAACACATACAGATTCTGAATTAAAATCCCTTGCTTGGAACGATATTCGTAGTCATGCAGAAAAAACTGGTGCAGCGGAATCTCAAACGAATCCATTCGGTATTGAAGATCGCTACTATGACCAAAAGATTAAGGATAAATTAAAACGTCTAAAAGGATATCGAGCAAATGAATCATTCGAGGAATCGCCAGAATATGATGATTTCCAATTAGTTTTAGACATTCTAAAACAATCGGGCGCAAAACCATTATTCATTTCTGTTCCGGTTAATGGTCCATGGTATGATTATGCTGGATTCCCGAAAGAACGACGTGATGTGTACTATAAAAAGATAAATGACCAAATTAAAAAAGCTGGATTCCCAGTTGCAGATTTTTCAAGCCATGAATATGATAAGTATTTCTTAAAAGATACGATGCATTTAGGTTGGAAAGGCTGGGTATATGTCGACGAGGCAATTCAGCAATTTTATGAAAATAGCTAAAAAAGAACGCTTGAATTTTCAAGCGTTCTTTTTTTATATATAGATTGTACTTTGTAATCTTTCTAATGTCTCTTTCGCTTCTTTAATCACTCGCATTATAATTTGCTGTGCTTCTTCTGTTCTAGCTAAAGCAGAAGCTTGTCCTGCCCAAAGTGCCATATATTGATGATTATTTTGTATCGCTGCTGCTTGGCGAATTTCTGTTGATAATACATTTTGGATGGGATATACAGGGAATTCTCCTTCTTTACTTTCCAGTTGTTCAATAAAAGTATTTCGAATCCCTCTCGCATATTTACCTGAAAATGCACGAGTCATTGTCGTACTTTGATCTGTGCTCATTATAATTGCTTCTTTATGTGCCTCATGAGCTACACTTTCATAACAGGTTAAAAATGCTGTACCCATTTGTACCCCTTCTGCACCAAGTGCATAAGCTGCCACGACTCCTCGGCCGTCCATGATCCCACCTGCCGCAACAATTGGAATATGCGGAACAGTATCAACAAGCTGTGGAATAAGCGCAGTTGTTCCAACCATAGAATCTTGTTCTTTTCCTAGAAATGTTCCACGATGTCCCCCTGCTTCACTTCCTTGTCCAACAATAATATCTACTCCTAAATGAGCCAATATCTTCCCTTCTGCTACATTCGTTGCCGTACCAATTACTTTTATGCCATTTCTTTTTAATAATTCTATCTCCTCCTGTTTTGGTGTATCAAAAGTAAAACTAAAAACAGGAACATTCTCCTCGATAAGAACTTGCAGCTGTTCTTTGTAACTTTTCGGCAGCTGTACCGTTTGCTCCGCTATTCCTAATTGCAATTTTTCTCGAATGGGCTTTAGCAGACTTTGCGCCTCTTCTACTTGTTTTTCGTCAATTTTCGTTTCTTTTGTAATAAATAAGTTTACCGCAAATGGCTTATCTGTTAACTGACGAATAGCACGTACGGCGAAACGTATTTGTTCAGAACTCATATATCCTGCACCCAATGTACCCAATCCTCCACTATTAGATACAGCTGCTACTAGCTCTGGGGTTACAATTGTTCCCGCCATCCCAGCTTGAATAATAGGATATGTAATTTGTAACTTCTCACATACTCGACTATGGAACATCTTTTCTTCTCCCCTTTCTCTTATACTTTCTTGTCACACCAAATGGTTTCCTTCTTTTCATAAGGATCGAATATCATATAAATGAATATAGTGAAAAAAAGGGGGGAGATTTGATGCAGTATCCTAAACCGTTAAAATACGGAGATACCGTTATGATTATTGCTCCAGCAGGCCCACCATCTATAGAGCATATTCTTCAAGCAAAACAGAAATTAGAAGAAATAGGGTTGCTCGTTATAATTGGACAGAGCGTGCAAGAAAAACGAGGCTATTTAGCAGGAGATGATGCCATTCGTGTTCATGACTTACACAAAGCCTTTGCAGATCCATGTGTAAAAGCTATTTTTTGTGCAAGAGGCGGATATGGCACTGGTCGCCTTCTACCTCATATTAATTACACACTAATTCGAGATAATCCAAAAATCTTTTGGGGATATAGTGATATTACTGCCCTACATATTGCTTTTGGACAATTTTCACAACTCGTTACTTTCCATGGTCCTATGATGGAGGAATTGGGAAAAGACCTTGATTCTCTCTCCCTCTCCTCTTTCAAACAACTCTTTCATCCGTGCTCTATTATTTTGAAAGGAAGAGAATTTATTCACTCTTTCTCTTGTTCTATCACTGCTCCTCTTGTAGGAGGAAATTTAGCGGTGATTACAAGCACACTCGGTACACCTTACGAAATTGATACAAAAAATAAACTACTTTTATTAGAAGAAATTGCTGAAGAACCGTATCGTATCGATCGTATGTTAAATCAATTACGCTTAGGAAAGAAATTGGAACAGTGTGTCGGTGTAATCTTTGCAAGTTGTCACAATTGTACATCTCAAAAACCATCATTATCTATTTCTGAAATTCTATATGATTACATTACAGCTTATAATATTCCTCTTTTAAGCGGTTTACCAATTGGGCATATACAGCCAAACATAGGAGTGCCTCTTGGCGTTCCCGCTACAATAAATGGGCTACAAAAGATACTTTCCATATCCTCTGGTATCAAGTGAAACTTCTATTATGGAGGGCTTCTTCATCCCCTACCAATCTGCTTCGTTTTCTCTGAATCTTGAAGAGGGAATCTCATATTTCCCGTTAATACGAGGTGAATTTTTATAGAAATAAAAACAGGAGAAGCCACTTGCTTCTCCTGTTTCCATTCATTAATTCTTATTGTTGTTATTGTTGTTATTCCATGCTTGCCAGTATCTATTCCAACAACAATTGTTTTTGTTATTATTATTCTTGTTGTTATTATTGTTGTTATTGTTGTTATTGTTGTTATTGTTGTTATTGTTGTTATTGTTATTATTACGGTTATTCCAATAGTTCCAGTTATTCCAACAGCAGTTGTTATTGTTATTGTTATTGTTGTTGTTGTTATTGTCGTTATTGTCAGCCATCTATCTCCATCCCCCCTTGGTCAAGCTACTAATACTATATGACGCATAGGAAAAATGGTAACGGTACTTTATAGATAATAATTAAAAATTCTTCTTGAAGCGATATCAGCAATTTCTGGAGGTGTAAATGTTTTATCAAGATCTGTACCTATGTTTAAGACTGCTGTTGCTTCAGCATCTATGCTCTCAAATAATTCTTTCCCACGGATCGTAATCACAGGTACATCTTCAGGCAGTACAGCTTGTAAGAATTCAAGCTGTGTAAAAAATGGTAAAATCCATCTTCCATCACCTTTAAAATAACGTAAATGCATTGTTCCTTGCGAATCTCCTTCTTTTACATCAACTGTTCCTGCAACATAAACATATGTTGTTAACAGCGTTTCATAAAATTCTTTTTGTTTTTGTTTATCATCATCAGCTAATGCTAATAATATTTCTAGTTTTTTTACTGGAATATGTGCCATACGCTGCCACCTCTGTTTTTAAAGTTATCGTAATGTAATTATACTAAATATTCTAATTTTTTTCCATAAAATTATTATTTATTTTCTTACCATAATATCAAAGTGAGAAACCTCTCTTTTCTGCAATCTTTATCTAAGCAATTTAAAACTTCTTCTGCGGTAACAAGTGCTACAAACTCATCGTAAAAATTTAGAAATGTCATTAACACCTGAATTGAACATGTCTTTCTTTAATAAAAAATTTTTTGTTGAATTCATTCAAAAAATACATAAAAACCCCTTACAAAAAGAATAAAAATGTATTATCATGTATTAAAATACAAAATAAGAAAGGGGCATCACAGTGAAGATTTGGTTTTATGAAAAAACAAGGACAATGGATGATTTGCTTGGTATCTGGGACAATGTACCGACTATTCCTAGAATTGGTGAAAAAGTAGAAATTTTAAAGAAAGTACGCACTGTAACAGATATTAAATATATAAAAAACGGTAATAACTTCCATGTAGAAATACTTATTTACTAAAGAGAAAAGCTCTCCATATTTCCTTTAGGAGAGCCTTTCTCTTTCATCTACTTTTTTAATCACAATCATATCATCCACTAGTTCCATTTTTACATAATCCCGTTCTTCTAAGCATAAATGATTGACAGCTTCATCAGGCAATTCGACAGCCATATAATGTTCTGTTAATACAACTTGACTATATGCGGCTTGCTGTGCAATCCAATTAGCTTGTTTTTCTTCTTGAATCACTCGTAGCGACGGCAATCCAACTTCTTTTACTGTACGCCAATTGTTACGAATAAAGGGAACAAGCCATAATAAACTAATGATAACAATAGCAAGACCAATCCATAAATTACTTTGTGCTTGCAGATCAGCAATTTTCACTGTTTCTTGCGCACGGCTACTATCACTAAATTGAATGATGCTAACAACACTATTGTTTAAAGCATGCACAATGATATTCGTCCATAGGCTTTTCGTTTTAATATATAACAGGCACATAACTACGCCAAATAAAAACGCACCAATCACATCTACATGTCCGAATCCAAAAATAAGTGAGGAAACGATAATAGCACGTTTCAGCCCCCATTTATACGCCATTCGATTTAAAAAAAGCCGCGAAAAATCACTTCTTCCATAATTGGTGCAAATATACAAGCTGAAATCACACTAAAAATCTTTGTAAAGGTAGTGCTCATGTCAATAACATTTCCATCATTTAATAAATCAACTAGAAAGTTAGGAATCAGCTGAGCTAATATGTAAAACTGAATATAAGACATACCAAATGAAAAAATCATGCCCATAGCCATAGCAATCAAAATTAGCGCCCATGGAATTGATGCTGGCTTATCAAAAAAACTTGTAAATACTGCGTTATGTTTTTTCATCTTATTAAATAACCAAAGTAGTGGAAAGATAAAGAAAACCAATGTTTCTGAAACAAAATCAAATAAACTACTTTCAGCACCTATTATCCCTAACAGGAAATATACAATAAATGCTCCTAAAATCATCCATCCAAAAAAACTCCGAAGTCGAATACGTGAAAATGCAAGATTAATAGAAAACACCTCCAAGATGATATATTTATATTATAGTATCAATATGCTGTAATCTCTTCTTATATTTATCAATTTGTTTTTATATCATTCTATAACTGCAGAAAATAAAGTGAGACTTCCATCAGTGGGGGCGGTCCTTCATCCCCCACTGATGGAACTTTTTAATAAAGTTTTATTAAATTAACGATATTTACCTTGATATGTGAACAAATCTAAAGAGCATGTTTTGAAAAAAATTGATTAAAACATACTCTTATATAATGTAGCTGATTAACTTCTTTATAAAAAAGTTTGATTATTTTTGGAACCCTTGTTACCCGTTAGTTTAAGTACATTTGACACTAAACTGTTCCTAAAGTTAACCGATAGCCCTTAATTTGACTGGGCTCGAAATTATGAAATTAACTCAATTGTATTTATTTTATAAATGTATCGCACATCCATTCATAAAATTTTTCCTTCTCTTCAAATTGTGGATAATGAGCTGATTTCTCAAAAGCTATAAATTCTTTCTTATCGGCTTCAATTATATCAAAATATTTTTTTGCTGCATTAGAGGAAGTCATATAGTCATATTTACCCATTACAAAATAGCATGGTAAATTAAGTTTTGTTACTAAAGTAGGCAATGGATTTTTTAATACATCCTTTATCAAAGTCTTTTGTGAATAAGATAACCCATAGTTATAACGGATTACATCTAATAAGTTATACTCACTACTGAACAACATATCTATGCTATTACCATCGGGGTTATCAATAAGTCTTGAACTCCCACCATATTTCATAACATAATTTCGCGGGGTAAACGTATCACCATTTTTGATTTTTTCAGTTAACCCTTGTAAATATAAAACATCATCTTTATTGCCAGCAGTTTGAGCCTGATTAATAGAATAGTTTAAACTGTCAGTTTCGCTTTCTACTGTATCACTCATCTGTCCAATACCAATATATGCTTCATATTTTTCAGAAGCTTTATAGGCAGCTTGCGTTGCAATGTATGTACCATAAGAATGACCAATTAGTATTACCTTTTCTTTGCCAAGACGTTTTGATATATAATCCGTCACAGCCAATAAGTCCTCCACCAGTAAGTCTGATGAAAGATTAGAATAGTCTTCAAAAAAATGATATGATTTTCCACTTGCTCTTTGGTCGTAATTAACAACCGTAAAATTTATTTCCAATAAGTCTTGGTATTTATCGGCATACGGTATTTCCGAACATCCAGGTCCTCCATGTACAAAAATAATAACTGGATTATCCTTATCTTTGCCACGTATCATAATTTCATGACTACTTCCATTTATCTCTACTTGTTCTAATGCACTTATACTGTTATTACCTTTTATATGTGAAGTCCATGTAGGAAAAAAAAGTGCTATGATTAGTAATATTATAATAATTACTCCGATAAATTTTATTAATTTTTTTATGTTTTTCATATGATCCCTTTCTGCTTAATGTATTTATTTGTCTTGCTTAAAATAAATTATTACTTTTATTCATAAAATCCCCTCCCTCTTTACTTTAACATGGTTGAAACAAATATATATTACATTATTTGTAAAAATTTCTATTAACAATTAATAAAAAGAGATTACTGCTTTTTGAACAAACTTGCCCCGTTAGTTAAAAAGAAAATACCCTTAGACAAATAATTACCTAGCGGAAAAGACATCGTAACATTTTTATAAATGTCGCGAGTTTAATTTTAAACATCGCATCTTTTTTACAAACGTCGTGACTTTATTTCAAAAACACAACTGATGGTTAGTTGAACAAATCGGGCGCATACCAGCAGTTGTCCCTCACCTCTCTACCTCGCTTCTCTCTCAATCTTGAGGTGAGGGTCTTACTGCCCACGAATAGCGGGATAAATCTTACTTACCAAATGAAGAAAAAGGCTATCTCCTTCTTGGAGACAGCCTTTTTCTTCATCTTAACTTTATTTCGTTACCATTTTTGCCTCATTTTCTTCAAAAGGCCACTTCGGTAACATGTTACGAAGCTCCTTATCAGAACGATATCCAAGTGCGTATTCCGCTTGCATAATCGTATGAATTTCACGTGTTCCTTCGTAAATAACTGGAGCTTTTGCATTTCGTAAATATCGTTCTACTGGGAATTCATTCGAATATCCATAGGCACCATGCACCTGCACCGCATCATTTGCTGCTTCAAATGCGGCATCACAAGCAATCCATTTTGCTAAAGATGTTTCCTGTGTGTTACGTTTCCCTTCATTTTTTAACCATCCTGCTTTATAGACCAATAAACGTGATATTTCAAGATTCGCAGACATTTTCGCAATCATTTGCTGTACAAGTTGATGTTTTCCAATTTCTTTTCCAAATGTTTTACGCTCTTCACAATACTTTACACTCGCTTCTAAACTTGCTTGAATGAGCCCGCACGCTCCTGCCGCTACCGTAAAACGGCCATTGTCTAATGATGCCATTGCAATTTTAAATCCTTCTCCCTCTTCTCCAAGAAGATTTTCCACCGGCACTTTCACATCATCTAGAAATACTTCTCCTGTATTGCCCGCTCTAATACCAAGCTTTCCTTTTATCGCTTTTGTCGATACCCCAGGAAATGTTCGTTCCACGATAAAACAAGAAATACCGCGATGCTTTAATTCTGGGTTTGTTTTTGCAAATATTAAGAAGTGGTCTGCAACATCACATAAAGAAATCCATGTTTTAGATCCATTTAATACGTAGTAATCACCTTGTTTTACCGCTGTTGTTTGCATAGCAACAACATCTGATCCTGCATTTGGTTCAGTTAAACCGAACGCCCCAATTTTTTCACCTTTCGCTTGTGGAACAAGGTACTTTTGTTTTTGTTCTTCTGTCCCCCATTGGAGAAGTGTCATGCTATTTAATCCTGTATGTACAGATACAGCTGTACGGAAAGCTGTGTCACCACGTTCTAATTCTTCACAAACAATAGCGAGCGTATTATAATCCATTCCAACACCGCCATATTGCTCTGGAATACAAACGCCCATAAACTGTAACTCAGCTAAACGCTTCAAGATTTTTTCTTCAAAATGTCCTTTTTCATCCCATTCTTTAATGTATGGAATAATTTCATTATCTACAAATGATCTCACTACTTTTCTGACACTTTGTTGTTCTTCTGTTAAAGAAAAATTCATTTGTACTGCCTCCTATATCCATTGGTTTTTTTTCATTTCCGTAATGCTTTCCTGCGAATACCCTAGTTCTTTCAAGATCTGTTCTGTATGTTCCCCGTGAAGTGGCGGATGTTTCTGCATCCGCACTGGTGTCTTTGCAAGTTTTAATGGTGAACCTACAAGTGTAAGATTTTCAATGGTTGGATGTTCCATATGAATTGTCATATCTCGCGAAACTGCCTGCTCTGTTTCTAACGCTTCCTTCACATTGAGAATTGGTCCATTTGGAATCCCTGCTTCATCCAAAAGTTGTTTCCAGTCCTCTTTCTTCTTCTTTTTCATTTCTTTTGCAAGAATATCTACAAGTTCTTCCCTATGCAAAAGTCGATTTGCATTTGTTTTATAGCAATCTAAACGAGATAAATCTTGTCTACCAAGTAACAAACAAAACTTATGAAACTGTTCATCATTTCCAACTGCAACAACAAGATCTCCATCCTCCGCCTGAAATACTTGATACGGAACAATATTCGGATGCTGGTTTCCAAGTCTCTCTGGCAATTCTCCTGTACACAAATAATTGCTTGCTACATTTACTAATGCCGCTAGTTGTGAATCAAATAAAGAAATATCAATTTCTTGCCCTTCTCCTGTTCTATTTCGGTGCTGCAAAGCGGCTAAAATCCCTATACACGTAAAAAGACCTGTGAGCACATCTGCAATCGCAACTCCCACTTTTGCAGGCTCTTCATCCTTTCCTCCTGTTATACTCATAAGCCCACTCATCGCTTGGATCATATAATCATAACCAGGAAGATGTGAAGCAGGACCCTTTTGACCAAAACCACTAATAGAAGCTAGAATAATGTCTTCCTTCACCTCTTGTAACACTTCATAACCAAGTCCCATTCTCTCAAGTGTTCCAGGCTTGAAATTTTGTACAACAATATCCGCATGAGAAACAAGTTTTTTCAAAACATCCTTTCCCATTTGTGATTTTAAATTTAATGTAAGCGACTCTTTATTACGATTCGCACAAAGAAAATAAGCGCTTTCTCCCTCTACAAAAGGTGGCCCCCATCCTCTTGTATCATCGCCATTTCCCGTATTCTCAATTTTTATTACCTCTGCTCCTAAATCACCGAGAATCATCGTACAAAAAGGACCGGCAAGAACCCGAGATAAATCAATAATTTTGATTCCGTGTAATGCTCCCTCCAACCCCTTCTCCTCCTATAGTAAAAACCAGCAAAACCAATTAGAGCGAACATAAACATGGTGGTTTTACTGGTTTGTTTTTACACGTTATTGTATGGAATGATTATTGTACTTTTACTTGTGCTAACACTGATTTGAAAGCATTGATTACCGTATCTACTTCTTCATAACTAATTGTAAGAGACGGTTCAATACGAATTGTTTTTGAATTAATTAACGTTCCTGCAACAAGGATACCTTGATCAAACATTGCCTTCGATACTTCATAACCAATTTCATCTTTATGGAATTCAATACCAATCATTAAACCTTGACCACGAATTTCAAATACTTTGTCTTCGTGTCCTTCCGCAGCCTTTTTCAACCCGTTTAAGAAATACTCCCCAACTTCCGCAGCTCGTTCTGGTAATTTGTCTTCCAATAATACATGGATTGTTGCAATTGCAGCAGCACATGCAAGTGGATTTCCACCAAACGTTGTTGTATGCATGAATGGGTTCTCAAACCAACTTTTAAATACTTTTTCTTTGGCAACAATTGCACCTGCTGGCATTACGCCCCCGCCAAATGCCTTCGCAAGACAAATAATATCTGGTACTACGTCATATAATTCTGCAGCAAACATTTTTCCTGTGCGTCCCATTCCTGTTTGCACTTCATCAAAAATAAGCAAGGATCCAAATTCATCACAAAGCTCTCTTACTTGTTTCAAATAATTTTCTGGAGGTAAAATAATACCGCCTTCTCCTTGAATTGGTTCTAAAATAACAGCTGCAACATCTTCTCCTACTAATGCACACGTTTCAAATGTTTTTCTCATCATCTCGATATCACCAAATGGAACGTGACGGAATCCTGGAATTAATGGTAAGAACGGCTTACGGAACATTCCTTTTGCTGTTCCAGATAAGGAACCAAGACTCTTACCGTGGAAAGCGCGTGTTGTTGAAATGAAAGTTGTTCGTTCGCTGTACATTTTTGCTAGTTTTAATGCTGCCTCTACACTTTCTGTCCCACTATTTGTAAAGAAAGCATATTTCAAATCACCAGGTGTAATATCTGCTAGAATCTTCGCAAGGATCGCACGGAGTGGATCTAGTAAATCCTGACTATGCAATGCTTGACGCTTTAATTGATCCGTTACAGCTTTTACCACTTTCGGATTACGGTGTCCAACATTATAAATCCCGAATCCACCTAAACAATCAATATATTTTTTCCCATTGATATCCATGAAGCAAGATCCTTCATCAGACCATTCTACTGCAGCAAACTGTCCATCTTTTGTTACTGTTTTTCTATATGCAAGAAAACCAGGATTGACATGCTCTCTAAATCCATCTACTGTTTCTTTTTGGATCCAGTTAGCCTCTTCTTCAGAGACCTTTTCTTTTTCAATTAATTGCAGTACTTTCGTAATGTAATCATTTACACTTGTATCCTTCACATCTTGTTCATTAGATTTACTCTTCATATTCGTTACCATCTATTTCACTCCTACAGTCTTTTTATTTGCAAACCAACCAATTGGTTCTACTTCTAGATTTATATTAATCTGCTTAATTTCTTGGAATTCCTCTAAACCAAACGTTCCTAAACTACGACCGATACCACTTTGCTTATATCCGCCCCAAGGAGCTTCATTATATGTTGGATGATAGCTATTAATCCACGTGATTCCTGCGCGAAGCTTGCGAATCACGCGCATTGCTTTTGCGCCATCAACTGTAAATACCCCTCCAGCTAAGCCGTAATCTGTACCGTTTGCTAGCTCAATTGCTTCCTGTTCATCCTTAAACTTTTGGATAACTACAACAGGACCAAAAATTTCTTCCTGCACAATACGCATATCAGGTTTTGCATTGACAAAGACCGTTGGTTCAATGAAGAAACCATCACCTTTCCCATCCGTTGTAATACGCTTCCCTCCGCAAGCAATTTCTGCTCCTTCGTCTTTCCCAATCTCAATATAGCGTAATACTTTTTCCATATGCTCTTGACTTACAAGTGGTCCCATCTCTGATTCCGGGTTATCACCAGGTCCGACATTAATTTGCTTTGCTCGTTCTACGAAACTACTAACAAATCTATCGTAAACGCTTTCTTCTACAAGGATTCTTGATCCCGCTGAGCATACTTGTCCACTACCTGCATAAATACCAAACAATGCATAATCAACAGCAGTTTCAAAATCTGCATCTGCAAAAATAATATTTGGAGATTTTCCGCCAAGTTCTAGCGAAATCTTTTTCATATTATCTGCCGCTGTTCTCATAATGTGCTTTCCAGTTTTCGTTCCACCTGTAAAGGAAACCATATCTACTTTACCGCTCGCCGCAATTTCATTTCCTACTGTTGGGCCGGCACCCATTACCATATTTGCAACACCTTTTGGTAATTCTATTTTCTCGAAAATTTCAAATAACTTCATTGCAGTAATTGGTGTAACCTCAGACGGTTTAAATACAATGGTATTTCCAGCCGCTAAAGCAGGTGCAATTTTCCATACACTCATTAATAACGGATAATTCCAAGGAACAATTAATCCACAAACACCAACTGGTTCTCTAACTACCATAGCTTGCATTGGATCAGCTACATGATATGTTTGTCCATCTGGTTTTGTAATAAGCCCAGCATAATAACGGAAGCAAGCTGCCGCATCCCCAATATCACCTTCTGCCTCGCGGTGTGTTTTTCCATTATCCATTGTTTCAAGACGTGTAAGTTCTTCCTTATTTTTATCAATTTCATCTGCTATTTTAAATAAATAAGATGCTCTTTCAGCAGCAGATGTTTCTGACCAAATTCCGCTATCAAAAGTCGCTCTTGCCACTTCTATCGCTTCTTTTGCATCCTCGATCGTTCCTTCAGGCGCATATGCGATAACCTTGCCATTCGCAGGGTTAATAATAGGTCGTTTCTCTTGATTACTAGACTCTTTCCACTCACCATTTAGATACATTTTTAAATCTAGCATTGTATATAATCCCCCTTTGTCGATCGTTCATATATTATATAAGCAATAATTGTGCCAATATTTAAAATACCAAGTAATCATACAAAAACTGACTATTTCTTCAAATAAAGTGAACCTTCCATCAGTAGGGGTTTTCTTCATCCCCCACTGATAGAAAGCTCTCACCAATCAGACTTATCCTCCAGCCTCTCAATCTTAAGGTGGGGATCTTACTGCCCGTTGATGCGGGATAACACATACAAACTTATGCATTTTTGCATAGGTTATTACATTTTGCATAATCACAACAAAAATAAAGTGAAACTTCCTTTTGGAGCGCTCTTCTCCAAAAGGTTAGTTGAACCAATCGGGCTTTTACGGACAGTTATCCCCCACCTATCTTCTTCGCTTCTCTCTCAATCTTGAGGTGGGGGACTTACTGCCCGCGAATAGCGGGATAACAAAGAAAAAGGAGTAGTCCATGTAGACTTCCCCTTTCTCTTTTAGAAATATGAAATTGTATCAGCTGCTATTTCCTTTTCATTCATGATTTTTTGATATTTACGACTAACCGAAGATTGACTAATTCCAAGAGCTTTTGCGGCCTTCGTCGTTGTTTTATACTGCTTCATCGCAAGTAAGATTAATTGTTCTTCTACAGAATGTAATGCTTCTTGTAATGGTAAGACCCTTGTAATAACTGGCTTTGATTTTTTAAAGTCATAACCAGGGGTTAAAAATTTGCTAACAAATTCAGCTTCAATAACTGGCTCATCTGCTGATACTACTAATCGTTCAATCATATTTTGTAATTCTCGTACATTCCCTGGCCATGAATAAACTTCTAGTAAATTCAGTGCATCAGGAGTTAAATGGTAGTTTTTATTATATCTTTCATTTAATTTTTGTAA
This sequence comes from Bacillus pseudomycoides, assembly GCF_002582035.1. GTDB lineage: Bacteria > Bacillota > Bacilli > Bacillales > Bacillaceae_G > Bacillus_A > Bacillus_A pseudomycoides_B. Next base: position 53,096 of record NZ_NUQE01000045.1, read on the forward strand.
GAAATGAAATGCGAGTACTGGAACATCTTCCATTCGTTCCCTTAAAGGGGGAACTTGCAGTGGAATTACATTTAAGCGATAAAATAAATCTTCACGGAACGTACCAGCTTCCACCATTTTTTCGAGACTTTTATTTGTGGCCGCAATAATTTGAACGTTTATTTTCGTAGGTACCGTGCTTCCGATTGGAATTACTTCTTGCTCTTGTAACACCCTAAGTAATTTCACTTGCAAATGTAAAGGCATTTCTCCAATCTCATCCAAAAATAAAATGCCTTGATCCGCTCGCTTAAAATATCCTTCTTTTCCATTTTTATCAGCACCAGTAAAAGCACCTTTCGTATATCCGAACAGTTCGCTTTCCAATAATGATTCTGGAATTGCACCGCAATTTAATTTTAAAAACGGCTTTGAAGAACGATTTCCCAGTTGATGAATTGCTTGAGCAATCACTTCTTTTCCAACACCCGATTCTCCAGAAATAAGAACATTAGAAGAAAAATCAGCTATTTTTTTAGCTTGATTAATAATTTGTTCCATTTTCGGACTACAATAAATAAGTTTCTTAAGAAAACGATCTTTATTTTTAAAGTTATCCAATTCCTTCTTATATTGTTCAGAGATTTTTTTCATCTCATGCAATTCCGTCTTTAGTCTCGTTGCCTCTGTAATATCTCTTGATGCAATAATAATGCGATGCAGTTCTCCATTTTCATTAAACACCGGGTTTCCAACCGCTAATATTTTTCTACCACTTTTTGTTTCTTGTACAATTGATACCTTTTTCTTTTGTTCTAGTACCAAACGAGTAACAGATGGACTAAATAAACCTTTTCGCTCTAAATCTAAAAGATTTTTTCCTAAAAGGTCCTTTAAATCTCCTCCCCAAAAATCATTGATAATAGTTTCACTATAACGAATTAATTCGCCTTTATGATTAACTACTAATATTTCATCATAAATACTAGATAAGATTGCGTTTAAATCTTTATTTAAATCCTTTATATATTCAATTTCCATGGCCATATCCTCAACCATCGGTATATCTTGTACAATAATAACCATTCCTTCAATGCTTTGATCGAAGCTAGGAATCGGACTGTAATCAACTAATACTCCCATCTCATTTGTTATTTGTAACTGATTTAAAATCGTTTTTCCCGTTGCATATACATTGTTAATATGTTCCCCATTAAAAATCTGTTCTGCTGGTACATTCAGTACTTTTTCAGAAGTAGATTTAATCATCTTTAAACCAGATTCATTACAATTTACAATTTTCTTTTCCCTGTCTACTACAAAAATCCCCATTGGAATAGACATTAAAATGATTTTTAATATATCTACACTTTTATTTTCTTGCTTAAATAATTCTGCAAAAACATCCTCTCTTCTTATGTATCCTTTTAACTCGCCTATTTCATTTTTCACAATGGCAATAGGCGCCCCAATAATTTGAAAGAGAGCTGTTAAGGAAATATTTTTGCTAAGGTGACAGATTGTATCTAGTGAAACAGCATTTGAAAGTAATGCTTGGGCAGTTAATACCTCATTTCTTGATAGCAGATCCTTCACATGGACGTATGCAAATAATTGATCTTCTCTTTTTAAAAATAGAAAAGGTTCTTTTATATTTGTAACGTCTATATTCCAGTCCTTTTCAGGTTGATCAATAGGTAGAGAAACAATTTGTCTAATTTTTTTATGAGCAATGGAAAACATTCCGCTAACCCTCCTTTGGACTACTTAACTTGTATTGTACCACTAAAAACAGATTTTTTTAATTAATCTAACAATAAGCTTTTTTTCTTTATTTAATGAAAAAAAGGAAGATGAATGCTTCCATCTTCCTTTTTTTCCACTAATTAATCACTACCACTAATTAAAATATCTTCTTGAATATAAGCTAATACCATCCCTGGAATTACCTTATCTCCTGCTTCTACTTCTAAAGATTGTACTTCTCCGCTACATCCCATTTTAATTACTTCCAGCTGACCATCCATATTTTTAATAGCAAACAGTGGTTCCCATTCGTAAATTCGGGATTCCTTATCAATAGCCACTTTTTCAACCGTTCCATAGCATGGGCTCGTAACAATCTCATAAAACAAAATGAATCATTCCCTTCTTTTATTCTATTAATTAATATTGCTCTGCCAACATTTGTGACTGAAGAATCATATGGAAAAAACTTCGAAAATCTTCTACATCTTCTACTTCAATCCCTAACTTAGGTGCCCAATATTGTTCCTGTTCAATATCTTCTTGACTTAATAGAATCATTCTTCCATTCTGAATAGAAGTAACCATTGCTTTTCCCAAAAATTGCTGTGAATACGTAACGGCTATATCATATCGATGACAATTCGACACGATACAATAATAACCAATCGGTTGTCTTTCCATTTCTTCTAATAAAATATCAAGCTTCATTTTATTCCTCCCTTTGTTAAAAGGTTAAAAATGCAACCAACCTCTTAGGCGCGATGCCTCTACAATCTTACGAACTCCCTCTATATAAGCAGCAATTTTCATATTTACTCCAAAATGTTTTGAAGTATTGAATACATCAGAAAAACTAGATGTGATTTTCTCCTTTAAGCATTGGTCGACATATTGCTCTGTCCAATAATACCCTTGGTTATTTTGACACCATTCAAAATAAGAAACAATAACACCTCCAGCGTTTGCTAGAATATCTGGAACAACCAAAATGTCTTTCTCCTCTAACATTGTGATCGCCTCTTTTGTTGTCGGGCCATTTGCAGCCTCAATTACAATCTTACATCCAAGCCTTTCTGCATTATGTTTCGTAATCACTCCTCCAATTGCTGCTGGAATGAGTACATCACATTCTTTTTCTAACAACTCTTGGTTAGAGATCGTTTTACTAAAGAGGTTTGATACTACTCCAAACGAATCTCGATTTTCTAGTAAATAAGGAACATCTAAACCATCTGGGTTGTAAATGCCACCTAAAGCATCAGATACTCCTACCACTTTCACACCAATATCATATAAATATTTTGCTAAATAACTTCCAACGTTTCCAAACCCTTGAATGATTACTCGCATATTTTGGAGTGGAATATGTTTCAGCTCACTCACTAACTGAAGTGTATAGAATACTCCTTTAGAAGTAGCTGTTTCCCGCCCTTGTGACCCTCCTAGCATCAATGGTTTTCCAGTTATAAAGCCTGGGGAATCAAATTCTCTAATATGATCATATTCATCTAGCATCCAAGCCATAATTTGAGCATTTGTATACATATCAGGAGCTGGAATATCTTTAGTAGGCCCAACAATTTGGCTCACTGCTCTTACATAACCACGACTAAGTAACTCTAGTTCCCTAGAGCTCATCTCCTGCGGATTACAAATAATCCCGCCCTTTGCCCCTCCATATGGAAGACCCGTTACTCCACATTTCAGGCTCATCCAACCAGCAAGTGCTTTTACTTCCTCAGCTGTAACATCTGGATGAAACCGGATACCACCTTTTGTTGGCCCTGCTGCATCATTATGCTGGGCACGATACCCTTGAAATACTTTTGTTCTTCCATCATCCATTCGAACAGGAATGCTTACTTCTAAAAAGCGCATCGGCTTTTTAAGAAATTCAAATACTTCCTCTGGATAACGTAAAATCTGGAGCGCCTCTTTTAATATAGACTGAAATTCCTCTAAAGGATTTTCAATCTCAACTTTTCCCTGTGTAGATTGAGTTGTATTTTTTTCTGATTGAATTGCCACGATAACACCTCATTTATATATTTTTACTAGTTTTATAAAGCAATAAACGTGCCAAGTAAAAATATAATGTTTATCCCGCTATTCGCGGGCAGTAAGACCCCCACCTCAAGATTGAAAGAGAAGCGAGGAAGATAGGTGGGCGATTACTGCCCGTAAAAGCCCGATTGGTGAGAGCTTTCCATCAGCGGGGAACGAACCCCCCCACTGATGGAAGTTTTACTTTATATTCCCTTTTCAGCCTTCTCTCTAGAACTGATTTACAGATTTTCTCTCGTTCCTTATGAATTGTTGAATGACTTATGCAATATTGCATGATTTTAAAGTCCCCAAAACAAAAAACATCGGAAAATCCCGATGTTTTTTGTTATTTTACATTTCCTGTACTTCTTCAAAATGCATTTGCGGGGGAGCTGATCGAAACATGTTCGTAACATATAAAAGGTAACCGATTCCAACGGCAGCCCAGCTAAGTCCAAGAATAAGCGAATGAATATTGAGGTTAAACCATAACACAGCTACTGTACCTGCTCCTAAAATAGGCAGAACTAAGAAATTTACAAAGTCTTTTACTGTTTTATATCTTTTTTGCTTTATAACATAGTAAGCAATTACAGATAAATTAACAAATGTAAATGCAATAAGCGCTCCGAAGTTAATAAGAGATGCTGCTGTTTCTAAATCGATAAATATAGCGGAAAGTGAAATAATCCCCACAATAATAATGTTATATACTGGAGTTCGCCAGCGAGGATGAATGTATCCGAATATCTTCTGCGGGATTACATTATCTCGCCCCATTACGTATAATAATCGCGACACACTTGTATGAGAAGCTAAACCTGATGCCAATGTTCCCATAAATGTCCCTACTAAAAAGAAAGTTTGAAATAATTTTCCTCCAACGTATAGCGCGATTTCTGGTGCCGCTGATTCTTGATCTTTAAATACGGATGGATCTGGAAAAAAGGATTGTGTAAAGTACGTAGTAACAATAAATAAAACTCCGCCAATTAAAGCGGTAAGAAAAATAGCCCGAGGAATTGTCTTCTTCGCGTTTGGTGTTTCTTCCGAAAATGTAGTTACCGCATCGAAACCTAAAAATGAAAAACAAAGAATTGTGGCCCCTGCAACTAACGGTGATATTTGTATATCTGATTGAAAAAACGGCTGAATGGAAAAAACTTCTCCAGTTCCTTCTCCTGCTAACAATCCTTTTATAACAAGAACTACAAACACAACCATTACTAATATTTGAAACATTACTAAGAATGTATTGAAATTAGCAGTAACATTTACACTAATAATATTTACCAGTGAAATCAGTAGGACAAATCCAACGACCCATAACCAAGATGGAACACCTGGAAAAAGTGCGGACATATAAATCCTCGTTAATAGCGCGTTCACCATTGGTAAAAACAAATAATCCAATAACGCTGACCATCCAACAAGAAATCCAAGCCTTGCACTAATTGTCTTCTGTGTATAAGTATAAGCAGATCCCGCAGTCGGAAAAACCTTTACCATTTTGCCGTAGCTTGCAGCTGTAAATAACATTCCTGCTAATGCAATAAGATAAGCTCCTGGAACATGTCCGCCTGTTTTTTCAGAAACGATTCCAAATGTATCAAACCCCACCATCGGCGTCATATACCCGACACCTAGCATGACAATTGACCAAAGTCCTAATGAACGTTTTAAACTAACTTCTTTTCCCACCTATCATTCCTCCTACTTTCTCTATCTAATTTCCATGTAACGTTTGATAATTAAACAGAAAACGCTTTCAATAAACCGTGTATATGATATATCGCATTCCAAACCCTCCTTTTTCTATTTTTTAAATATTCATGCAATTTTCGAGCCAAAATTACATGAATATTTAAAAAATTAAGAGGATAAGCCCATTTTCACGCTTCAAAGATACAGCAAGTGAGATTATTTTCTTTACATTTTTTGTTGGTTTTTTATTCATTTTGACATAACTTATTCAATCTCTCATACCACACTAATATGGCCCCCATCTCAAGATTCAGAGAGAAGCGAAGAAGATAGGTGGGGAATAACTGCTGGCATGTGCCCGATTGGACGGACTTTCAATCAGTGGGGGACCAATGATTGTAACTTCACTTTATCACGAAATAATAACATTATGTAAACTATCAATACAAAAAAAGCTGCCTTTATATGAAAGACAGCTTTTTTCAGTCCTATCTATTAAAAATCAAATACGAAATCATCATCTGATAATTTTTCAACATTTGTTGCTTTTACATAACCATTCCCTTTTACAGAGAAGAAATCATGGTTTTTCGTATCTGTACGTAAACCATTTAATACGATTGGGTTAATTTCTTCTTCTTCAAAGTGTGGTTCTAACCCTAAGTTCATAAGCCCTTTATTCGCATTGTAACGAACGAAACGGTTTACATCTTCTACAAGACCGATAGATGTATAAATTTCTTCTGTATATGCAGTTTCAATTTCATACAATTTCATCAATAACTCTTGTGTTTCTTTTTGCACCTCTTGTTGTTCTTCTGCAGAAAGCTCTGCAAAAACTTGCTGTGCTAAAATACCAACAAATACGCCGTGAATGGACTCGTCCCTAATTATTAGATTAATAATTTCCCCACTCGCCGTTAATTTCCCTTGTCCTGCTAAATACAGCGGATAGAAGAATCCACTATAGAACAAGTAACTTTCTAAGAACACACTTGCTACCATTGCCATGTATAGTTCTTTTTTCGTTACTTGAGGTTTTAATAGACGGTGGTAGTAATTTGTAATAATCCCTGCTTTTTTCACAAGTAACGGATGAGTATCTACCCATTCAAAAATCTCATCAATTTCTTCTTCACTTGCCAATGTCGTAAAAATGTGACTGTAACTTTTCGCGTGCACTTCTTCCATAGCACCCATAAACGCAAGCACACTTTTTGCTTGTAAGTTCTCAAGATGCACAAGAATTAGCGGCATTCCCTCGCCGCCTTGCTTCGTATCTAGAAGTGTTAAACCTCCTAGTACACGCTTATACGCTTGTTGCTCTTCTTTTGATAACTGCACCCACGTATTTTTGTCAGAAGAAACAGCGATCTCCTCTTCTGTCCAAAACTGAGCGATGTTTTGCTTCCAAAACATTAAACTAAAATCGTCTTCTTTCTTGTTCCAGTTTACCGCGCGCATTGAATCGCCCCTTTTTTTAAATGTTACATCGTTCTAACGTAAATTTGATAACTAAGCATGAGCAGGGTTTTTCTAACCCTGCTCATCTTGTTTTAACCTCTATGATAAATATCAATTGTATGTTCTTCTTCCAAAAGAATACATTATACTGTGCAGGCTACACACTCTTCAACGCTTAACTTACGTGTTCTTGTGTAGTACAAGCTCTTTAATCCTTTTTTATGAGCATAAATATAGTAACGTGCTAATTCACGTGTAGAAATATCACTATTTACATAAAGAATTGTACTAATTCCTTGGTCAATATGCTCTTGAATTTCTGCGATTAAATCAATGAGCTTAAACTGATTCATATCGTAAGAAGATTTATAATACCAGAACGTATCTTTTGATAAATACGGCATTGGATAATACGTCGTTGCATTTGCATACGTTCTTGATTCAATTTGACTTACGATCGGCATTACACTTGAAGTCGCATTTTGAACGTAACTAATTGATTGTGTCGGAGCAATAGCTAATCGATACGAATTATATAAACCATGCTTTTGCACTTGTTCTTTTAAGTTTGTCCAGTCTTCTTTTGTTGGAATGTGGATTCCTTCAAATAACTGTTGTACTTTCTCAGTTACTGGACTGTAATCTGTTGTTTCATACTTCTCAAAGTATGTTCCTTTTGCATAATCCGATTTATCGAAGTCTTTAAATGTTTCGCCCTTCTCTTTCGCAATTTCCATACTCTTTTCGATGGAGTAGTAGTTGAGCATCATAAAGAATGTACGAGCAAATTCTTTCGCTTCTGCACTTTCATATGCAATTTTATTTTTCGCTAAATAACCGTGTAAGTTCATTGCTCCAAGACCGACAGAATGAAGTTCATCATTTGCTTTTTTCACAGTCGGTGCGTTCGGAATAATTGTCATATCAGAAACAGCTGTTAAAGCTTCCATACCTGCATGAACTGCTTCACGAATTTCTTTATTCTCCATCACGTTCACTATATTTAATGATCCTAAGTTACAGTTAATATCACGGCGGATAATGTCATCTGTACCGTAGTCATTGATTTCGGATGTTTCTTGTAACTGGAAGATTTCAGTCTCTAATGTTCAACTGAGATCGCTACTCTCAGCCCGTTGCTTACACAACTGCTGTATGTCACCATACAGGACAGACTATATCATCACCTACAGCATAACCTGATTAGGTGCTCCGCTTTTCGAGCGCCAATTGCTTGCGCCCTACTCCCATATGGGATAGTCGTTAGGCATTTACTTATCTTAGTCTTTCAGAAAGTCTCTTATCATTTCATGCTGTCTCTTTTTAATTTTACATGTGCAAAATGATAAGATACGCCCTGAATAAAACAACTTATTCTAAGATAAGATTTAGCACGGTAGGTTACCTTTAATTAAGGCTTTCCCCGTTTAACGGAGTTTTCGACTAGCATTTCTACTAGAAGGTGCTACATAGTTAACACAAGTTAGACATCTTTACAGTTCCAATATCCTTTAACGGATGTTGTTTATTTGCATTTGATTTAAACATTAAATATGGGTAACCAGACTCAAGCTGAATCATTGCAATTTTAATGAGCATATCGCGTGCACTAATATCCAGTGGTTTCTTTTTGATATTCGGATTGCTCATCAGTTCATCATACATTTCATCAATGTCGATATCATCTAAATGTTTTCCGTACTCTTTATACACTGTATAAGGTGCGAAAACATGGAATGGTTCGTTTTTCTCAGCAAGCTCAAAGAATTTACTTGGAACGATAACTCCGATTGAAAGAGATTGAATACGACTCTTCTCGTCGGCATTTATTTTTTTTGTATCAAGGAACTCAATAATGTCCCAATGGAAAATATTTAAATATACTGCTCCGGCACCTTTTCGTTGGCCGAGCTGATTCGCATACGAAAACGAATCTTCAAGTAATTTCATAACTGGTACAACACCGCTTGCTGCGTTCTCGATACCTTTAATTTGTTCACCGCGCGCGCGCAGCTTGCTCAAGTTAAGCGCTACACCGCCGCCGATTTTTGATAACTGCATCGCCGTATTAATATTAAATCCAATCGAATTTAAGCTATCATCCATCTCTAACAAGAAACAAGACACCATTTCTCCTCTTCTGCTTCTTCCCGCATTTAAAAAGGTTGGTGTCGCTGGTTGATAGTTTTGTTTTACAATCATACTTGCGAATTGCTTCGCTTTCTCGACGTTTCCTCGTCCTAAGTATAACGATACAATTGCTACACGATCTGGATAGCTTTCTAAGTATCGTTTTTGATCATTTGTTTTTAACGCATAATCTTTATAAAACTTAGATGCTGCCATATAAGATTGAAATTCGAAATTTTCGCCATATGTGATATCGTATACAGCTTCTATCTCGTCCATCTTATATTCGCTTAACACATCATAGTAGTAGTCGTTCTCCAACATATACTCGATGCGTTTTGCCACGCTATCAAAATGAACGGTATTCTCTTTCGCCTCTTCCATAAAGACTGCTAATGCTTCTTTATCTTTGTGCAGCTGATAGAATCCATCCTGCATTTGCGTGATCTCATTATTCAATTCAATGTGTCGCAATCTCCAGCACCCTCTCTTTAAAAAAGTCTACATCTTTATTTGTTCCTGATAACTCAAATTTCGATACAATCGGTACCTCATATCTCGTTGCAATCTTGTCTGCACTTGCCCCAAACATGTCTCCCCAATTGCGATTCCCGCTTGCAGATACTCCCTTTAAGCGTTCATGATTACGTTCTAAAAATTTCAAAACACGTTCCGGCACATTTCCAAAACCTGTTGTATACGTAATAAGGACAAATTCTTCATCTAATACGAGATTTTCATTAATTTGAACGGCCGGCATATTTAATTTGTGAATGAAACGCTTTACGTTTCCTGTCATAGAATCATATGCAACTAACATCTCCGACCCTCCTCTTACATCTTTTCACATCATGTTCGTTCTTGATGATTTCTCTATATATTGTATTACTTTTTAAAAAAGGACACAAGATATATGTATAATTTCTTTCTATTTAAAAATTTATTTTTTCGACAGAAACAGCCGATCTTTTTACAATACAAAGAATATGAAACAACATTCTAAAACGCATGTCAATAAAGTGTATTTCAAAAAAGTTGTCAACGGATTTACCCACATTTCCAAAAAAGTTAACAGTATAAATTTGTCAAAAAAGGAAACATACCTACGAAATCTATTAGTCATCTGTCAAAAAAAACGAACAGTTTCCTTACTAGAAACTGTTCGAAACCGGTTACACATTCTCTATATAATGCTCCTCTTTAAAAAGAGGCAGTTACATTCAAATAAGAGATTTTCTTTTTAATATTCATTACTAAAAAACTCACAATCTATCCTTTTTTGTATATTGCTGGTTCGTTTACAACGAAAAGGAGAAAAATAATGAAACGACATTCTATTTACTGATGCCATGAAAAAAATGCGCAACATATCGCAAACATATGTACACGCAAAAAAACACAAAAGACAACTCCTATTCATTATTTTCTACGCGCACAATGTCCTTCACAAATATATGATAGAAATTTTCATCTTTACATTGCATCGTAAAAATAGGTGATTCTTCATCAAAATATGCAATTGTACCTGTAACTTTTTGAATAGAATTTTGAAGTTTAGCTACTACAAACACATTTTGTTCTTGTTCATATGCTGTTTTTAATTGTTGAATGATTTCCTTCATTCGCTTTCGCTTTTCAGGAAACATAACCATTCCAACAAACTTTCTACCTTCCTTATCTTTCCAAAAACAGTCCCAATGCGGAAGTATTCCTTGTTTAAACTCTCCCATATAAACTCCTCTCCTTTCTCTTTATCCGACTCTTAACGAGCAATTTTAAGCCGTCTTTTTTTAATAGATACTTTTTATTACGAACGAGGAGTCTCCATATATGTATAGATAATTTCTGCCCCGCGCTGTGCGTTACCGCGAAAATGTTTAAAATCTTGGCGTTCTACTAAAACTTCACGAAACGTATAAAAGACTTCTTTTGTTACAACATATTCTTCTATTTCTTTATTTTTAAGTTGATCTAAGATCATATTTACTTGTTGTTTATCCATGCCGTTCACCTCTCTATATTACTTTTATTTTACGATCATTCCCATATATCGACAATACACTTTTATCCTAATACAGCAAATCACTTCTTATCATGCTAACTCTTATGATACAATAAAATAGACAACTAGGAGGGATAACATGATTCGGAAAGCAAAACAAGCAGATACTAAGGCAATATCTCCTTTATTGTACAACGCACTGCATGAAGTTGCTGAAAAATTAACAGGTGGTACAACTGAAACCGAAGTTCTAAAAGGTTTAGATTATTGGTTTACAAAAAAACAAAACCGACTCAGTTATGAAAATTGTTTCGTTGAAGAGCGTGATGGAAAAGCAGTTGGTGTTATTGTAACCTACCACGGAAGTGAAGCAACAGAGTTAGATGCCCCAATTGTAAAACGATTACGAGAAATGAAACAAGATTCTTCTATTATATTAGAAAAAGAAGCCGAAGAAGATGAATATTATATTGATACCTTATCTGTTTCATCTGCACATGGCGGACAAGGTATCGGTTCAAATTTAATTCTTGCAGCTGAAACAGACGCTCGAGAAAAAGGGCATGAAAAAGTTTCATTGTTAGTAAATCTAGAAAATAAGCGTGCATTTTCTCTCTATAAAAAGCTCGGTTATAAACAAGATAACACAATTATGCTTGTAGGCGAACCATATGCTCATTTAGTTAAGTGTGTATAATACAAAGGCACAATCATGAAATAATGATTGTGCCTTTGTATTTGTAGCATTACGCCTATTTTGCTTTATGTATACGTTACAAATACATTTCCTTCTATTACTTCGTGAAAAGTATAAATTGTACATCCCCACGGTTTCATCTGAAACAGCAGCGGTCCATGCCATCCTCGAGTACGCAACTCCTTACCAATCATCGCATTAAAATAACTATGTCCAATAAGGGCAACTCGCTGATATACGTTTGCATATCCAACTAATACATCAGCTGCTTGCTTCGCTCTTTCTTGTACTTCTGAGTATGATTCAACATTCTTCGAATAACCGGCCATCCAAAATCCGCGACCTAAAAACATCCATACTTTTGGCTTACATTTTATCCATCTTGGTACAGGTAAAACAGAAGGAATAGCAGCTTCACGAAAAAGTGGGCTTTGCATAAAAGTAATATTATTGATCAACATTGTTGCTGATTGAACAGCTCTTTTTTGATCACTTGCTACTATAAACTTGGAAGCTTCGATCACTTCGAGCGTTTCACTTGGAATGTTTGTTTCTCTCATAACCCCTTCATATTCATATGTTTTCAACCATTCTTGAAATTCTCGTACTGCAATCGCTTTTTTGTGAACACTAGAGCGTCCATGACTTACGAAAGAAATTTGCATCTTTCTCACTCTCCGTTCAACATGTTTCACATTATATAAATCGTTTTATCCCGCTACTTTAGGGCAGTAAGACTCCCACCTCAAGATTTTGAGAAAACAAAGAAGATAGTTGGGAGATAACTGTCCGTAAGAGCCCGATTGGGCGGGCTTTCCATCAGTGGGGGATGAAGCCCCCACTGATGGAAGTTTCACTTTATCTTATTTCAAATCCATATAGGCCTTATTCAGTGCTCCCATCTTCATGACTAGAACAAGAAGATACACTATCAACTCCCTCATAGTATATGTATGTTTCATGTTCTCGAATCATTTTCAATTTCGTATATGCAAATAGAAATAAAACAATAGCTATCAAGCTCCCCACAATTTCAAGTGCCATTTTATCGCCCCTGCTTCATTATACTCCTATATTTTTATGTTACAATTATAAATATGAGTCTCTTACATTCATGTTACAATTATGAATATGAGTTTCTTATTATGAACTTCTTGTGAAAAATTAGTATTTTTTTCAAAAAATTATCATGGAAACATTTACAAAAGATGAAATATCGTTCAAAATAAAGAAAAATACAAAAAGAACGAATCTTGTTCTCTTTTTCGTAAAAATGTAACAAGGAGAGTTGCTTATGAAAATCGCGGAAGCTGGAGATATCATTGAATTCAAAGACGGTTTACAAGGGCGCGTTCAAAAAGTAAATAAAAACTCTGTTATCGTAGATATAACAATTATGAATAATTTTAGAGAGTTAGATATGGAACCGCTTACCGTTGTCAATCATAAAAACTATACAATTATTACGCAACATGCATAGAATATTAAAAAAAGAGGCAGCCTACAAAGCTGCCTCTTTTTTCTTTAGCGATTATCTACTGTTTCTGGATATAAATCATGATTCATTAGGCGATATTCAGCCATTTTTTCATATTTTGTACCAGGGCGTCCATAGTTACAATATGGATCAATAGAAATACCACCGCGTGGTGTAAATTTACCCCATACTTCAATGTAGCGAGGGTCCATTAGTTTAATTAAATCATTCATAATTACATTCATACAATCTTCATGAAAATCTCCATGATTGCGGAAACTAAATAAATATAACTTTAACGATTTACTCTCCACCATTTTTTGCTCTGGAATGTAGCTAATGTAAATTGTCGCAAAATCTGGTTGTCCTGTTTTTGGGCATAAACTTGTAAACTCCGGACAATTAAATTTTACAAAATAATCACGATTTGGGTGATTATTATCAAACGTCTCTAAAATTTCTGGGCTATATTCAAATAAATATTTTGTATTTTGATTTCCTAGTAATGTTACATCTTTTAAATCTTCATCTTTTCTTCCAGTCATATTAAAGTCTCCCTTTATTCATACAATAATTATACACCGCGTTTATTGCCCCACACTAAAGCGTGAAGTTGCGGCAATACTTTCGCGTCATTCATTTCCTTACATTGTACTGCTTTGTCAATGAGCCATTCATATTTTATAAGCAGACGTTGAATTAACGATGCATCGTCTGTCGTCTTCGTATCATCATTTCCAACCTGTAAGAAGAATGGAACGTGCGGATAACGTTCATGAACTTCTTTTGCATATACAAAATCTTGATCGTCAAATACAACCACTTTTAAACTAAATTCTTTTCCTTCTAGCTTATCAATGATTGAATCCAACATAACAAAATCCGTTGTCATCTTTGAACTAGGTGGCTTTGGTGAAATTGTCACCTCATCTATATGAAGTAACCAATCTTGCCATTTACTTCCTTGCGTTTCAATTGCTGTACGAATTCCATTCTTCTTTAATAAAGAAATCAATTCTCCTAAATGTTTCAATAACGCTGGATTCCCACCTGAAATCGTTACATGTGAGAAATTTTCACCACCAATTTGCACTAGTTCAGAAAAAATCTCCTCTGGCGTCATTTGACGAATTTGCTCTTTCGCAGAACCGTCCCATGTAAAAGCAGAATCACACCATGCACAGCTATAATCACAACCTGCTGTACGAACAAACATTGTTTTTTGTCCAACAACCATTCCTTCTCCTTGAATTGTCGGTCCAAAAATCTCTAAAACAGGAATGTTACTCATCCATCATCCACTCCCGTCTTACTTCTGCATAGCTTGTTGGTGTTTCAAATAAGCGCACAAACTCAACACGCGCTCCTTTATATTCATTTTGTCGATCACCTTTTGTTAGTGCCTCTTCCATTTTCTCAAAAATCCATACAACCATATTTTCAGCAGTTGTATTCATTGCTGGAAGTGTTTCATTTAAGTAACGATGATCTAAATATATTTCAATTTCATTTTTCCAAATTTCTTTTATATCACCAAAATCAATCGCTAGGCCAATTTCATTGACATAACCACTAATTCCGAAAATTACTTTATACGTATGTCCATGAAGGTTTTTACATTTTCCTTCATAACAGTGTAGATGATGTGCAGCATCAAACGTAAATTCTTTACTAACCATAACACGCTTATTATGATACTTCAGTTGCTTACGCTCAATGTCTTGATCTATTTTTTGTAAATTTTCAACAATGCGAAATCCAAAGAAGTTTTGTGTCATTATGCTTTCGCTCCTTCACGCTCTTGTACATATTTATCAAGTCCTGCTTTACGAAGCTGACACGCTGGACATTCACCGCAACCATCGCCAATAATTCCGTTATAACAAGTTAACGTTTTTTCACGGACAAATTCAAATGCCCCAAGTTCGTCTGCTAATTTCCACGTTTCCGCTTTATCGATCCACATAAGTGGCGTATGAATAACGAATGGATAATCCATCGATAAATTTAATGTAACGTTTAACGATTTCACAAACACATCACGGCAATCTGGATACCCGCTAAAGTCTGTTTCACACACACCTGTTACGATATGGCGTGCCCCTACTTGTTTAGCTAATACAGCTGCAAACGATAAGAACAACAAGTTACGTCCATCCACAAATGTCGATGGCAGCTCACCATCTTCATGTGTAATTTCCATATCTGTACGTGTTAACGCATTAGGAGCAAGCTGATTTAACAAGCTCATATCAAGTACGGTATGCTTCACACCTAATTCTTTTGCAATTTCAGCCGCACAGTCAATTTCGAGCTTGTGACGTTGATTATAATTAAACGTCACTGTTTCTACTTCTTCAAACTGTTCAAGCGCCCAAAATAAACATGTTGTACTATCTTGACCGCCACTAAAAACAACAACTGCTTTTTCCTTTTTCATTTCACTCATTCTCCTCTTTTTTCGATTATAAGAAGAAAGAGCGTTCTTGAACTGTCATACTAAAAAAACAAAACAATATCTAAAGAATATTGTTCTCTCCTTAGTTTTTTATAGAGGGAGTTCGCGAACCTCTCCCATGCTACGCATGGACTGTCTTCTTCAATTTGCATCTTTTATTGTAACATAGCGGGTGCGTGAGTGGAAAACGTCTGTTTTTTCTCTTTTTTCTAAAAATAACATTTTATTTTCTTTCATATTAATAGTATGATAATTCTATATGTCGCATTTTTCACTTCTTACTACAAGGAGGTTTTAAAGCTGAAGCTTTTTATTATGTACCTCTTCTTAAATATATTGTTTATTCTAGTTACAATGTTAATTTATCATTTATTTTGGAGCGAAAAAGGAAATCGCTCTCCAAAGCTCAATTCGTTTGTATTTATCCTCTCTTGCAGCATTACTACTATTCTCTGTATGTCATTTGCTGCAAAAGTTGATTTTGGATTTCAATTCGACTTCCGGCATATCGTGCTAATTGTCGGAACATTATCCGGTGGCCCAGTAGCGGGTGGTATAATTTTGGGTGTTATGAATCTTTATCGTTTTTTTATTGGCGGGAGCGGTGTCTTACCTTCTTTTATCGCATCTATCGTTTTGTACATTTTTCTGATTGCAACATACAAAACATACATAAAAGGGAAAATAAGACCAAAAATGTATTTAGTTTTTTTTTACAGCCTGGTTTTTGGCATAGTTTGGATTCCTTATTTTCTATCTATGGCTCCAAATGCAAAGAATTATATACCTTATATCATTACATACGAATTATGCGCAATCATAGGAGCTATTTTAATTTTATACTTAATGGACGTATTACAATCGCAAGTTCGTCTTGCAAAAGAACTTGTAAATGCTGAGAAATTTCAATTGATTGGTGAGATGGCTGCTTCAATCTCGCACGAAATCCGAAACCCTCTTACATCAACAAGAGGATTTCTTCAATTGCTACAATCACAAAACTATTCAGAGCAAGATAAACTGTTGTATTTAGACATCGCTATACACGGTATTGATCAAGCTAACCATGTATTAACAGACTATTTAACATTCGCAAAACCAAGTATTGAAAAAGTGCAAACGTTACAGTTTGAAGAAGAATTACTTCATATTCTGACGTTCATGACACCATTAGCCAACCTTTCTAACGTTCGGTTTCATTATACGAAACAAAGTAAAATATTTTACATAACGGGAGAAAAACAAAAGCTGAATCAATGTCTTTTAAACATTGTAAAAAATTGCATTGAAGCGATGCCAAACGGCGGAGACCTTACATTTACATTAACACCCGCTCATAAACACATCCAATTACATATTCAAGATACCGGAATTGGTATGAACAATGAACAAATAAAACGTCTCGGTTCCCCTTTTTACTCTACAAAAGAAAAGGGCACAGGTCTTGGAATGATGGTTGTGTTTAGCGTTATAAAAGCAATGAACGGAAAAATTAATATCTCTAGCAAGAAAAATGTTGGAACGTCTTTCCTTCTTACATTTCCTTTAACAGAAAAAACGTGATGCAACTGCATCACGTTTTTTTCGTTTCATCCACAAGTTCCGCAAAAGTCTTCACTTTCCCATGCTGCGGCTGCTGTTCTTTTCGCGCTTTCCATTGTCGTTCTTGCTCTCGTTTTTTATTTCCCATTATTTCAACTCCTTTTAAGATATCCTTATATATGTTCCAACATATGAAGTAGGAATATACATACGTGAAGCGATAAAACATTCATGGAATTTGAAACAACAGTGATGCATGTCACCGACAAGCACTCTGAATAACTCATAAAAAACTTCCATCAGCTATTGAATCCACTGATGGAAGTTTCACTTTATCTTTGCAAAATTGAATGTTTCGCTTCTTTTAATTGTGTAAGGTGACGTTGTTCATGTAAATCTAAAAATTGTACCCATTGATATAAATTAAGCTCATCAAATACAGGGTGTTTGAGCGATCTTTCAAATAGCTCTTTTTCATTAACGATGCTATGAAGAACATTTAAAAGCTTTTCTCTTGAACTTTGTAGTAATTGAATCATTTGTGCTTTTTTCATTAATGTTTCTGTAGGTTGCATTTGCTGAGAGGCTGCTCTCTTTCTTGTGCGATCAAGTATAGCTTGAAGGTCTTGTAGTGGAACAACTTTTCTTTCGTTTTTATGAAGTGCGTATACAATTGCGGATGTAACAGATTGTTCAACAAGATGAAGGTGATGTAATACTTGCATAATGCTCCATTTATCACGGCGTGGTTTCGTATTAATTTCTGTATCTGTTAACATTTCAATTTCTGATAGAATCATCCGTCTTGTAGAAGACATTCCTCGTAACAACGTCTCCATGTTCATATTTGCATAAGATTGAACCATAGTCTCCCTCCTATTTGGTTAAAAAGAGGCGCTTCTTCTAAAGAAACACCTCTTTTTAATTATTCTAAATTTTCTTTTATTATCCCATTTTTCCAAACGTGTGTCGATTGCAAATTCATAAAAAACAGTGCATATTTTTTACAATTTTGTGTCATCTACTTCATCTAACCACGCATGAATTTCATCGATAACACCCTTCACACATCCATCAGCAAATGGAGAAGTTAAATTTGCCGTTTCAACTAATTGTAAGAATGATTTACTCCCGCCTTGACGGCAAAGATGAACATAATCTCCCCACGCTTCTTGACGATTTTCTCTAGAACGTTTCCAAAACTGAAGCGCACAAATTTGTGCTAACGTATAGTCAATATAATAAAATGGCGAGTTATAAATATGCGCTTGACGTTGCCAAAATCCTCCGCGCTCTAAATAATCATTTTCTTCATAATCACGGTGCGGTAAGTACTTTCTTTCAATCTCACGCCAAGCTGCTTTACGCTCGGTTGGTGATGCTTCTGGATGTTCATATACAAAATGCTGGAATTCATCAACAGATACACCGTATGGTAAAAATAGTAAAGCTGAACTTAAATGCGAGAAATAATATTTCTCTGCATCTTCTTCAAAGAATAATTTCATCCATGGCCATGTAAAAAACTCCATGCTCATAGAATGAATTTCACACGCCTCATAAGTCGGCCAGTTATACTCTGGAATTTCATAATGTCGGCTTTCATATACTTGGAAAGCGTGTCCTGCTTCGTGCGTTAACACATCAATATCACCAGACGTTCCGTTAAAATTTGAGAAAATAAAAGGTGCTTTATAGTTTTCAATATATGTACAATAGCCCCCGCCAGCTTTTCCTTTTTTGGCAACAAGATCAAGTAGATTATTTTCTAGCATAAAGTTAAAAAATTCATTTGTTTCTTCTGATAGCTCTCTATACATTGTTTTGCCGTGATTCACAATCCAATCAGCATCACCTTTTGGTACAGCGTTACCAGATGCGTATTCAAAGTTCTCATCATAATACGCAAGCTTCTCTACCTCAATTCGAACTTGTTGTCTTTGTCTAAGTTCTGTTGCAACCGGAACAATATAATCCAGCACTTGCTTACGGAATTTTGCAACCATCTCTGCATTGTAGTCAGTGCGATACATTCTTGCATATCCAAGCTCTACAAAGTTGTTAAAGCCAAGTTTCTTTGCAATTGCTGTTCTTACTTTTACAAGTTCATCATAAATGTGATCTAACTCTTCTTCATGCTCTGCTAAAAATCCGTAATATGCCTCACTTGCTTGTTTACGCATATTACGATTTTTATGCTGCATAAACGGGACAAGTTGTGATAATGTTCGCTCTTCCCCTTCAAATAAAATTTTTGCTGCAGCTAATAACTGCGTATATTGAGAAGATAATTTATTTTCTAGCTGTAGATCCGCTACTATTTCATCAGAATATGTTTTCATTTCAGCCTCTGCTAGTGCAAAGAGTTGTGTACCATAATATTCTTCTAATTGTTTTTGAAATGGGGATTGTGTTAATACCTTATAGTACTTTGTCACATATCCTTTCACAATTGGAGAATATTCATCAAAGAAATCTTGTTCTTCTTTATAGAATACATCTGTCGTATCTATACTGTGACGAATATAACATAAGTTAGACATAGTGCCGAAATCATTGCGAATTGCATTAATGTGTGCAATTACTTCCTTTTGTTCCGCCGCTGTTTTTGCATTCTTGAATTGCTGTAAAGTTTCGGTAAACCTTTCTTTCACTTCCTCCATATTTGGACGTTTATACTCATAACTCTCAAATGACATGCAAATGGCTCCTTTCTCTTCTTAAAGGCGTTCTCGTACTATTATTCCATATATTTTGCAAATCCCCTTTATTCATCAGCAAAATTGATCCTGCACACATTTTAAAATTCATACATTTTAATTTCAAACTTGAGATACATTAAAATTCCATAATACTGTCCATTAATGCGGGATAAATAAAAAAACTTTGAACTGTGCATTCAAAGCTTACAAAAACTTTTATCCCGCATTAACGGGCAGTAAGACCCCCACCTCAAGATTCAGAGAAAATCGAAGAAGATAGGTGGGGGATAACTGCCCGTAAAAGCCCGATTGGTTCAACTAACCATCAGTGAAGGATGAAAAAAACCCCCCACTGATGGAAGTTTCACTTTATTATTTCTCATATTTCCCTATCTTCTTTAACAACGTTAGTAATTGATCTTTCTCATCCTTTTTTAGCATGTGTAATGATTCATGTATGACTTTTTCATGATTTGGAAAAATACCGGAAATCAGTTGTGTCCCTGATTCTGTTAAATGAGCATAAATGACACGTCGATCATTTGGACAAGGCTTTCGCTCTACAAGTCCTTTTTTCTCTAATTTATCAACAACATATGTAATACTACCGCTTGCAATTAAAATTCTTTCTCCAATTTGCTGCAACGGTTGATCTCCCTTATGATATAAAAGTTCTAGTACGGCAAACTCTGTTGGATTTAACCCGTTACTTTGAATAGATTTATTAGCAGTATCCATAACCGAACGGTGTACGCGTGATAAAGCGATAAATACTTTCAATGATTTAGAAATATCTTCTTTTTCATATTGAAACGTCATAACTCTTCAACCCTTTACTAAATTTCTTTTCAAATAGCGATATTATATCGAATTTCAAAAACACTTTCTCGCTTCAATATATTACAATAAAAAATAATATAAAAGCATTACACATTTAAGAATGTTTATATATAATGAAAATAAAAACAGAAGGAGTTAGCAATTTTGAATGTAAAATTACGAAACACGTTTTTATATATTTTGCTTGTTATATTGCCAACTCTTTGTATTAGCGCTCTCTTTTTTATATATCAGAAATATACAATGCAGCGCGAAAATGAACAGGCAGCTCATACAGTCTTATTTTTATATAGAGACTATTTAGATCGTTATCTAGGGGAAGCATCATCTGCATTAGAAATGCTTGCCATGGTTATTAGCGAAAAAGACAAAGATAATAATCAAATACAACAAGTCTTACAAAATGCAGATGAAAGAGATCCTCGCTTTTCTGGCCTGTATTATGTAAATACAGATTTTAAAATTACAGCAGCATCATCTACTTTAAAAAGAAACTTTGATATCGCCGATCGTTCTTATGCACAAGAAACTTTGAAAAATAAACAGACAACGGTTTCATCTGCAATTACTGATCGTGTTTCTGGACATCAAGTCATTGTGATTGCTACTCCTGTTCTCAATAAGAACAAAGATGTTTCAGGATTGCTCGTAGCAAGTTTACGATTTGACTATATTTCAGCATCTTTAAATGCAATCAAACCAGAATACCATTTTGAAGTGCATGATAAGCAGGGAATTACATTTTTACAAGATGATGATCACAAATTTGCTCAAAAAAACACACAACCAATTACTGTTCCATTAACAAGATTACCGTGGAGCGTTTCTATTTATCCGTTACCTATTCAACAAACCATTCTATATCGAAAAGTCTTTACGGAATGTTTAATAACATTCTTTCTTATGAATATTTTATTTTTAGTTATAAAGTACATGCTTCTGAAAAGACAAACAAAATTGGAAAGAAAACAAAATGAAGTACAAAAACTGGAATTAGTTGGCTCTCTTGCTGCAAGTACAGCTCACGAAATCCGCAACCCTCTTACAGGTATTAAAGGACTTGTTGCTCTTTTAAAAGAAAAACATACAAATGAACAAGACCAATTTTATTTCTCGGTTATTGAACAAGAAATTGAGAGGATTAATGAAATTGCCAGTGAATTCCTTATCCTTGGAAAACCAACCGCTATTATTGAGAAAACATACGATTTAAGAGACATTGTAAAAGAAGTTTCGTTAATTATTCAATCCGAGGCAAATTTACATAATGTTCAAATTTCCATACATATGCCAGAACATCCAATTCTTATTCGTTGCTCAAATGCTCATATTAAACAAGTTATTTTAAATATTACCAAAAATGCTTTTGAGGCAATGTCATTAGGTGATACATTGACAATTACAGCCGAAACAAATGGAAATATAGCTCAATTACGTATTATAGACACAGGGAAAGGAATTCCAGAACACATCCAAAAACATATTTTTCATCCATTTTTTACAAACAAAGATACAGGAACAGGACTAGGTCTTGTCGTATGCAAAAGAATCATTGAAATGTATAATGGTCAAATTACGATTAAAAGTAAAGAACATATAGGAACAACCGTATGTGTTATACTCCCGCTCCATTCACAGTAATCATCCCCCTTTTTTATACGGGGATGATTATTTCATAAATGTTGTAATAAACATTCTCCAAAACACTCTTGATTTCACATTATATGACGTTTTAAAAATTGACGTTTTCATCATTAAAAGCCACTTCGATGCTTTCCCCTCTTTGTAACGTTGATATTTCATAATAAGCATGTCCAATTCCTGACTTACTTGAATTGTCTCTAGGCTATTAAGTCCATTTATAAGCCCTAAATGAATCATTTCTTCTCGCTTCACATCAATATCGCGTAAAAGCTTGTCCATTGTAGATTTCCTTTTTGCTACAAACATGCATATCCTCCTCGATATTCTTCCGTAATCTGTATTCCCTTCTTGTTTAAAATTGAATTTTCTGTTTCCTATCCGTTAAACGTAAACGTTCAGAAAATTAAACATTTTCTCCCTGTAATTTACAAATCTTTATCCTCACCTTGAGAATTATTACAAATTATTCTATCTTTGTAAATACATTCGCAATAATAGACATTTTTTTCGTTTTATTTTCGTTAAAACATCTCTCAATTAAAGTTTTTCCTCTTTTTCACAAATATATTTTCGACATTTTGTGCGATTAAATTATGTCAAAACGTAAACGATAACAGTAGATTATCGTTTATCTCGTACTAACAAACAATCACCCATCTCAAGATTATAAGGAATTAAAGAATATAGCTGGAGAAAGTATCAGCAGATGAGGTTCTCCAGCTACTAATGGTAGTTTCATTCTGTTCATTTAAACCGGAAATGAACAATTTCTCATCTCTTGATGGGTGTTTTGTATTACTAAGAAGGGAGAATCTTACATGCGAAAATATATTTTTATCTTTTTACTTACGGCACTACTGCCAATCATATCTTTTTCTGTACCGGCCTATGCTCATACAAATAAAGTAACGATTGTAATTGATGACTTTGGAAACAATATGAAGGGAACGGAAAAAATGTTATCTCTTCCTATTCCGTTAACTGTTGCAGTTATGCCATTTCTTCCATCTACAAAACAAGATGCAACATCAGCTCATCAAAAAGGACACGAAGTTATTATCCATATGCCAATGGAGCCTGTAAAAGGAAAAAAAGAGTGGCTTGGTCCAAAAGCTATTACAACAGACTTAAGTGATGATGAAATTAGAAGTCGTGTCAAACAAGCAATTGAAGAAGTTCCATTTGCAATTGGAATGAATAATCATATGGGTTCAAAAGTAACTGCTGATGAAAGAGTGATGCGGATTATATTATCAGTTTGTAAAGAACATGGTCTCTTTTATTTAGATAGTAAAACAAGTCCAAACAGCGTTGTAAAAAAAGTGGCCGAAGAAATTGGTGTACCTACTGTAGAAAACAAACTATTTTTTGATGATATATATACTTCTGCCCACGTAATAAAACAAGCAAATTCTCTCTTAAAAAAATTAGAAAACGAACCTGTTATGGTAGCTATTGGTCATGTTGGTCCACCAGGTGAAATTACCTCTTCCGTCATTCGGTCTTACATTCCAAAAATTAAAGAAAAGGCTGATTTCATCTTCTTATCTGATCTTGTATCACCAGCACCTCCTATTTCTTCACAAAAATAGAGAGAGGCTTACGCCTCTCTCTATTTCTAAATGCGGTCCACATGACTGACTCGAAAACCTTTTTTCTCTAATCTTGCCACTAATGTTTCTAACTCTTTTTCGTCCAAATCCTCTGTAAGATTAACAATAACACGCCTTATATATTGATCACCATTATCTAGCGTAAATAAACCACCGATATTATAAGATTTTAATAATGTGCCAAGCTCTTTAATGACTCCTTTAGATTCATGCGTCGCTAACGTTAATATATACCCACCTGTATTCATTCCAAACGAGTCTTCAATTACATCAAAAATATTAGAATGTGTTAAAATGCCAACAAACTCATGGTAATCATTTAGTACAGCTAGAAATGGCAGTCTACGAATTGTATAAAAAGCCCGAAAGAAAGAATCGCGTTCAAAAATAAATGCTTGCTCATTTTCCATTAGCTCAGAAACACTTTCTTTTTTCGCCTCTTTCTCCCTACATTTATTCTCTAACATATCTACTTTATAAATAATCCCCTTGAAAGTCTTACTATCTTCTGTTAAAACAGGAATCGCTCTGTATCCGCTGCGATCCATTATCTCTAGCGCTCGCTCCGCATCTTCACCCTCAGAGCAAGTCACAACTTGTTGCTTCGGAAGAAAATGATATTTAACTCGCAAAATACGTTCCTCCCCACATGACGACATGTAATCTATATATAATAAGGAGAGCCATATTTTATGAGTAAAACTTCATTTATAAAAACGCTTTCATTTTTAAAGTTACTTTGTACTTTATCCCACTTCTCTTTAGGCATTTCTACCTAAAGAGAACTTTGGATTAAATAACTGAGCTTTTCGTTCCTTTAATCATTAACAATTTCACATGATAATTCATTAAGTACTCTAATCCTTCTAACCATTTTTTCGTTTCTTCTGGCGCTGTTCCCCATACAATTAATCCGTAATTATGAACAAGCACAGCTCCCCCGCCCTCGGTAAAGCAAGGCACACTCTCTTCTAACAAATTCGCAAATTTACTTTCATTTTCTACAATTGGAATTGTAATACCCGTAATGCCTTCCTTACCAAAAACACGTTCTACATTTCTTTGTTCAAATGTTACTTCTCCTTCTTTTCCATATAACTCAGACATTAAATGACTATCAACTGTTTGTACTTGTAAAATGCATTCCGCCTGACTTTTCTTATAAATATCTGCGTGCATAAATGATTCAGAAGCTGGTTTCTCATCAATCGCAAATACTGGTTCACACGTACTATTGACTACAATAAAATCATCTTCCACAAATAGTCCTTTATCTTTTCCTTCTATATTAATTAAAAACGTAAGCGGATCTTTAGACGTACGCATTGATAAGCTAATTTTTGTCCCATAAAACCAATCGCGAAGAGCTAATTCCATCTTAATATCTCGTAATTCTTTCCATTTCTTTAAAAATAATAACATATTGTCACCCCCGTAGTGTTATCTTCTGTTTCTATGTAAAAGGCGATATTTTTTGATAATTCGCAAAATTTAATTGAATTATCACATGAGAAACCCTTTTTGTCAATACGCTTTCGTCATGTTCCGTAAACTTTATCCCGCATTAACGGGCAGTAAAACCCCCATCTCAAGAGTGAAAGAAGCAAAAAAGATAGGTGGGGATAACTGCCCATAAAAGCCCGATTGGTTCAACTAACCATCAGTGGGGGATGAAGCCCCCCTCTGATGGAAGTTTCACTTTATCCAAATGAAAAGAGCCCTATTATAAGGCTCTTTTGTTCATCATAATTTGCAACATTGTATTCTTCTCTTGTTCATTAATAATACGTAGTTTTTGTAGTATATGTGCATATAAAATTATCTTCTCACGCATTCTTTTGCTCACCTCTTCCCCCTTCTTTCCCCTAACCAACTTTTTTTCTGTTGGTAAATTATATGACGTTCAAGAGAAAATGTGTCCTTTTTTTGCGTAAAGTCAACATCTTATAAAGTGGAACGAATTTTTTCATCCCCAACTGATGGAAAGCCCGCCCAATCGGGCTTTTACAGGCAGTTATCCCCCACCTTTCTTCCTCGCTTCTCTCTCAATCTTGAGGTAGAGGGATCTTACTGTCCGCGAATAGCGGGATAAATGTTATTTTTCTCCATATATATGCCTATACTATACTAAACAATGTAATTTAAATTAAAGTTGAGGTTAAAAATATGAACGTTATTATTAGTACGTTAAACGCAAAGTACATTCATACAAATCTAGCAATTCGTTATATTAAAGCATATGCCCAGCCTGAATTTGATTTAGAAATGGCTGAATATACGATTAACGATCCTGCCATGAATATTGTTACTGATTTGCATAGGCGCAAACCCGATGTAATAGGATTCAGCTGTTACATTTGGAACATTGAAGAAACAATTGAAGTCATTCAAATGCTCAAGAAAGTTAATCCACATCTTATCATTTTTATCGGCGGCCCAGAAGTTACATACGATGTGCCATATTGGCTAAAACGTGTTCCTGAAATCGATTTTATCATTATTGGCGAAGGAGAAGCTGCTGTAAAAAATCTTCTATTTGAAATACAAGGTACACAGCAATTTGAAAATCTTGACGGTATTGGATTTATAAAAGCTGATGGTACTCATGTAATAAAACCTCAACGTGAAAAACTAGATTTAAAAGAGTTACCATCTCCATATCGTTTCCCAGAAGATATTCCACATTTAAGTAAACGCATCACTTATATTGAGACGAGCCGTGGTTGTCCGTTTAGCTGTCAATTTTGTCTATCTTCTATTGAAGTTGGCGTTCGTTACTTCGATCGTGAACGTATTAAAGAAGATATTCGCTATTTAATGAAGAATGGTGCACGTATTATTAAATTCGTCGATCGCACTTTTAACATTAGCCGTAGCTATGCCATGGAGATGTTTCAATTTTTAATTGATGAACATGTGCCTGGAACCATATTTCAATTTGAAATTACAGCCGATATTATGAGGCCTGAGGTTATTGAATTTTTAAATACACATGCTCCTGCTGGTTTGTTCCGATTTGAAATTGGTGTACAATCTACAAATGACCAAACAAACGACCTTGTAAAACGACGTCAAAACTTCGAAAAATTGACGAGAACAGTTACAATGGTTCGTGATGGACAAAAAATCGCACAACATTTAGACCTAATTGCCGGATTACCTGAAGAAGACTATCAATCCTTCAGAAAAACATTTAATGATGTCTTTGCTCTAGGACCTGAGGAATTACAACTTGGCTTTTTAAAACTGCTGCGTGGCACAGGCCTTCGAATTCGAGCAAATGATCATCAATATGTATACATGGATCATGCACCATACGAAATGCTCGGAAATAATGTACTATCCTTTGATGATATTATTCAAATTAAACAAGTCGAAGATGTATTAGAAAAATATTGGAATGCTCATCGTATGGATCATACCGTGTCATATGTCATATCTCATACATTTGATACACCTTTTGATTTCTTCCAAGAGTTTGGAACTTATTGGGATACACAAGGATGGAGCCGAATTGGACACCAACTAGAAGATTTATTCCAACGTTTGTATCAATTTTTACAATCAAGAAACACTGCACAACTTCATACGATTAAAGCCTTATTAACAATTGATTTTTTACAAAATCATAAATATCGTCCTCGTAAGTCATGGATAACGGAACAAAGAAAAAAAGAGGAAGTAGATTCCTACTACAAAATGATTATAGAACGTCCTAACATACTAGGAGACGAATTTGCTACTCTTCAATTGGCAGAAAAAGACTTGTATAAACACACGATTGTAGAGCATATACCATTTGACTATCACCATTATATGAAGCATCGTGAAATGATTTCAAAGCCTTCCATCCTTGTTTCCTACTACAATCCGAAAACGACACAATGTAAATTATATACAACAAATATAAGCTGATTAACAAAACTGACATAATCTCACAATGAACAGGGACTTTCATTCATACCGAAAGCCCCTGTTATACTAACTAATCGTCCAGCGAATCCCCGCTCTCTTTACTTCTTCTTCAAAGCTATATGGCATGCTTTTATCACAAATAACATGATGTATATCTAAAAATCCAGAAATACGATAATTTCCTTTTATACCAAGCTTCGTATGATCGCATAAAATAAATGTTTCTTCTGCCTGTCGAATCATAGATTCTGATAACTTCGCTTTCTCCAATTCAAAGCTTGAAACTCCGAAATCAGGCAAAAGTCCATCAATTGAAATGAATGCTTTGTCAAAGTGAAATTGCTGAATGACTTGCTGAGAAATAGATCCTGATACCCGGAAATGCTTTGGAGTCACTTTTCCACCAATAAACATCACTTGAGCATCAATCAATTTCTTATTAATAAAAGAAATTAATTGCATTGCAACAGGAAATGAGCTTGTAATAACAGTCAAATTTTTTCGGTAAATGAGATATGGTACCATTTGGAGCGGCGTACTACCATCATCAATAACAATGACATCACCATCTTCTACAAAAGTTGCTGCTTTACAGCCGATACGTTTTTTTTCTTCTAAACATAACATTTCTCTTTCTAGCATTGGAGGATCCAGTTTAGCCCCTGGTAATCCGACTGCTCCCCCATATACTTTTTTCAATTTCTTCTCGCGATCTAGTTCTCCTAAATATCTACGAATTGTCTCTGTTGATACCGAAAATTCTTTTGCAAGCTCTGATATCTTTACTTTTCCTTTTAACTCTACTTGCTCAATAATAATCCGCTTACGCTCTTCTCCGACAACAGACATGACTTCACCTCCAGTTATACAAAGTCATATTTCTCTTCTCCCAATACTACTTCCTCATGTATGTACATTCTTCGATTTTCTCGGAATCTCAAGGTGGGAGCTTACTGCCCGCGAATAGCGGGATAAATAAGAAAAATACCATCCCAGTTGTTAAAATTCCCCTTCACGTTTTGCCCTCTCCTTTGTTTTTATATGTATAATTTCAATATAAACGTAAAATGTAAAACCCACATTAAACAAAGATTAATCTTTTGTTTGTTGTTTGTTTTTGTGTAAT
Source organism: Bacillus pseudomycoides (assembly GCF_002582035.1). Classification (GTDB taxonomy): domain Bacteria; phylum Bacillota; class Bacilli; order Bacillales; family Bacillaceae_G; genus Bacillus_A; species Bacillus_A pseudomycoides_B. The sequence continues at coordinate 82,184 of NZ_NUQE01000045.1, forward strand.
ACGTTGGTACTTCTATGTTTTCTCCCTTTTCTCGCTTACGACATAACAATAAATTTACAAACAATTAAAAAATCTATAAAAAATCCCACAAAAAAAGAGACGTTTATAAAAAACGCCTCAATTTTTCTTGCCTTTTTTTGAGTTGCGATTTGCATATTTTGCAACATCTTCATTTTCGTACTCTACTGCAAATTCCGCATCCGGCAAGCTTTCTTTTGGAGTTTGATTGTTCTTTGCAGCTGCATTACGACTCACCTTTCGTTTTACCATACGAAACACCCCTTAATTCTTTATATAAAATCAATGCTTGTAGTACTAATATGGACATTGAAACTTCACTCTATAGATGGTAACTGTTAACAAGTTGCGAATATGCAATGTGAGGAAATGCTACAAATTAGGAAGGTATATATACCTTTCACTTTCATAAACAAGGAGCGGTACATGTGAAGAGAAACCAACCGATCGACTCTCCGATTCTTGATGAAACAATTCCGCATCAAATGAATTTTCCTTCTTTTAAAGGAACTGGCATCACAATGCAACCACCATTCACCAATGAGTATGGCGTAATTATTGGTGATAGCCAATATAATTCAGAAAATAGCCCTCTGAACTATTGGAGCGATGATATTGATCCTGCTATTATGGCCGGAGACCAATGGATACATCCAACAAATGATATCGGCTGGATTGCTGAAGAAAATCAAGAATTGCTGCAAAAAAACAATAATGATGCAGAAGAAACTTTTATGCATCCGCAGTTTGGTATTAACGATTAATGCAGAAAAGCGATTCTATTTTATAAAATAGAATCGCTTTTTTATCCAACAATAATCCGTTCTTTTGGATACTTATATCGAGGTTGTCTCTCTTTTCCTCCAATTACCAATATGAACGTTAAAATACCAATCCGCCCGATAAACATAAGCACAATCAACACAATTTTCCCAATCGTTGTAAGTTCCGGTGTAATTCCGGTCGATAACCCAACTGTTCCAAATGCTGAACATACTTCTACAACGAGATTCATTAATGGAAATGGTTCCGTTATGCATAAAATAAATAGCGCTACGGCACATAGCAAAGCACCCATCAATGCAACAACAAATGCTTTTATAATATCTTCTTCGTGTAATTGTCTCCCAAATACCCGTACACTTCTACCACCTTTTGCAAAGGTATACAATACGAGGATACAAACTGCAAATGTTGTTGTACGAATACCACCACCGACAGAGCTTGGAGAAGCACCGATGAACATTAACATACTCATAAAAAACAGTGTTGGGGGCGAAAATTCTTGAATATCCATCGTTGCTAAGCCGCCACTTCTTGTTGTAACGGATTGAAACAATGTATAAAATAACATTTCATCCCATGATTTTCCGTGTAAAAAATGATCCCACTCTAACAAGAAAATAACAATTGTTCCAACAACCACTAAAGCAAAGAACGTTGTCGTTGTGAGCTTTGTAAATAATGAAAACCGAAATATTTCATGTTTCTTTTTACCTATATATTGTTTCACTTCCATCAATACCGGAAAACCAATTGCCCCTAAAATAATAAGAAGCATATGAATAATTTGTACGATATAATCTTCTTGGTACGGTACAAGCGATTGTCCCGTCAAATCAAATCCGGCATTCGTTGTAGCACTAACAGATGCAAAAAAGCCATGAAAATATGCTTCCTTCCAATTAGGGAAGTAACGTAAAAATCTTGTTCCTAATAACAGTGCACCAATTACTTCAATTGAAACAATTAATATTAAAATAGAGCGCATTAAATGAACAAGTCCCGCTAAATTCCTTTGATTTTGGTCTGCCATAATTAAACGCCGCTGCTGCAGGCCTATTTTCTTTCCTGTGATCATCCAAACAAACGTACCAAGCGCCATAATACCAAGGCCGCCTAATTGTAAAATAAGCGCTAATATAACAATACCCGCTGTAGTAAATGTATCTGGAATCGACACAACAGATAAACCTGTTACACTTACTGCACTAACAGATGTAAATAAAGCATCAATAAATGTCCACTCAACTCCTGGTTTTATAACAAATGGCATGCTTAATAATATAACAGACACAATAACAGCAAGACCATAAAATAAAACGATGAGCTGTACCGGTCTTAAATGTTGTAACCATTTCCTAATACCTTTCATTCCATCACTTCTTTAACTTTTTTTACGACGAAATATTTCGAAATCCGAACTACTGCCATGTGCAAATAATTCCTGAAATATTTTTGCAAATACCATACTATAGACGGTGCCATTCCCGCCATAACTTAATGCATAATAGAGGTTTGCAATCGATTCATCCTCTTTCAGGATGGGCATTCCATCATGTGTTCCGCCAAATATTGCTGCCCAATAATATTCTGCTTTTACGTGTTTCAACTGTGGAAATAATTTTGATGTTATTTGAACAAGAAGATTTCTTTTATGTAGTAGATGTGTGTCACCATATTTTTGTAACATACTCGGTTCATCTAAGCCACCGATGATAATTCGATTCTTATACGTGCGGCAATATAAATACGGACGCGCAGTTTCCCAAATTAACGACTGCTCGTACCATCCTTCAAAATTTGGTTGTTCATTTGTGACAATTGCATAGGAAGTTTCCAAAATTGCATTTGCTTCTTTTTTTATCTGTTGCGTTTCGTATCCTGTAGCTATAATAACAGCTTTAGATATAATTTTCTTTCCATTTTTAGTATAACAGATTGTGTCTTTATGAACAGATTTAATATGAATAATCTCTGTATCCTCAAAAATAGCCGTTCCATTCTTTTTTGCTTTATGAATAAGAGCATGTGCTAACACATACGGATTCACTTCCGCATCTCCTCTTGTGTATAAAGCAGCTGGTTTTGTAAATGAGTAACGTTTCGTTATATCTTCTTCTGTAAAAAACTCAACAGGAAAATCATAATTTCTTAAGGTTTCATATTCTTTTCTTAGAAATGAAACATCATCTTTATTACTTGCATAATATAAGCTTCCTCTACGAATAAATTCAGGATCTATATCGAGTTTTGTCACTACTTGCTCCAAAGTATCCAGCGCATCATAACATAATCGATATGCCCGAACGCCTTTTTCTTCACCAAATGTATGCACAAACGAATTTAATGATTTATCGTGAGTGTATTGTAACAACCCTGTATTCGCAAGCGTACTTCCACTTGCAACTTTCCCTTTATCTACAACTGCCACTTGTAGTCCAATTGCCGATAACATATATGCAAGTTGAGCACCCGCTTGACCACTTCCAATAATAAGCACGTCACATATCATATCATTTTCCAGCTTTTCATAACAAGGTATAGAAATCCCTTCATCCCAAAACAATTTTCCAAGTCGCAATTTCATGAAATCTCTCCTAAAATAAAGATGTCTTTCTTTGTCTTATTATTTTTCTTTATTCCCCATAAAAAAATCCAGCTAGTTTTCACTAGCTGGATTATACTATCACACTCTAACAACGATATTTTCGGCTTCTCTCGGTAGTTAACTGCCCGTATGAGCCCGATTGGCTCTACTAACTATCAGTGGGAAAAGCGTCCACTGATAGAAGTTTCGCTTTATTTTGAACGTTCCTCAAGCCAGTTACCAATTGTTGGATACGTTTGTTTCACTGCTGTTCCTCCGTATACAATTGACATATGCCCTGTCGGAATACATACATATTGCTTATCCACACTAGAAATATGATCTAACAATGCTTCCACTTGACATGGAAGTGCAATATGATCACGTTGAGCAGAGATATTCAATACATTTGCTTTAATATTTTCTAATTTCACTTGTTGGCCGCGAATGATAAGTTCCCCTTTTACTAACTTATTTTTTTGGTAGAACTCACGAATCCATTGACGATATGCTTCTCCTGGAAACGGAATTCCATCCGCAACCCATTTTTGAACTAATCTCCAACTTTCTACAAACCGTTCGTTTTCTGAGCGATCAAGGAGCGTTACGTACGGACCTACAAAATTCGAAAGTGGTTTCAACATTTTATTTCCAAAGTCAATCATTTCTGGAGGGATATTTCCAAATGTATCAACTGCTTTATCTAAATTAAAATATTTTTCATCTAATAATGGTCCATATAAACCTGTATCAGAAAAGTCAAATGGGCTCGTCATGAAAGTTAAATTACGAATTGGCATATGCGGATGAAGCGCAGCGTAAATAGAAGTTAAGGTTCCACCCATGCAATAACCAAGAAGAGAAATTTCTTCCGCATTTGCTGTGCGCAATACTTTTTTCACAGCTTTTGCAATGTAATCAAGAACAAAATCATCAAATTTCAAATGACTATCTTCTAAACCAAATGTTCCCCAATCTAGCATATACACATCAAAGCCACGGTCTACTAAGTATTCCACTAAACTATTCCCTGGCGTTAAATCCATAATATACGGCTTATTAATAAGAGCATAAATTAACAAAATAGGAACAGAGTGTGTTTTTTCTTGTTTTGGAATGTAACGATATAACTTCGTCTTGTTTTTCGTCCAAATAACCTCTTTCGGTGTTAAGCCTACTTGCGGCTCTGGTTCACGAAGTAACACTTCACTTGCTCGTCTAAAGCGTTTATATGCTTTTTGATATTCCTCTGGATATAACTCTAATTGTTTTTCCCATTCCGTTCTTAATGTTGTCATTTTCACAACTCCTTTATTTTCATTTCTTTTAGAAAGAAAGAAGTGCATACCTATCATAGACATGCACTTCTTTGTTGTTAGATTACATATATAAACCGCCGTTAATATTTAATTGTTGTCCTGTAATGTATGCACCATCGCGGCATAAATATACAACACCTTTTGCAATTTCATCTGCTTGACCAAAACGTTTCTTCGGAATTTTCGCTACGATTTGCTCACGAACGTTTTCTGGAACTTCTGCTACCATTTCCGTATCGATAAACCCTGGGCAAATTGCATTTACTGTTACATTCGTTCTTGCATACTCTAACGCTAAAGATTTTGTAAACCCAATCATACCAGCTTTTGCAGCTGAATAGTTCGTCTGCCCAAATCCACCAGCTTGTCCAATAATAGAAGAAATACTAATAATTCGTCCTTCTTCAGCTTCTGTTATGTATGGAAGTGCAGCACTTGTTGTATTGAATACGCTGCTTAAATTCACATCGATAACGCGATCCCAATCTTCACGGTTTAACTTTTTAAATGTACGATCTCTCGTAATACCAGCATTATTAACTAAAATGTCTACTTTTCCAAAATGCTGTACTGTTTCTTCTACAAGACGCTTTGCATCTTCTAATTTAGAAACATCCGCTTGACAAGCATATACATCATGTCCTTCTTTCGCTAGCTCATTCACAAGGTTCTCAGCAGCATCTTTACTGCTATTGTAGTTAATTACTACTTTTGCACCTTCTGTTGCTAGTGCTACTGTAATTGCTTTTCCAATCCCCTTTGCTCCACCTGTTACGATCGCTACTTTTCCATGTAATTGAGCCATTTTTGCTCCCCCTTTGTTATATTTGCGGCTACATGATGGATGAGCTTTGCCTAGATGCATACCGCAATGCAGATACACATTTATAAATGATATACCGCTCTAGAAAGCGGGCCTCCTTTCCGCTTTCTGAACGAATATATATTTAACGAAATTATTTTTTACTATCTGTTTTTGCTTGTACTGCTGGTACTGCTGGTACTGCTGGTACTTGTAATTTTCCTAATACTTCATTTTGTTTTTCTAACAGTTCTAAAATTTTATCTAATTTATTTTCTAATGTATGAATATCTTGTTTCACTTTTGTTACATCACGCTTTATTGCAGGAGGTTGTCCAAGAGACTCTATCTTTTCATCCAAAAACTCTTCGATATTATCAACTTTGTTTTCTAAATTGATAACAAGAGAAGCAACTCTGGCAATATCTTCTTGCGTTGGGATATTGACTTTCTCTAAATATCCCTTTGTTGCATCATTCATCATCTTTTGATAAAACAAATTCAAATCTAGAACGCTTCCCATCCATGCAGAATACTCTTCTGTCTGGACTGTTTCATTAAGCGCCTTTCCCCAAAACTTTTCTGTCTGTTCGTAAACTTCTTTCCAAGCTTGTAGTGGATCGAGTTTTTGTTCAATCACTTCTCCTACACTCCCTTATTTAGTTATTGAGACAATTCAATCTATTCATTATTTTCTAATATTCTGACTGAAAGTTCAAGTATGTATTTATTTTTTATTTTCAAAAAATACATTGACAAAAAATACAGATAGGTGTAAATTGCACATATAAGAAAAAAATTCCATCTAACTGATTCATGAGGTGATGCACAATCATGCTACAAAATGAACCAGAAAAAAAAGAAAGTTTGGACACAACCCAAACAAAACAACCAAACTCCATGCCAAAAAACTTCTTAGTTCCATTCTTACTTCTCTGTCTTAAAGACTGGAGTCTTCACGGTTACAAACTCATTCAAATGCTAATGGATATTGGCTTTTCTTCTATTGATCAAGGTAATGTATATAGGACTTTACGCAAACTAGAAAAAGAAAACCTCATATCTTCTACTTGGGATACAAGTGAAGGAGGTCCAGCAAAACGAATTTATTCTTTAACGGAATATGGAGAGGAATATTTAACATCTTGCGCTACGTCATTTGAGCAATATCAAAAAATGCTTCGTACGTTTTTTAACCTATATACAAATGCATTCTTCCCATTTTCCAATGTTCCAACAAAGGATGAGAAATCTTCATCGTCTTTTGGTGACACAGCAGATTAATCTGCGTTCACAATATGTAAAAAATTTATATGTAAAAAATTTATTTGGAGGTCAAGTCATGGAAACGAAACCACACGAACTTGTCGATGCATTCTGGAAAAACTGGTCACACTCTCTTTCCCTTTTTTCTTCAGCGGGAAAACAAATGGAACAACTTACATTAGAAACGTTGAAACATCAGCAGGAAGCTTTGCATAAATTAACAGAAAGTACGGAAGAAATCGAAAAAGAAATCCAGCAATTTTCAGCACAAGCAAACGCGCAATATACTGAATATGTAAAGCAATTTGCGGGTAACTCCCTTAATGAACAAATTGACGGATGGCAAGAAAAATGGAATGAGCTTTCTAGTCATATGCAACAACTTACTGTGTCTCCAACAAAAGCATCTCTGTCTTTACTTTCACAAACAAGCGGACAATTCGAAGAAGCAGTGAAACAACTGATTAGCCAACAACAACAACAACGTCAAGAGGTTCAAAAACAAATGGAAAGTTTTTTAGAAGAATTCAAATCCATGCAACTAGACCTCGTAAAAAAGTTCGAGGAAAACTCAAACAATCTATTTACTTCCATGAAATAAGAGAAATGTGGCAGCTTACTACAAAAAATACTCGTCTCTTTCTTTCTCCCCTTGCATCAAGATGGCTCACATTTTTCAACATGGAAAAGAAGGAGGAAGAAATGAATCTTTTTCAAGAAGCAGAATCTGTCCATGAGCTTTATTATGATGAGATTCACATTGGTGATCAAGCTTCTTTAACAAAAACGATTACAGACGAAGATATTGTTACTTTTGCAAAACTTACCGGTGACGTAAATCCAATTCATTTGCTTGATTCTTTTGCAAAAACAACGATGTTTAAAGAACGTATTGCACATGGTATGCTCGTATCTAGCTTTATTTCAACAATACTTGGAACAAAGCTTCCAGGGAAAAATACCATTTATTTATCTCAAAATATGGCATTCCGTGCTCCTGTGAAAATTGGAGATACGCTACGTGTTGTCGCTGAAGTAGTTGAAAAACGCGATGACAAAAGAATTATTACGTTACAAACAAATGTATATAATCAATACGATAAAGTTGTTGTTGAAGGTACAGCAACTGTCCTGAAAAAAGAGTAGCACTGCTACTCTTTTTCATTTTCTCCAAGAACTGTTAGTATGACCGATTACTTCCGCGTATGAGTGAAACCAAAACACAAACAATAACATTATCAGCTACTATAAGCTGAAAATAAAAAAAGGGGTATATCTAATATGGCAAAAACAAATAAACTACTTGTCCCTGGCGCTGAACAAGCACTAGAGCAATTTAAATATGAAATTGCTCAAGAGTTTGGCGTGAATTTAGGTTCTAACACAGCTTCTCGCTCTAACGGATCTGTTGGCGGTGAAGTAACAAAACGTCTCGTTTCACTTGCACAACAACAATTACGTGGTTAATTAATCAAATAAATAATGGATTTGAGGCAGATATTCTCTGCCTCTTTTCTTTTCTAATCTTCACAACATATATTCTTTTTTCCTTTCACATACTATCATCAGCAAAAGAATAGAAAGGTGTCAAAACATGAAGCTGACTAACATCAAATTGAGTCCACCACGAGTTCTTATATTATCTTTTGTCATATTATCCATAATCGGAACATGCTTATTAAAACTTCCCATTGCCACAACAACACACATTTCATGGATCGATGCATTGTTTACAACAGTCTCTGCTTTTACAGTGACAGGATTAGGAGTCGTTGATACAGGAACTGTATTTACTTTATTTGGGCAACTTGTGATTTTAACACTTATCCAAGTTGGCGGGCTTGGAATTATGAGCTTTGCTATACTTATTTTTATTATGCTTGGAAAAAAAATCAGATTACAAAACCGAATTTTATTACAGCAAGCTTTAAACCAAACGAATATAGGTGGAGTCATCCGCTTAGCAAAGGCCTTGTTCTTATTTTCCTTCACAGTGGAATGCGTGGCAGCTCTTTTATTAGCATTAGAATGGATACCAAGATACGGATTTAGCAAAGGATTATATTACAGCTTCTTCCATTCCATTTCCGCTTTTAATAATGCCGGATTCTCTATTTGGAGCGATAATTTAATGTCACAAGCTCATAGTGTACTCGTCAATCTTGTTATTTCTTCTCTTATTATTTTAGGAGGAATTGGTTTTACAGTTATTGTTGATATAAAACATAAACGTAACTTTGCAAACCTTAGCCTCCATTCTAAACTCATGCTCTCTTCTACTTTATTAGTAAATGCGAGCGCAACCATATTAATATTTATATTCGAATTTCATAATCCACTATCGATGAAAGGATTTACTCCATTTCAAGAAGGCCTTGCAGCTTATTTTCAAAGTGTAACGACGCGAACAGCAGGTTTTAATACAATAGATATATCACACTTAACAAAACCAACCCTTTTACTCATGATGCTTCTTATGTTTATTGGAGCTGGCAGTGCCTCAACCGGTGGTGGAATTAAACTTACGACCTTTTTAATTATGATGTTAGGTGTATTAAAATTCTTATATGGACAAGATGACATTATCATCTTTCGAAAATCCATTAAAGATAGTTATATCGTAAAGTCACTTGCAATTACGATTATTTCCATATTGTTCATTTTCTTTGCTATGTTAATTTTAAGCATAACAGAACAAGCGCCATTGATAATGAGCGCTTTCGAAGTATTTTCTGCCTTCGGAACCGTTGGACTTACGATGGGGCTTACAACAAAACTAACCATAATTGGAAAAATAGTCATTATCTTTATGATGTTTTTCGGAAAAATGGGTCCTCTTACATTCGCCTTTTCCTTTGCTCGTAGAAAACGTACAAAAATTAAATATCCGAACGAAGATCTTTTAACAGGTTGACAAACATTAACAGTTCTTATATATTATACATAACAGCATATTTCCAAAGGGGAGTAGCGTCAGAGAAAATATTCTCTGAAACAAAGTCGTCATTACGTGGAACTATGTTCCTCCGGCTTTGTTGGCATATTTTGTTACATATGTCTAGCCAGACCTTTGCCTATCAACGGCAGAGGTCTTTTTTGCGTTCTTTTTGAAATTTCTCTGCCATTGGTAGAGCTTATTTTAGAGAAGCTAAACAATGGGGAATTTTTCTTTTTTTGTTTAGCACATACACAAACGAGAGGAGAATGTAAATGGATCTATCTTTATTATTAGAGTATGGTTGGGTATTACTTATTTTAGTCGTTTTGGAGGGAGTTTTAGCAGCAGATAATGCGCTTGTCCTTGCTATTATGGTAAAACATTTACCGGAAGAAAAACGTAAAAAAGCCTTATTTTATGGGCTTGCAGGAGCCTTTGTATTTCGCTTTGGATCGCTGTTTATGATTTCATTTCTTGTCGATGTATGGCAAGTACAAGCGATTGGTGCCATCTATTTAATGTTTATTGCTGTTAACCATCTTGTAAAAACTTATGTAAAAAAGAATGGAACGAACGACGAAACAGAGGAAAAAGAGACAGAGAAAAAACAAGAAAACTTTTGGTGGACTGTATTTAAAGTAGAGGTTGCTGATATTGCGTTTGCGATTGACTCTATTTTAGCAGCTGTTGCATTAGCTGTGACATTACCGAAAACAAATCTTGGTACAATCGGTAGCCTCGATACAGCACAATTTATCGTTATTTTCGCAGGTGGTATGATTGGATTAATCATTATGCGCTTTGCCGCATCTGCTTTCGTAAACTTACTGAAACGTAAACCTGGGTTAGAAACTGCTGCATTCACGATTGTAGGTTGGGTTGGTGTGAAATTAGCAGTTCATACGTTGGCTCACCCTGCATTAGGTGTGATTCCACATGAATTCCCAGAATCAGCTACTTGGAAAATTACATTTTGGGTTGTATTGATTGGAATTGGTGTATGCGGCTGGTTCTTATCAAAAGAAACAACGCCAAATGTACAACAAGATTCGAAAAAAGAAAAAGCGCTGTAATTTCAGCGCTTTTTCTTTTTTCTTCATAAATAGGTTTGTTTTCTCAATTATTGAAAATGTATTATACAATATATTGTTCAATATTTCACCAAAATGATGTCCTTTTTGTGAAATATTGAACAAGTTTATTGAAAGTAAGAACAAATACGTGTACCTTATTCATGTAAAGAGTATTTATAAACGATGTATTGAAGGAGCGTAATGATTTATGCTAGAACAAGGAGTAGATTACCTAGTACAGCTTGCAAAGAAGAAAAAACAAATGTTAGATAACAACCCAATGCAGTATTTTCTTCGGGCAGCGCTAGCTGGTATCTATATGGGCTTTGTTATTGTACTATGTTTTAAATTAGGAAATTTCTTTCATGAGGCAAACTCACCCGCAACATATTTAGCATTCTCTATGTTTTTTGGAATTGCACTTATTTTAATTATATATGGTGGAGCTGAATTATTTACAGGAAATACTATGTATTTCACTGTTGCAACTTTACGTAAAGAAACAACTGTTGTCGATACACTTCGCAACTGGGGTGCTTGTTATGTAGGAAACTTAGTAGGGGCAGTATTTTTCGCATTACTCTTTTATGCAACTGGCATTTTTGAAACAATAGGTCACAATCACTTATTAAATGAAGTTGCCACAATAAAGATGGGCGCATCAACAATGCACTTATTTTTCAAAGCTGTTTTATGTAACTGGCTTGTTTGTCTTGCATGTTTCCTTCCATCTCAGGTAAAAGGAGATACAGCTAAAATACTTATGATATTATTTACTGTATTTACTTTCTTCTTGTCAGGATATGAACATAGCATCGCAAATCTATCAATATTCTCAATTGCTTTACTTGTTCCACATCCTGATACAGTTTCTTTTGCAGGTGCAATTCATAACTTAATTCCAGTTACAATTGGTAACATAGTTGGCGGATCTGTATTTGTTGGTATGGCTTATCATTATTTGACTAAAACAAAAGGTGAAACAAAATCTACAAAATCAGAAATCAAATCTGAACAAACTGAAGAAATTATTCCATTGCCAACGCATGTAAAATAAAGTGAAACTTCCTTCTGGGAGCGTTTTTCCCCCAGAAGGTTAGTTGAACCAATCGGGCCCTTACAGACGGTTTGTTTCTCTTCCTTGCCTTACTTCTTACCGGCTGTTTGGGCGGGATAAAGTGAAACTTTAATCTGTGTAGGCACACACATGTCGAAAACATGCATTCCAAATTGATTGGAATGCATGTTTTTTAGTAACTTCCAACACGTTTAATCATAATAGATGAAGAAATTTCTCCAGACTCTTTTCCTTTTTGTATCCGATCTAACATATAATGTTGTCCTATCGGATCATTCGTATGAAGATGAATTTCCTCCACATGTAATCGTTCCTTACAAAATACATCTACGAAATACAACCCATTTCTCTGACGCAATCCCATATTATAATCAAGCGATAACGTATGTACCTTATTATTTCGGGTGAGCTCCAGTGCCTGATCAACTGTCGTTGCTAACGTAAAGCCAGCTGGGCAAGGTCTTTGATCATCCATATATACGTTCATCTAATTCCTCCTCTACATACACATACTATATGCACATACTGTTCCAAGCGCAATAAACGGTGCAAAAGGAAGCGGTTCTTTATAAGTCATGCGGCGAATGGTAATAGAAATAATAAGAAAGCAAAGACCAAATAATGAAGAGAAACAAAGTGACAGTAGTATCGCTTTTGTTCCGACTACAAATCCAAGTAAACTGAGCAATTTTACATCTCCACCGCCAATACCTGCTGGATGAATTACTTGAATCATATATAAGAGCACAAACATGCCCATTGCTCCTAGTAACCCATCCCACCATGGGGAAAGCGGTATAAAAAAACGTTCTATTGCAAATAGCCCTGCAAAAAAGAATAAAATGCGATTTGGAATTACCATATAGAGAAGATCTGTGATAGTAACAATAAAAAGAAGTGATAATAGAGTCCAAACAATAATAAGCTGCTCATTGGGACCGATAAAAAATGCTGTAAGGAGAAACGATATACCCGCAATCCCCTCAAATAGCGGATGAAAGGGTGAAATTTTCATATGACAATTTATGCATCTTCCTTTTTGGATACAAAATGATAAAATAGGAATCAACTCTTTTACTTGTAATACATGATGGCAATGCGAACAGTGTGAGCGCGGTTTTATAATGGAATAGCCAAGTGGAATACGGTAGGCAACAACTTGATAAAAAGAACCTAATATCAAACCAGCGAAAAAAGCATATACATAAAGTAGCATTTCGCCCTCTCCTTTCGCACCTACTATAGCAAAAAAGTTTAACATGTTGTATTTTCAAAAACTTATCTTTATCTATAAAAAAACAGGCCTTTACTAGGCCTGTTTTTCCATTTATACAACAAAATAAAATGCTTTTAATGGTCCATGTACACCAACGACAAGGTTCATTTCAATGTCAGCAGAGTTACTTGGTCCTGTAATAAAGTTAATACAAGAAGCTGGTGCTTCTCCATTTTCCACACGTGTATTTAAATCATGCACCGCTTGTGTAATACGCGGTACTAATGTTTCACGTGGAATAATAGCTACGTAAATAGTTGGTAAGAAGTGTAGTGAACGCCCTCTTCCTTTATGACTTTGCACTACAATTGTACCAGATTCCGCTAACGTATAATCACTAAATGAAATTCCGATATTTGCTTGTTCCGCTAGCTTCATGTTTTCATCTTTCTTCTCAGGATCCCAAGTATTTACTTCTACATTTTCACCCGGAAGTTCCGCTCCAAACAGTTGCTGTAATCCATACTCTTCGAAACGATCATCTTGAGATAACATAATTGGCCCGCCGCCATTTTCTGTGATAACTTTCTTGATTGCTGCACTTAATTCATCTCTATTCGTTTCAATGACAGTCGTATGAATGTTGTTACATTGTTTCTTAAATACTTCTAATAGTTCTTCTTGTGAGTAATCATTTAACGTCTCTAAATTCACATTATTTTTCCATTGAGGGCGCTGTACCCCTTCTGTTTTACGCTCACGTCCAAGTTGTTTTGCAACATTCTCTAAAAATGAATCACGATTTTGAATCGTTCCTGCCATTAGTTATTCCCGCCTTTCTTATGCTCTTTATACCAATCACGGAACCTTTCTTTACTTGGAGCTGGGAATTCGCGAATCTCCGTCCAATTTTTAAGCGGTCCCACACCTTTAGAAACGCGGTTTCCAGATGTGAATGGGCTCATTGCAGCTGGCGCCATTTTAGATCCCATTTTGTATAAAGCAGCAGAAGACGCGCCCATACTAAACATCTTCATCGCAAGTTTTTCTGCAAGCGGTGCACGTCCTTCTTTTTCCACAATTACTTGACGATGTTTTAATAACAAGTCATGTAATGGAATTTTTACTGGACAAGCTTCTGTACATGCTCCGCATAAACTAGATGCATATGGAAGTTCTTTATAATCATCATAGCCACCTAAAAGCGGTGTTAATACTGCACCAATTGGTCCAGGATAAATGGATCCGTAAGAGTGACCGCCAACATGACGATACACAGGACATACATTGATACATGCCGCACAGCGAATACATTGTAATACTTGACGGAACTCAGAACCTAAAATTTCAGAACGGCCATTATCTACAACAACTAAATGGAACTCTTCTGGTCCATCTACTTCATCTTCTTGAATTGGTCCTGCTACTGTTACATAACTTGTTAGCTTTTGACCAACAGCACTACGGCACAGTAAACCAACAAGAACATCGAGTTCTTCCATTGTTGGAACCATACGTTCCATACCCATTACTGCAATTTGCGTTTTCGGGATGGACATCACAAGGTCTGCGTTACCTTCATTTGTTACTAAACAAAGAGAGCCTGTATTAGCAACTGCAAAGTTACATCCTGTTATGCCAATTTCTGCATCCATAAATTTTTCACGAAGAATTTTACGAACGAATTTCGTCATTTCATATGGATCATCAGAATTTTCATATCCTAATTTTTCTTTAAACACACCTTGGATTTGCGTTCTATTTTTATGAAGTGCTGGTGCAACAATGTGAGATGGTGGATCATTGTCTACTTGTAAAATGTATTCTCCTAAGTCACTCTCAACAACTTCACAGCCGATTTCTTGAAGTACATGGTTCATACCAATCTCTTCTGTTACCATTGATTTTGATTTAACAACTTTTTTCGCTTGTTTCTTTTCAGCTACTTGTTTAATATACTCAGCTGCTTCTTCCTTCGTTTTCGCAAAGAAAACATGGCCGCCTCGTTTTGATACATTTTCGCTCAGTTGCATTAAATAATAATCTAAATTTTCTAGCGTATGCTGACGAATTTGTTCACCAAGATCACGCCACTCTTCCCAGTTTCCTAGCTCATCAGCTGCCTCTAAACGTTTTGTGTACAGACGCGTTTGTGCAGACGATACTGCTCCGCGCATAAATGAATCTTGAAGATTTTCGCCAACACGCTCATTAAATTTTTTATCACTAGTTTTCATAGACATAGCTTATTTCCCCCTCCATCAGCGGCTATTCAATACTTCAGCAATATGCATTACTTTCACATTTTTCCCTAAACGCTCGATACGCCCGCCAATGTTTAACAAACACCCACAGTCTGCTCCAATTAAGTAATCTGCTCCTGTTGCCATGACACTGTCGACTTTTTCATCTACCATTTGCTCAGAAATTGGTGTCATTTTTACTGAGAACGTTCCCCCAAAACCGCAACAATTTTGTACATTTGGTAGTTCTCTCACTTCTAGACCTTTCACATTGGATAGTAAAATGCCTGGAGCTTCTTTTACTCCTAGTAAACGTGTCATATGACAAGATTTATGAACCGTTGCTACGCCATCTAAGCGAGCACCAACGTCAGTAACTTTTAGCACATCAACAATAAATTGTGTCAGTTCGTATGTTTTTTCAGCTACTTTTTTCGCACGTGGTCCCCATTCTGGATCGTCTTTAAATACGTGTGGATACTCGTGAAACATTGTCGCACAAGAACCGGAAGGTGTAACGATATACTCAGCGTTCTCAAATGTGCTAATCATATGCTTCATTGCTTCTTTTGCTGCTTCTACGTGGCCGCTATTGTAAGCTGGTTGTCCGCAGCAAACTTGCGCTTCTGGAAACTCAATTTCGCAACCTAATCGCTCTAAAATTTCAACCGTTGCTTTGCCGACATTTGTTTCAAACATATCGACTAAGCACGTAACAAATAATGTAACTTTCATACTTATAGTTCCCCCTCATTTCAACTTAGCCAACACTCATATGGTCATCAGATGACTTGGTAAAAAAGAAAGAAGCGAAACATAAACTGCTCATGTTCATTCTTTCTTCTATTTAGAAAACGCTTACTTACTCTTTCTCTATTTTATCAAAAAAATAAAATTTTGAAAGTACAATATTACGAATTTGTTTTCTCGATGCCTGTGACCATAGATTCTACATTCGTTAGATGATCTTGCATCGCTTGCTGCGCTGCTTCAATATCATTCTCTAACACTGCTTCATAAATTTTTCGATGCTCTTCTAGAAGTCGTTCTGCTGTTGTTTGTTCACCATATAAAATAATCCGTCTTGTTTCACCGATTGCTTCAGCAATCATTTCAGAAACATGGTTCATCAATTCTAACAAAATGTTGTTATGTGACGCTTCTGCGATTGCCATATGGAAACGAAAATCTGCTTGTTCACCGCCATCTTCATTTCCTATACTCTTTTGCATCTCATCTAACCAATGTTGCATATTGTGTAAATTTTCTTCTGTACGTTTTACTGCTGCCGCACGAACCGCTCCTACTTCAAGCACTTTCCGCACTTCCAATAAATTCACAATATCCTCTTGTTTCATTAATAGTGTTGCATTTAATGACGTAGTTAATGAAGATGCATCAAAATTCCTCACATACGTGCCTTCCCCTTGTTTCATCTCAATTAAGCCCATTGCTCGCAAGGCACTTAACGCTTCGCGTACAGCAGATCTGCCAACTTGAAATTGCTCTGCCAATTGATGAACAGGAAGAAGTTTGTCACCAGGCTTTAATGTACCATTTTTAATCATTGCTAAAATGGCTTCCGATACTTCTTCGTAAATTTTTTTTGGCTTAATAGATTTGTACTCCAGTTGTATCACCCCAGTATCATCCAAACAACAATGACAACAATTTATCCAGCGCTAACGGGCAGTAAGACTCCCACCTTAAAATTCTGAGAAGTCAAAGAAGATAGGCGAAGATAACTGCTGGCATGCGCCAGATTCGTTCCACTAACCATCGGTGGGAAGATGAACTGCCTCCCCACTGATGCAAGTTTCACTTTATATAGAAAATAGCATCCATATCTATTTTAGAACTAAATACACAGAAGTACAAACATTTTGTTCATAAAATGGACAAAAAATTATTCCGAAGAGATAATTGGTAAATAAATCGAAATTTTCGTTCCTCTGCCTTCTTCACTTTCAATATGCCACGTTCCGCCGTGAATGTGTACAATTTGTTTTACAATCGCAAGTCCTAGTCCCGTTCCACCATTATGGCGGCTTCTTGCTTTATCCACTCGGTAAAAACGTTCTCCCAACTTTTCAAGATGCTCCGGACCAATACCAATCCCGGTATCTATGATTTGTAATTTACATTGTCCTGCCTGTTGTTCTAATTGTACATGAATAGCACCGTTCTCCTCTGTGTAGCGAATGGCATTATCTAATACATTATGAAGAACTTGTTGCATCCTATCTTCATCAATATTGACAATAATATCTGGATCGAGAGTTGTATGCAGTGCAATTTGTTTTTCAATCACTTGTAATTCATAGGTCTCTAATACATCTTCAATTAATTGTGCAAAAACAATAGGCTGCTTTTTAAGCGGAAAACGTTCTCCCTCAAGCTGTGCTAAATCTAACAAATCATGAACAAGCCGTTGCATACGTCCTGCTTCTTTATGAACAAGCTGGGTAAATTTTAATTGTTGCTCTCCTTTTGCTACTCCATCAATAATCGCTTCACTATATCCTTTAATATAGCTAAGCGGAGTTCGAAGCTCATGTGACACATTTGCTAAAAATTCTTTCCGCTGCA
The DNA here is from genome assembly GCF_002582035.1 of Bacillus pseudomycoides. Classification (GTDB taxonomy): domain Bacteria; phylum Bacillota; class Bacilli; order Bacillales; family Bacillaceae_G; genus Bacillus_A; species Bacillus_A pseudomycoides_B. Next base: position 100,096 of record NZ_NUQE01000045.1, read on the forward strand.
CATCCTCTTCTTCTAGTGCGCTTGCCATCTTATTGAACGCTTTACCAAGCCTTCCAATTTCATCTTCTGATGAAATCGTAATCCGCTGCGAAAAATCCCCTTTCGTCATATGATGTGCAACCCGTTCCATTTGTGAAAGCGGCTTTGTAATTGCAATGACAATCTTTCTTCCAATCCAAATCGTTAACACAATCATTACAAGGGCAAGAGGAGCTAAAATGAGTCCCATTTCATAAATTAAATCTTTAATGCTCTTTAAAGGAATATAAGAATATACAATACCGACTAGCTTTTTATTGTCTAACACAGGAATAACGACACCCATAATGTTACGATGAAAATGTTCTTCATACCCAATCTTCGTAACCGTATTTCCTTCTAGTAATGTCTGCCGATCATTCTCACTAATAATTGAATTGTAATGTACATCAAATGGAAGACATGCACTTAAATCACGCGGATTGCTAACAAACAGCACATCAGCGCTCGCAATTTTATCGAATGATTTTACCTTTTCTTCAAATACATCTACGGGCTCATCTGCTCTATATTGCGCCACAAGACGATTTCCCTCTGATTTTAATGTCTCTTCAATATTTTGGACGTATAATTTCTCATACGAATACAGTGAGACAAAATATAAAAACGAAACTGTTACACATACAGCACATGCAACTGTAAGCCATAACTTTTGTACCATCGTAAGCATCTTACACCTCAAATTTATAGCCTACGCCCCAAACAGTTTGAATACAATTCCCCTGTTCTTTAAGCTTTAAGCGCATTGTTTTCACATGTGTATCAACTGTTCGAGTGCTGCCAGCGTAATCATAGCCCCAAACTTTTTCAAGCAATTGCTCTCGGCTAAATACTTGGCCATTATGTTGACAAAGAAAATAAAGTAAATCAAATTCTTTAACAGTTAATGAAATACCTTCGCCCTCTATTTCAACGCGGCGACTTTTCTCATTAATTACAATCGGTCCAAATTCCATCTCTTCTTGCTCTTCATATTTCGTATATCTCCTTAATACCGCTTCCATACGTGCAATTAATTCTCCAGGGCTAAATGGTTTGACGATATAATCATCCGCCCCTGTACGCAGTCCATTTACACGATTCCACTCTTCCCCTTTTGCTGTCAAAAAGATAATTGGAATATCTGATGTTTTTCGGATTTCTTTACATACCGTAATCCCATCCATTTCTGGCATCATAATATCTAAAATAACAAAATCAAAGTTTTCTACGTCAAGCATGTGCAATGCCTGTTTTCCATTCAGAGCTTCTTTCCATTCATAACCAAAGTTGTCCAAATACATGCCAACAAGCTGCCTCATATCACTTTCATCATCAACAAGTAATACTTTATACTTACTCATTTTTTCTCCCCTACTCTTTGTACAAATTGAAATGGCCCTTTACCAACCGAAATCGTCTGTTTTATTTTCATTTCGTTTAAATCTACAACGTACACTTCATCACTATCATAGCTCGCAACATATCCTTCATTGCCAATTTGCCAAAATGTAAATGGATTCGATCCTACTTCAAGAGAATCTACTTCTTGATATGTTTTCCCATCAAATTTTCTTAGCATATTGGACCCGTGACTAAGTACATAAATAAATTGTTGATCTGCAGACAGACTAATCGGCATAAACGGTGCATGTATCGATTGAAGCATTTGTCCATCTTGCAGAGAATACACGAGTACTTTTTCATTTACTTGCTTACCATCACCATGCCCACCAATAAAGATTTCATTGCCATTTTCACTAACAATAGCACCCGTTGAAGCCGGTGGAATCATAAAAGAATTTACAACCTTCTTTTGTTTTACGTCAATGCTAGACAATTTCGTATCATAAAAATTGAGAACATATAACATCTCATGATGCTGCACCATAGTAAGTGGGCCCTTTCCAACCGGTATACTCTCCTTTTCTTTTCCATCGATTGTAAAAACACGAATTTTTTGCTGGTTTTGATCTGCCATGAACAATTCTTTTCCATTTTCAGACAATAAAATATTTGCTATGCCTTTTCCTGTATTCCATTTGTCAATCTGCTTTCCATCTTTTAAAGAATACACATATATATAATCTAGTTGCTTTCCATACACAAGCAAACGATTTCCATCTGGTAACAACGTTGTTCCCATAATAGCCTCATTTAAATGCCATGTTGTAATTGTTTTTTTCGTATCAGTATCAATAAAGCTAATACTTCCTTCTTTTATGTTTGTTGTAATGAGAAGAGACTTTTTTGGACTAATAGATTGATAAGTCTCTCCGCTACACCCTGTAAGTAATAGTACAATACAGAGTGAAATAAGCCACCTTTTCAAAAGATTACCTCCATTATGGATAGTTTCGTTATACTTGTAAAATAGCAAATAATTGTGAGGAAAATGTGAAATCTTTTTCCTCTATGATAATCTCTATATAATAGTAAAACAAATATAAAAATAGTAGGTGTTAAAAGTATGCTATTTCCCGATTTAGCACATAAAATTGTCCGTGAAGTACGAAGACTCATCACTGAAAATATTATCATTATTGACATAAACGGAACAATTATTGCCAGTACAGACCAAGAAAGACTTGGAAGTTTTCACGAAGGAGCTCTTCGCTGTGCTGAGCAAAAAAAGACCGTAATTATTACAAAAGAAGATGAACAACGTCTATGCGGCGTAAAGGCTGGTATTAATCTTCCTCTCCTCTTTCACGATGAAGTGATTGGTGTCATTGGTATTACAGGAGAACCTGAAAACATTTCACAGTACGGAGAAATATTACGGAAGATGACTGAGCTATTAATTCATGAAAACTATTTTATAGAACAGTTAGAACTTGAACAACGCTCATACGAAGCATTCGTATTTGATTGGCTCCAAGGTACTGATTGGTCCCCTAGCTTCTTAGACCGTGCAAAAACCCTTGGAATTGATTTACAAAAAAAGAAGCAACTGATTTTACTTTCATATAATCAAAACGATACGATGCTTCAGCGAAAAATTTGGCAACATATACGCAATCTTTTACCAAAACAAGACTTGTTTGTACGCTGGGGCAACGACCGGTTTATTTTATTTCAGTCGTTTGAAACAAAAAAAGAAACATTTCAATTTTTAAAGCGATTAAAATATGAATGTGAAGCATTATTTCCTATTGTATTAAGCATCGGTATTGGACAAGCAGTTACGCCAAGTGAGATGCACCATTCTTATGAACAAGCACTAAGGGCGCTTACTGTTTCTCAAAAAACGGCAAATATTATTTTTAATGAAGATTTGCGTTTAGAAATGTGTCTTCAGGATATTACTCCCCATACGCGTGAAGAATTTTTACAGCGTACAATTCATAAACTTCATACAGAAACAGAATTGATGCAAACATTGCGTTTATTTATTGAAAACAATCAATCATATAAACAAACAGCGAAAATGCTCCATATTCATATTAATACACTACATTATCGCTTAAAGAAAGTTGAAGAACATACCAAATTGGATCCAAAGCAAATAAAAGATTTAGTCATTTTATATTTCGCTCTACTCTTATTGGATAATCATCCAAAAAAAGAAGGAAAAATAGGATAACATTTGTTCATTCACACATAGCGGGAGCCCCCGCTTTTTTTTATCATAAAAATAGAAAAACACTGTGACAAAGTTTGTGTTTAGAAAAACTTTGCATAACAGTTTAAGGGGGATTTTCAGTATGTTAAAACAACAAATTGTTGATGCACTTGTATCCATTGTTGGCAAAGAAAATGTAGATACGTCTAACATGGGACGTTTAACGTATAGTTACGATGCGACTCCAAACTTTCAGGCAATGCCAGATGCGGTTGTCGCACCTCGTAATACGCAAGAAGTAGCAGAAGTTTTAAAAGTATGTAACGAACATAAGATTCCCGTATATGTACGCGGCTCTGGAACGAACCTTTGCGCAGGAACTTGTCCGTTAGAAGGTGGAATTGTTCTTATTTTCCGCCATATGAATCGCATTTTAGAAATTGATGAAGAAAACTTAACAATTACGGTGCAAGCTGGTGTGATTACATTAGATATTATTAAAGCTGCTGAGGAAAAGGGATTATTCTATCCACCAGATCCAAGCTCGATGAAAATTTCAACAATTGGTGGAAACATTAATGAAAATTCCGGTGGTTTACGCGGTTTAAAATACGGAGTAACGCGTGATTATGTCATGGGACTTGAAATCGTTCTACCAAATGGTGACATTATTCGCACAGGTGGTAAATTAGCAAAAGATGTAGCTGGCTATGATTTAACACGTTTATTCATTGGATCTGAAGGAACGCTTGGCGTCGTAACAGAAGCAATTTTAAAACTTGTCCCAATGCCGGAAACGAAAAAAACAATGCTAGCTTTATATCAAGATATTAATGAAGCTGCACGTGCTGTTTCTACGATTATTGCAAATAAAATTATTCCAGCAACATTAGAATTTTTAGATCAACCAACAATTGAAGTCGTAGAAGAATTTGCCCAAATCGGCTTACCGACAGATGTAAAAGCAGTTCTTCTCATTGAACAAGATGGTTCACCAGAAGTAGTAAACCGTGATATTGAAAAAATGGCAAATATTTGCCGTTCTCTTCATGCTGTTGATGTTCGCGTTGCAAAAGATGAAATAGAAGCAGATGCACTTCGAACAGCACGCCGCAGTGCACTATCTGCACTAGCACGATTAAAACCAACAACAATTTTAGAAGATGCAACAGTGCCTCGTTCGCAAATTGCACCAATGGTAGAAGCAATTAATGAAATTGCAAAAAAATATAACATTCCCATTTGTACATTTGGTCATGCTGGTGACGGTAACCTCCATCCTACTTGCATGACAGATGCTCGTAATGAAGAAGAGATGCATCGTGCCGAACAAGCCTTTGCTGAAATCTTTGCAAAAGCGATTGAACTTGGCGGCACTATTACAGGTGAACATGGCGTTGGTGCGATGAAAGCTCCCTATTTAGAGCTAAAACTTGGTAAAGAAGGCATTGCGGCAATGAAAGCTATTAAGCAAGCATTTGATCCAAACAATATTATGAATCCTGGTAAAATGTTTGCAAAAGACTCTCGTAAAAGAGTGGTGGCCCAGCAATGACTACATTAAATACAAAGCAAATTCAAAAAGAATTTAAAGAACGTTTAAATGAAGATGAACTGCTGAACTGTATGCGCTGCGGCTTTTGTTTACCAACATGTCCAACTTACATTCAATCCGGGTTTCAAGAGTCACACTCTCCGCGTGGACGCATTGCTCTAATGAAAGCAGTCGTTGATGGCTTAATTGAGCCAGATGAAGACATAGAAAACACGCTAAATGTTTGTCTTGGCTGCCGCGCTTGTGAACCTGTTTGTCCATCGGGCGTTAATTATGGACATTTATTAGAAGAAGCGCGTGATATTATAAATCAAAACAAAAAATTCTCTATACCAGTCAAAACTGTTCGTAAAATTGTCTTTGAAGGGTTATTCCCTCATCAAAATCGTATGCGGACATTAACAGGGCTGATCGGTTTTTATCAACGTTCCGGCTTACAAACATTCTCACATAAAACAGGGATTATGAAATTATTCCCTGAAACATTAGCAACAATGGATCTCGTTCTTCCAAAAGTACCAAAAATGAAAGAGATGAAAAATCGGCCTGAATTTTTACCAGCAAAAGCAGTAAAGAAAAAACGTGTTGCTTTCTTTACTGGCTGCTTAATGGATACAATGTTCTTAGAAACAAATAATGCGACGATGAAACTATTACAAATTGCTGGTTGTGATGTTGTCATTCCAAAAGATCAAAATTGCTGCGGTGCTCTGCACGGTCACGCTGGTGAAAAAAGCGGTGCAAAAGAGCTTGCAAAGAAAAACATTCAAGCATTTGAAAACTTAAAAATTGATTATATTATTACAAATGCTGGTGGCTGCGGAGCCTATTTGGTTGATTACGACTATTTATTAAAAGATGATCCAGAATGGGGAGATCGGGCAAAACAATTTGTTACGAAAATTAAAGATGTTTCTTCTATATTAGTAGAATTAGATTTTCATAAACGTACCGACTTACGTCTGCCACCACAAGTCATTACGTATCAAGATTCTTGTCATTTACGAAACGTGATGCGTACATCTTCTGAACCTCGTAAGCTATTACAAGCGATTCAAGGTGTAACTTATAAAGAAATGAAAGATGCTGATCGTTGCTGCGGTTCAGCTGGCATTTATAATATTGTACACTCTGAACTATCAATGGAATTTTTAGACTACAAAATGGAACGAGTTCATGAAACCGAAGCAACAACAATTGTAACAGCAAACCCTGGATGTTTACTGCAAATGAAACTTGGTATTGAACGTGAGGGCCTTTCTCATAAAATGCAAGGAGTTCATATTGTAGACTTGTTACTTGAAGCAGTAACACAAAAAGGATGATAAAGTGAAACTTCCATCAGTGGGGGGCTTCATCCCCACTAACGGAAAGCTCTCACCAATCGGGCGCATGCCAGCAGTTATCCCCCACCTATCTTCTTAAGAAAAGCGGAAGCGGCTCGCNNCCCGCGAATAGCGGGATAATTTCAAATGAAAGACGGACGTACCTTTCTCTATTAAAGATACGCCCGTCTTTTTTATCGTCTACAACATTAAAAGTATGTTACTGTATCGTAAAAAAGAACGACAAAAAGATTACAATTATGTAAAAAAGCATCCATAATATTCCTCGCCAGTCCTCTATAAATGCTGATGTTATCCCTTTTCTCTTCCTCTTCACCGGAAGTTATATCCAGTTTTTCTTTTATTTCTCCTCAGAAAAAAATACTGTCTATTCCTTATGGCATCTAGTATTTCAGCATTTGTTCTTTCTCTAAAATCTAGGATAAAAAAGGAAATCTCGTAACCTATGAATTTTTTTCCAACTTTTTTTCATCAAAATCTATGCTACGATAATTTTGTCAGTCAAACAGGCCGACAAAAATAAATTCTGTGTAATAACAGTTTCATAACTTTATACATAAGTAGGGGGACAATTTAACAATGAAAAAACGTGTTTTACTATCTGTAGCGGCAGCAACTGCTCTTACATTCGGATTAGGAACAAATGGTGCAAAAGCAGAGACAGTGCAACCATCACAGGTTAAAGTTCAAAATATTTCGTATTCTCCATTTTTCATGCAGCATATGAATCAACAAGACTTCCAATCTTTCGTAACATCTATTTTAAATTCGTATGCAAAATGGCATCCAGGTGCTTTCCAACCAGGTAACTGCGTAATTCCTGGACAACCAATTAACACAACTATTACAACTCCTTGGGGAAATATTGTAATTACAACTCCAATTTATAATAATGAAACAAACCAACCAGCTGATGACAACCAAGCTAACAAGCCTGCTGATAAACCAGCTGATGACAACCAAGCTAATAAGCCTGCCGATAAACCAGCTGATAACAACCAAGCTAATAAGCCTGCTGATAAACCAGCTGATAACAACCAAGCTAATAAGCCTGCTGATAAACCGGCTGATAAACCGGCTGATAACAACCAAGCTAATAAGCCTGCTGATAAACCAGCTGATGAGTCAAAAGGTTCATTAAGCGCATTTGAGCAAAAAGTTGTTGATTTAACAAATGCTGAACGTACAAAACAAGGTTTACCAGCATTAAAAGTAGACACTGAGTTAAGCAAAATGGCACGTATTAAATCAGAAGATATGCAAAAAAATCATTACTTCGACCACACTAGCCCAACATACGGTTCTCCGTTTGATATGATGAAACAGTTTGGTATTTCATACAAATCTGCTGGTGAAAATATCGCACAAGGACAACAGACTCCAGAAGAAGTTGTACAAGCTTGGATGAATAGTGCAGGTCACCGCGCAAATATTTTAAATAGCGGATACACACATATCGGTGTTGGTTACGTAGAAAACGGAAACTACTGGACACAAGAATTTATTTCAAAGTAAACCGTTTATTAGACGAATATAAGCAAATAAATAGAGCCTTCTCAGAAGGCTCTATTTACATTTCATACATATAAGAATGTAATATATGAGAAAAATCATGAGGAAGAGGTATATCTACGTCAATTTGACGTTTTGTAATCGGATGTAACATGGTAATATGAGCAGCATGCAATGCTTGACGAGAAAGTAGTTTTGTCTTACCACCATACAATACATCGCCAATCAGCGGATGACCAAGATGACTCATATGAACACGTATTTGATGCGTTCTTCCTGTTTCTAATTGCACTTTAACAAGTGTTACATTGCTTTCTTTTGAATATTGTACGACCTCATAATGCGTTACAGCGCGGTCACCTTTTGGAGAAACACGGCGCCTCGTCGCATGGTGACGATCTCGTCCAATTGGAACATCTATTGTACCCCGCTTCTTTTGTACTTTCCCTTCAACAAGAGCCATATATGTTCTCTTAATTTTGCGTTCCATCAATAATCGATCCATAATGACACCAGCTAATGCATGCTTTGCAAAGACGACTCCGCCTGTTGTATCCTTATCTAGCCGGTGGATGTGACGTACTTTTGTTTCAATTCCTTGCATTTGCAAATGAAATGCTACATAGTTTGCTAATGTCCCTGTCCCGCCTTTACTTGCAGGATGCGTATCTACTTGGATTGGCTTGTTAACAATTAATACATGGTCATCTTCATATATGACTTCTATATCATAAAACTCTGGTTCTACGCCATACTCTTCTTGCATGAACATATGAACTTGCAATTTATCTCCTTCTTGCAGTTGTTCACTCCATCGTTTTCCTTCTCCATTAACAAGAATGCTTTTTTCCATACGAAATTGGTGTAATAGCTTTTTCGGAACTTGCCATTCTTCTTTCAAAATAGAATCAACCGTTCGTCCCTTCCATACAGAAGGAACGGTAATTTCACACCATTCTCCCATTTTCTTTACTTTCATGCAATCACCTTATTTCTATTAATCCTCTTATTGTAACGGAAAATCCCTTCTCATGCATAGTTAAAAAGACAGTTCATCGACTAATGAACTGTCCTTAATAGCCCGATTGGTCGGGCTGGCCATCAGAACATCACTGATGGTTAGTTGAACCTTATTTATGCACGGAGTTTTTTTATTTCTTGCAACAGTTCTTCAGCTTTTCTTTCATATGATAAGTCCTTAAAAAATTCAGCTAATCTCCTGTAGTCATTATACGCATCTAATAATTGATCTATCGTTTCATGGTTACATTTTTTTCGCGGTGTTTTCAGTTTAACAGGATAACGATATTCTCCTATGTCATGAATTTTATAATACTCCTCCTCTACTTGAATCACTTTCACAAGCTCATCTTCTTCTGCATCGAGTGTGTATCCATCAAACTCTCGCAATAGTTCATAAATAATATGTGCGTCCTTTGAATAAAAACTTTTTTCTAACCGATAGCCGACAATGCGATACATATGCCCATCATTTTCTCCAAATTGTACCGTATCATTTAATTTAAATTTAAAATAACGAAACATTGCCTTCACCCACTCTTATATGTAATCTCCTTATCTCATACTATTTACTAAAAGGGTGGAAGGCTATTCATACAAATAGCTCTCACCATATAAGATGAGAGCTATTTCTCAATGCATTTCTTTCCGTTTCTTCTTCGTAAATGGGAGCCACCAGTTCCACTCACCAAACATTTTCATTAAACTTGGTACAAGAATTAATCGAATGATTGTTGCATCAAGGAATATAGCTAGTGCAACGCCAATCCCCATTTGTTTCACTGGCAAAATATCAGTAAAAGCAAATGCACCTGTAACAACAATCATAATTAACGCAGCTGATGTAATAATTCGGCTCGTTGACACTAATCCTTCTAATGTTGCATAATCATTATCTCTTGTTTCCTCGTATAATTCATGAATACGTGAAATAAGAAATACTTCATAGTCCATACTTAATCCAAATACTAACCCGAAAATAAAGATAGGTAATACAAATAATACTGAGCTTTGTTCTAATCCAAAATGGCCTCCTTCAAAGAGCCAAATGATAATCCCAATGGTCGCACTTAAACTAAGCACATTCATCACAATTGCTTTAATCGGTATAAGCAATGAACGAAATGCTAGCAATAAAATCAGAAATGTTGAAGCGAAAATAACGGACATACCAACAACAACTTTATTTTTAATCTCATCTTCTAATTCTTGTTGAAATGTTGTCATCCCGCCTAAATAATACGTTATCCCTTCCGTTTTATAATTTCCTTTAAAATCTCGCACCCATTGCTTTGCTTTCTCTGTTCTTGGCTTTGTATCTAAAACAATTTCAATAGTTGTCTTATTATCTTTCACATACGCATCTAATACCGGTTCTACTTGTGCACGATTTGGCGATTGCAGCATTGCTGACAGTTGTTCTGCAGACATATTTCCAAGCTGATCGTATAGACTTTTCACTTCATATACATCTTTATCATTCTTTAACTTCTGTACAACCTTTTGCAACGCCTGTAAATTTTCTTTTTCTGTTATATTTCCTTTTGTCTCAACAACAAGTGTCACATCTGCATGAGTTTTTGCCATTTTATTAAACGCGTCTTCATAACGTTCATAGGCAATGCGTGCTTCACTTTTCTCCGGTAATGATTCTACACCAGGGAATTGTAAATCTGCACTGCGAAGCGGTAATAAACAAATGATAATAAATGTAAATACAGCAACCGTCATCACAATTGGATACTTCATTACGAACTGTGCAAATTTACGCCACATTGGTGCCGTACGATGTACATTTTGGTTCTTTCCTATTAAACGTTTCCCCATTAATGCTAACAATGCTGGGAGCATCGTTAAAGAAAACAAAATACTCATTACTACAACAATCATCCCACTAATTGCGACAGATTGAATATAATCAATTTTGAAAAAGAACAAACCAGATAAACCGACAAATACACATAAACCGGAAAAAATAATTGCACGTCCAGCCGTTTGATATGTAACTATAATTGCTTCTTTAACAGAACGATGTACAAGCTCTTCCCGAAAACGATTCACAAATAAAAGGGCAAAATCAATGGATAAAGCAAGCCCAATCATCGGCGCCACGTTTAGTACAAAAATAGAAAGTTCCTTTTGTTCTCCGACAAAATATAAAATCCCCATCGTACTAATGACGCTTAGCGCTCCATTTAAAATCGGCAAAATAGATGCAAACAAGCTACCAAATGAAAGCAATAATACAAGAAAAGCAATCGGCAAACCAATCATCTCTGCTACTTTCAAATCATTTTGTGTTCTTGTATTTATTTCATCATTAATAATTGGATATCCAGTTGGAGACACTTTCACTTCTCCGTTACTTTCTTTTTGAATCTCCTTTGCAAAAGCTAATGTTTTTTCTTTTCTCTCTTTACTTGTTTTCCCGGAAAATAAAATGGTTGCATAAGCAATATCATCCTGTAACATTGCTTTATTTTCTATAGGATGATGAAAAGAATCATATGTTTCTTCTTTTTGAATTTTTTTTACAATCTCATCAATTCTCTCTGTAAATCTTTGCTGAGACACACCTTTTTCTTTTTGAAAGACGAGCAGGAGCGTATCTTGTGACTGTTTAAAGTCTTTCTCTAATATGCCTTTTGTCGTTTCATAATCGCCTTTCGTTTGAAATCCATCCCCGCCTAATACCCCTGGAAGCTTTGGTGCAAATATGCCAAGTGTCACAGCTTGCAATACTAATAGAGCAATCGTTGTATAGCGAAATCGATATAAGAACGCTCCAACCTTCCCCCATGCATCTACTTTATGTACAGATGTTTTCACTCATTATCACCTATCCCTCTTCTCCATTCTATGTCTTAGTGTATCATATTCATTCTCTAGCTCATAAAGTGAAACTTCCATCAGTGGGGGGTACTGCCCGTGAATAGCGGAATAAAAAAAACGCGATTTCCGCTAAGAAATCGCGCTTTTTTTATTATTTCCCTTTTCCTGTCTTTAGCTCTGTCCAATAACGATCATAATCTTTTAATTTCCCGTCCACATCGACAAGCCATTCTGTACGATTTAACTCTTCTGGTGTTAAGAAAATCATATGGTTCTCTTGATATTCTTTACTATGAAGAGGATAAGCTTTTTCATTTGGGTTACTATATCCAATGGATTCATAGTTTTTCACACTAACTTTTGGATCCATTAAGTAATTAATAAACTTCTCTGCAAGATCTTTATGTTTTGCACCCTTTGGAATCGCTAATGTATCTGCCCAAATTGTTCCGCCTTCTTTTGGAACTACGTAATCAACATCTTTATTCTCTTTTGCAATGAATGCTGCATCTCCAGACCATACTGTACCAATCCATGCATCTTCCGTAATGAAGTTTTGTTTAATATTATCTGTATCAAACGCTAATACATTTGGTAATAATTTTTGAATATCTGTGAAAGCTGTTTTTAATTCAGCATCATTTTGCGAACTATTTGAAAATCCATTTTTCTTAAGTCCCATACCAAGCACTTCACGAGAATCATTTAATAACTCCACGTGACCTTTATATTTTTCATTCCAAAGATCATTCCAACTTGTTGGCGTTTCTTTCACATATTTTTTATTATAAGCAATTCCTGTTACGCCCCATGTATAAACGACAGAATACTTATTTTCCGGATCAAACGGAGGCGTTTTAAAGTTCGAAACAAGATTTTCTACATTCGGGATGTTCTTTTTATCTAACGGCTCTAACAAATTCATGTTTACCATTGTTTGTACCATATAATCAGACGGTTGAATTAAATCATACTGAGAACCGCCTGCTTGTAATTTCGCAAGCATTTCTTCATTACTTGCATACTTATCATAGTTAACTTTACAGTTATACTTTTTTTCAAAGTCTTTAATAACTTGCTCATCAAAGTTATCAGCCCAACTGTAAATATTTAATTCCTCTTTCTGTTCGCCGCATCCTGCTAACACTCCAGCAGTAATTCCAAAAGTAAGGACTGTACTTGCAGCTACTTTCATCCATTTCATTTGCATTCCCTCCCTAATTTGAGCTTAATAAATGCCCCCATCTTATTATAACGGCAGATGGCCTCCTGAATTTTCTTCTCCATCCGCACCCTTTTTACGGAACACTTCAGAAGCAATCATTAATCCGACAATCACAACAATCAAAATTGTAGAAAGCGCATTGATTTCTGGCGTTACACCATGTTTTACCATACTGTAAATATACAGCGGTAATGTTGTTGATCCTGGTCCTGATACGAAGAAGCTAATAACGAAATCATCAATAGATAATGTAAATGTCAATAATGCCGCTGAAATAATAGCTGGTGCGAGCGCTGGTAGCGTCACATAACGAAACGTTTGCCACGGAGTCGCACCTAAATCATTTGCCGCTTCTTCTAGATCACGTCCCATACCAGAAAGTCGTGCCGATAAAATAATAACAACAAATGAAATACTAAATGTAATATGAGCAATAATAATTGTCATTTTCCCAAGTTCAATACCAAGCTGACTAAACAAAATTAGAAGTGATAATCCCATTAAAATATCTGGAATTAAAATTGGTAAATATACAAGTCCGTTAATTGCACCTTCAAAACGATATTTATAACGATGCAGACCAACTGCAAACAAAATACCAAGGAACGTGGAAACAATTGTCGTAACAACAGCAATTGTTAAACTGTTTACAAATGCATCCAGCACATCCTGTTGTTGAAATAAATCTGTATACCAATGAAGTGTAAATCCTTGCCACTCCGCACTAATACGCGAGTCATTAAACGAATACACCATGAGTACCATCATTGGTAAATAAAGAAACAATAAGATCAACCAAGAATAGGTGACTAAAAACTTTTTCATATTCGTTTATTCCCCTCCGTTTCCATAGTTATATACTTTCGTAGCACGATAATATAAATAAATTAACAGAACAGAGAATAATACAACAATTATCGATAACGCTGATCCAAACGGCCAATCACGTGCACCTAAAAATTGATTTTGAATAACGTTTCCAATTAACGCGACTTTCGAACCACCCATGATATCTGATACAACGAACATACCAATAGATGACACAAATACTAAAATCGAACCTGTCGCTATCCCTGACATCGTCATTGGAATTGTTACATGCCAAAACGCTTTAAGCGGTGTGGCTCCTAGATCGTATGCAGCTTCTAATTTTCTCTTATCAAGCTGTGCAATCGCTGCATATACAGGTAAAATCATAAACGGTAATAGTGAATATACCATTCCTAAAATAACAGATGGCGTATTATATAATAAACTTAAAGGTTCACTAATAAAGCCTAACTTCATCAATAATGTATTAATAAGTCCTTGTGAACGTAAAATAATAATCCAAGCATACGAACGTATTAAAAAGTTAATCCAAAACGGAATTGTTGCAAGAAGTAGTAAAATAGAACGCCATTTACGATCAACAATTGTTATCGTATAGGCAAATGGATACCCAATCAATAAACATAGTACTGTTGTAATAACCGCAATTTTCACTGTTTCCCATAACGTCTCCATATAGAGCGGATCAAATACACGTTTAATATTATCCAACGTAAAGCTCATCTCAATTGTTCCATACGTCCCGCGCTGCATAAATGCAAAAGCTAATACAAACAAAAGAGGAACTACGAAGAAGACACACAGCCAAATAACTGTAGGTAATGCAAGTAATTTTCCTTTTTTCAATTTAAAGTCACCTCATCCGCTTGCTCCCAGCCTACAGATACATTATCGCCAATGTTCCACTGCATTGCTTCTTCTGCACTTTGATATGCCATCCATAGTTCTGCCGTCTTCTCATCGCGAATATATAATTTCTCCATATTTCCAACAAATTCAATATCTTCAATATGACCAAGGTGGTATCCAGGGACAGCTTGTTCTTCCACTGAACGTACTTTCATATTTTCTGGACGTACTGCTACATAATTTTCCCCGGTTTGAATAATATTATTTTCTCCAATAAACGTCGCAACGAACAACGTTTTTGGTTTGTGATAAATTTCTTTTGGTGTCCCGATTTGTTCAATGTGACCTTTGTTCATAACCACGATGCGATCACTCATGCTCATCGCTTCTTCTTGATCATGCGTCACATAAATGAACGTAATACCAAGATTACGTTGTAAGTTTTTCAATTCACGTTGCAAATCTTTTCTAAGCTTAAAGTCTAGCGCCCCTAGTGGCTCATCTAATAACAACACGCGAGGATTATTTACAATTGCACGCGCAATCGCTACACGCTGCTGTTGCCCACCAGAAAGTTTAGCCGGCTTACGATTACGGAATTCTGTTAGTTGTGTTAAACGCATCGCTTCCTCAGCACGCTCTTGTTGTTCTGCTTCAGCAACTTTTTGCATCTTCAGTCCAAAACGAATATTTTTCTCAACGTTCATATGCGGGAATAACGCATAATGTTGAAATACTAAATTCATATGACGTTTATAAGGAGGCAAATCATTAATCTTTTCTTCATCAAGCGCAATCGTACCTTTTGTTGGTGTCTCAAAACCAGCAATCATACGAAGTAACGTTGTTTTCCCACAACCACTCGGACCAAGAATTGTTAAAAACTCCCCTTCTTTAATATCTAAAGAAAGCGGCGGAATAATAACTTGGTCCCCAAAATGTTTTTCTACTGCTTCGACCTTAATAATACTTTTCATTTCCTCATCCTATCTATCTCATAATTTTTTATATTTATTAATAATCATTAGATTAATACAAAAATTCTTATATCAATCTGAATAGTTACGGAAGGTTCACTTTATGTAATATATTTGATTCATTTTTATCTCGCTATTTACATGCGATAAGCCCCCACCTCGAAATTCCGAGGAATCAAAAAATAGACAGGGAGAACCCCTAACGATAAAAATTTTACTTTATATAATACACACCTTGCATAGAAAAACCCCTTCAATTACGAAGGGGGCTTATCATACAGCTACGCCAATTGATTAATACCATCACTATTTTAACAATTTTCGAATGAATTTTAAAGCACTTTTTGTAGAAGAATATCGGATTTTCATGTCAAACACTGTCGATTGAGATAAAATACTTTTATAGTGCGAAAATGTTTGAAAGCTATACTCTCCGTGATAACTACCCAATCCGCTTGAACCAACACCACCAAACGGTAAATATGGAGTCGCTAAATGATACACAACATCATTAATACAGCCACCTCCATAAGAAATGGATTGCGTCACTTGCTTTTGTACATCTCGTCCCTCAGCAAAAACATATAATGCTAACGGCTTCGGATGACGTTGAACTGTTGCAATAACATCTTCTATATGTTCATATTCTAACAGTGGTAAAATTGGCCCAAAAATCTCATCTTCCATTACTGCATGACTCCACGTCACACCTGTAAGCACTGTAGGTTCAATAAGTAGTTTATCTTTATCATAATTACCGCCGATTACAGCCTTCCCATCTTCCAAAAATGAACACAATCTTTCAAAATGACGCTCACTCACAATACGAACATATTTTTCATTTTGTAAAGGCTGCTCTCCGTATTGCTCACGCACAGCCTTTCTCATTTCTTCTATAAACTGTTCTTTAACAGAGGAATGAACATATACATAATCAGGGGCAACGCATGTTTGTCCTGCATTTAAAAATTTCCCCCATACAATTCGCCGCGCTGTAACATCAAGCTTTGCATCTTTATGTACAATACAAGGACTTTTGCCACCAAGTTCAAGTGTAAGAGGCGTTAATTGTTTTGCAGCTGCCTCCATAACAATTTTCCCAACTCCGACACTCCCGGTAAAGAAAATATAATCAAACGGCTCCTTTAATAAAGCTGTACTCGTCTCAACGCCACCCTCCACCACAGCGACAAGCTCTGATGGGAATAGTTCCGTTAACATTTTCGCAAGAACCTTAGAGACATTCGGCGTTAGCTCTGAAGGCTTTAATACAACTGTGTTTCCGGCTGCCAGTGCTCCAATTAATGGGGCAAGCGCAAGTTGAAACGGATAATTCCACGGAGCAATCACCAATGTTACACCATAGGGCTCAGGAATAACTTTCCCCGTCGATCCAATATGAGTCATTGCTGTTTTAGCACGCTTCGGTTTACTCCATCTCGAAAGATTCTTTACCATAAACGAAATTTCTTTTAGCGTATATCCGACCTCTGTTGTATACGATTCGTGCTCTGATTTATTTAAATCAAGCTTTAGTGCTTGAAAAATTTCAGACTCATAACGCTGAATACTTGCATATAGCGCTTGCAATTGTTTCTTTCTCTCATCGATTGCTCTTGTTTTCCCGCTATAAAAATACGTTTTTTGTCGTTCCATAATCGATGCAATCTCCATAAATACTCACCTCTCTATTTCATCGTATATCATATTACATCCTTGTTTCTTCCTATTTAAAATAAAGTAAAACTTCCATCAGTAATTTTTTCATCCTCAACTAATAAAAACCTCACACCAATCAAGCGTATGCTAGCGGTTATCCCCCACCTATCTTCTTCGCTTTTCTCTGAATCTTGAAGTGGGGGTACTGCCCGTTCATGCGGGATAAAACGATATGTAGAATTTAATTATATATTACTTTACAAATGACTTGAAACATATTTGCCCATGAAAAAAGCTGTTGAAAGGAATTCCTTTCAACAGCTTCTCCATTATTTGCGGTATACGCGAATTGCACCTGCAGAGTTATCGTCTGCTTGTCCTACTACTTCAAACTTCAGTCCAAGCTGCGGCACTTTACGTCCTGCATCTGGAATTGCGTCGTTCATATACGCTTTAGAATCATCAAACTTCGTTACACCTGGTAATCCTTTGTAATCAAATGTTCCGCGTGTTGGAGATACAACTTTCCAAGCTGGTGTTTGATTAAATGAGAACGCAGCATCTGCAATTTGGTATCGTGTGCTATTTGCAACAGTTGGTTTACCATTTAATGTTCCAACAATTGCTTCTGGGTGAGAGTCAACGACACCAAGGAATCCTTCACCTGGGTGAACACCAACCCAGTTATCCGTAAAGCTAGAGTCTGCATACCATACAAGAAGACCTGTATTGTACACTGGACCGCGGCCATACTTTAACGCTTCATCTGCACCAGCATAGTTTCTCCACTCTAAATAGTAGTTATGTTGCTTTTTATCAAAACCATTTGATACAACGAAGCCGTTTAATTTAAACTGTGGTGTACCTTCCGCATCATCAGAGAACACAACCTTGCCATCTACAGTTAATGTAGCATTATCTAACGTAAAACCGTTTGGAGCTAAACCACCATCTGTAATATATTCAAATACTAATTTTACTTTTTTCCCTTTAAATTGGCTTAAGTCATAGGACTTATCTACCCAGTTACCGTTAGTTGTATCCATGCCGCCTTTAACATTTTCGTCACCGATTCTGTCAACTAACGTTTTTGTTCCATCTTCCGCTACTGCATGTACTTCAAGGAAATCATAATCTGCTTCAATTTCATACAATGATTTGTAATCAAATTTCGCATTTGTTGCATTTGTTAAATCAAATACCGGCGTTTCTAATGTTGTATGAAGATCATCGCCTTTTGTACTATAGTAGTATTTTTGACCAAATGCAGGCTGAATACCTTTTACATCTTTATCTGGTAAATTTACACGAATTAATCCAGGACGAGCTGATTTCGTGACACTTTGATCTAAATATGTCGCAAAACCAATCCCTTTATTTAACTTATCATAATCTACCTCAACGATATTTGCCCAGTTACCACCAATGTTCTTTTGAAAGAACTCTTTATTTTGCGGAGAGAAGCTTGTTGGTGCTGTACCTGCAATGTTACCTGCCCAGCTGCCGCCACTCATAATAGACCAAGCTTGAATTGGCTCACCTGCTCCAGTATATTGTGTATCATACTCATCAGGAAGACCTAAATCATGACCATATTCATGTGCGAATACACCAACTGCTCCATCTTCCGGCTCAATTGTGTAATCGAATGCTGCCATCTTACCACCCCAATATGGAACCTTTGCTTGTGTCCCTTCAACTGGATATGGTTTTGGTCCAATCGTCCAGCGATGAGACCAAATTGCATTGTCACCTAATTTACCGCCACCAGCTTCTTGTCCTACACCAGCATGAAGTACCATTAAATGGTCAACAAGTCCATCAGGTTCATTTTTATTACCATCACCATCTATATCATATTGATCATACTCATCGTAGTCAGCTAAGTTTACACCACTATCGACTGCAGCTTTTAATGCATCTTTTACAAGATCACGCGGCCCTAGAGGAGCTTTATTATCGTGCCCACTACCAGCATCATCACCATAATCAGCAGCTTTCCCTGGAACCGTTAACCAATTTGTTACTGTTCCATCTACTGTATAGCTGCCGCCTGATTGTTCTTCATAGTACTTCTTAAATGTTTCAATTTTTGAACCATCGAATAATGTAAACGGCTCATCACCAAATAACATTTTTTCATAGTGTTCTTTATTAAAGTCATTTGAGTACATGTAACCAGGTTCTTGATCAATGTTGTTATGCTTAAAATCAGCATATTCTACAAGTAATACAAGAACTTTATCTTTACGAACAGGTCCATTATATTCTTTTTGCTTTGCTGAAGTAGTTGGTACTTTACCGTTTAATCCGCCTTTAGTCGGAGCTTGTCCAGCTACCGGACCACCAGCAGGTTGATCTGCTTTTTCTTTCGTATCTGCTTTTGCATCTTTAACTTTTTTCAAAAAGTCAGAAGCTTCTTGAGTAACATTATCCCCCGCTACTGGTTCTTTTCCAGGTTTTTCACCCTTCTTTTTCTCTACATAATTTTCAACAGCTTTTAATGTGTCTGCTTTCGACGCTGATTCACTGATTACACCGCGTTTTTTCAACGCTTCTGCTAAACGATCCTCAGGAATTAAATGATCGTCGATTGGACTAGAAGTTACTTCATTAGACGGCGTTGCCGCATAAACAGATTGGCTTCCAAAGCCAAATGTGCAGCTAAGCACAGCTGCCGCCGCAAGCGTAGACAGCACCTTAAAAGGTTTTTTCTTCATCCCCATTTCCTCCCTAAACCAAAAGTGTTTTAATATTTTGATAATATTAAAAATTCAATCTTTTTACAAGATGCTGTCCTAATTTGTAATATTTTTGAAAAAATCTTTCATTTCAGATACATCCATATGCAAATTTATCAATATTTTTCAGAAAATATTGATAAATCACAATAAACATATTAAAATTCTATATAGAACCACAAAATAGAAGTTATATTTTTACAAAAATTCAAATTCTACACAATTTTACATTCTTCGACAGAATAATAATTTTTAAAATTATTATAGCGTTAATTATATTTTTTATATCATAATCTTTATATAGAGATAAAACATTAAGGGGGAATCATGTTTGCAAACAGATAAAAAAGAGATGCTAGATCCAGAGTGGGTCGATTTACTGTTGGAGGCTTTAGATATGAATATGAACACTCAAGAAATTGCAAATTTTTTAAAACATGCAAATCAAACATCACAGAACTAATCGCCATTGTTCTTTTTAAAGAAAAATATGTTATAATAAATTACATCTTAAGTCGATTACATACAGTAAGAAAGGTGCGCTAACATGATTGGAGAACGTATAAAACGACTGCGTCTACAAAGAGGCATTTCTTTAACAGAACTTGCTGAAAAAGCAGGCGTTGCAAAGTCATACATTAGCTCTATTGAACGAAACTTACAACAAAATCCTTCAATTCAATTCCTCGAAAAAATTTCAGCTGTTCTGCATGTTCCTGTTGATGTACTTCTTCATGACGAGCCAACAGAAGAAGATGCAATGGACTCAGAGTGGATAAATCTTGTTAAAGAAGCTATGCATTCTGGCGTTTCAAAAGAGCAATTCCGTGAATTTTTAGAGTTTAATAAGTGGAAACAGAAACAAAAATAGTGTACGGTGAAAAGAGCGCCTTCTATAGAAGGCGCTCTTTTATTTGCATACCAAAAGCGGGGAAGGTCTCCCCGCTTTTGGTATATCACTTATTTATCTTCGCCTTCAGTTTGTGAAGCATTGAATGTCCAGTTTAGTTTCAGTTGATCACCTTGGAATTTATTTTGATCTTGATTATTATCAACAAATTCAAATTCTACCCATAAATAATCTTCAGATTTTGGAGCAAGTCCGCCTTCCTCAGCCCACTCTGGTGCGAATACGTCTTTAGCTACTGCATCGGGGTTTTCTTTCTGTAATTCCGCTAATGTTTTAGAATAGATTGGCTCACTTTGTTTATCCCAGTTCCAGAAGAAGTTTACGCGAATATGTTCACCAAGGTCTTCTCCATTATTATCACCTTTCGCATCTAAAACTTCGTATTTAGTTGCTAATTGCACATCTTTAATCGTTAAGGAACCTTTATTTTTCAATACAAATTCTCGCTTCATTGTATCGCCTGGTTTTAAATCCTTTACATCAACCAATACTTTTGGATTAACATTAAGATCTAATGTACCAGATGCAAATGTATTGTTTGTTTCTGCTTTATCACTAAAGAATGCATACGTTCCTCCACCGATTAAAGATAACCCTAATGCTGCTGATGCTACTCCCATGCCTAACTTTTTCTTAAGACCCATTCTAAATTCCCCCAATTTTCTTTTTATTGTTAGCTCTTATGAAGATAAGAGATATAACTGGTTGAATAATTGCTTCGTTCCGACAGGATTCTCGTAAATGTACTTCTTCTTTTTCTCTATGTATGTTCTTTAATAAGCCCTATAGATTCATTATAAAGAACGATAAGCGCGGAAATAAAATCTCTAAAACTTCCAAATTTTCTGTTTTCTATCTGTTTATTCCTGTTTTTCTTTCCTTTTCGCCATCTTTCTTATAAATTCTCTTTTTTTCATGCATATATGATATTTCCCACAAAAAAGGGTAAGGCACCTCTNNAGAGGTGCCTTACCCTTTTTCTTTATCAACGTTTCTCTCGCTTTTGTATACAAATAATCCAATAAGCATCATTCAAAATAAGCGCCTGTTCCGGTACACTCCATTTATCACCATTAAAAATGAAAGATGCTTCAATATGCTTGCCAAAATCCGCTCCAAATTCACCCTGAAATATATTTTTTATATTAAGCACCATGTCTGTAGAAGGTATAGCCGAAGTGTGTATTATTGCGTTGTTTCCGCAGCGATTGGTGCTTGCTGCTGTACTTCTTCTTTACTTTTCTCGGGTTGTATAGGTACTGGATCAACTTGTTGGACTTGTTTTGGTTGTTCTGCATTCTCGTTATTTTCTTGTTTTTTCTCTTCTATTTTTGAAGGCTGTTGTTCTTGCTGAGGAGAAGTTGGAGATTGTGTAGGTTTTTGTTTCTGTGCTTCTTTTGCTTGTTTCGTTTTTTCTTCATTAATTTGTTTTTCTAATGCTTGAATATGTTCATCAGCTTTTTGTAAAACTGCTTGCTTTTCTACATCACGACGCATATTTTGAATTGTTGTAAACCCAGCTTGTACATATTTGAATACCTTTTGTGTAGACTCCTTGTTGTCAGCTTGTACCTCTTCTGCTACTTTGTTGTAATACGATTCAATCTCTGTATAAATGGTTCCCAGTGCCCCTATTTCTATCTTAATTGCTTCGCGGTGCTCTTTCCATGCACTAAGCATACCGTCTAACTCTGTAACAGTTGCATTTGAGCTTTTCCCACTACTTATTACATTATAATGATTGAAAATAGCTTCCTTATGTTGTTCGGCGTCTCCTGTTAACTTTTCAATTGTTTTCGGGAAAACAATTGCAGTTGACAAAGTTCCTTCTACTGTTTGTTGATTCGAAAAAGATGCTTCCGTATACGTTACTACTTGAGATCCCATATAAAAAGCCATAGAACATATACACGGTAATATGAGTATATTCCCTACTGTCTTTGTTGATATTTTCATAGTCACATCTCCCATTACGCGCATTTCAGTTCTTCACAAAGAACTGAAATTATATTATCGTGAACGAAATACAAAAAAGAAAATATAAATCTAGAGACAAAACATATTTATAAAGGATTCACCAACAAAATTTACATAACACAATGAAGAAAAAAATGTATTTTCTAATAAATTACATTTCCACATGAAATAACACTAAAACTTACAAAAAACATTTTTGTTTCTTATCTTCCTTTACCATCAGTGGGGGATGAAGAAAACCCCCACTGACGGAAGTTTCACTTTATACAGATTGTCCTGCATTAGAAGACTTGTTTTTCTTTTCAGAGTCTATATGACGTATTGCTCCAAAAATGGAAACTACAGAGTACCCTAGTAGTAAGACACCTGGAATAATTAATAGTAATGCTGCTCCCGCTTTAGAATTTGCGTAGTTTAGTAGATAACCAACATACGGAATAGTAATATCTGCATATTTACCAACTACGTTTTCAGCAGCAACCGGCTGTAAATCAGGACCATTGTTATTGTCCCCTTTTGTTTGGTAAGACACTTTCCCATTTTCATTTTGCACATCGATAATACGGTGAGTAACAAGCTTGTTATCTTTCTCTTTAAATGTGATGACATCACCTTTTTTATAGTTTGAACCGTCGTCTTTTGTTGGTTCAATTGCAATAATAGATCCTGTTAAAAACGTAGGTTCCATCGATCCTGATAATACTGCCTTAAATTGATATCCCATCACTGTTGGAACACCGCCGCTTGCCTTTGATGAAATCACCACAAACGCTAAGCAAACCATAATAGTAAACAAAACAAACGAAATGATATTACTAATAATTTTCCAAATTAATTTCATATGTCTCGTTCCTTTCCTTAGTCTCTATGCAAACTAAAAGTGAAAATATTCGAATTTATCATTCTTTTCAAAGAACTCATATTTATATTATAACGAACATTAGAGAACCGCAATAAAAAAAATAGGCAAAATTTATTTGCCTATTTCTACTGAGACAATGTCCGTTGTTTTTTACGCTTCCAAATAAACGCGCCAGCACCAATAATAAGAAGAATCCCTGCACCAATTCCAGCCACTAGTACATATGAAGGAATTGACTTTGTTATTTCACTTGTTGGCGACTCCTCAAATGCAACATCTTCTTTCGAAAGAACATTTACACTTTCTAACGTTTCATTATTTTTTTTAATATCTACCGTCCCAACAACATCACCGCGGTGAAGACCCGTTTTATATAATTTAGCTTCATCAATAGGATTTTCCTTAAAAACAGCTTGTACATTTTGGGCTTCACCTTGCTTTAATACAAGATCAACACTTCGCTCTAATTCACCATGTACTGATTTATTCAAGTAAGGCATTTCCTTTGTCCAATTGTTTTTATCAAGCACTTGTTGTTTTACAAGTTGGGGAAAAGCATAATCATCAATTTGCTTCATATCTTCATAAATCTCTGGCTTTTGTGAAGCCATTACGACATTAATAATACGGTTTCCATCTTTTTCATTTATTTCTACAAGCGTATTATGAGCTTCATTTGTAAAACCTGTTTTCCCGCCAATACAATTTGGATTGTCAAAATATTTTCCTTTATTAAAAATAGAAACTGTTTGTCTTGACGTTGTAACAGTTGTTCTCTGCGTATCCATTGCCTTCATAATTTCTGGGTACTTCATCGCACCTCTTGTAATCATTGCCATATCATAAGGTGTTGTATAATGATTTGGATCATGTAAACCATTTGGTGTGACAAAATGACTGTCCTTTTCCCCTAATTCCAGCGCCTTCTCGTTCATCATCTTCGCAAAATTTTCTGTACTTCCTGCAACATGCTCAGCAATCGCATACGCCATATCATTTGCGCTCAACACCATTAAAATCATAAGTGCAGTATCTCGATCTACTGTCTCTCCCGGTTGAAATTCAATTTGATAATTACTTTTTTCTTGTTCCAAAGCTTGGGGAGAAAATGCAATTCTCTCTCCTGGTTGCACATGCTCCATCAATAAAATACTTGTTAATATTTTTGTTATACTAGCTGGATAAGCACGTTGATGCGCATTTTTATCATACAAAACATCACCTGTCTTCGCATCTATAGAAACCGCATGCTGTCCAAACACATTTGGTACTGGCGGCGTTTCTGCATAAAATTTAGCGGGGGCAATAAAAAATAAACCGCTCGCAATAACCAAAGCCGAAATTTTCTTAAAATTACCCATATAACTCTCCTTTTCTCCTCTCTTTATATATATTAAGATCAATATAAAATAATATATTTTTTTCACTCACTATCTTTCACTATATCATAAATTTACAAAAAAACACATAATAAAACGGCATAAAAAGAAGGAGAAACTACTCCTCCTCATCATCATCCTTCTCATCTTTTAATAAATCTATTAAATTATTAGTAGCCTCCTCTTCTGTTGTCTCATCTGTTACCCCGATAAATGTCCAACCGTTTGATTCTACCCATTCTATAAACTGATCTACAAATTCATCATGATATATATCTACATCAAGAACTGCTCCATTAATAGAAATTGTTCTATATCTTGGTACATACATTTTGAATCTTTTTCTTGCCATAACATACCCCTTCATTTCTACATTTTTATACAAAATATTATTTATTCTTTTATATAATATATTAATAGAATGGTAAAAAATTAACACTCATTACGCCCTAAAAATCTAAAAATTTAAAATAATTATATATATCACTTGATTTTACTATAAGACTACCTTACAATTAATGGCATACTAGTTTACATTACATATATATTTCCTGATCCCGTAGCTCAGCAGGGAGAGCGCCACCTTGACAGGGTGGAGGCCGCTGGTTCGAACCCAGTCGGGATCATATGAAAGACCCCTTGGTAGTCAAGGGGTTTTTTACTTTTTATTTCTCAATTCTCAATCCTTCAAAAACTCTCTGATCACAAATTGGTTACCCTATCGTAAATGATGAGTAAAAATAAAGTTGTTTAATCTTAATCCTCTAAACACATAGAACATCGTCCAGAAATGGAACGATGTTCTAGAAATAGTCATATATTTTTCGTCACCTAGTATTCATTTTTCTTAAAACAAACAATAATAAAGCTATTGTTTGTTTTAACTAGTTAGCCTAGAATACCACTTACTTGACTCTGTGCATTCTAAGCTTAATATTACCTTTCCATTTTCTACTTCAACGTGCTTAACTTTTCAATTGCTTGTTGTTCGGTTGGTAAGTAAAAGATATCGTTTCCATTAAATGACTCTATTATTTTTTTAAACAATTTTATTATTCGCGAACAATAAAGCGGTTTATTTACTGCGCGCTTCGTCCCTTTTACCTATCTCTTTATTTACCGAGGGAGCTATGTATATTTATTAAAAAAGACCACCAATAATGATGGTCTATCTTATAAAACTAAAGCACTTGATAGTTTAAGTACCATATTTCACAAACTTTCTTATGAAATAAAATTAGGAGTTATTAGTGAATGTTCCGAAAGTAAAGCACTTATGTTATATTCCTATTTCAATAAACCTGGCCCATTGCTTTAAGGTCAACTCACACCATTACAACTGCTTGCTTAATAAATTCACGATTTCTCTATTGCAACTGCCTGTACAACTTGATTTGAATTTTAATAGGATATTATGAAAGAATTATATTTTTTATAGGAGTTAACGTAGTTTACAAAAAGAAAGAAGAAAGCTGTAAAAAAACAAAATACAGTGTAAAGAAGGTGAAAAATAAAATGGTGAACAATGAAGAAACACTTTGTCGTAAGTTTGCAAAAATTATAGGCGGTCAATCAGGGTTTGCGGGCGGAAAGTGTGTAGCTACAATATCTCGAGATGAAATAAACGCAACGATTTTGGGAAAGAGATTTGGGGTGACTTCTTCTTTCTCATTCGAATCAATAAATAATTCAAGTGGCGAAGCTTTATGTTTAGGAAGAGTAGCACTTTTACAAAATGAAGTGGAGCCATTTATTACTGTAATTCGTGATCAGGGAATAATAGTTTCATCCATCCACAATGAATGGTTGTTCGATAATCCACGTTTGATTTATGTCAATATCGAATCTGTTGAAGAACCATTGACTTTTGCAAGAAAAGTCAGAAGAGCGTTAAAAGCTATTTGACCATAATCTTTGCACCAATTAAAGGAACCTCATTCTCTTTTCATTTGCCGTAAGACCATATGCGACTTACAATGAACACCTCTCAATAAAGCCTAGTTTCCTTATTAGATAATTTAAACGGATAACCCCTATTTGTTCGCATATTAATATGGTGCATCTTAAAGTAAGGAGTGTAGGGAAAATATCAAAAACAAATTCCTCCTTCTTCTGATGCACAATATAGATAAATAATAAAACGTAATAGTAATTTTTTCACAAAGTCATTTCATTTGAGAAAAATCCACAAACTTAATCAATAAACTGATTACTCCTACCCCCATAGCATGTGTAACTGTAAATAAAGGTTTCTTTAACTCCGAATCGAATTTTCAACATAAAAAGACAGGAGCTGTGCTCACTGTCTTTTATTTATAAACTATATATTTAGTTGTAATGCATATTACTAATCCCTAGCTGAACATGTTATTAAGATTCTATGCTTTTAAAAGATCATATTCGCACCAGAACCAGATTTCTTCTTTATGATGCTTTGCGGATATTTATCTTTTTCCCTTCTTTACGCCACTCTTTAAATTCAGCTGTTGCTGTGAAAAGTACGTCTGTGGATGAGTTCAGTGCCGTTTCACAAGAGTCTTGTACAACACCTATGATAAAGCCTACTCCAACTACTTGCATAGCAACCTCAGATGGGATTCCAAATAAACTACATGCTAGAGGAATCAGCAATAAAGATCCTCCTGCAACCCCTGAGGCACCACAAGCGCATATAGCTGACAATACGCTGAGGATGATTGCTGTAGGGACGTCCACTTCAATACCAAGTGTATGAACCGCCGCAAGTGTCAAAACAGAAATCGTAACAGCGGCACCACCCATATTGATGGTTGCACCTAATGGAATGGATACTGAATAACTATCCTTATTTAAACCTAGATTTTCACATAATTTCATATTTACAGGAATATTCGCAGCTGAGCTACGTGTAAAGAATGCTGTAATACCACTTTCCTTTAAGCACTTAAAAACAAGCGGGAAAGGATTTTGACGTATAAACACGAACACAATGATTGGATTGACAACCAGCGCCACAAAGATCATACAACCAAGCAAAACTGCAAGTAATTTTCCATAGCTTAGTAACGATTCGATTCCATTTGTAGTAATAGACTCAACTACTAGACCCATGATTCCTAATGGCGCAAACTTAATAACCCATGTAACTACTTTGGATACAACATCTGAAAAATCAGAAATCATTGTTTTTGTCGTATCAGAGGCATTTCGTAAAGCCAAACCAAAGAATATCGCCCAAGCTAAAATACCGATATAGTTCGCATTATAAATTGCTTTAACTGGGTTATCAACAATGTTTAACAGTAACGATTTGAGGACCTCTACAATACCGCCAGGAGCAGTCACACCTTCAACGCCCTTTGCAAGTGTTAAGCTTACAGGAAAAATAAAACTTACAACTACGGCAGTTAATCCAGCTAAAAATGTTCCTAAAAGGTATAAGAAGATAATGGATTTCATATTTGTTCGTTGACCACTCTTGTGTTGAGCGATGGCCGACATAACCAAGAAGAGTACCAACACAGGCGCAATTGCTTTCAAAGCACCGACAAATAAAGTGCCTAAAATTGTAACAGATTTTGCTGCTTCTGGGATTGTCACAGATAGAATAATACCAATAATCAAACCTACAATGATTTGTTTTACCAGACTCACTTGACTCCACTTTTTCAGTATACTGTTCATAGATATTTTCCCCCATTAGTTTAAGATAAATTGCAACATTGCTAATATGGAGCTATTCATTTCTTATAACCCGCCGATAAAATTAAGCCTATTACAAATAGCTCGGTTGAATAATAGATGATTTTTTATTAAATATGTACCAATCCCTGTCCTAGAGTTGTGCTTTTGATCTTCTCCTTCTGCGCTCTTTCAGAATCTACCTAAATATTAATATAATATAAAATTTCAGATAATTATTTTAGTGGATGGCCATTTTCATCACATTCTACTCCATAAAGATAACTATCTTTCTAATAAGTAGTATTATAATGATTCTTTTCATATATAACAATATTATTTACTTTATTTTTCAAAATATCTTAATTGTCAAATTATGAAAACTCCCTCCACTTACCTCTTTCGGATCTTGAAATGGGGTTTCTTGTCCATTTTCCCATAAATTCATATATATCTCCATGAATCATGCTTTCATAACTAAAAGAAAAAAACAGTGCTTTACTCACACAAAAACGCTGCCTATTTTCTTTTAGATCATTTTTATATCCCTCTAAATTTTCTCACTGGTTCTAAAGATAGGACATAATTAAGCATTCAATGGTAATGATAAATTTATACAAAAGATTTATTTATGTGCTTGTAAATTTTTCAAAATACAAAAATCGGCTCGAGCTCTTAAGAGTTTGGGGAATCTTACGAAAGATAGATCTTTTTCTTTAACCACTAAATGTAAGCAATATTGTTTTCGTAAAGGAGAATCGGATATGTCAGAAACAATGGCTCAAACAGAGGCAGGACAAGAGTTATCGAATTCATCTGCTAATCTGGAACAACTTGATGTACTGAATCAGCTATTAAAACCAGAGGTTCAGCAATCCCTAACTGCCTTAGTGGAGCAGTTACCAAAATTGACTGAGCTTGTAAATATGTTGACTAAGTCTTATGACTTTGTCCAATCAGTCGCTACTGACGAGGTATTAAAGAGCGATACCGTTGGAGCGATTCAAGAAATTATGGACCCTGTAACAGATACCGTGAGAAACATCGCAACCACTGCTATAGAAGCGAAAGATCGTGCTGAGGAAAGCAATGAAGTAATCGGGCTGTTTACTCTTTTAAGGATGATAAAAGACCCGCAAGTGCAGAAGCTTTTTCGTTTTATAAATGCCTATCTCCAAATTAGCGAGGAACACAATAGACATAAATAAATCTTTTATATTCAAAATCAATAAGGATGGAGGATAAATGATGGTCAAACATATTGTCATCTTAGGAGCTGGTTATGGCGGACTTCTAGCAGCTTTAAACGTTCGCAAATACTTAAGCAAGGCTGATGCACAGGTTACTGTAGTAAACCAGTATCCAACACACCAAATCATCACCGAGTTGCACCGTCTTGCGGCAGGAAGTGTTGCTGAGCCAGCCGTATCTATACCACTGAAGAAGCTTTTCAAGGGAAAAGACATCGATCTTAAGATTGAGAAGGTTGATTCTTTTTCAGTAGACAAAAAAGAAATAAAACTTTCGGATGGTTCCACTTTAACATATGATACTCTCGTCGTCGGTTTAGGAAGTAAAACTGCTTATTTTGGTATTCCAGGACTTGAAGAGAATAGCTTAGTGTTAAAATCGGTAAAGGATGCTAACAACATCCATCAACATATTGAAAAGCGTATTCATGAATATGCAAAGACAAAAAATGAAGCTGATGCGACCATTTTAATCGGCGGCGGCGGACTAACTGGCGTTGAGCTGGTCGGTGAAATTGCGGATAAGCTTCCTAACCTTGCTAAAGGCTATGGAGTAGATCCTAAAGAAGTGAAGCTTTTGCTTGTCGAAGCGGGTCCAAAAATTCTTCCCGTTCTGCCGGATTTGCTCATTGAACGTGCACAGACTAGCCTAGAGGCGCGCGGCGTTCAATTCCTATTAGGTCTTCCCGTAACAAACGTTGCAGGCAATGCCATTGATTTAAAAGATGGTCAGAAGATTGTAGCGAATACTTTCGTTTGGACAGGCGGCGTACAAGGCAACCCTCTAGTAGGTGAATGCGGCCTTGAAGTGAATCGCGGACGTGCAACCGTTAATAATTATCTTCAATCTACATCTCATCCAGATGTGTTTGTTGCAGGTGACAGTGCCGTTGTTTTCGGTCCAGATGGTCGTCCATACCCGCCTACTGCGCAGATTGCTTGGCAAATGGGAGAACTAATCGGCTACAACTTATTTGCATATCTAGAAAACAAATCATTCGAAGAGTTTAACCCAATCAACTCAGGAACACTTGCAAGCCTGGGCCGTAAAGATGCTGTTGCTACAATTGGAGCAAGCTCTACTCAGCTCAAAGGAATGCCAGCATCCCTAATGAAGCATGCAAGCAACACTCGTTACTTATCACATATTCATGCGTTGTTTAGCTTAGCTTATTAAATCAAAGTGTAAAACTTTCCTCTACATTTAAATGTAGAAGGAAATCTGTATAAATCACAGTATTTTTAGATATCCTAAGGATGTGAGATGTTATCATTTCACACACAACCCTAAACTCAAAAGGCTTCCTCACCCGAAGCCTTTTGGTCATACTTGAAGTGTTCATACATCCATTAAAATTCTTCGATCTATCCAGAAAAACGGTCAACGACGTTTTGAACCCCAACACTTTTTTACAAACTGGACATCTTGATTTGGCCCTACACTATTCAATTGAAGAGATCGACAAATAAACATACATAGTTCCATTTTTTCTTTCCTCATTAGCTAATCTCCTCTCAGTTACGTAAATGCAAAAAAGTACCACCTGTTCAAGGTGATACTCATTCTTTCATGATAAAGTTATGCGCTATCCGATTAAGGAAGTTGAATGTTGAAATACAATTTCACCGTCTACCATTGTCAGTTCAACCTGTATATCTTTGATTTGTTCATGAGGAACGTTTAGAATCGGTTTATCCAAAACAACCAAGTCTGCAAGTTTCCCCACTTCGATGCTGCCTTTCATCATTTCCTCAAAACTTGCGTACGCGCCATTCCAAGTAAAGAGTTTAATTGCTTCCAAAATGCTAACACGCTGATTGGCTCCGACTTCCTGTCCCGATGAACTCAAGCGGTTAACAGCAACATGAATACCATGAAGTGGATTTGGCATGATAACCGGGCTATCGGAAGCAGCTGCAGCAATGATACCAGCATCAATATAATCACGAAGTGGATACATATGATTTACCCGTTCACCATAGTCTTTTATATACCCTTCCCCAAATTCATAGAAGAACCCAGGATTAGGAATAGGAACCACTCCAAGCTTTTTCATGCGGATAAGTAAATCCGGCATTGTCAACCCTGCATGTTCAATCCGATGCCGGTGATTTGACCGCGGATGTTTTTCCAGCGCACGTTCCATACAAGTAAGCAACATATCAATCGCTCGATCTCCCTGTGCATGTGCCGTAATTTGAAATCCTTTTTCGTGCGCTTCTCCCAATATCTCATCCAATTGCTCCTGACTATAGTAGAGAATTCCGCAATCATTCGGATTACTTGTGTAGGGTTCCCTCGTTGCAATTGTCGGACCAGTGCTGGCACCGTCCGTAAATACCTTTGCAGGACCGATTCGAAACCACTCGTTACCCAAGCCTGACAAAATACCGGCATCTATCATTTTCTTAATGTAATTTTCAGGATGGTTCAGTTCACAAATCATGGCATAAATCCGCGTCTTCACAGCCCTGGAAGCAACTGCTTTCTGCATTGCTCTAAAGACGGAAGCACCATATGAACCGGCATCATGAATACTCGTTATTCCTATTTTAACAAACTCATTACTAGCTAGAACAAGCCCCTTAATCAGTTCCTCTTCGGAAAATTGCGCGAGTGCATACATACTCATATGAGCGGTTTCATATAACAGTCCGTTAAGATCACCGTTTTTATCCCGTCCGATGATTCCTCCCTCGGGATCAGGGGTATTTTTGGACAAACCAGCCAATTCAAGTGCTTTGCTGTTTACTACGGAAATGTGACCGCAAGTACGTCCAACGATAATTGGATGCTCCCTGGAAATCTCGTCAAGCTCCCATCTCGTTGGAAAACGCTTTTCTTCAATTATGTTCTCGTTAAATCCCCATGCCCGAACCCACTCTCCTTTAGGCGTCCGATCCGCCGCTGCTTTCCCCTTCTCCAGTAGATCACGTAAGGATGGCAAATACATCTCCTTGAAATCAATACCGAGCTTATTCGTTCCAATAATCGCCATATGTAAATGAGAATCAATGAAACCAGGCAGTAAACTCTTTTCTTCCAAATTTATGACATGCGTGTTGTCATGAATGTAATTCTTTATTTCCTCGTTTGTACCAACCGCAATAATTCGGTTCCCTTTGACTGCGACTGCTTCTAAAATTCTGTTTTTCTCATCAACTGTAATTACTTCACCGTTTAAAAATACACGATCTGCCATTTCAACCCCTCCTTAAATCGTTGTTTTCGTCTCTTCTTTCTGAACATGACTACCTTCAAGTGTTCGCGTCATCATGCTGGCCTCCATCATAATAATCGTGTTTACCAACAAGGCAATGAACCCAATATTGATATCCTTCACAGCGGAAGGAAATTAGTTTGATATACGATTCAAAGTCTTCTTCTCTCGTTTCTTCAAAAATACAAGATCGATCCCCAGTTATATATGATTCAGAAAATTAAGAACAAAAAATATAAACAAGTGCATTTCTGATAAATGTACTTGTTTACACTGTTACATTTCGAAGTTGCTTTTTTATCGTCTTATTAATTTAGATTAAACCTATTCCAGTTCCGCTACTGCTTTTTTTATTGTTTTGACGATAAATTCAAAGTCTTCTTCTGTAATGTTTAACGGTGGAGCAAGCATGAGTACATTGTTATATCCTGCAACCGTATCACCGTTTTTACCAATGATCAATCCTTGTTTTTTGCAAGCTTCAATCACAGTATTGACTTTCTTTATATCTGCAGGCTGTTTCGTTTCTTTATCTTCAACGAGCTCAATCCCTATTAAAAAACCTTTGCCTCGTACATCACCAACATATGGATAGTTTCTTAGTTCTGATAATTCTTCAAGGAAACGGTCACCTAAAACCCTTGCATTTTCAATGAGTCCTTCCCGTTCCATAATCTCAAGATTCTTCAGTGCAACTGCACAGCTCGCTGGGTGTCCGCCAAATGTATTGACATGACGAAGGTGATCATATTCTTCCGTCCCTTTAAACGCTTCATAAATGTCTTTTCTTACAGCGGTTGCTGATAATGGGAGGTAAGAACTTGTTAGTCCTTTGGCCATTGTGACAATGTCCGGCTTCACACCATAATGCATAAACCCAAATTTTTCTCCTGTTCTACCAAAGCCGCAAATCACTTCATCCACAATAAGAAGTACACCATGCTTTTCACAGATTGCTTTTACCTTCTTCATATAGTCTTCAGGTGGCATAAGTACACCGCCGCCGCTAATGATCGGCTCCATAATGACTCCAGCAACTGTTTCTTTTAATTCCCACGTAATGACGCGATCAATTTCTTCAGCAAACTTAAGGTTTTCTTCTTTCGTATGACGATAAGAATCAGGTGGTGTCACATGTAAAAATCCTTGTCCTAACGGTTCATATTTATACTTACGCTGCGCTTGACCCGTTGCAGCAAGAGCTCCCATTGAATTGCCGTGGTAAGCACGATAACGTGAAATAAATTTATAGCGATTGTATCCACCGGACTGTTGATGATACTGGCGGGCAATTTTAAACGCTGTTTCATTCGCTTCAGAACCACTATTAGAGAAGAAAATGACGTATTCATCACCAAGCCACTCATTTAATTTCTCTGCTAATTGAATAGCTGGTAAGTGACTTTGGGATAATGGATAATATGGAACATCTACAAGCTGTTGGTAAGCTGCTTCCGCAAGCTCTTTGCGGCCATATCCAACATTCACACTCCATAAACCAGACATGCCATCTAAATAACAATTCCCTTCAATATCAGTTATTTTCGACCCTTTTGCATCTGTAACAATCATTGAAGGAGCAGCTGCATTA
This sequence comes from Bacillus pseudomycoides, assembly GCF_002582035.1. Lineage (GTDB taxonomy): Bacteria > Bacillota > Bacilli > Bacillales > Bacillaceae_G > Bacillus_A > Bacillus_A pseudomycoides_B. Next base: position 135,076 of record NZ_NUQE01000045.1, read on the forward strand.
TAACGGCGCATTGCATGCCAAATGTATTGCTCATCTTTTTTTACAAAATCTTGTCGTTGATCAACTTTTTGCATAGTTATTCCCCCTCCTTTAATACTGAGCCGTTAACATTTTTTTCTTGTGTAAAATTCAATACCATCTTTTCCATTTGCGTGCAGGTCACCATAGAAAGAATTTTTATAGCCTGAGAATGGAAAGAACGCCATTGGAGCAGGGACTCCAAGATTGACACCTAGCATTCCTGCATCAATTTCTTCACGAAATTCACGGATTGCACTCGCACTGTCAGTATACAAACATGCGCCATTTGCAAACTCAGACTTATTTGTAAGTTCAATTGCTTCCTCTAAAGTTTGTACTCGAACAATCGATAACACAGGAGCAAAAATTTCATCTTGCCAAATTTTCATTTCAGGTTGGACGTTATCAAAGATCGTAGGGCCAACAAAGTATCCTTTTTCATTCTCTGCATCTTTTCTTCCGTCCCGAATAAGAGAAGCACCCTCCTTTTCACCTAATTCAATGTAATGAATTGTGCGCTTTTTATGCGACTCACGAATGACCGGTCCAAGGAACACCCCTTCATCCATACCATTTCCTATTTTAATTTCATCAGCAGCTGTTTTGAGTCGGCTGATTAATCCATCTGCAACGTCTCCAACTGCAACGACAACTGAAGCTGCCATACAACGTTCGCCTGCAGATCCAAATGCAGCACCGATGATATTGCTTACGGCGTTTTCTAAATCCGCATCCGGCATGACAATCGAATGATTTTTTGCCCCTGCAAGCGCTTGTACGCGTTTGCCGTTAGCTGCTGCTGTTTTGTATACATACTCAGCCACAGGTTGAGAACCAACGAAGGATACTGCCTTCACATCCTTATTTTCAAGAATGCCATTAACCACATCATGTGCACCATGCACAATATTTAATACGCCATCTGGTAGACCTGCTTCTTGAAACAATTCAGCTAAGCGATTAGCCAACAATGGTGTTCTTTCAGATGGTTTTAATATAAACGTGTTTCCGCATGCAATCGCGAGTGGAAACATCCAGCATGGAACCATCATCGGAAAGTTAAACGGCGTTATTCCTCCGATTACTCCGATTGGGTAACGATACATCCCTGACTCAATACCAGTAGCAATATCAGGAAGTTGTTCTCCCATCATTAAAGTTGGTACACCTGCAGCAAATTCAACACATTCAATCCCTCGTTGTACCTCACCGTAAGCTTCTCTATAACTTTTTCCGTTCTCTAGAGTAATAAGCCTAGCTAATTCCTCCCAGTTTTCAACTAATAACTGTTGGTAGCGAAATAGAATACGAGCCCGTCGAGGCACAGCGACCTTTCTCCATGTTTTAAAGGCTTCTTTAGCGGTTGCAACAGCTCTATCTAAATCTCCCCTAGTCGAAAGCGGTACGCGAGCAATGACCTCTCCCGTTGCTGGATTTTGTATTTCTTCAACCTGTTTACTTGTAGATTCTATCCACTGTCCGCCAATGTAGTTTTTTAATGTTTGTACGCTGTTAGTTACTACCATAATGAAAACCTCCTGTTCTGAAATAACGATTCTGTGCGTTTATTATATCCAAACCAGAAAGCGCTTTCAGTAGACAGTTTGTAAATTTATTTATAAAATAATTACTACATTTTGGTGATACCCAACATACATATTTACTAATATATAAAAAAAAGAAACCACAGAGTAAGGGTCTCAACATACTTTATTACAATTTAGAAGCAGATACATATTCATAGGCAGTGATGGCAAATTCTATCGCTTGTCGTTTATGGAAATCCATAAAATCTTCACCTAAGAGCTCATTTAATTTCTGAAGTCGTTGGTAAAGAGTCTGCCGAACGATATATAAATTTGTTGCTGTTTCTTGCTTAGAGCCATTGCACTTAAGATAAGTTTTTAATGTTTCCATTAGTTTTCCGTTATTTTGCTGGTCATAAATGAGTACAGGGCCTAAATAATCGGAGATAAAATCATCCAGACCTCCTTGTTCGTTAACTATCGACACTAGACGAAAGATATGTAAATCGTCATAAAAATAGCTCACGTGTCCTTTTGGCATGTTCTCCTGAATGATTAATGATTCTTGCGCCGTGTGATAACTCTTTTTTACATGACTTAATTTATCTATAAATTTTCCGACACCAAATTTGGTTTGACCCACCTTGTATTTTTCCATTAATTCTGTTTTTTGCAGATGGTCGATTCCCGCTTCGATTCTACGTTTCCAATCACTCGTTTTCCGCTTGTTCAGCAATATGAAAATCATTTGACTCTTCCTTACAGTAGTTAAAAGAAAGAAACCTTGCTGTTCAAATATAGAACGAAAGAGTATTTTTAAATAAGTGAAACCCGAGCTTTTTTGGTCATAATCATCGATTTTACAGAGTAACACAATACAGCCGTTTACTTTGATGTTAGGCTCCAGCTCAGTAATGTATCTATGAATTCGCTCTTCACTATGTGCCCCCTCGAGCCATTTTTGAATCCATTCCGTTTCATCAGCCTTCCTTCGTTCTTCAACATATAACTCACGTAATAGATTTTGCGCCAATGCTATGGCACTTCGGTCTATTATAAGTGATTCAAATCCATTTATTTCAGATTCGGAAACGACGAAGATGTCTGCAAATTTTTGATCTAAAGCTTGTATTGATTGACAAAAAATAGTTATGTCCTTTTGTACGTTATCTTCTCTTAAAAATTTAATGATTTTCTCTTGTTCATCAGGCGTTTTTTCAGAAATAATTTGGATTTCACCTTCTTTTGAACGATACAATACTGTCATTTGTAAATAATCATGTAATAGCTGCAAGATTTTTGATTGTGAGTTAGATGTAAGAAGCAACCGATTTAACTGATGTGAATAGTCTTCTAAATCTGAAATCATTTGATAGTGTTTTTCCAATAAAAGAGTATGTATATCTTGTGTAATATCAACAAACCGTACTTCATGATAGAAAACAATTAATGGGAAATCATGAAAATCGGCTAATTCTATAATTTCTTGTGGCACGTCAGTCATATACATTCCTAATTCAATACAAAGTCCCGCAGCATTCGCATCAATAAATTCTTTAAGTAATGAAAGAAAAACTTCTCTATCTCCTTTCCATCCAACCCCCGTAGAAAGGATCAGTTCATTTCCGTTTAAGAGATTTCCAATTCGAGGTATTTCCATAACATGTAGCCACTTTACCGTTCGGCAAAGGCCAGCTTTCCCTGCTATCACTTTTGCATTTTGAAAATGCTTATGCTTTAAGATTTCCTGTACTGATAATTTAACCCCAGTATTCATTTTATCGTACACCTCTTTAAAGTTTAGAAACTTTAATTCTAATGATAGTAATGATCTTCTTGCTCTTAATACTGAAAACTGTTGATTTTCATCTCCTCTATTTCGTCCAACAAGAGATTTCCTTATACCCATAGTTCGACAAGAAGTCTAATCCTCCTCTTGTTTTCCCGTTCAGCTTTATTTGATTAAGTAACAATTTATAATCTCTCTTGATTCCATTCGAGATTATACAAAATAAAAAGCCTCAATCCTTTTATTTTGAAGGGATCGGGGCTTTGTTCATTCTGGTTTCAATTTAAACTTGATTCTCCTAATTCATGTTAAATCTAGTCTACTTGACCTTAACTTTTCTATCCAACTAAGTGTAGCCTATCCAGATATCAAGTATTATAAATCAAGATTATTGCATACCCTGGAAGCCACCCATGCCCATGCCTGG
>NZ_NUQE01000031.1:0-22820 GCF_002582035.1 Bacillus pseudomycoides
CTTGCATAGCAGATTCTTCTGTCTCTGAAGATACTTCCACTACTTCTGTTTCTTGAGACGCTTCTACTTCTTCTGTTTCTTCTTGTACATCCAATTCTTCTGTATCTGAAGATAACTCTACTACTTCTATTTCCTGAGACACTTCAACTTCTTCTGTTTCTTCTTGTACATCCGATTCTTCCATCTCTGAAGATACTTCCACTACTTCTGTTTCCTGAGACGCTTCTGCTTCTTCTGTTTCTTCTTGTACATCCAATTCTTCTGTCTCTGAAGATAACTCTACTACTTCTATTTCCTGAGGCTCTTCAACTTCTTCTGTTTCTTCTTGTACATTCGATTCTTCCGTCTCTGAAGATAACTCGATTTCTTCTATTTCCTGAGATTCTTCAGCTTCTTGTGCTTCTTCTTGTATAACAGATTCTTCCGTCTCTGAAGATACTTCCACTACTTCTATTTCTTCAGGCTCTTCTGCTTCTTCTTTCATTTCAAATTCTGACTCTACAGCAATAAGTTCATGTAATTCATTTTCATCTTGAGCCGCAACTGCATCACGATTATGTAGCACCGTTTCATGGAATGTTGCATCATTTTGCACAGATGTAAGTTCTGCTTCATTTTTCTCTAACCATGTATCAACAACAGACTTCTTAACTTCCGCTTCAATTCGTGTAGACTCTACTTGATTTTGTTCTGGTAGAACATCTTGTGATGAATCATAAAACGCATAGCCATTCTTCTCAAACCATACATCAACAACTGCTTTTCCTTCTATCGATATCTCGATATCTTCTCGTTGTTGTTTCTTACTTTCGGTATGTTCTTGTTGCCCTACTTCCGGACGTTTATATCCGAAAATCGGAGAAACCATTTCAGTTGGACGGAACGGTCTTCGAGGGCTTTCTTCTACAGAAGTAGGCTTTGCTTCCGTTACCTCTTGAATAATCGGTTCAATCTGTGTCTCTGTTTGTATTTCTTCTACTCGTCTTGATTGTCGTCTTTCTCGAATTGGTATTTCTTGTATAGCACGCTCCTCTATACGAGGCAATTTCATTGTGTTCTCCTCAAATCCTCCGTCAGGAATTAATGGAAAACGAAAATTCCTACTCGCATGCGGCTTAGACACTTGCAGCTCATCTTCTCGTTTATTAGAGTAGTAGTTTACACGAGGAGTGTGCGAAGTAACCTTTTTCTCTACAGGAGTCTCTATTTCTCTCAATGCTGTTGCTTCATTTTCTTCCTCTTTTTTAAAAAAATTTTTCATCCAATCTAGCATGTTTACCACTCTTTCCACTAAATAGTAACACCCTTTATTGTATCAGCATTCGGCAAAAAGTGCAGATGAAATTACTTTCAAATTATTTACAGAAAAAATAAAAAAAGATTACAAAATGAAAACGTTTTTATATGATATGGATCGAAAAAAATTTATCCCACATTAACGGGCAGTAAAGGATGGAGACAAGCTGGGAAGAAAACTGCCCGTAAAAGCCCGATTGGTGAGAGCTTTCCATCAGTGAGAAAAACGTCACTGATGGAAGTTTCACTTTATCCTTTACTTACTCGGTAACTTTCAACACTATCTGCCACACTTTGCAGTAAAGAACGTAAATAATTTACGTCAGATAGTTTTTGATCTTCTTCTGGGTTAGACATAAATCCTAATTCTAATAAAACTCCCGGTACTTCCGCCCAGTTAAATCCAGACAAATCATCACGAAATTTAATTCCGTTTACTTGTACGTTACTGTTTTCCTTCACTTTATTCACAATAAACTCAGAAGCCGTTAAACTCTCTTGATAAATGTTTTTTGTAAAAGTATTTTCTTTTGACGGCGTTAACACTGCAAAGCCTTTTTGCGCTTCATTTTCCGAACCATCTGCATGAATTCGCAAAAATAAATTTGCATGATGTTCATTGGCGATTGCCGCTCTTTCTTTATTACTCATGTTCACATCATGTGTTGTTCTTGTCATGACCACTTCAATACCTTTTGCTTCTAACATCTCTTTTAACAGAAAAGAGGCTTCTAAATTCAATTCATATTCTCTTTTTTTCGTCACAACACCTGTTGTTCCGTCTGTTACTTTATATTTTTGTGTCGTTGCGCCTGGACCAATCGGCTCTAACTCTAGGTTCGCTTTTCGCTGATGGCCAGGATCAATACATACAATAAATTTTGGTTTTTCTGGTACAGGTGCCGGCGCAGGCTCTTCTTTCACTTGCTGCTCTTTCGTTTCATTGTTTTGTACAGGAGTAGATGAATGCGTTTCATCTACTTCTCTTCCTTCCTGAGGAGATTGTTCAGCTTCTTTCTTAGGTGATGTTTTTACAGTCTCCTTTGTGCACCCTATCATAGTGAATATAGCTATTATTATAATAGAAACAATTCTTATGTATTTCATACCATTCCCCTTATCATATTTTTCTAGATTTTAACTAATATTCTTTATAAATACAATTTTTTCAAAACTTACAAAAAAAAAAGATAGCCTCATCATACAATGAGGCTATCTTCCTTCTTAATCCCGCTCTAACGGGCAATATATTTAAAACTTAAACTCTTGTCCAACTTCGTAGCTGTCTTCAAGTACAAGAATTCCTTTTTCTTGCGGAGCATCTGGAAGCTCTAATTCACGTGCTGAGCAGATCATACCTGAAGATGGAATACCGCGAAGCTCTGCTGGTTTAATTAACATACCGCTTGGCATTACTGCACCGATTTTCGCAACAACTACTTTTTGACCTGCGTCAACGTTTGGCGCACCGCATACGATTTGTAATGTTTCTGTTCCAACTTCGACTTTACATACATTTAATTTATCCGCATTTGGATGCTTTTCTTTTTCTGCTACGTAACCAACCACAAATTTCGGTGAAAGATCTGCTTCTACTTTTTCTGTAAAATCGTTCTTTGCTAAAATTTCATTGATTTTTTCTACAAGCTCTTTCGTTAATGTAAGATTGCCTGTTTCTGTTACTTCCATGTAAGAAGAAGCATTAAAAATGTTGAATCCTGCTGTTACATTGCTTTCACGATCGAAAACGCGCGCTACATCTCCTTTACGCTCAAATGTACGGTTTTCTAATGTAATATCTTGCAGGGCAACAATTAATGTATCCCCAATACCTTCAAGGTTATAAAAAACGTTCACTTTGTTCATCCTTTCTCTTTTTCACTTCGTTCCTTCCGATTTTTCGCCAAAATAAAGATTGGTTCGAAATTACCATCTTCATATACGAATGAAAGTGATGTAATCGGAACATGACCTTCTGCAAAAAACTTCATTGTCATTTGTGCAATAATATCATAACCGATTTTGTTCTCGATATCAGCAACAATTAATACATCTTGGTGTGGAACTGCAACAACCATATCACCTGAAATTTGTTTACGCATCTCTCGTAATAATGCATCGTTTAAAATACGGCTCGCGTCATACCCGTCATTTGTATTTAAGAAATAAAACGTATTGCCAGCGACTTCATCTCGTTTAAAATCAGCACGTAAAGAACGAACGTTGAACAATGCCATTTCACGCACTTGTTCTTCTGTCATCCCAAGTTTTTGCAACAAACGCTGATCAATAAGGCGATATGTTTTATCTGAATCTAATGCATAGTAAATACGTGTTTCTGCTGTATGCTCTGTCATGACAAACGGATTGCCTTTTTCCGCATCTTTCGGAAAGGACGTTGAACGAATGACTGGCAAAATTTTCGCCGTATTTTGTACTTCTTTATGCATCGCAACGAGCGCTTCTTCTACGTAATATACAACTTCATCAATTGCCTTCTCTTTCTTTACCTCCCACTTCGCTACGATACCCGGAAGAGAAACCGTGATTCCCTTTTTTGTACCTGTCTGTTCAATGCGAAGCGTCTCCTTTTCACTATCGTACTGAAAACTCCACTCTGCTCTTTCAAGACGTTTCATGAGCTCGTCTTTCATCTTTTTACTCGTCATTTTCATGTGATGTGCCTCCCTTCTGAAAAAAACAACCTCCACATGTGAAGATAGAGGTTGTTTTTCGCATTGTAATTGGCTGGAAACAGCTTGTCCCGCATTAACGACCCCTACCTCAAGATTCAAAGAGAAACAAGGAAGATAGGGGGGAATAACTGCTCTAAAAGCCCGATTGGTGAGAGCTTTCCATCAGCGCCCACTGATAGAAGTTTCACTTTATTTTAACCCTTCAATAAACTCTTCAATTTGTTCTTGTGTTTTACGATCTTTGTTTACGTAACGGCCAATTTCTTCTCCCTTATTGTAAGCGACAAAGCTTGGAATACCAAATACGTCTAATTTAATGCATAGATCGATATATTCATCACGGTCTACATAATAGAAAAAGAACTCGCTATATTTTTCTTCTACTTCCGGCATAAATGGATCGATAAAACGGCAATCTGGGCACCAGTCTGCTGAGAATAAAAAAATCACTTTCTCTTCGTTTTTTAATTCTTGAAATTGCTCCATGCTTTCTAATGATTTCATCTATTGTTCCTCCCTAAAAAAGAAGTATGTATTTACTAATCTAATCTTTCTTTATACTACCATACATTAAGTGCTGTGCAAGGTTTATGCTTCATTTCTGTCATACATATATTGTCCAACTAATAGCTTCACAACATGCACAAACAAATCCGTTCGATCTACATAATTGTTTGTAAAAATGCCGATTGCTCCTTCATGGCTGCGAATGTCATGCCGCTTTGTATAGTCTTCCATCACTTCACTTAATTCTTTTCCTTCTTGAAGAGGCTGGATAAACTCATCTGGCAGTTTCATACGTGCTCCGCCTGCGGTAAATAGCTTGCCTTCTTTCGTTGCTAAAGCACCCCAGTTACACATAAACAAGCCGTGTTCTGTATGCATCACACCGCCTTCTAAACCAATTCCAATATCAGCTTGTCCTTCTTTTAATACTAATTTTGCGCGGTTACTTGCCCCTTGCAGCGTTTCTTCATCAGAAAATGGCTGTGCTGACACATGAGACGGTACAGACAATGAAATAATTTCAGCTTCGGATAATACTTGCTGAACAGCATTTACTTTTGTTTTATTTTTTGATCCAACTGCTACTTTCACTGTTAAACCTCCAATTCAAAAAGAAAAGGCCGCATTTGGCCTTTTCCATATTATACATTTTGCTGAATTGTTTCAAACGTTGTTTTATCTGTTGCTTTTACTAAATGAATAAGCAATTCTTTCGCAGCTGCATAATCATCAATATGTAAAATCGAAGCATGTGTATGAATGTAACGAGCACATACACCAATAACGGCTGATGGTACACCAGAGTTACTTGTGTGTACACGTCCTGCATCTGTACCACCTTGTGATACGAAGTATTGATACGGAATGTTATGCGTTTCTGCTGTATCTAAAATAAATTCACGAATTCCGCGGTGCGTCACCATAGAACGATCATACAAACGAAGCACAGCACCTTTTCCGATTTGACCAAACTGTGTTTTATCTCCTGATGCATCGTTTGCTGGGCCTGCATCTAACGCGTAAAAAATATCTGGCTGAATCATATTCGCTGCTGTTTGTGCACCACGAAGACCGACTTCTTCTTGTACAGTTGCACCGGAATATAGCGTGTTTGGTAATTTTTCATCTTTTAACTCTTTTAGCAATTCAATCGCAAGACCGCAGCCATAACGGTTATCCCAAGCTTTCGCCATAATTTTCTTTGGATTTGCCATTGGTGTAAACGGACAAATTGGCACAATTTGTTGACCCGGTTTCACACCAATTTCATGTGCTTCCTCGGGGCTATCTACACCGATATCAATTAGCATATTTTTTATATCCATTGGTCTTGCGCGTTGTTCGTCACTTAATAAATGAGGAGGAACAGAACCTACTACACCGATAACTGGTCCATTGTCTGTCATAATTTGTACGCGCTGCGCTAGTAACACTTGGCTCCACCAGCCGCCTAATGTTTGAAAACGAACCATTCCGTTTTTCGTAATTTGTGTTACCATAAAGCCAACTTCGTCCATATGACCAGCTACAAGAACACGCGGTCCATTTTCGTCACCCTTTTTTAAGCCGAAGATACTTCCTAAACGATCTTGTACAATCTCATCTGAGTATTTGCTTAATTCTTGCTTCATAAAACGACGTACATTATGCTCAAATCCAGAAGCTCCTTGCAGCTCTGTTAACGTACGAAATAGCTCCATTGTCTCTTTATTCATCGCGTTATCCTTCCTTCAATTCAATAATAGAATCACTCTTTTCATTGTAACGAAATTTTCGAAATCTTTCTAGTTTCTTCTTTTTTCTTCTGAATTGCATTATACTTATTGTATGTATGATGAACTTTTTTATAGGATAGAGGTGAATACATGAACTGGAAAAGCTTACTAGCTGGTGTTGGTATAGGGTTTGCCGCTGGATATGTTGTTGCGAATAAAGTACAAGAACAAGCACACATTTCTTCTGAAAAAGCATTAAAAATGGTAAAACAAGCATTAAGTCATAAAGGTGAAATTACAGGTTCTTGGGTCCATATGGTCCCAGAGGCGTTTGAAAAATATGATGTTACTTATGATGTATACCGTGGTGGTATTACAACGTTATTACACGATGTACAAGAACGATTTGAATTTTTAGTAGATGCAAAAACAGGTACAATTTTAGAAGTAAAAGTTGCTTAATTTCAAATTAAGTTTTCATGAAAAGGGTGCAGAAATGAATCTGCACCCTTTTTGTTATATTCTCTCAATAATTGTTGCCGTTGACATCCCGTGTCCAATGCAAATCGTAAGCAACCCGTATCTTCCATTTCTTCTTTCCAGTTCATGAAGAAGAGAAGTCATCAATTTTACACCCGTTGCTCCAAGCGGATGACCTAATGCAATGGCACCGCCGTTCACATTTACTTTATGTAAATCTGCTTCCATTTCTTTTTGCCATGCAAGAACAACAGAAGCAAATGCTTCATTAATTTCCACTAAGTCCATATCATGAATCGTTAAGTTTGATTTCTGCAGTACTTTTTTCGTTGCTGGAATAACACCAGTAAGTCCCATTGTAGGATCTGAGCCAACAACAACTTGATTCACAATTCGCGCCCGTGCTTTATATCCTAACTCTTTTGCTTTTTTACTATCCATTAAAAGAATCGCCGCTGCCCCATCACTAATTTGACTTGCATTTCCTGCTGTAATCGATCCGTCCTCCTTGAACACAGCCTTTAAATTTGCCAATGCTTCAGGAGAAGTATTCGCTCTCGGCCCTTCATCATTTGTAACGAGTATTGCATTTCCTTCCTTATTGATCCCATTTACTGGTACAATTTCTCGCTTAAAGTAGCCTGCTTCTATTGCCTTTAGTGCCCGCTGATGACTTTCAAAGGCATAGCTATCTAGCTGTTCTCTTGTAATTCCATATTTTTCAGCAATCATTTCTGCTGATACACCTTGATGTACAATCTCATATTTTGCATGAAGACTACTCGGAATTGTATTTGCATTGCCATCGCTTAAAATTGGCACTTTCGTCATATGCTCAACACCAGCGGCAATGGTAATATCCATATCGCCAGATTTAATTTCTTGCGCTGCAAAATGGATCGCTTGTTGCCCCGAACCGCAAAGACGGTTAATCGTTACGGCAGGGACTGTAATCGGAAAATTTGCTTCTAGCGCGGCAAGTCTACCAATATTAAAACCTTGCTCAGCAATCGGTGTCACACATCCCATTACAATATCTTCTACGATTCCTTTTTCGATATTTGCACGTTTTGTCACTTCATTCAGTGCAACTGCTCCAAGTTGTACTGGATGAAGTTCACGAAAAGCACCGTTTCTTTTTCCAACTGGAGTACGTACTGCTTCAACAATAACGACTTCTCGACTCATATTTTCTCTCCCACTTTCCCTTTTTGATAATCATAGAATCCTTTTCCCGTTTTTCGGCCAAGATGTCCTGCCTCTACAAGTTTCACAAGTGTTTGCGGAGCGCGAAATCTATCACCAAACGCTTCGCTTAAGCCTTGACTTGCAAATAACAATGTATCTAATCCAACATAATCCGCTAACTCAAACGGACCCATCGGATAGTTCAGGCCGAGCTTAATTGCTTTATCAATTTCCTCTTTACTTCCTACACCTTCTTCGTACATACGCATACACTCTAACAAATGCACCGCAATTGCTCTTGAAGTGACAAATCCTTGCACATCCTTCACAACAACTGTTTCTTTTCCAATCGCTTCTGCCAATTCTTTCACTGCTTGTATTGTATGTTCCTCTGTATCAACCCCTTTCACAATTTCAATGAGTTTCATAACAGGTGCTGGATTAAACCAATGCATCCCGACTACTTTTCCAGAGCGGTTTGTCGCGCTTGCAATCGCCGTTACACTTAATTCAGATGTATTTGTTGCAAGAATAGTAGACTGAGAAGCATAGCTATCTAGCTGTTTAAAAATCTCTTTTTTTAACTGCAAATTTTCAGGTGCAGCTTCAATAACAAGTTCTACATCTTTACATGCTTCCGCTAACGTAATCGTAGAAACAATGTTAGCGAGTACCTGCTCTTTATCTTCTTCGCTCATACGCCCGGCTTTCACAAAGCGTTCTAAGCTTGTGGTAATTCCCTTATATGCTTTTTGTATACTTTCTTCCGACACATCATACATTTTCACACACTTTCCGCCCATCGCTAATGCCTGGACAATACCACTTCCCATGATTCCAGCACCGATTACTGCAATATTTTGAATCATCTTTTCTCCTCCCTTTCTTCTTTCAGCATCACAGACCCATATTTTTCGCAATAATACTTTTCATGATTTCATTTGTCCCAGCATAAATCGCACTTACTGGAATATCCCGGTAACGCCTTGCAATCTCGTATTCCTCCATATATCCATACCCGCCGTGCAGTTGCATGCACTCTGCTGCGACTTTCTTCGCAAGGTCTGTTAACCACCACTTCGCCATCGATACTTTCGTTACGATGTTTTCACCATGCATATGTGCTCTAATACATTCATCAATAAAAGTGCGGCCAATTTCAATTTCTGTATACATTTCGGCAAGCCTGAATTGAACAGTTTGAAAATCACTTATACTCTTCCCAAATGCTTTTCGTTCTTTTACATATTCCTTTGTTAAACGCAGCATCACTTCTGCCGCTGTTATGGCAGCAATCGCGACAACGAGGCGCTCTTGCTGCAACTTGTCCATTAAATAATAGAAACCCTTTCCTTCTTCTCCTAACAAATTAGAAGCAGGAACTTTCACATCTTCAAAAATAAGTTCCGCTGTATCTTGACTATGTAATCCAATCTTTTCTAGTTTTTTCCCTCTTTTAAATCCTTCCATTCCTCTCTCTAAAACAAGTAAACTCATTCCTTTATGAGCTGGCTTTACGGTAGAATCTGTCTTACAAACAACAACAACTACATCTGCATGAATGCCATTTGTAATAAATGTTTTTTCTCCGTTTACAACATAATGATCCCCTTCTCTTCGCGCGGTTGTGCGAAGAGAAGCTAAATCAGAACCTGCTCCCGGCTCTGTCATCGCAATTGCGGTAATGTATTCACCGCTCACACATTTTGGAAGCCAGCGTTTCTTTTGTTCCTCTGTTCCATATGCCGTTAAATACGGAACGACAATATCATTATGGAGACCAATTCCTACTAAACTCGAACCAACCTTTTCTAGCTCTTCATTTATCACAGCTGAATATCCAAAATCAGCTCCAGCTCCGCCGTACTTTTCTTCGACCATCGGACAAAGAAAGCCGTTTTGCCCCATCTTTTTCCATAGAGAGCGTGGAATGATACCATCTTTCTCCCATTGGTTGTAGTGCGGATATGCTTCCTTCTCTAAAAATTTACGGAAGGCATCACGAAAAATATGATGCTCCTCCTCCAAATATGCATGCTTCATCATATTCTCCCCTTACTCTTTCACCTCTGCCCCTTGACTACGTAAAATAAACTTTTGAATTTTCCCGCTCGCATTTCTCGGCAGCTGCTCTGTAAATACATATCGGCGCGGACGTTTATAATCAGCGAGTTTATCGCTTTGTTTACAATATTCATCTAGCATTTCTTCTGTAAGAGACTCATCTTTTGAAACGACATACGCAACGACACGCTGTCCCCACAGGTCATCCTTCTCACCAAGCACCGCAACGTCTAACACACCTGAATGCGTATATAAAAAGTCCTCTACCTCGCGCGGATAAATATTCTCTCCGCCGCTCACGACCATATCATCAACGCGATCCGCTACGTATAAATACCCATCACTATCTACATAACCTAAATCACTTGAATGATACCACCCTTTATATAATGCCTTTTCTGTTGCTTCTTTCTTATTGTGATACCCCGCCATCACACATGGGCCTCTCATAATAATTTCTCCAACTTCGTACGGCGGCAATATATCATCAGGCTCAGACGGTCCATCATCGTTCGGACGAACAATGCGAATTTCATGGTTATATCCAGCCTTTCCTGCCGAGCCTACTTTTGAAAGCTGCTCATGCTCACGTAAAAATGCAACAGCCGGTCCCATTTCCGTCATTCCGTAAGCTTGTACTAACGAAACATTTAATTTTTCATCGCAAGCTTTCACAAGTGCAGGTGCCATCGACGCCGCTCCGTATAAACCATATTGAAGTGAGGATAAATCATACTGAGACAAATCTTCTTGCAGCAACATATTCCACATTGTCGGTGCCGCAAACATAACGGTGACCTTTTCACTTTGAATTGTCTCCAAGACAAGCTTTGCATCAAAATGATGAAGAATGATATTTGTTGCACCGCTATGTACTCTCGGAATAAAGCAGATATGAAGCTCAGCACAATGAAACATCGGCGCTGTTACAAGGCCACGACTATTTTCCGTGTAATGTAAATAAGCAACACCCATCAAACTTTGATCAATAATTTCCCGGTGACGGTGAAGCACACCTTTTGGTTGACCCGTTGTTCCGCTTGTATACATAATGGAACAAATATCATCTTCTTTTACTTCTACTTTTTCAAAATGCGGCGTGGTACTAGATACTTTTTCTTCATAAGAAACAGAAAATGATGGCTGATCTTGGTCGATGTACCAGAACTGAATGTGAGGAAATTGTGTATGAATGCTTTTTACTTGGGAGGATAGTTGCTGTTCAAAAAGTACGATTTTAGGAGAAGCGTCTTCTAATATATAAGCAAGTTCTTGCGGTTTTAACCGAAAATTAATTGGATTGAATACAGCTCCAATTTTTGCACAGGCAAAACATGTCGTTGCCAGCGCACTACTATTAAAAAGAAATGTCGAAACGCGGTCACCCTTTCGTATCCCGCTTTGTTGAAGTGAATGAGCTAGTTTATTTACCTGCTCATCCCATTCTGCATACGTCCAGCGAATCTTTTTTTCCGGCTCAACAATCGCTTCCTTATTCGGATAACTTCCAACCGTTAATTCCAGCAGTTTCCCAATCGTCATATACACGGTATATTTCCCCTCCTCATTCGTTAAAACGCTTTCATTTTTGTTATCTTCTTATCAAAATGAAATAGCTTAGGGTTATTATAACAATTTTCAGAATGTTTTAAGAGTGAATATTTCGACAAATACAGACAACTACTATTTGCTTTGATAATTAAAAAAAGCAAAACAAATAGCATTTGCTGAACGAGTCAAACAAATGCTCAGAGATGCTTAAGATACGAATGATTAGACGTATATGTATTGCTTCCAGGAAGTTTCTTAATTTTATTCCAAGCTTCAATCGCTTCTTCACGATCAGTTTAAGCGAACCAATTTATCTTCCGCTACTCGTCTTTCTTTTTTAGGAGAATAGCTAATCCCTACAAACACTAGCAAAATCCCAAGAATTTGATAGACATCAGGACGGTAATTCAAAATAGTGACATCTAGTAAAATTGCGACAATCGGATCAATAAAGACTAAAATAGCAATGGTTTGAGCCTTTAATTCTCGCAAACTACTAAAAAACAAATAAAACACGAATCCTGTATGAATAAATCCTGTAACAAGGATATAGAACCAATTTTCAGCGGTAAGATGCATGAACTTTGACCAATCTACAAATGGAATCAATAATAAAACACCCAAACTCGTTTGAATAACGGTTGTTAACAACGGGCTAAGTGTTTGAATTCCCTTTCCGGTGATTGAAGTAAGAGCATAGAAAAATGCTGCGGCAAACGCCCATAGAACACCTGTGGACAAAAATTCAGAAATGGTTGTATGTTGGTGAATTCCTCCGACTAACAGGGTGCCTACAAAGCAAATAAAGAAAAATATTAAGCCTGTTCCTGTTATTTTTTCCTTAAAGATAAACGAACCTAAAAGAAGTACAATCACAGGTGCTAAATGATAAATGGATACAGCTACGGTAATGGGCATTACTTCAAAAGAGCGAAAGAAAAAGACCCAGTTTATAACAAGAAACACACCACATAGTAAGGCAAGCAAATACTCCCGGCGTGGAATAGAATTTTTGTGCTGCTGTTTTGTTGTTAACGTGCGAAAACCCCATATTGCTCCTAAAAGAATGCTTGCAGAGAGGCAACGCACAAAAACCAATTCAATTGACGGGAGGCCTGTTTCTATTGAAAATAAACCGATTGAACCAAAGATTGCCATAGAGACGGCAAATTTTAATTTTGCATACATCCAACTTCCCTCCAAAGTAGTTATATTTATAACGACTATTGTTTTATGGTAAAAAAACAGCTTTATGCTAAGCTGTTTTTTCCTGTCATGACATGAATTAAATCTTCCCTCGTCTTCCATAGCCCCTCTAGCTTTTCAGGACCATATGCAGTTGTAATCTCTTCTACCATAATGTCGTGCCTAATATATTCAGTAGCAATCAGAACGAGGGCTGGGTCAGTTGACTTCACAGCCCATTCTGAACCTCTATCGCTAAACTTAGCAATTAAAGCTTCTTCTTCATCTCGAATAAGAATCGTTAAGTATCCGCCCATACGTTTACTCACAATGTCTTGTGCCATGTAGTTGTGATGATACGTGTGCCCCAGCGTCTTATCTTCATCTCCAAACAAAACTGTAAAAATAGGGATCGTTCCTTCTTTCTCTCGAACAGCTTTTTCAATGTCTTTCACAATAGGAGACCAAATCGATAACCAGAGTTCTTTTTTAGCATCTCGAATCATCAAAAGCATTTCTTGAACAATATGTTCATACTGGAAAATTCTAGTTACCACGTCAACTTTTTGATCACTTTCTAACGTTGTAAGGGACGATTCTAGCACTTCTAATGATGTATTTATTTCTTCTTTCAACCTAGCAAGCAATCGCTTCGGTTCAACAGGTTTATAGACAATCGGATCAGAAGGAACAGTTTGAATTGCTCCTTTATCAAGTAATTTTCCCAATACCTCATAAATCATTGAGCGCGGGACGCCAGAACGCTTACTTAATTCATAGCCAGTAATGGCGGGTGATTTCAATAAACCTATGTAGGCCTTACACTCGTATTTTGAAAATCCATGTTTTTGCAATTCGATAATTGCTTGCTCTTCCATAAGTCCTCCTAATAGTAGTTATTATATTAACTACTATAAATACTTTATACAGAAATGTCTATATTTTCAGATATTTTTATCAAGCATATGAAAAAGTATCAGTCAGCATAGACCGATACTTTTACTCGTACGAACTATCTTTTCCTTTGTACATTGGTCTCATGTTCGTATTCGCAAATCGGAATTTATCCACATGCATCGCTGCTTTCTTTTCTTGAACTGCTGCATCATGTTTTTTCTGCGCAATAGGAATAAATCTTGTATTGTACTGTTCCTTTATTCCTTGAATCATGAAATTTAAAACAAAAATTGATATTGTAAAAGCTACTAACGGCGCCAATATAATCCACGGTGCTGTTAATAATTCATTTTTGTTCAATCCGATTAGTCCCGACCACTCATTTGTAAGGGAAAATGTAGCGGAACCACTATCATCCTGCACCACTTTTCTTCCACCAATTAATACTTTAAAAAAGCCCATATGTATGAGCAATGTAAATAACTGAACAGCTTGTTGAAGAAAAAGAATCACAAGAATTTCTTTCAAAAACAGCCAAATGTGCTTTCGAAACACATGCATGTTTCTAGCACCGAGCACAATGGAACTTGTAATATAGTCTTTTTTCATAAAAAGGTTAATCTCTTGGCTAATATAAAGAATGATATTTGGCAATGTGACGATGCAAAGAATGAGAAATTGTTTAATAACAATAGATTCCTTAAAACCGGTCTGCTCACTCTGTAACATTAGTGGCATCATAAACAAAATAACTAAAACAACTGTTGGAATATAGAAATATACCTTACATACTTTTTCAATGAACTTTTGCACTGGAGATGGTGTATATGCTAGTAAACTACCCAATAATGTTCCTAATACAAGCTGAATAAAACAGATTCCAAATACAAATAAAATGGTAAACTTTGCGCCAATAATGAGTTTAAAGAATAAGTTATATCCGCTTCGATCTGATCCAAACGGAGGCATCAGCAAAGGATTGAACGGTGCGCTATGCAAAACATTACCGTCACCATCTTTTATTAACATTTGCGTCTGAGAATACAAATCTTTTCCGTACCATGTGAATAAAAAACTAGTTAACACAAGTCCACCGAAAAAAGCAAGGCCTATCCAAAAACGTTTAGAATGGAACATACTATTTTTCATTTGCAAGTCCTCCTGTTGTACGCTTCACTTGGAAATGAGCAATTGTAAACACGACATAAAATGGAATAAACAATAAAAAGATCCACCGTGCTACCGTTACAGGATTTAGAACAAATGGTTTTAAAATAAATGACATATATCCATTAATATTGAAAGCAGCCTCCACAAGCAGAAGACTTGAAATCATAAATAGAAATGTAGATTGCAAATGATTGAACAAATGATAAATTACATTTCGAAGCAAATGAACAAATAAAATATATTTTCTACTTAAACCCTTTGCACGGGCAAATTCTACATATGGCTTATTCTGTTCATCTAATAAAAATAAAACCATAATACGGAAAAAGTGAAGGGCAGGTACAAGACTCATCGTAACAATCGGTAAAAAAAAGGCTTGTTTACTACCATATGCGTAAATATTTACAAAATTTATTCCTGTTTGTTTAAATACCCAGACAAAAAATATTTGTAGCATAAAAATTAATAACAAATCAGGAATAGATTCAATCAATACTAAACATCGCTCAATTGCTTTTTTAACTTTCAAAGAAGAGAGTACATAACAAAAGGAAAGACACGTCGCAATTAAAACTGTTAAACAAGTAGATGCTAGTAAAATAATACCTGAATATATATAAGGTTCCCGAATCATATTCCAAAAAGGAACTTGGCGTATATCCATAGGACTTACAGCATCTCCCGGGATAAATAACTTTTGTAAAAAGTCACCAAAGCTAAGAGTATTGCCCTCTAAAAAGGCAAACGGTACATAACTAATTACAACAATCACAATAATACAAATACAAAATTCCATACATTTCTCAATAAAAAACCCCTTCATTTTGAATCTCCTTGCGTTATTATTTACAACATCAAAGAAGTTAAATAGTTGTTAGCCATTAAGCTATCATCTAATGACTAACAATCTTTCATCACACTTCGCTCGTGACTTCTACTTCTTCGCGTTCTAATTTTTCTACCATGTGCCCTTCTTCATTCCATTTCACCGCACGGTAATAGGCATCATGGTAAAATGTAAACCATGCTTTTTTCTCTATGCCGTATTTCATCCATTTTTGTTTATTCTCAATTGACGTCATTGGATAATCATCATACGCCATCACCCACAATACATTTTGATGCGCATGCGTTGGCATTAGGTCTGCTAAATGTAGCAATGCTTCATTTTGACTTTGTGCAACGACAACCGCATGTCCATCACTATGTCCGCCCGTATGAACCATTCGGATTTCATCTGTAACATTGATTTCCTCCGTGAAGAGATGTACTTGATGTACAATTGGCTCCCAATTTTCTTTCCAATATGTATTGCGTGAGCGGATATTCGGATTTCTCATTTCGTTCCATTCTGTTTGTGATACATATATTTTTGCATTTGGAAACGTAGGAACAAGCTTTTCCCCTTCCCATTTCGTTAAACCAGATGCGTGATCAAAATGAAGATGCGTCATAAGAACATACTGAATATCTTCCGCTTTCAAACCAAGTTGAGCGAGCGATTGTTCAACAGATGACTCTTCAGTCACCCCCTGATTTCGCCTCATTTTTTCATTCATTTTATTGTTGCCTATACCCGAATCTATGAGCATATTTCCATCTTTCGTTTGCAGCAGCAATGGATCTGTTCGTAAATAAATTTGATTTTTATCGTTATGGCTATATTTGCGTGACCAAAGTGCTTTTGGTACAACGCCAAACATCGCTCCGCCGTCTAAATGCGTATTTCCTCCTCGCAGCCATGTTACTTTTATATCTCCAACTTTTAAATATTCCATTTTCTGTATCCCCCTTTTCTTTTTATGTTATCATATAATTCAGAAAAAAGAGTCTATCAAAACAAAAAGGAGCCTTTTTCATGATTAAAGGACTATATGAAGCGCATCTATGAAAATAGCAAATGAACAAGCTGTCATTCTCCCTAAAAGATGAGAATGATAAAAAAGACAGACTTTCCAAGGGGAAAGTCTGTCCAAAAGCAAATAAAATGAATCAAGTAACTTTTCAGCCTCACTGCATAGTAGCGGATTTCGTTAGGAATCTATACTTTTATTCCTAGTCCACATACTATTTGCACCCAAACTCGTTCTTTACCAATTATGCTGAGATAGGGTTGCTACTTGGCTTCCTTATAGGATTCAAGAAAACAGATCTCATTCTCGCTAACAACGGTTTTTCGATGAAAGAATGAGCCAAACATCCCATTACTATTGCAATCAATATACATAATAATGTAGATAATAGATTTCCAATCAAATCATGGATACCTAACTTATTTATTATAATTGCTATTAATCCAAGGAATGGAGGATGTGTAAGGTAAATAGAAAATGAAGCATTTCCTAGATAATTAAATATCTTTGGGATACGAACATTTTTATTCATATCAAAGGAAACTAATCCTAAAATTAAAAACATTGCAGAGATCGAATACATTATGAATGTATCCAACTGCATTAGGTCATTTAGAACAGTTATCCAAGTAAATATATAACCTGAAACCCCTAATGTAACAAATAATTTTCCATGCTTAATTGGAAATTTCAGAGAAATATATGCACAGCAGCAACCTAAAACGAAATTCAAATTTACTTTATTGAATATAAAACTTATCAAATAATTTTCTATCTCTATATCACTCAAGTTAATAAATAAAATGAGCGTGATCCATAAACCAATTAAATATCTTAGTGTTTTTCCTTTACTAAAAATAAGACAAGAAAATATCAAATAAAAGAAAATATTGTATCTTAAAGACCAAGCACTATAAATAATCGGGTCCTCTTGCCATGGAAATAACGAAAGCGATCCTAAAATAGTTTTAACACTATGTGAGTAACCATAACCAACAGGAATAAAGAAGAAAAAAACGCAAACTATACAAGTAACAATCCAATAAAAAGGATATATACCGATAAATCTTTTAATCAGAAATGGACGAAACTTTTCTTTATTTCCTATATCCTTAAAATATACATAGAATATCATGAACCCGGTTAATACAAAGAAATAGTCTGCTCCTCCAATCTGCTCTAATTTTGTTAAATTTAAAAAGTTATAATTAAAGTGTTCATTTACTACAAAGCTCATATGAAAAGTTAAAACTAGTAAAGGAACAATGGCCCTAGAAGCTTGAATAAGATTTAACCTTTTCTTTTGTTGCATAGAATCCTCCTCAAAATATAGCCTAAATTAAAATACCCTATATTCTTTAGTCATCCATTCTATATGTCTGATGAGTTCTATACATAACGCCACTATGCTCTTGCGATATTATACCATCACCCAATATCTTGAAGTAGGGTGAATTTCACATATAATGTATACGCTTTACTTCTTCTTTCTTTAAAATGGCATGAAACGACTCCGTACAAGTATTATTATACGGACACTTCCTCCTTGAAATCCATTGTAAGAACTTAACTAAATTGTTTCCATATGACAATACTAACTCTAAATATCTGTATGGATAATGGATATATTACAACCTGGTGAACAATTATACTTACCAGGTTGGTGGGTTTGTGCTGGATTTGTGTGCGCAAAAATCTGGGACACTCTGCATGGTTTTGACGAAAGAACCCCCATTCTAGATGTTGATGTTATTTATTTTGATGCTGAAAATACCGATGAATTAGAAGAAAAGAAATGTGAACAGCAACTACTGAGTATGTCTCGAAACATACCTTGGTCTGTTAAAAATGAAACAAGAATGCACATCATTAATAGCATACCTCCTTATTCTTCGTCCGCAGATGCTACTTCAAAATTCCCGGAAACAGCAACAGCCCTAAGTTTGAAACTAAATGAAAAGGATGAAATTGTATTAGCTGCTCCTTGGAGTGTAAAAGATGTACTTAACTTAGAACTAAGACCAACTCCTTATTTTGAAGAAACGAGAGAACGAGAAAAAATATATGAGGAACGTTTACTTAAGAAGAAGTGGCAAGAGAAATAGAGTAAAGTAAAAATTTGTTATCATTCAGTAGTTTCTAAGTGATATTTAATTCACTTTCACACCGGTAAGTTATGTGATTAGAAAAGCCCCGTCAGAAACCTGAAGGGGCTTGCAGATTATAATCAGTTTTAATACGTATCCCAGTTGAATTCTTATTACTTAATCGTTCCCATTCCTGCAACTTTTACACTTACCTTGACATTCACATCTCCCTTTGCCAATGCCTTCCCCCATTGATTTTGGACTTTTTTCCACTCTGGATATGTATAACTTCTTGCATATGTACCAAGTCCAATGGGATCAATTTTTTCAGCTTGTATTTTCTTTATTAAGTGCTTGAAATCAGATTCCAGCTTCGTTTCAATAGCTTTCTGTAGCTTTGCAGCATCCTGTCTTGTGTTGAACGGAAAAAGCCGTTCTGTAATAGCGATTCTCATCTTTACGTCTATATTAAATATAAAATGACTGTCATATTTCACTTTTGTCTTTACCTTGATGTTTTGAGCAGCAAAGCTTATCCAATCTTTATTACGGTCATCCTCTTTCGGCTTGAGTGCAATTGTAAATGGAAATTCACCTTTATTTTCGTGCTGCAAAATGCGTAACAATCTATTTTCATCAGGTTTCAGCGTTAATTTATATCCACCCTTTTGGTCCAACAGGGCTGTTCCTGTCAGCCATACTTTATTCTTTTTTTTCATCTCGCTAATACTTGCTGTGATCCCTTTGTCTATCGTTTGTTCATGCAATTTTTGAAGGGTTGTTTTTACCGTGACATTTCTCATATAGGCGGTATCAATTAATTTTGCTAAATACAAAGGAAGCCGAGGCTTATCTTTTGGATTATAAAAGATTACGTCCGAAACAGGCCCATCAACAGCAACAACTCGAGCAGTAACTGTATTTTTTGGGTCACGGTAAAATGGATCGAGGTAATCTTCCCAGTTTTTTCGTTTCAGCAGCCGTTTCCCAACTAAAATGACTTGCGTTTTGCTTCCCGATGTTAGCGCCATAACTGTAGCATCGAATTTCTCTCTAGAACTTCGAACCGTAACAGATTTCACAGCAGTATTTTCTTCTTTCATTTTTGCTTCTTTATTAAACACCGGGCTTGACATGTATACCGATAAATTACCATTATGATCTAAATCAATACCAAGTATAAGAGTAAGAGAAACATCCTCAACGTTTGTTTGATCAAAGCATCCGGTCATCGTGAACGTTAATAACAAAATACAACATAGTACCTTCTTGTTCAATGCATTCCCCCCTGGCGATACTTCTCATATACCCAGCTGTACATCCATAAAATTACAGGTGATATATACGTCAATCCTAATCCAGCATTCGATATTGTCTGTTGCCAAGTATCAGCTTGATTCCAAGACGGCTGGGTCCAAAATATGAAACCGATAATAAACAGTAATAGAACAACAACGTGGGAGCTATGATCTTGTTTTCCAAGTAATTGACTAGAACAAAATACAGCGCAGTATACACAAGGAATCCAAGCTTTTGAAACAACAATGAGATAAGCAGCCAATAAAACCATGTCAAAACGTTCTAAAAAACGAAATTCAATTACTTTAAGTAAGTTTAATACTGGTTGGTTAAATTCTGTAATGCTATCAGGACTAAAATAGACAAAACAAACAAGAGTAGCAAACAAATAAAATAACATCGTCAAGGTGTTTGCTATAACGATTCCATGAACCGCGTACTGCTTTTTTTGTAAAAAAGGATACAAAAAGAATGCAATGTCAAACCCTAAATAAGTAAAAATAGTAGTCGGCACAGCTGTTAATATCGGTTTCCATCCATCTTTCAGCAATGGAAAGAAAGACAACCAATTTCCATCATTTCTTAACGGTATTAAAAAAAACAGCGGCATCCAAAGCATCATATAAAAAACGAGTTCAGAGTATCGCCCTATAATCTGAAGACCGTTGCGTGCAACAAAAAAAGTAGGAATTGAAAATAAAAATATAATGATATAATCAGGTGTTTTCGGGAGAAGCCACCCCTTAAGATAAAGCATGGTATTCACAAAAATGATACAGGAATAACAAGCGAAGTATATCGTGTAAATAACAATTAGTGTTTTCCCAACTATTTTTCCAAACAATCGTATTAAAATGTCATAAAGCGTGTCCTCTGGATACCTTGCAGATGTTTTAACGATAAAAATACCAGATATTGTCGAGAACACCCAGCCGATAAGTATAGCTATCCACCCATCTGTTCCGGCTTTTTCTGCAAGTACTCGTGGAAGAGATAAAACTCCGGTTCCCACCTGCATTCCATTAATTAAAAAAATATACTGCATGAGAGTGATTTCATTATAAGCATACTTTTTCATCGTTTCACCTTTTATTGTGTTTTTTTCCTTGTCGAATAGATTGAATGGCTCCCGTACCCTTAGGCCGACTTCTCATCGTCCATAAAGGAAAGCGTATAAAGGCATCCTTCATATCTGCAAAACGAAACGGTGCTAACGGAGTCCCGTAAGGAGTACCTAGCGATTCAAGACTGATGAGATGTGCAACTAATGTCATCCACCCAATAACAATTCCTACAATTCCAAACAAGGCAGCTGATATCATCATAGGAAATCGTAATAATCTGATTGCCGCTCCCATATCATAATTCGGAACGATGAAGGAAGCGATGGCTGTAATAGCAACAACAATAATCATAATGTTGCTTACAATTCCCGCCTGAACAGCCGCCTGTCCAATGATAATCCCACCTACAATTCCAACTGTTTGACCGATTGGAGTAGGTAGCCGCAAAGCTCCTTCCCTCATCATTTCCAATGTCATTTCCATAAGCAGTGCTTCCATAACCGGCGAAAATGGTACGCGCGTTCTTGATTCTGCAATAGATAAAAAAAGTGGCACAGGAATGACTTCAAAATTAAAGGAAATAAACGCAACATAACTCGCGGGCAAAAATAGAGCTATCATAAAAGCGAAGAAACGAAGGATCCGAATAGACGAGGCAACTAACCAACGTGTCCCGTAATCATCAACCCCTTGAAAAAAGGATATAAAATTTGCCGGAGCAATTAATACATTTGGAGAATGATCCACAACGACTACAAATCTCCCTTGGAGAATGTGGGATACAGCCACGTCGGGTCTTTCAGTTAAGATAAATTGAGGAAATGGTGAATACGGATTATCTTCAATGAACTCAATGAGTTCACCCGTATTAATGACAGCGTCCACTATAATATCTTGAATCCGTGTTTCTAATTCCTTCAGCACATCTTCGGAAGCTACATCTTTCAAATATAAAATGGAAATCCTCGTTTTGCCCCGCATACCAATTGTCATCTCTTTTAACATTAATTCTCGCTGCGGAATATATCTCCGAATCAATGCGATATTTTGACTTCCAGTTTCTACAAACCCTTGATGCGCACCTTTTAGGGATATTTCATTATGAGTATCTTCAATATTTCTTTGCGGCCATCCTTTCGTATCTAATTGATGCGCTGTAGTTCGGCCGTGGATAAATAAAACGCTATCTCCTCCCAAAATAGC
Organism: Bacillus pseudomycoides; assembly: GCF_002582035.1. Lineage (GTDB taxonomy): Bacteria > Bacillota > Bacilli > Bacillales > Bacillaceae_G > Bacillus_A > Bacillus_A pseudomycoides_B. The sequence continues at coordinate 22,256 of NZ_NUQE01000031.1, forward strand.
ATTTTCAATTTGGCTCCACGTATCGACAATTCCAACCTGTCCTAATGTAATTGGCAGTTCTGTATTTGAATCACGGGTACTATTCATCAAAGGAGTTAGAACATGATTTTGAATCGATTGCTTGTCTGTTAAACTGGACAAATAGACTAAAGCTGCGTCTAATCCATCGACTGTGATTGGAAACTGACGAATGACTAAATCCGGTGATTGGCAGAAAAGTTGCTGAAGTTGAGCTATGTTCTTAGATAAATTAACGTCCAAGGGAGAATCTTCTATGTTTTTTTCCTGAAAATGAGTATTATTGTTTATTTGAAGAGACTTTGGATTGCGTCTACCTTTTAATGGTTTCAGAAAATTAAACATAAACTCCCTCACTTTCTACATACGTTTCATATTATTGTTTAGTATGCATTCCTTAAGGAAAAATATTCTAATAACCATTCTGGCTTATTATTCATGAACGAACAGTACCCTTAACCAAATCCCCAAAACAAAAAGCATTACTTTCTGTATGAATAATAGAAAGTAATGCTTTTTTGTTTTAGAGATATAAAGTGAAACTTCC
>NZ_NUQE01000031.1:22840-27005 GCF_002582035.1 Bacillus pseudomycoides
GGGCAGTTATCCCCCACCTAGCTTCCTTGCTTCTCTCTGAATCTTGAGGTGGGGGTCTTATACTACCAATGCGGGATAAAAGATACTTTTCAATAGTGAGGTAACGCGGGATACATTTAACTTACTAAAATGAAGATGTATTTCTCCCCACGCCCCCCTATACTTTTGATCCTTTTTTGTAATACCCCTCCATAATTGCTTTAGGCACCATACTGCCGCCTGTCCCCCACATAACATGTGTGGCATTTTTTATTTTGTTTGTTAAGCAATGCCTTTTTAAATATTCTTGACCTTCTTTTTCTTTCAATAACCTAATCGGCCCTGGGATACTTGCTACTGCAGAAGGCTCTAAGTTAATATTTTCTGAATCAATTAGTTCACTTAATAATTTATACAAGTGATTATCGCTCACCGTATAACATCCACTTAATAAAGATTCAATGTTTTGACCAACAAATCCCGATGGCCTCCCAACCGCAAGGCCATCCGCTACAGTGACGTTATCAATACCAAAATCTTGTACAGAAACTTTACTATGCAATCCTGTAATTAAGCCCATTAGCATACTTGGCGAATGAGTGGGTTCCGCAAAAAAACAATGTACATAGTCTTGGTATATTAATTTCAAACCAAATGCAATTCCACCTGGACCGCCCCCTACCCCGCATGGAAGATAAACAAATAGCGGATGATTTTCATCTACCCTTATATTCATGTCCTTTAATTGTTGTTTAAACCGAGAAGCAGCCACTGCATATCCTAAAAATAAATCATGCGAGTTTTCGTCATCGATGAAGTAACAATTCGGTTTATTATTCGCATACTTTCGACCTTCTTCTACAGCCTTGCTGTAATCTCCCTTATATTCAATAACCTTCGCTCCCTTGCTTTTCAGAAGCTCTTTCTTCCATTTCTTTGCATCTGCTGACATATGGACCGTTACATTAAAGCCCATTTTGGATCCCATAATTCCAACACTAATTCCTAAGTTGCCCGTTGAACCTACTGCAATCGAATATTTTGAGAAGAAGTTTCTAAATTTTTTACTATCCATCATTGAATAATCATCTTGTAGTGTTAATAATTGATGTCGAATGGCTAAATCTTCTGCATGTTTAAGAACCTCATAAATACCGCCTCTTGCTTTAATTGAGCCTGCAATAGGAAGATAATTATCACATTTTAACAAAAATTCACCAGGTAATTTCATTCCATGTATTTGTTCTAAATGTTGCTGCATAGAAGAAATTTTAACGATAGAGGATTCAATAATCCCTTTTAGCTTTTTTGTTTCAGGAAAGACTTTAGCAATGTACGGAGCAAACCGCTTTAATCTTTCTTCTGCGTCTGTTACATCTTTTTCGCTAAATCGAGTTTTTTCAATCCCGATTTGAAACGATTCATATTTTGGGTTTGACCAAAATACTTCCTTTGTTGATATGAGTTCATTTATTAGAGGATACTCTTTTATCCAATCTTGTAGAGCTATCCCTTCAATTCGAATAGTTCTCATCTTTTTCTCCTTTTCGTAGCAATTCATATATACTCTCATTGATTCTAAATTAAACTTTAAGATTTTGTTGTCATCGACTTATGCCGTTCTTTGATAATATGAGATTACATTGAGGAGTAAAAAAACAGACTAAATCTTTTCATCCGTAAACGAAGAGAACCGGCAGTCATGCGATACTCGATATCTATCCATGACACATAGGTAAGCAATCGTCCATCATTTTAAGCACAAATAAGTTACAAGTGATTCGCAATATCCTCAAGAATTATTATTAATTATTGAAGCGTGACATAACCTATTAAATCCTAACAACTTATTTGCAAAACTCATAAAGTGAAACTTCCATCAGTGAGTTTTTTTTCTTCTCCCACTAATGGTTAATTGAACCAATCAGGCTTTTACGGACAGTTGTCTCCCAACTATCTTCTTCGCTTTTCACTGAATCTTGAGGTGGGGGTATACTTTCCGTTAATGCGAGATAAAATAAATTATCAAGTGTATATAGGTTATAATAATTCCCAATATCATAAAATATACCTAATACACCCAATAGTTATATGACTATAAAATAAATATTTTCAATGAATGGAACAAAAAAGCAACTCATTTTGAAAATGAGTTGCTTTTTTCGTATATCGAATATCGTCGAGCGGTCTTTATGTTGTGTCGAAGCACCTTTATATTGTAAAAAACGCCGATATATTTCTCCTACGCTACTTACTTTATTTTCCAGAATATACCTTCGGACATTCATCTCCAGTCGGTTCGTAAAAACAATGATTCTTATATTGTCCCGCATGAGGCTGATTCCACCACGTAGGAGGACACTCGCCAACTGGACGAAAGAACCAAAGAGAATATACACCTGGCCATATACGAGCATAATCTAAACATTTTTTTGCCATTGTTTTGTCGCTCTCTCTTGCCCTTTGATAAAAATACCCTTTCGTCACTGCTTCAAATCCGCCTGGCTGCTGATATACCATTTGTTGAATATTTGTAATGTCTTTAAAGTCCAAGCAATCACACATTACACGATTCACACCAACTGTCCCTACTGCCATCATACCTTGTTGCCCTTCGCCTTCTGCTTCTGCTCTCATAAGACGAGCTAATAAATCTACATCACTATCTGTATAGGCAATTCTCGTCACTTTTATCCCTCCGTTCTCTCTATAACTATATGCAGCAAAAAGCATTTGTTTTAAAAAGATATGTTCTAAATAAAGTGAAACTTCCATCAGTGGGGGTTTTCTTCATCCCCCACTGATGGTTAGTTGAACCAATCGGGCTCTTACGGGCAGTTATCTTCCACCTATCTTCCTTGTTTTCTCAGAACCTTGAGGTGGGAGTCTTACTGCCCGTTAATGCGGGATAACAAAAACCCGAATAGGTTAACTTGTCTACTCGGGTAATAATCTAATTATTTAACTCTTTGACGAAAGAATAGGATTCCACCTAAAACAAACAATACCATACCTCCAGCAATTGAAATCATCTCCGCTGGTGTTCCTCCTGTTTTTGGAAGTAATACTGTCGTTTTATCATCTTCTTTAATAGATGGAACTTCTGGGGCCTTGTTATTTGTGTTTGTATCTTCTTTAGGAACTTCAACTGTCCCTTCCTTAATCTTTGTATTCGTAATGTCATAACCGTTTACTTCAGATTGATATCCGTCGACTAGTTGTTCTTTTACTTCATACTTGTATGCTTTACCGTCAGCGTCGTATGCTGCTAGGTCTTTAAATTCATACTTCCAACCGCTTGCTTCGCTTACTTCTTGCGTTGCAATCACTTGGCCATTTTGTAGTAAGTCGACTTTAATCATACTCGGACGATCTTTCGCATTATCGTCTTTCCATGTTTTTGTTCCTTCTACTTTTGTTTGACCAACCTTTGTATTTGTGATGTCATAACCTTTTACTTCTGATTGATATCCAGCTACTGGTTGTTCCTTCACTTCATACTTATAGGCAACACCATTCGCATCGTACGCTGCTAAATCTTTAAATGTATATTTCCAACCGTTTGCCGCTGTTACGTCTTGTGTGTTAATCACTTGGCCATTTTGAAGTAAATCTACTTTGATTGTACTCGGACGATCCGTTGCATTATCGTCTTTCCACGTCTTCGTTCCTTCTACTGTTGTTTGACCAACCTTTGTATTCGTAATGTCATAACCGTTTACTTCGGATTGATATCCAGCTACCGGTTGTTCTTTCACTTCATACTTGTATGCTTTGCCATCTGCATCATATGCTGCTAGGTCTTTAAATTCATACTTCCAGCCACTTGCTTCGCTTACTTCTTGCGTTGCAATTACTTGGCCATTTTGTAGTAAGTCGACTTTAATCATACTCGGACGATCTTTCGCATTGTCATCCTTCCATGTTTTTGTTCCTTCTACTTTTGTTTGGCCTACTTTTGTATTCGTGATGTCATAACCATTCACTTCGGATTTATATCCAGCTACCGGTTGTTCTTTCACTTCATACTTGTATGCTTTGCCATCTGCATCATATGCTGCTAGGCCTTTAAATTCATACTTCCAGCCACTTGCTTCCGTTACTTCTTGTGTTGCGATAACTTTACCATTTTGTAGTAAGTCGACTTTGATCATTTTCGGACGATTTTTCGCATTATCGTCTTTCC
>NZ_NUQE01000032.1 GCF_002582035.1 Bacillus pseudomycoides
GGAAGTTTCACTTTATAGCAGTGATTTTAAGGTTCATAACGAATTAGTAGAGAGGATAGAACAAGGAGGGGTTATATGGAGTTAGCAGTTGAACAAGTATTTACAAAAGAAATTTTACAAGAAGGAGCAAAGCGTTTCGGTGTAACGGTTATGGAAAAACCGTTAGGAGATTTTGAAAATTATATCTTTCGTGCAGAGGGAAAAGGAAGTACACCATATGTTTTGCGTTTGACGCATTCATCTCATCGTACATATAAGCAAATTGAAGCGGAATTAGACTTTCTGGCATACCTTGGGACAAACGGTGCAAAAGTAGCGGCGCCGCATCGATCAGAGAATGATAGATTTGTAGAAAGTTTACAAGCGACAGACGGAACATCTTTTTATGTTTCTCTTTTTGATTATGCAAAAGGAGAGAGGGTGAAAGATAACGATCCTGATATTTGGAATGATACGCTCTTTTATGCTTGGGGGAAAGCAATTGGTCAGTTACATCGCCTTACAATGCATTATCCCAAAACAGAGAATCGTGTTACGTGGATGGATGATGAGATTACGATTATTGATATGTTAAAGGAAGATAATGAGCTGCAACACATCGCCTATGAAATTGTAGCAGAAATTAAGAATTTACCTTCTACAAATTGTGCATTTGGATTAATTCACGGAGATATTCATCATGGAAATTTCCACTATGAAAATGAAGAGCTAACAATTTTTGATTTTGATGATGCAACGTATAATTATTTTGTCCATGACCTTGCAATGGTTTTGTATTATTCTGTCTTAGAAAAAGATTGGTCGGAAGAGCAGAAGACGATTTTTGCACGTCAACAATTGCAAGTATTACGAGAAGGATATGAGACAGAACATCAGCTTGCCGATTCCTCATATGATGCTTTGCCGCTTTTCATGCGCCTTCGAGATGTTGCTTTATATGGAACAATTATGAAAAAGTTTAACGGTAAGAAAATGCCAGAGCATTTTCAAACATTAACAAAAGCTATTCATCAGAGAATTCTTGCAAGAAAAGCAATTATTGAATTTTAAAAAAAACAAGAAACTGACCTAAAACACCCTCTAGTGGAGTCATGGTCAGTTTTTTCTTTTTTAGGCTAGTTTGAATATATAGGTTATATTAGCTGATTGATGCTCTGTTTTTTATTAATAAACACATTTTGTGTTTTTATACAAAAACGTGTTTATTTTCTCAGAATAATATTGTATTGCATGAGGTGTATATTTTATACTTTTTATATATTCTGAAAATTCTAATTTAAAAGGAGGAGGATTCGTGGAAGCTTTTGTTAACTGGTTAAATGGTATTGTATGGAGCCCTGCACTTGTTTATCTATGCTTAGGAGTAGGTTTATATTTTTCAATTCGAATGAGATTTCCACAAGTTAGACATGTGGGTGAGATGGTAAGACTTACATTTCAAGGAGAGAAATCGGAAGCGGGTGTGTCTTCGTTTCAGGCGCTAGCACTTTCTTTATCAGGCCGTGTTGGGACAGGGAATATTGCTGGAGTGGCCACAGCGATCGCTTTTGGAGGGCCGGGAGCAGTCTTTTGGATGTGGCTTGTAGCCTTTTTGGGAGCGGGCTCTGCTTATATAGAATCAACACTTGCACAAATTTATAAGACGAAGTACAAAGGGCAATTCCGAGGGGGGCCGGCATATTACATCGAAAAAGGACTAGGGATTAAATGGTATGCGATTGTTTTCGTTATGGCGACACTTCTTGCAACAGGGATGTTGCTCCCTGGTGTACAAGCGAACAGTATTGCGGTAAGTTTGGAAACAGCGTTTGGTATTAATACATCTGTATCAGGAGCAATATTAGTTGTTGTACTAGGTCTTATCATTTTTGGTGGTGTAAAACGTATTGTTAATGTAGCGCAAATTGTTGTGCCGTTTATGGCAGTTGGTTATATTCTTGTTGCTTGTTTAATTGTCTTTATGAATATTGATAAGTTGCCAGATGCTTTCATGCTTATTATAAAAAGTGCATTTGCATTAGATGCTGCATTTGGAGGGATTATCGGCTTAGCGATTTCTTGGGGTGTAAAACGCGGTATTTATTCAAATGAGGCTGGTCAAGGAACAGGACCGCATGCAGCAGCTGCAGCGGAAGTATCTCATCCGGCAAAACAAGGACTTGTACAAGCATTTTCTGTTTACATTGACACATTATTTGTGTGCTCTGCAACAGCATTCATGATGATTATTACAGGGATGTATAATGTGTTTGATTCAAGTGGAAAAGGGTTTCTTGTTAATAACTTGAACGGTGCGGAACCGGGACCTGGCTATACGCAAGCTGCTGTTGAATCTGTATTCCCTGGTTTTGGAAATGCCTTTGTTGCAATTTCTCTTTTTTTCTTTGCTTTCACAACCATTATGGCATACTACTACATTGCAGAAACGAATATTGCCTATTTAAATCGTGAAAAAGATCGTCCTTGGATGATACTTGTACTAAAGTTTATATTTTTAGCGGCTGTATTCTATGGTTGTGTGAAAACGGCAGCAACAGCGTGGGCGCTTGGGGATATCGGTGTTGGTATTATGGCCTGGGTAAATATTATCGCGATTCTATTATTGCAAAAACCGGCGCTTTTAGCATTGAAAGATTATGAGAAGCAGAAGAAGGAAGGGAAAGATCCTGTATTTGATCCTCAAGAACTTGGTATTAAAAATGCTGATTTTTGGGAGCATGAATATGGAAAGGATAAACAAGAAGAGGTTTCGTAAAGAGATGAAAGTGAAAGAAGCAAAGAGAGTGATCTCTTTGCTTCTTTTTTTTGTCTAAAAGATTACTAGTTATTTTTTTAGATGTTTTCGAATATAAAAAACTATACAGGCTTTTTGAGTTGTAAAGGAGGGGAGTAGATTGATTGTTTTTCGCGATGTCAACAAATATTACGGCAGCTTCCAGGTTTTAAAAAATATTAATTTACAAATTGAAAAAGGGGAAGTCGTCGTGATCGTTGGTCCATCGGGATCAGGGAAAAGTACGTTGCTGCGCTGTATGAATCAACTAGAGATGATTACGAATGGTGAATTGTTTGTGAATGGTGTAAACATCCATGATGTAAAGAAAGATATAAATCAATTAAGACGAAGCATCGGCATGGTATTTCAACATTTTTATTTATATCCTCATAAAACGGTGCTTCAAAATATTACATTTGCCCCGATAAAAGTACTCAAAAAGTCGAAAGAAGAAGCAGAAGAAATTGCCATGTTTTACTTAGAAAAAGTAGGGATTTCGGATAAAGTAAATGCCTATCCGCACCAACTATCAGGCGGACAGCAACAGCGCGTTGCTATTGCAAGGGGACTAGCAATGAAGCCGGAGATTATGCTGTTTGATGAACCAACTTCTGCACTTGATCCCGAAATGATTGGCGAGGTACTCGACGTTATGAAAACACTAGCAAAAGAAGGCATGACGATGGTTGTTGTTACACATGAGATGGGATTTGCCCGTGAGGTAGCTGATCGTATTTTATTTATGGACAAGGGTCAAATTGTGGAAGAAGCAGCACCTGCTGATTTCTTTGCAAATCCAAAGCAAGAACGAGCCAAATTATTTTTAAGTCGTGTGCTTAATCGTTAAGGGAGGAATTTGATGATTAAAATGAAAAAGTGGTTCACGCTTATCGTTTGTGCGTGTTTATTTATACTGATTTTAGCTGGGTGTGGAAATAAGAAAGAGGAAACGAAAGAAGCTGTAAAAAATGAGAAGGAAACTGTTATTGATCAAATTAAGAAACGTGGGAAATTAGTTGTCGGTGTGAAGTATGATACGAATCTATTTGGATTAAAGAATCCGGCAACGGGAAAGGTAGAAGGATTTGATATTGATATTGCGAAAGCACTTGCGAAAAAAATTCTAGGCGATGAGAATAAATTAGAATTAAAAGAAGTTACTTCTAAAACGCGCATCCAGATGCTAAAAAACGGCGATATTGACGCAATTGTTGCGACAATGACAATTACCGAGGAACGCAAAAAAGAAGTTGATTTCTCAGATGTGTATTTTAAAGCTGGGCAATCTTTACTTGTAAAAAAGGGAAGTGGAATTAAGGATATAGCTGATGTGAAAAAAGGGGTAAAAGTGTTAGCTGTAAAAGGCTCTACTTCTACGAACAATATTCGTGCAAAAGCACCGGAAGCGACTGTGCTTGAATTTGAAAACTATAGTGAAGCATTTACAGCATTGAAGGCAGGACAAGGTGATGTTTTAACAACAGATAATGCCATTTTATATGGTATGGAAAAGCAAGATGCAAACTATGAAGTTGTTGGAAAAATCTTCACTGACGAACCATATGGCATTGCGGTGAGAAAAGGCGAAACAGAGCTTACGAAAGTAATTAATGAGTTACTAAAAGAGATGAAAGCAAGTGGAGAATACGATAAATTATATGAAAAGTGGATTGGGAAAAAGCCTGAGTAAAACTACAACATATATGGTAACAAGAGGATGAGAAATAATCATCCTCTTGTTATTAAGAAAGAGGGGAGAGTTTATGCTCGACTTTTCTATTCTCTCAAATAATCTAGATTTGTATTTAGAAGGATTCAAATATACAGTGATGTCTAGTATTGTTGCATTAATTGGTAGTTTTATTCTTGGTATCATAATCGCAGTGATGCGAATTGCGCCAATTCGGGTTCTAAATTGGATGGGTACAGCATATGTAGAGTTTATTCGGAATATCCCTTTAGTTCTAATTGCATTTGCTTTTTATTTTGCTTTTCCCGTAATTGGCGTTACATTTAGTGGGTTTGTTGCTGGTACAGCTGCACTTACTATATATACAGCGGCTTTTATTACAGAGGCAATTCGTGCAGGAATTTTATCAGTTCCGAAAGGGCAGATGGAAGCAGCACGTTCTTCTGGCTTAACGTATGTGCAAGCGATGTATTATATCATTTTGCCGCAAGCTATAAAAATTGTGATTCCGCCGCTAGGTAATCAATTTCTAAATTTAGTGAAAAACTCTTCTATACTCGGTATTATCGCTGGGGCGGATTTAATGTACCAAGGCGATTTAATTTCTACAAGAACATTTGTCACATTTGATGTATATATATTTGTTGGTATGTTTTATTTACTTTTAACTGTTCCGCTTAGCATGGGTGTTCGATATTTAGAGAAACACTTGGCGAAAGGAGCGGTGTAAATGGATTTTCGAGGTGCTTATACAGGAGATCATATTATTTTTTTACTAAAAGGACTACTTGTTACGTTAGAAATTGCTCTAATAGCAATCGTCCTTAGTTTTATAATTGGTAGTGTAATCGGTACGTTACGATATGTGAAAATACCGGTTGTATCAGCAATACTTGCCTGTATTGTTGAAATCATTCGTAATTTACCGCTATTATTAATTATTTTCTTTACATATTTTGCACTCCCAGAAGCTGGATTGAAATTAGAGATTACAACAGCGGCTATTCTGGCTTTGACGATATTTGAAGCAGCGATGATATCAGAAATTGTTCGCAGTGGTTTATTATCAATTGAGAAAGGGCAAATTGAAGCAGCACGTGCTTCTGGACTATCGTATGTACAAACGCTTCAACATATTATTTTACCGCAAGCACTGCGCCGTATGGTGCCGCCGATTGTCAGTCAATTTATATCCCTTTTAAAAGATACATCGTTGGCTGTCGTAATTTCATTGCCAGAATTAATGCATAATGCCCAAATTATTAATGGTCAAAATGTAAACTATATGATTCCAATTTTGCTTCTCACAGCATGTATGTATTTTATTGTAAATTGTAGCCTGTCTCTTTTTTCAAGACGTTTAGAAAGCAGATGACTCTTGCATGTTATTTTATGCAAGAGTTATTTTTTTAGAAAAGTTTTAATTTTATATAGAAATTGTAAACGCTTTATTGTATATTTTATATTATCAGAAATTTTAAAATACAGAGGGCGTTTAGGGGAGGAAGAAGATGAGTCAAACAACGAATGAGAAATTACAGCGTACAATGAAAAGTAGACATTTATTTATGATTGCACTCGGAGGAGTAATCGGGACAGGTTTCTTCCTCGGATCAGGATATACAATTCATGAAGCAGGACCAGGAGGAGCAATTCTTTCTTATTTAGTCGGCGGGTTTATTATGTATTTAACGATGCTTTGCCTTGGTGAACTAACAGTTGCCATGCCTGTTTCTGGATCGTTTCAAAAGTATGCGACGAAATTTATCGGACCTGGAACAGGATTTATGATTGGCTGGTTGTATTGGCTTGGTTGGGCTGTGACGGTTGGTTTAGAGTTAACATCAATTGGTTTAATGATGAAGAGATGGTTTCCAGATGTAAATACTTGGGTATGGTGCCTTGTGTTCGGTAGTCTTTTATTCATTACAAATGCAGTATCAGCAAAAAGCTATGCAGAATTAGAGTTTTGGTTTTCAAGTATTAAAGTAGTTACCATTATTGCATTTATTCTTCTTGGAGGAAGTGCAATACTTGGGTTTTTACCATACGATGGAAAAGAAGCAGCACCGCTGTTTTCTAATTTTGTACAAGATGGTGGGTTATTTCCAAATGGACTTGGAGCTGTCTTACTAACAATGATTACTGTAAACTTCTCTTTCCAAGGAACAGAGTTAATTGGGATTGCAGCAGGTGAAAGTAAAGAACCGGAAAAAACAATCCCGCGTGCAATTCGTAATACAGTATGGCGTATTATGTTATTCTTTGTTTTAACAATGACAATTTTAGTAGGACTGATTCCTTGGAAAGAAGCAGGAGTTATTGAAAGCCCATTTGTTGTTGTATTTGATAAAATCGGTATTCCATATGCAGCGGATATTATGAACTTTGTTATTATTACTGCTCTATTATCTGTAGCAAACTCTGGGTTATATGCAGCAACACGTATTTTATGGTCGCTATCAAATGAAGGTATGGCACCAACTTCTTTTAAGAAGTTAAATAAAAGAGGTGTTCCTATTACTGCATTAGTTGTGACGATAGCTGTTGCGGCACTATCCTTATTAACAAGTGTATTCGCAGAGAGTACAGTATACATGTATTTACTATCTGTTGCAGGTTTATCAGCGGTAGCGAGTTGGATTATTATCGCATTTTCACAAATTCGATTTAGACAACAATATTTGAAGAATGGTGGCAAGCTGGAAGAATTAAAATATAAGACACCATTATATCCGATTGTTCCAATTGCAGCGCTTATTTTAAATAGTATTGTTGTTATTAGTTTAGCTTTTATCCCAGAACAGCGTATGGCATTATATTGCGGCATCCCATTTATCATTTTTTGCTACGTGTATTATTATATAAGTAAGAAGCGAAAGCAAACGGTGCAAGTAGAAATGGGGAATGCATATGAAACTAACAGTCAAGCCCAATGAAATAACAACTGATCTTCCATATGATAAATTGCAAATTGGAAAAGAAAATGGGTATACACCATTAGATCTTCTTATTGCTTCAATTGCAGGATGCAGTTCGATTGTGCTTCGAACAATTTTAGAAAAAAAACGTATTACGTATAATGAGTTTACAATTGCAACTGAAATTGTAAGAAGTGAAATTTTGCCAAAGCCAGTGGAGGGCATTCATTTGCACTATAAAATAAAGGCAAAGGGAATTACGCAAGAACAATTAGAAAAGGCATTAGAGCTTGCTGTGAAGAATTGTACAATTGTTCAATCTGTGAAGGATAGCATTAAAATTACTGAAACAATTGAATTGATTTTATAAAAAAGAGAAGACTACCATTGCTATGTTTTGTGTACATAGTAATGGTAGTTTTTGTTGTGGAGAAATCATCATATACTTTCATTTAATATGATTTTCGTCATTGTTTTTATCCTGCTATTCGCGGGAAGTAAGCCCCCCACCTCAAGATTGAGAGAAGCGAAGAAGAAAGGTGGGGGATGAAGAAAACCCTATTGATGGAAGTTTCACCTTATCCAAAAAAATACGAAAATTTTTAAGAAATAAAATCATTGACATTATTAGTTATAAGGATTAATATTTAAAAGCGTTAAATATTTAAAGGCATTAAATATTTTATTGTTTAAATAAGAGGTGGAAAATATGCAAAATGATGTAACTCATATTGATAAAATTCAAGCTCTTGCATTTTCTATTACAAAGAAATTGCAAACGGAATTATTAGAGCAATTGCAATCATCTGGACTAACGCCACCGCAATTTTATATTTTAAAAATTTTAAATCATCACGGTACAGCGAGAGCGACAGAATTAGCGAAAATAATGTATGTGAAACCAAGTGCAATTACAGTGATGATTGATCGTTTAATCGATCAAGAATTGGTTTTACGCTATCATGATAAAAATGATCGCCGCGTTGTCGTAATTGAGTTAACAGCGAAGGGGAAAGATGTATTAGAAGAGGCAATGACTACTCGGAATCAACATATCGCAAAGTACTTTTCACAATTAGAAATACAAGAGAGAGAAGACTTACTCCGTTTGTTTGAAAAATTAGAAGCAGTTATTTGCCACACATCGGAGGAGAAAGAGAAAAAATAAAGAGAGTCGAGGAGATTATATGGAACAACAAGCAAATCAAAATAGAACATTGTTGTTAATTGGTTTAGTTATCGCAATGTTATTTGCTGCATTAGACGGAACAATCGTCGGTACAGCAATGCCGCGTATTGTCGGTGAACTTGGCGGATTAAGCTTAATGACATGGTTAACAACAGCATATTTGTTAACATCAACAACGGTTGTACCGATTGCTGGTAAATTAGCGGATATGTTAGGTCGCCGCACTGTATATATGACAGGATTAATTATCTTCATGGTTGGTTCTGCGCTTTGTGGTATGGCAAATGGTATGACAGAATTAATTATTTTCCGTGGTATTCAAGGGCTAGGCGGCGGTATTATGATGCCAATGGCTATGATTATCATTGGGGATATGTTTACAGGGAAAGAACGTGCGAAATGGCAAGGGATTTTTGGGGCACTTTATGGTCTTGCTTCTGTCATTGGTCCACAAATTGGTGGTTGGATTGTTGATTCAATGAGCTGGAGATGGGTGTTCTACATCAACTTACCAGTTGGAATTTTAGCGACAATCTTTATCGCAATAGGCTTAAAAGGGAAGAAAGAAACTGGCCCAATTCAAATTGACATTGCGGGTATTTTTACGATGATTCTCGGTGTTGTCAGCTTATTATTAGCATTAACATTTGGCGGGAAAGACTACCCTTGGGGTTCTTGGCAAATTATCGGGTTATTTGCGCTTTCAGTTATTGGTCTTGTAAGCTTTGTTATTGTTGAGACAAAAGCAAAAGAACCGATTTTACCTGTCCATTTCTTTAAAAATCGTACATTTACATTATTAAATGCAGTTGGTTTCTTTATGAGTGTTGGAATGTTCGGAGCCATTACATTTGTACCATTCTTTATGCAAGGAATTGTCGGTGTAAGTGCTGCTGAATCGGGAACAATTATGACACCAATGATGATCACAATGATTGTCACAAGTATTCTCGGTGGTCAGCTTGTATTAAGGGTAGGAGTAAAACCGCAAATTATCACTGGAATGCTTATTATGGCTGGTGGATTCGGGTTTTTAACTACAATGGATATGCATACAAGTAAGCTTGTTGCAACGTCATATATGATGGTTATTGGTTTAGGAATGGGTCTTGTAATGCCAACCTTAACATTAGCATTACAAGAAAGCTTCCCGAAAAAAGATCTTGGAGTTGTAACTTCATCAAGTCAATTCTTCCGTCAAATCGGTGGTACGTTTGGGATTACTATTTTAGGTTCTATTATGAATAACACATCCGGTACAGTATTAACAGATAAGTTAGTACCTGTATTGAATACGTTCCCGCCACAAGCAGGGGAAATAGCGGCGAAGTTTAAAGACATGATTCACACAAATCCACAAGGGCTATATTCAATGTTATTTAATCCGGAATCAATGAAGCAAATGCCAGAAGCAATCGCAAATAGCATTGTACCTGTATTGAAGACATCATTATTAGATTCTCTTCATCATGTATTTATGACTGGATTAGTATTTATCATAGTCGGTGCCGTACTTACACTTTTCTTGAAGAAAATTAAGCTTTCTGGTCGTAAAAAGGGAACAGAAGAACAAAAGAATGAAATAGAAGAACAAAAGAATGAAATAGAAGAGAAAGATGCAAGTGTATCTTATTCATAATAAGGAAGAGCATCGCCTATAGTGGCGATGCTTTTTGTATTTTTACATAGGTTTAATTGCGTCTTTTTACTTATAAACAATTGACGGATTTTACTGAATAAGTTATATTATTTGTGTAAACGGTTACATATGATAGAGAGGGAAAAGAATGAGTACGATAAAAGACGTCGCCAAACTAGCAGGGGTATCCGTTGCTACTGTTTCCAGAGTATTAAATCACAATGGCTATGTTCATGAAGATACGCTCAAAAAAGTAAAGCGGGCAATTGAGTTATTAGATTATAAGCCAAGTACGGTGGCGCGTTCTCTATATAATAAGAGTTCTCGTCTAATCGGATTAATCGTTCCAAACATCGTAAATCCATTCTTTCCAGAGGTAGCCCGGGCAGTAGAAGACATAGCTCATAAACAAGGATATACAGTTGTACTATGTAATTCTGATGAAAATTTAGAAAAAGAAAAACAATACATCGATGTGCTTATGCAAAATAATGTCGATGGTTTTATTGTTGCAACAAGTCCGCAAAATAGCGGTAATTACATGAATTTAAAAGTACCAGTTATAGCAATTGATCGCATGTTTCATGAACGTATCCCAACAGTATATGCCGATAACTATGCTGGAAGTAAACAGGCAACAGAACTTCTGTTAGCAAAAGGCTGTCAAGCGATTGCACATATTCGAGGGCCTCGAGATCTTAGTACTGCAAATGAGCGTTTTCAAGGATTTATTGATGCTGTCACGAAACAAAATGTTTCTTATGTTATTGCAGAAAGTGAATTTCATCCTCTGAAAAGTGAATATGTTGCTTGTGAATTGTTTGAGAAGCATCCGTATATTGATGGTATTGTAGCAGGAAATGATTTGATTGCATTAGGTACAGTAAAAGCAGCATTACAAAAGGGAATATCTATTCCAAATGAATTACAAATTATTGGATTTGATGGAATTTCTTTAGCAGAAATGATGTATCCAGCTATCACAACTGTCGCCCAGCCTATTTATGAGATGGGGAAAATTGCAACACAGTTATTGATTAAGAAAATAGAAGGGCATCAATTAAAGGAAGAACATTATCGTTTACCAATTACAATTATAGAACGAAATACAACAAAGTAAGGAGAGAAAGAGATTGCCAAATATTATAGTAGTTGGCAGTATTTCTGTGGATTTAGTTGCCATCTCAAAAAAACGCCCTAAAGCTGGTGAAACAGTAATTGGGGAAGCTTTTCATACTGTTCCAGGTGGAAAAGGTGCAAACCAAGCTGTAGCTGCAGCACGTTTAGGTGCAAATGTTGCAATGGTTGGAGCAATTGGAAATGATAATTACGGAAAATATGTTCGGGGAAATTTAGAGAATGAACGTATTTTTATTGATTATGTGGAATCGATTACAAATGAAACGACAGGAATTGCCCATATCGTATTGGCTGAAGAAGATAATAGTATCATTGTTGTACAAGGTGCAAATCGTTCTGTAAATGAACAACTTGTAAATCGTGCAAAAGATCTTCTTACGAAAGCGGATATGGTTGTTTTGCAGCTAGAAATTCCACTTGAAACAGTAAAATATGTACTAAACATTTGTGAAGAACATCAAATTCCAGTTATTTTAAATCCAGCTCCAGCACAAATATTGCCAGAGGAAGTGTTACAAAAAGCAACGTACATTACACCAAATGAGCATGAATGTCGAATTGTTCTAGATGACTTTGCATCACCAATTGAATCATTACTTGAAAAGTATCCTAATAAACTGTTGATGACTGAAGGTGGAAACGGTGTTCGATTCCATAATGGCACAGAAATTGTTCATGTACCAAGTATTTCTGTTGCAGTTGTCGATACGACAGGAGCTGGAGATACATTTAACGGTGCATTAGCAGTTGCGATTGCAGAAGGAGAAAAATTGCAAAAAGCAATTCATTTTGCAAACATTGCAGCAGGGCTTTCTGTAACAAAATTAGGAGCTCAAGGTGGTATGCCATTAAGAGATAAATTACGAGAAGTACAGATGATTGTAGGATGGTGAAGTTTTAATTAGTGTTGTTATTGCAACGTTAAATATAGCGCATATTGAACTGTCAAATGCAGTTAAAATTATGACTTTTAGCGTAATTTTAACTGAGAGGTATTGACTTATCAGTAGGTTCTATTTTAGCATTATTACGTACACTTATTGCTGGTAGGAATTCATTCTTTGCAATAGGAACGGGATTGCTTGCTGTTCTTATAATTGGAATTGTAAACGGTCTCATCATTAGAGAAGGGATTTATCAACAATGATGTTTTTAGGAGCTTTACATTCATTTATATGGACAGACGTCTGACCAATTATCTTGGGTATTGCTTTGATATTTCTGTAACTTGTATGACAGTAATCACTTATGCTCTGTACAGAATGTTTGAAGCTTTGAGGATATTACCGTAAAATGAATAGTAGTTAATCTACAAAGTCTCGTTTAAAAAGCAATATGTAATCGGTATCATGTCAACGGATTCCAATGCAGTTACATCGGTAGTAAGTGTGGCAAAGGAAAAAAGTAAAAATTATTTTGGTTGAATTCGACCGTATTAAGAAAAAATAAACACATACTTACATTCAGAAAGGAAGAAAAAACATGAAATTTTTTATTGATACAGCAAACATTGATGAAATTAAAGAGGCAAACGCTCTTGGCGTATTAGCAGGTGTAACAACGAATCCATCTCTTGTTGCAAAAGAAGGCGTAGATTTTCATGAGCGTATTCGTGAAATTTGCAGTGTTGTAGAAGGTCCTGTAAGTGCAGAAGTTATTAGCTTAGAAGCAGATAAAATGATTGAAGAAGGAAAAGAATTAGCGAGAATTGCACCTAACGTTGTTGTAAAAGTACCGATGACAATGGAAGGATTAAAAGCAGTAAAAGCATTTGCTGATTTAGGTATTCGTACAAACGTAACATTAGTATTCTCAGCTGTACAGGCATTAATGGCTGCACGTGCTGGCGCAACGTATGTATCTCCATTTTTAGGTCGTTTAGATGATATCGGTCATAACGGTATGGACTTAATTCGTCAAATTGCAGATATTTTTGTAATTCATGACATTAAAACAGAAATTATCGCAGCATCTGTTCGCCACTCTGTACACGTAACAGACGCAGCGTTAAATGGTGCGCACATTGCAACAATTCCAGCAAATGTTATTGCTTCATTAGTGAAACATCCATTAACAGATCAAGGAATTGAAAAGTTTTTAGCTGATTGGGAAAAAACACAAGGAAAATAATTTTTTATGAAGCGGTTCAACTTCCGAGTTGAACCGTTTTTTTATCCCGTATTAACGGGCAGTAAGACCTCCACCTCAAGATTGAGAGAGAAGCGAAGAAGATAGGTGGAGGATAACTGCCCATAAAAGCCCGATTGGTTCAACTAACCATCAGTGGGGGATTAAGAAAACCCCCACTGATTAAAGTTTCATTTTATTGAAGATTTTGTAGGAGAAATGAATATTTCCTAGGGAATTGTCGAAATATGAATGGTATTTGCGCAGCTTTTTTGTAAATGGATTGTATCGATATGCTTTTTAAAATAAAAAACAATGATGGAGTCTACCCCATCATTGTTTTTTTGAATCGTCCTCTTACATAAATCATCGAAGCAAAAGTAAGTAAAAAAGCTGTTCCAATTACAAAACTTACGCTCGGTGATGCTCCGATTGCTCCAACCGTAAAGGATCCGCCAACGACACCAAGTGAGAAGAACGCATAGAATAATCCGAATGCTTTTCCGCGATTATCTTCTGTTGTATTTTCAACAAGTAAGGCGTTAATAGAAGGAAAGAGAATTGCAAATCCAATTCCGTAAATGATCATAACAACAAAGAGCATACCTTTTGTTGTAAATATACCAAGTAACGATAATGCAAATGCCATAACTGTAATACCAATGACCATCATTTTTTGACGGTTAAAGTAATCGTATATACGGTTTGTTGGCAGTAAGAAGAAAAGGATTGCGGTGATTCCAAAGACACTAAGCATCATTCCTGTTGAGGATGCTTTAAGTCCTAAAGCTTCTATTTTCATAGGTAACATATATGTGACAATTCCTTGTGAGAACATTAATGTAAAGGCACCGATATATGCTTGTAATAACGGTTCAGATTTTAATAATCCAAGCATATCTTCTTTGTTTAATACTTGTGTCTGTAATGTATTTGTTCTTGTTTTATGATTTGGCAACAAGAAGAGCGAGACGATTGTACCAAGTACCATTAAGATAGAAATTGTAATAAAGACCCAGTGTATACCCGCGGTTGCTTTCATAATTCCACTGAAAGCAGGACCCACGATAGCTGCGGTTCCAACAGCTGCACCAGATAAAGCCATTGCTTTTCCTTGCTTTGTTGCTTCAGTTTGTTTTGATAAGAAAGTAAAGGCTGCTGGTATTAAGAAACCGTCACTAAACCCATGTAGAAAACGAACGATAATAAGTTGTTCACCACTTTGGACAACGGTATACAATAAGACTATGAGACTCGTAATTGCCATACTAATATAAAGAACTTTTTTGGCTCCATATTTATCAACAGATGCACCTGCAATAACATTACCAATCATATTTGCAAAGGAGTACATTCCAACGACAAGGCCAATAATAAGGGGAGTTCCTCCAAGACTTTGCGCATATGTACTCATAATTGGTAATTGTGAAAATGTATCTAAAAATGCAACGATAACAATAAAATAAATAAAGTATTTCAACCTTTTCACCTCTCTTTTGCTATTATGGCATAATGCTATTTTTCCGTGCAATGAAATTAATTTGTTAAAGGGGAGCAAAAATGCTAAAGATTAGTGAAATATAAAGTGTTTAGCCCGTTATTCGCGGGCAGTAAGAGTCCGATTGGTTAGTTTTATTTTATATTTCTTCATCTTCAAATAAAAATTAATGAAAATACTAACAATTCCATTTTTGAAATATTTACATTATTTTATTGGTCTTTTTGCACGAGATTAACATTTCCTCACTATAATTAGGCTGAATCTATATATTAATCTATCTTTGTTTACGTTTGTATATCGTGTTATTGAAATGTAAAGTCGTTAAAAGATGGGATACCCTTATAATAGATTCACCAAATAGCATCAGATAAATATAAAATGGGAGGATTTTGTATGAAAAAGAAAGTATTAGCACTAGTAGCTATGGTTGCTTTAGCTGCACCAGTTCAAAGTGTAGTATTTGCGCAAACAAATAATAGCGAAAATCCTACACCGGTTTTAAGATGGTCAGCTGAGGATAAGCATAATGAAGGGGTTAGCACTCATTTATGGATTGTAAATCGCGCAATTGATATCATGTCTAGTAATACAGCGATTGTGAAGCCGAATGAAACTGCTTTATTAAATGAGTGGCGTACTGACTTAGAAAATGGTATTTATTCTGCTGATTACGAGAATCCTTATTATGATAATGGTACATATGCTTCTCATTTTTATGATCCGGATACGGGAAATACATACATTCCTTTTGCGAAACAGGCAAAAGAAACAGGTACAAAATATTTTAAGCTTGCTGGTGAGGCATACCAAAATCAAGATATGAAACAGGCATTCTTCTACTTAGGATTATCGCTTCATTATTTAGGAGATGTAAATCAACCAATGCATGCAGCAAACTTTACGAATCTTTCTTATCCAATGGGTTTCCATTCTAAATATGAAAATTTTGTTGATACAATAAAAGATAACTATATAGTTTCAGATAGTAATGGATATTGGAATTGGAAAGGGACAAACCCAGAAGATTGGATTCAAGGATCAGCGGTAGCAGCTAAACAAGATTATCCTGGCATTGTGAACGATACGACAAAAGATTGGTTTGTAAAAGCAGCCGTGTCTCAAGAATATGCAGATAAATGGCGGGCGGAAGTGACGCCGGTGACAGGAAAGCGCTTAATGGAAGCGCAGCGCGTTACAGCTGGTTATATTCATTTGTGGTTTGATACGTATGTAAATCGCTAATAATCTATAGAAAGACCAAATACTTAATCTTTAAGTATTTGGTCTTTTTTCATATTAACTTAGACACAGTTACAGTCAAAGGAGGGTGCTTTATCGTTGTTTAGTTAATAATTAGTAGAATATAACAAATAATGTTGAATTCAATTCGGAATAGTTTATAATTTAAATGTAATATTAAAATAATTTAAATAATGGATTCTGGCTGAGGGAGAGATGGCAAACTATGAAATATGAGCTGTTTTTGGTAAGTGGGGGACATATAACAACATTTGATAGCATGTGGCACTTTAAGGAAGGGGAACAAATTTTTTTCAAAGATGAAAAAGAAAAACGTAATTTTAGCATTATCCGTATAACACACGATGTATTTCATAAAAATGAACATATTATTCGTTTATATTGCCAAGAAAAGAAAGTATATTAATTATGAAGAGCATTGAAGCCATATTGCTTCAATGCTCTTTTTTGTAGATTGTACAGGTATTTATCCTAGACTTGTAGATAATTTTGTATCAACTTTTTGAGTATCATTTATATGCTTTATCATCATGTCATTTAATTTTTGGAACATATGCTGTGTTTTTGTAAATTCGCGTAATATGTCTTCGTTACAATGCTTTTGTTGCTCAATTGATTCAATAACACTTGTAGCACCCGTTTGTAATGTTTGTACCATCGTTAATATTTTTTCAATTCTTGCATTTGTGTCTGCACTTACTTCAACACCTTCATCGACGAGATGAAGATTATCTTTTGTATTTTCATATGCTTTTTCAATTTCTTCTTGAATTTTCTTTGTTAAATCTCCGATGTTTTTTGTACTTTCTGCAGTGCTTTCTGCAAGTTTTCGAACTTCATTGGCAACAACTGCAAATCCTTTTCCATGTTCGCCAGCACGAGCAGCTTCAATACTTGCATTTAAAGCAAGTAGATTTGTTTGTGCAGCAATGTTTTGAATTACTTCCACGATTTGTTCAATTTCTTTTGAGCGCTCGCTTAAATGATTCATACTATTAGATGTACGTTGTGATTGTTCGCCTAATTTGTTAATAACAGTCAGTAATCCGTGAACAGAATCTTTTCCTTCATTTGAACATGTTACGATTTCTTCAATAGCTTGAATAAGTCCTTGTTCTTTTTGCAGCATATCACTATTGATCGTGTTGGAATGACGTGCCTGTGTTGTAACGTTGTTAAAGCAATCACTTAATTGGTGAATTAAATGTTGTAATGTATGATGTTGTTGATTGATTTCTTCATGTTCACTTACAACCTTCAATACATTTTCATGTAATGAAGTAATAACATTTTGATGTTCTTTCTCTTTTTGATGTAATTGTTGTTCTAACTCTCGGACTTGATTCTGTAATTGAGTAATTTCTTTTTCTAGTGATTTTGTTTTTGTAAACATAATGTTCTCCCCAAGCTTCTATGATTTGCTATTTTCTTTGTTAATAGATAGTAAGATTTTGCTTATAGAAGTTTCACTTTATATTGAAATTGTAGCATTATTTTTAAATATATACATATAAAATTTTTAAAATACTTAACTGTATTTATTACATTTTTTTAGCAATTGTTATTTTTATCCATAAAAAATAAACTGTATTTAATGAGTTTGTAAACAAACTGTAAAATAAATAATGTATAACTGTAGAAGAAGGGAGTCGGATTATGAACTATTTTAAGCGTATCAGTAGCGTTGTATTAGCTAGTTTCATTTGTTTTTCTAGTACAGTTGCTGTAAAAGCTGAGTCAAACGACGATAAACTAAACAACATGCAGCAGCAATTGCAGCAGAATGACAATACTATTCAGCAAAAAGAGCAAGAGAAGCAAGCTGTAATGAAAGAAATTGAAGGTATTGAAAAAGAATTAAAAGACTTAAATGATACTATTTCTAAAAATAAAACAGAGCAAGACCAAATTCAGCATAAAATTGATGATACAAATAAACAAATTGAACAAAAAAAGAAAGAGATTATTGCGTTAGAAGATAAAGTACTTATGCGTAAAGATATTATGAAAAAACGTATGGTCTCTGTTCAAGAGAATTCAAATATGAATTTAGTAGTTGAAGCAATTGTGAACTCAAAAAATATTGCAGATCTCTTAGATCGTATGAGTGCAGTTTCTACAATTATGGATGCAGATAAAGAGATTCTTCGTTTACAAGAACAAGATCTTCAACAAATCGAAGATGATAAAAAAGCGATTGATGAAAAAGAAAAATCTTTAGAAGTAGATAAACAAAAATTAGCAAAAGCACAGGATGAGTTACAAGTGAATTTACAGAAACGTCAAGAAAACTTACAGTCTGTGCAAACAAAATATAATGAAATTTCAAGTCAACTTACGCTTGCTGAACAAGAAAAGTTAAAAGTTGAAGCGGATATGAAGAGCGTGCAAGATACAATTGCCCGCGAGCAAGCGGCAGCAAAAGCAGCAGCAGAAGCGCGTGAAAAAGCAGCTGCAGATCAAAAAGCAGCTGCTGCAGAAGAAGCAAAGGCAATAGGAACAGCATCAGGATCTACATCAAATAACAATGACGGTCCTAGCAAACCTAGCAAAGGCGGAAATGAGATGTATGTAGAAGCTACGGCTTACACAAATGATCCAAGTGAAAATGGGAAGCAGCCTGGTGAGCATGTACATACGAAATGGGGAGAATTTGATTTAACTGCAAATCCAAATATGAAAGTAATTGCTGTTGATCCATCGGTTATTCCATTGGGCTCACATGTATGGGTTGAAGGATATGGAAATGCGATTGCCGCTGATACTGGTAGTGCTATCCAAGGACATAAAATTGATGTTTTCATGCCAGATAAAGCATCCTCTAGCAATTGGGGTAGAAAACAGGTTAAAGTTATCATTTTAGATTAAAGTAAAAAATCTACTTTGCAAAAGCAAAGTAGATTTTTTTATCATTAAATGTTAAGTTGAGTTTACATTTTGTGAAGTTTAGCATACAATAATGATGAGAGGTGGTAAATTTGACCATTTATAATCGAGTAAAAGAGCTACGAGCCCGTTTTAATTTTACGCAAAGCGTATTGGCTGAAAAAGTGGGTGTAACGAGGCAAACCGTTGCAGCTATTGAAAAAGGAGATTATGTTCCATCATTATTATTAGCGCTCATGATTTGTGATGTGTTTGGGTTACAGATGGAAGAAGTATTTGTATTACAAAAGGAGGAAGAAGAAAATGAATAGAATTGGTCTTTCTTATGTAATAAATATATTTATTCTTGCTATAGCTGGTTGGGTATTTGTTGAGTATTTTCATGTCATTATGGATCTTGCAAACATCATCCGTACTGAAAAGCAAACGTGGACTATTACGATGAATATAATGCCAATTACATTGTTATTGATTGTAACGGTAGGGATATTCATTGGCTACAAGGTACAAAAAAAGAAATATAAGAAATTATCATTTTGGACATTTCCGTTATTATTTCCAAGTGAAGATGAGAGAGAAGAAATATTGACTGCAAAAGCGTGTCGCACTACACTTCTTTCGTTAGGGTTTATTATGCCTGTTGCAGCTGCCTCATTAGTTGTTTATCCACTATTCAATCGAAGCATTCCAGAATATCCGCTATATGTATTATTTTTCGTTGTACTAATCCAAATTACAGTATTTCATATTTCTTTATATCGTAATAAGGTTGTGTGAAAGATGTGCCGTATAGCACATCTTTTTTCGTATCAGGAAGTGCCATTTCCTATATTTTTCGTATGTTACTTGTATATCTAGCATTCTTACCTTATCATTTTATATAAGGGGAATTTTGTGAGAGAAAGGAATTGTGGCATGAATAAAAAAAAGATTTATAGTATATTAGCACTTCTATTATTCGTGGTAGGTGGTATCTTAATTGCAAAACCTTTTTATGACGGTTATAAAGCTGGGAAAATGCAAGAAGAAAACCTACAATCTATTAAGAAAATGAAGTACGAAAAGCAGGAAACAAAATTTGTTGATGCTTCTAACATAAAACAACCAGATTTAGCGGATGTGGCAAATGCTTCATTAGATGAGAAGCAAGTTATCGGGCGCATCGCCATTCCATCCATTGGATTAGAGCTACCAATTCTAAATTCTTCGACAGAGAAAAATTTATTATCAGGTGCAGCAACGGTAAAAGAGAAACAAGAGATGGGGAAAGGGAATTACGCATTAGCAGGACATAATATGTCAAAAAAAGGTGTATTATTTAGCGATATTTCGAAATTAAAAAAGAACGATAAAGTATATTTATATGATAGTGAAAATGAGTATGAGTATGCGGTACAACAGGTAACAGAAGTAACCCCGGATAAATGGGAAGTTGTTGAAAATCACGGGAAAGATGAAGTGACACTTATTACGTGTTCATCTGTGCTTGATAACTCGAAACGATATGTAGTGTCTGGAGACTTAATGCAGGTGAAGAAAGTAAATAGTTAAAAAGAAAGTCCACTTTCAACGAAAGTGGACTTTCTTTTTGACTAATAATTGGGAAGTAAAAGAATATTGTAGTTTATATTACAAAATTCATTTATGTTAGTATAATAAAAAGTAAGATATATTGGATTTATGGAGGGTACAGTATGATTAAAAAAGGAAAGTCATTTATCTTAGCAGCAGGTATTGCAGTATTAGTAGCACCGATTTCAGCTTATGCACATCCAGGGAATACAGATGCCAATGGTGGGCATACGTGTCGTACAAACTGTGAGAAGTGGGGATTACAATATGGAGAATATCACTACCATAATAGGAAGGAACCATCTTCTAATAGCGGTACAATACAACAAGCACCTAGCCAAGATAATAGTGCTATAGAAGTACAAAAGCAAGCTGAGGCAAATCGTAAGGCTGAAGAAGAAAAACAGCGTGTGGCAGAAGAACAACGAAAAGCTGAAGAACAACGAAAGGCCGAAGAAGCAAAGCAGAAAGCGGAGATGGAAAAGGGACAAGTTGAAGGGAAAACAGCTGGAGAAAAAGATTTTCAAGAAGGGAAGAATAATGTAGCAGAGCATTTGAATGGAAAATCAGACTCCTATAAGCAAGCATTTACTGAGGCTTACACAGCGACATGGTCATTCTTAGAACAAAAAAAGGTGCAATTTGAAAAAGGGAAAGAGCAAGGAGTAGCTCAAGAAACAATGGACGATAGTCAAGTTTCCTCAGAATTTAAAGCAAACTTTGCGGAAGGCTTTCAGGCAGGGAATAAAGAGAGAACCGAAAAAATTAAGAAAGAGCAATTTGAGCTAGGCGAGAAAGCTGGAAAAGAGTTAGCAGAAAAAAAGCCTATAAATATGGATAAAGCAGACTATGTGAAAGCATATGAAGAAGGGTATGAAAAAAGTTATAAATCTGTGAAAGAGAAGGTAGAAAAAGAAGGGTACACAACTGCATTTGAAAGCTATGATTTAAAATTTCCAGCGAAGTATAAAAAGAATGAATTGTTAAAGAAATGGTTTGAAGAAGGATTTAAATCGAATAAGAAGGCAGCCGAAATTCGTGAAGCAGGATATGAAAAAGGCGCAAGTTGGACTTCATTCTTCTATAAGCGCTTTGTACCAAGTGATTACAAAGAATATAAAGAGTTATATAAGCAAGCGATAGAAAAAGGAGAAAATAAATAAAAAAGATGAGGGGTTGCACCCTCATCTTTTTTATCCCGCATTAACGAGCAGTAAGACCCCCACCTCAAGGTTGAGATAAAATCGAAGAAGATAGGCGGGGGATAACTGCTCGTAAAAGCCCGATTGGTTCAACTAACCATTCGGAGGAAAAGCATCTCCGAATGGAAGTTTCACTTTATTCCATCATTTTTACTAATTTTTTTGAAATTAATAGCAATATACATCCTAAGAAAATAGCGGCAGCTCCAATAACAGCAAATATTTCTGAATAACCTAATGAAGTTGTGAGATTTGCTAACTGTCCACCTAAAATATTAGCGACACCTGTACTTGCGAACCAAACACCCATTAATAAAGATGCAAGTTTGACAGGAGCGAGTGCACTTACCATTGATAGTCCGACTGGGGATAAGAACAATTCACCTAACGTATGGAATAAGTAAGTAAAGACAATAAAGAGCAGATTTGCTTTTTCTGTAATGTCTTGCTCATTACTTCCTGTTTTTAATGTAGCGACAAGAAGAATCATATAACCAATTCCAAGTAAAATCATACCGATACCCATTTTTGTTGGGATTTTCAAATCACCGCGTTTTGTAGAAGCAAGCTTTGTCCAAAGTGCGGAAACGACTGGTGCTAATAAGATAATAAATAGTGGGTTTACAGATTGAAACCAAGATGTTGGAATTTCCCAACCAAATATAGTGCGATCTACAAAGCTATTTGTATATAACGTTAAAGAACTACCAGCCTGTTCAAATCCAGCCCAGAAGAAAACAACGAAACAAGTTATTATGATAATAACAGCTGTATGCTGTTTTTCTTTTTTTGTTAATGGTGTATTTCCAGCTGTTTTGCTGCCTGTTCCTGTTTGTAAAGCTGCTGTAGGTTTTTTACCAATGTCACCAAGATAACGATTGGATAATGTTGTAAATAAAATTTGCCCGATAACCATCCCGATGGAGGCAGCTAAAAATCCATATTGGTAACCATAATGAATAACGCCATCTACTGTTGTTTTAAACAAATCTTCTGATAAGTATCCGCAAACGAGTGGAGCAAGGAATGAACCAACGTTAATTCCCATATAAAAAATCGTAAAGGCACCATCACGACGTGAATCATTTTCTGGATATAACTCTCCAACAAGAGTGGAAATGTTTGGTTTAAAGAAACCGTTCCCGATAATAATGAACGCTAATCCGAGGTATAGCCCCAAGTGACTTTGCAGTGCAAATAATGTAAGGTTACCAAGTGCAATTGCTATACCACCAATTGTAATAGCTAAGCGTCTACCAAGATAACGATCTGTTAAGAACCCACCAATTAACGGGGTGAAATAACAAGCGCCTGTATAAAAACCGTAAATAGTAAGTGCCCAGCTTTTACTAAAACCAAGACCACCGTTTATTAAGGCTGTTGTTAAATATAATGTTAATAATCCTCGTAATCCGTAATAACTAAATCTTTCCCACATTTCTGTAAAGAAGAGTAAGTATAAACCTGGAGGATGTTTCTTTTTTTGCTGCTGTTTTTCATCAATATGCATCGCAGTTTCCATCTATAGTTCCTCCTTGCATAAACAAAAATAAAGTTAATAGTTTATATTATTTAATAGTTTTTAATACTTAATAGTTTACTTTATTAACTATTGAAAGTCAATAAAGGTTGGTTTTTGGGAGAAATTAGAAACTGAAAATAAAAACCAAGAAAAAGTGTTCATGTATAAAGAAACCCCCTTTTCATAGGAAAAAGGGGACTACTTTTATCCTGCTATTCGCGGGCAATAAGACCCCCACCTCAAGATTCAGAGAGAAGCAGGGAAGTTAGGTGGTGGTAGTTCAATGAATGGTAGGTGCTCCAATTACAACAGTTTCACTTACTTTTGCAGTTGTATTTTGACGAAGGCGTAAAGTAGCTTGACCTACTGTATTAGGTGCAATTTGTACATTTTATTACTCTAGCCAATTTTAGAAGGATAAAAAAGATGAAAATTATAAATATTTTGTAAATTTAGGGTGAATTTTTTTGAGAAATATTTTTAAGATTCATAGAAAAACTCCCTTCCTAATATGAGGAAGGGAGTAGCTTTACACGATTCTTGAGGAAGATTTTTGATTTTTATCCATTACATGAAATCCTTTCATATAATAAACAGCAACTAAAGCGATAATCCAAATCGGTCCAACGATTAATGCGATACGTGTATCAGTAGAATATGCCATAACTCCTAATACTAAAACAAGGAAAGCGAGTGTAATATAAGAGCTAAGAGGATACAGTGGCATTTTGTACGTTAATTTATTTTGTGCTTCCTGTGATAATCCTTTACGGAAGCGTAGCTGCGCAACTAAAATGACGCCCCAAGTCCAAATTGCTCCGAATGTTGAAATACTAGTTAGCCATGTAAATACTTTTGCAGGAACAAGGTAGTTTAAAACAACGCCTATTAATAATACGAAAGCTGTTGCTAAAATTCCTTTACTTGGAATGCCATTTTTATTTAAATGACCAAAATTCTCTGGTGCCTGTTTTTGCTGTGCTAATGTAAATAGCATACGGCCTGTACTAAAGAGACCACCATTACAAGAAGAAAGGGCAGCTGTTAATACAACAAAGTTAATAATGCCTGCTGCTTTCGCGATGCCGATTTGTTCAAACGTTAGTACAAATGGACTTCCTTTGTCGCCAAACTCATTCCATGGGTAAATCGCCATCATAACGAATAGAGCCCCTACATAGAAAATTAAAATGCGCCAAAAAACGTTATCGATTGCTTTAGATAATGTTTTTTTCGGATTTTCTGCTTCTCCAGCTGTTACACCGATTAACTCCACTCCTAAGTAAGCAAATAGTACCATTTGCAGAGAAAGAAGAAGACCAGAGAAACCATTCGGGAACCAACCACCGTGAGACCAAAGATTGGAAATTCCAGTCGCTACGCCGCCATTTCCAAAACCAAATAGAATAATACCAGTACCAATTACAATCATACAGATAATTGTGACAATTTTAATTAGAGCAAACCAAAATTCAAGTTCTCCATACACTTTAACAGATAAAAAGTTTAATGCACTCATTAATACGAGAGCAATCAATGCCCAAATCCAACGTGGAATGTCAGGGAACCAATATTCCATATAAATACCTGCAGCTGTAATTTCTGCCATACAAGTAACAACCCATAAAAACCAATAGTTCCAGCCTGTTATATAACCTGCTAATGGGCCTAAATAGTCATGTGCATATTTACTAAACGAACCGGCAACAGGTTGTTCAATTGCCATTTCTCCAAGTGCACGCATAATGAAAAAGATAGCAAGGCCTGCAATGATATAACCAATTAAAATGGATGGTCCTGCTAGTTTAATAGCGGAAGCCGATCCTAAAAATAATCCAACTCCAATAGCAGATCCAAGAGACATAAGTGTAATATGTCGTTGTTTTAATCCGCGATTTAAAGTGTCTGCTTTGTCTGTGTGCTTCATAGTAAACCCCCTTTATTATAAGAACAAATACTGTATACGCTTACAATATGTCTAACTATTTTAAATTATAAAACATTTATTGCTGTTATGCTACAAAAAAAGACAATATTTTCTGTACTATATCTGCGGTTTGTGTACTTAATTTTAAAATTCAAACTATTATTGAGTGTATTGACTCTTGTTTTTATTGATTGATAAGATTAAGTGTTATATTTTTTTGAATCAATTGAATTTTGACGGGTAATGATTCTCCATCTATTTTCTTTAGGGGAAGCGTACTGTCTGTTAGCACAAGTTAATTTGAGAAGATATTTACGATAATAATTTCATTACATAGGAAGGATAACCGGTATGTTTCAATTAAAGAAATACAATACTTCTGTAAAGCAGGAGGTTTTAGCTGGTATTACGACGTTTTTCACATTTGCATACATTCTTGTCATTAATCCGAAGATTTTGTCTGATGCCGGAGTGCCGTTTGATCAAGCCTTTACGGCAACTATTATTGCAACAATTGTTGGAACATTATGTATGGCATTTTTAGCAAATTACCCAATCGTGATTGCACCTGCAATGGGAATGAATGCTTATTTCGCGTACTCTGTTGTTCAAAATGCAGAAGGCATTACATACGTTGTTGCATTTTCAGCTGTATTTTTGACAGGTATTATTTTTCTCTTACTTTCATTTACATCGTTTCGTCAAAAACTAATTGAGGCGATTCCGGATAGTTTAAAGCATGCGATTGCAGCAGGAATCGGTTTGTTCATTGCATTTATAGGACTTCGTTTATCTGGTATTATCGTAGATCATCCTACAAACTTAGTTACCATTGGAAATTTTCATTCTCCCTCTGTTGTGCTCACGTTAATTGGTTTAGTGTTAGCTGCAGTATTAATGGTATTAAACGTAAATGGTGCACTGTTTATTAGTATGATTGTCACGGGAGTCATTGCCTTTTTTACAGGACAATTAAAGTTTAGCGATAAACTTGTAGCAGTTCCGCATTTACCAGAAGGAATGATTACATTTAATCTGATTCACGCTGTGACGGATGTCATTCACTACGGATTATATGGTATTGTTTTTTCATTTTTACTTGTATTGTTATTTGATACAACAGGAGCATTGCTTGGGTTAATTAAGCAGACTGGTTTAAAAACAGATAATGCAGAAGGACGTTTTGGAAAAGCATTTATTGCAGATGCAATTGGAGGAACGGTAGGGGCAATGTTTGGAACAAGTCCAACAGCAGCTACAATTGAATCTTCTGCTGGTATTGCAGCAGGAGGAAAGACGGGATTAACAGGTATTGTCGTTGTTGGATTAACAATCATTACAGCTTTCTTTAGCCCTGTAATCGCATCATTATCAAGTGTAGCAGCAATTACAGCGCCTTCTCTTATTATTGTTGGTAGCCTAATGGCACAAAATATTCGAGAAGTAAATTGGAATGATTTTGAAGATGTGCTTCCAGCGTTCTTAATTTTCGTTGGTATACCGCTCACATCAAGTATCGCGAATGGTATAGCACTTGGCTTCTTAATTTACCCGATTTTAAAAATCGTAAAAGGAAAAGGGAAGGAAGTACATCCGTTTCTTTATTTCTTTGCTATATTATTTGGCTGTCACTTATTTTTATAATGAACTACAAAAAAGAGCTTCTCGTAGGAGACGCTCTTTTTTTGTACATAATAAAATGGATTATAGGATTTTGTACATTAATTTGTGTAATCCGATTGGAGGAATATCGAATATTTCACCATATTCTTGAAATCCTAATCGTGTATAATAATTTGCAACATTGATTCTGGCGTTACACCATAGAAGCTGTGCGTGACGCTCTATTAATATTGCTTCAGCACTGCGAATTAATGTACTTCCAGCATGCTGCTTGCGGAAATTTTGTCTTGTAGCCATTCCTCTTAAGCGATAATGAATGCCTTCTCCTAAAGAAGGATGTGTTTCATAAGAAAAGGAAGCGATACTAATAAGTGTATTGTTCATGAATGCTCCAAGGTGAAAAGTATTTTCTTCATGGTCAGAAGTATATTTACAGTCTTCTAAGCTTTGATTAGGCCGTAAAATTTTGTGCCGAAGTGCATATGTTTGAGAGCAATCAATTCGCTTTATTTCGACCATACACATACCTCTCTTCTTATGTCATATTAACGGACAGGAACACCTTTATTTATCCCGCTATTCGCGTGCAGTAAGACCTCCACCTCAAGATTGAGAGAGAAGCGAAGAAGATAGGTGGGGGATGAAGCCCCATCCACTGATGGAAGTTTCCCCTTATTTTCAAAGAATAGTAATTGCTTGTTTCCCAGCTTGTTCCCACGCTTTTTCAAATTGAGCACGCGGAATACCTTTACGCGGATTGTTTGCCAATGGATCATTTACATATACGAAATTTTGATCATAACCAACAATAACAGCGCTATGTTCATAATATGTAATCTTTACGTCTCCAGCATTTGTATTCCAAGTTTCAAAACTTCCCTCATCTAGCGGCTGAAAAGTTGTATTAGAAATAATCCATACCGGCGAACCAGCACTAAGCACTTTATATATATCTTGTATCTCTCTTCCTGTTAAATCAATTGCTTTATCAGGAACATATTTTTGTGCTAATTGAAAAATCGGTTCATGGTATACACCGTAGCCTGGTTCAGACTTTGTATAAATATTTCCTACAAATCCTTCATGCGGATTTCCACGTGTACCATTCTTTTCAAATGGCACACGTGGAATTTCATTCGCAAGCTTCATTTTGTCAACTTTAATTCCTTTATATTGCAGTAACATTGCTAAACTTGTCACTTCACAACCTCTTTCTAATTCAGGAAGCTGCTTTATAAATGGCACATTTTCAATTATTACTTGCTCCTTCATTTCATATGAAAAGTCTAAGCGGAGTTCCTCAGTTTTTTGAAAAATTTTATTTTTCCCTGTTTCAATTACTCCCATAACATCCTTACTGCATGCCGCACCAACAATAACTCCAATTCCTAAAACACATATGTATTTGACCATCCTAAACATATATCTAACTCCATTACATAATTATTTTCTTACATTTTCCAAAATAATACTCTCTCTATTGTACCGTTGTTTCTAATAGTTTTCTAGAATGATTCTACAGATTGTTATTTTAGTATATCATCAAAAAATTCCAACTCTTTAAAATAAAAAGATTTTTTAATATACAATTTCAGAATATTTTGTTAGAATAAAACATGCTTAACCTAGTGAACCTTCTTCAATAAGAATAAGCAAATTTACTGGCGGCTTTAATTGTGATTTCCACTAAAAAATATGAGGTGAGGGGTATATGATCCAAAAAGAGAATCAGAAAAATGAGCTAAAACGTACGATGCAAAGTAGACACCTCTTTATGATTGCTTTAGGAGGAGTTATCGGAACAGGGTTATTTATGGGATCAGGACAAATTGTTCACAACGCTGGGCCTGGCGGAGCTATTCTTGCTTATTTAGTCGGCGGTTTTGTTATGTATTTAACAATGCTTTGTCTTGGAGAGCTAACAGTTGCGATGCCTGAAGCTGGCTCTTTCCAAAGCTACGCTAGCCGATTTATTTCACCCGGTTTTGGATTTGTCGTGGGATGGATGTATTGGCTAAACTGGGCTGTTACCGTTGGAGTTGAACTAACGACTGTCAGCATTTTAATGAAACGTTGGTTTCCAGATGTTGCATCGTGGATATGGTGTGTTGTATTTGCTGCCTTGCTCTTTATTGTAAACGCTTCATCTGCACGTGCATACGCTGAAACTGAATTTTGGTTTGCGAGTATTAAAGTAATAACGATTATTGCTTTTATTTTACTTGGCGGTGCCGTCATGTTTGGGCTGTTAGACTTTAATGGTAAGCCCGCGCCAATGTTCCATAACTTCACAGAAAATGGCGGACTATTTCCAAACGGACTTCCAGCTGTTCTTCTTACAATGATTACCGTTAACTTTGCGTTCCAAGGAACAGAGTTAATCGGTATTGCCTCAGCTGAAAGTAAGCAACCGGAAAAAACAGTACCACGTGCTATAAAAAATACAATTTGGCGTACACTTTTCTTTTTCGTCCTTTCAATTTCTGTGGTCGTTGGATTACTGCCGTGGCAAGAAGCAAATCTTGTGGAAAGCCCTTTCGTACTCGTTTTTGACATAGCTGGAATTCCGTATGCAGCAGACATTATGAACTTTGTTATTATTACAGCTGTATTATCGGTAGCAAATTCTGGTTTATATGCAAACTCTCGTATGCTTTGGGCGATGTCAAAACAAGGAATGGCAAGTCCTATCTTTGCAAAATTAACGAAAAATGGCGTACCGCTCAATGCATTAATTTTCAGCCTTATATTTGCTAGCCTTTCCCTTTTAACAAGTGTATTTGCTGCTGATACAGTCTTTTTAGTATTAACATCTATTGCAGCTATGGCAGCTGTCGTTGTTTGGATGTCCATTGCTGCATCTCAATTTTTCTTTAGAAGAGAATTTATAAAGAATGGTGGGGATATACGAGAATTAAAATACCGTACTCCACTTTATCCACTCGTTCCCATTGCGGCATTCTCTTTAAACTTTATTACATTTATAAGCTTAGCGTTTATTCCAGATCAACGTATTGCTTTATATTGCGGAATCCCATTCATGATTATTTGTTACATTTTTTACCGTGTGAAATTTAAAAAAATTGTCACATTTGAACAACAAAAAAATGTTTCATAAAGAGTAAAATAAATACATGTAATATTCAGCTATTTCTGTTTATTATGAAATAGCTTTTTTCTATTTTTTGGATATTTTGGTATAACTTTATTTATCTTAAAATTTTTAAAATCGAAATATGCCATTAAAAATAGTTTACAATGTTATCAAGTTACAAAAGTTTTTCATCGTAAAAACTGTGTATTTGTGTCTTTTTTTTAACAATATCTTAAAAACTATTGCCAACTATAAATTAATAGGTTTATATTGTTTTATTGGCATAGTTTCAATCCAAGGAGAAAGGAGATTTTCAATCGTGCAACTGAAAAAAAAGTTTTGGAAGTTGGCTTCACTTCTTCCACTATCATTACTCTTGTTCCTCGGTGGATGCGATAAAATCGCTGTATTAAATCCACAAGGACCTGTTGCAAAGACACAGTATGATTTAATTGTTTGGTCAATGATACTGATGTCAGTTATTATTCTAGTCGTATTCGTCTTGTTTACAATTATTTTAATTCGTTACCGTGAAAAACCAGATAATATGGACTATGAGCCACCTGATATACACGGTAATACTCTTTTAGAAATTATTTGGACTATTTTCCCTGTTATCATCGTGATTGCATTGTCAATCCCAACAGTAAAAGCAACATATGCATCGGAAAAACCTCCAGAAAAATCAAAAGATATAAAACCTGTTGAAATTTACGTTACATCTGCAAACTGGAAATGGTTATTCAGTTATCCTGAGGAAGGAATTGAAACCGTTAACTATTTAGAAGTACCAGCAGGTGTACCAATTCAATTTAAATTAACTTCAGTCGGTCCAATGAATGCTTTCTGGATTCCAGAACTTGGTGGAATGAAGTATACAATGGATAATATGGTCATGGATTTATACCTACAAGCTGATAAACCAGGTTCTTATACTGGACGTAGTGCAAACTTCTCTGGTGAAGGATTTACTGACATGGAGTTTGAGCTTGAAGCTAAAACACAAGCGGACTACGACAAGTGGGTAAAAGAAGTACAGCAAACTGCCCCTAAATTATCAGAAAACAAATATAAAGAAATTGTTAAACCTGGAGTAGTAGGGCGTATGACGTTCTCTAGTAACCACTTAAAGTATGTAGATCCAAAATCACTTGAATATTGTGATTACAACTATTACAAAAACAAAAAGTAATACCAACTATTCCAACAGATTGGAGTGAATATAGTGAAGCTTGATGAATTTTTTGTCACAGGCGATCCGATTATCTACGGAGCGGACGCATCTATTGTTCTTGTGACATTAGCAATCCTTTTCGTACTAACAAAGTACAAAAAATGGAGATGGCTTTGGGATGAGTGGTTAACTTCTGTTGACCATAAGAAAATTGGGACTATGTATATTATGGCAGCGATTTTAATGCTGTTCCGTGGTGGTATGGACGGCTTAATGATTCGTGCCCAATTAACGTTTCCTGACACAACTTATTTAACTGCCGAACACTATAACGGCATCTTTACAACGCATGGTACTGTAATGATTCTCTTCATGGCAATGCCATTCGTTATGGGATTAATGAACATTGTTGTCCCTCTTCAAATTGGGGCACGTGACGTTGCATATCCTTTCTTAAATGCATTAAGTTTTTGGTTATTCTTTGTAGGTGCTATGTTATTTAACATCTCCTTCGTTATCGGTGGTTCTCCAGACGCTGGATGGACATCGTACTTCCCAATGGCTGGGACAGAGTTTAGCCAGGGCGTAGGAAACAACTATTATTCAATTGCATTGCAGATTGCGGGTCTCGGGACCCTGATGACAGGGATTAACTTCCTTGTTACGATCTTGAAAATGCGTGCACCAGGCATGAAGTTAATGAAAATGCCAATGTTTACATGGTCTATTTTAATCACATGTGTAATCATTATCTTTGCTTTCCCAGTATTAACAGTTGCTCTTGCATTAATGACATTTGACCGTCTATTTGATGCTCACTTCTTTACGATGGCGAGCGGTGGTATGCCAATGCTTTGGGCGAACTTATTCTGGGTATGGGGTCACCCTGAAGTATATATTGTTATTTTACCGGCATTCGGTATTTTCTCTGAAATCATAAGTACATTCTCGCGTAAACGTCTATTCGGATATAGCGCGATGGTTTACTCAATGGTTGCTATCTCAGTTTTAAGTGGCCTTGTATGGCTCCATCACTTCTTTACAATGGGTGCAGGACCATCAGTTAACTCGTTCTTCTCGATTTCAACAATGGCGATTTCAATTCCGACCGGTGTTAAAATCTTTAACTGGTTGTTTACAATGTATAAAGGTCGTATTCGTTTTACAGTTCCAATGCTTTGGTCATTGGCGTTTATTCCAAACTTTGTAATCGGTGGAGTTACGGGTGTTATGCTTGCAATGGCAGCAGCTGACTATCAATACCATAACAGCTACTTCCTAGTTGCTCACTTCCACTACGTATTAATCGCAGGTACAGTATTTGCGATGCTTGCTGGATTTACATTCTGGTATCCAAAAATCACAGGTCATATGCTAAATGAACGCCTTGGTAAATGGACATTCTGGATCTTTATGAGCGGATTTAACATCTGTTTCTTCCCAATGTACTTCCTAGGTTTAGACGGTATGACACGTCGTATGTACACATACTCTGCAGACCTTGGATGGGGTACTTTAAACTTCATCGCATCTATTGGTGCAGTAATGATGGGTATCGGCTTTATCTTATTATGTTACAACGTAATTTACAGCGCTCGTCATGGTGAGCGTGATTTAACTGGAGACCCTTGGGATGGCCGTACACTTGAATGGGCAACACAATCTCCTGTACAACATTACAACTTTGCAGTAGTACCAGAAATTAAGCAAAGCGATATATTCTGGGAAATGAAGAAAAATGGTGAGTCTATCACACCAAAACCTGAAGAATTAAAACCAATTCATATGCCAAGCAATTCAGGCGTTCCAATTATTATGTCTTGCTTTATCGGCCTTGCAGGTTTTGCATTAGTATTTAGCTGGTTCGGGTTAGCAATTGTCGGTGGTATTGGTATGTTAGGTTGTATGATCTGGCGCTCGTTTGATTACGACAACGGATATTACATTAGCGTAGATGAAATTAAAAAGACAGAACATGTTGCATGAGAGGTGAAACGAAATGGCGGCTTTAGATAAAAGCTTACCTCTAGAATATCAAACTGAACAAAGCAGATTGAATATTTTAGGGTTTTGGATTTTCCTTGGGGCTGAAATCGTGCTATTTGCAACGCTTTTCGCCTCTTACCTAGTATTAGCTGGTAGTACCGCAGATGGTCCAACACCAGCACAACTTTTCGAAGTAAAACCTGTTATGATTGAAACACTTTTACTTTTAACAAGTAGTTTCACATGCGGGATTGCAATTCATGAAATGCGTAAAGAAAACAAAAATGGTATGCTCCTATGGTTTATCATTACATTACTGTTAGGTGCTGGCTTCCTTTTCATGGAGATTCAAGAGTTCGCACTGTACGTAAGCCATGGTGCTACACTACAAACAAGTGGATTCTTATCTGCGTTCTTCGTTCTTCTTGGAACGCATGGTGCCCACGTAACGGGTGGTATCATCTGGGCAACTTGTGTTATTGTCCAAATTTTAAAACGAGGACTAACACCAGTTACAGCTCGTAAAGTATTTATTATCAGCTTGTACTGGCATTTCCTTGACGTTGTTTGGATCTTCATTTACACACTAGTTTACTTGAACGGGATGGTGGCGTAATAATGGGACAAAACAATACACAAGCGAATCAAAACGCTCATAGCGGATTTCCATGGTCACACGTTTTCGGATTTATTTTATCACTTGCATTAACGTTCCTTGCTTTATATGTAGCGTTATATACAAGTTTGCCATTTGCAACAATCTTAACGAGCATTCTTATAATGGCAGTGGCACAAGCCGCATTACAATTAGTTATGTTTATGCACATGACAGAAGGAGAAGGCACAATACAAACACTCACAATTGTATTCCACTTCTTCATCGCTGCAGTAACGGTTGTTGGTACGGTTTGGATTTTCTTCTCTATGTAACACGTATTTTCAAAGGTCTGTTGGGGCAATGCCTCAGCAGGCTTTTTTATATATCTTAAATACTTATAATGGTTTAGCACTGCGTCTTCTACTCCCCTTACATAATGTACTCATTATTCAAAATCATTAATATCTCATGGTATTACGAAACTATAGCATGGGGATCCCCCCAATAATGAAATTTTCACCTTATTCTTTATAGAAGAAATTAATTCATTAAACCTTAATTGTGCAGTAAGTTCGCAATATTCCTTAAGTGATATGTATGGTAAAATATTACTATCATATGTAGCTAAGGAAGTGTTAAGACATGTCAATATCAACTTTAGCTCTTTTATTACTTGGGGAAGTACTTATCGCAATTATACTGATTGGCCTCAGCATTGAAATCTGGAGTTATGGATGGAAAAAAACAAACGGAGTAAAGTATTCTTGCATCTTACTTTCTCTTATTATTGGAACCAGTAGCATATTGGGGCTTTGTATAGCACCAGCCTATTTTTTTATACAACTTACAGATAAGGTAAAATTTTAACTTTATGGCTATTGATTATTAGTTGAACTAATCGGGCTTTCCCACCTAACTTCTTCGATTTTCTCTGAATCTTGAGGTGGGGGTCTTACTATCCGTTAATGCGGGATAAAAAAGCTATCAAATCCGATAGCTTTTTTATTTTTTTTATGCATAAATTAATAACGTTCAATAATAAGAATTATCAGAATAATGTTTCTTTTGTTGGCTGTACAAGCTATAATAGCAGGTAATTTAGTGGAGAAAGGATGATTGTATATGGATATTATACAAGAAGCATCTATTTCGAAAGAGCAGCTTATTCAATGGAGAAGACATTTTCATATGTATCCTGAGCTTTCTTATCATGAAGAAAATACGTCTCAAATGGTTTACGATATACTACAAACATTTCCTCATCTAGAAGTTTCACGTCCAACGCAGTATAGTGTGATGGCAAAATTAGTTGGTAAACAGCCAGGAAGAACAATTGCGCTTCGTGCTGATATGGACGCATTACCTATTGAAGAAGAGAATAAGTTTGATTTTGTTTCTAGATATCAAGGAGTGATGCATGCGTGTGGACATGATGGACATATTGCGATGTTACTTGGCACAGCATACACACTTTCGCAAAAGCGGGATCAAATTCAAGGGGAAATTCGTTTTTTATTTCAACATGCTGAAGAGAACTTCCCGGGTGGTGCACAGGAAATGGTCGACGCTGGTGTTATGGAAGGGGTCGACTATATTATTGGTGCACACCTTTGGGCACCACTGGAAGTTGGGAAAATTGGTGTTGTATATGGTCCAGCGATGGCTGCTCCTGATGCGTTTTCGATTACGGTTGTAGGAAAAGGCGGACATGCTGGTATTCCGCATGAAACGGTTGATAGTATTGCAATTGGTACACAAATTGTTTCTCAATTACAACAAATTGTCTCCAGGCTTACTAATCCGTTAGATTCATTAGTGTTATCTGTAACACAGTTTCATGCAGGGACAACTCATAATGTAATTCCTGACAGTGCGACAATTGGAGGGACAGTAAGAAGTTTACGAAATGAACTTCGGAAACAAACGGCAGAGCGAATTGAGAAAATTGTAAAATGTATTACAGAGGCATACGGAGCATCTTATACATTTACATACGAATATGGATATCGCCCAGTTGTAAATGAAGAGAATGTAACAAGGCATGTAGAGAATACGGCATTGCCACTTCTAGGAAGAGAACACGTTGTTCATTTGCAGCCAACGATGGCTGGAGAAGACTTTTCGGCATTCTTACAAAAAGCTCCGGGTACATTTTTCTTTATTGGGGCTGGAAATCAAGAGAAAGGAATTATATATCCTCATCATCATCCGCGTTTTACTATTGACGAGGCTGCTTTGCCAATTGGTGTAGAAATATTTGTTTCGTCTGTTTTGAATTTCATCCCGCATTAACGGGCAGTAAGCCCCCACCTCAAGATTGAGAGGGAAGCGCATAAGATAGGCGGGGGGCTAACTGCCCGTAAAAGCCCGATTGGTTCAACTAACCATCAGTGGGCCTCCACTGATGGAAGTTTCACTTTATGAGAAATGGGGAATAAGACAGTGTTTCATTCGAGTTATCCAGTTACTAAGGGATAACTCTTTTTGTATATATTTGCTTGAAGTGGAGAAATATAACTACAACATTTTGAGAAAGAAAGTTAGGTGATAAAGATGATTCAATTAGATGCTAACTTATCGAAAATTACGAATGAAATTCGAGAAAAGTTAGATTCACCTAATGACTTAACTGTACGTGAATTTTCTCTTTCAGGAACGAATGATCGGTGTGCAGTTATATTTTTATGCGGACTAAGCAATAAAGACATGATTCATCGTTTTGTTATTCGACCATTGCAGTATGAAGATATTCCTAAACAAGCTCCAATTATTCAAACATTAATCGATCAATTTTTGTCAGTTGGAGAAGTGAGTATTGCAAAGGCATTTCCGGATGTTATGAATGCACTATTAGCAGGCGATACAATTGTGCTACTGGATGGTATTCCTTCTGCAATGATTATAAATTTTCGTGAATGGGAGAAACGAAGTCTTGATTCACCGACGACAGAGACAATCATTCGAGGTCCTAATTTAGGATTTATTGAAGATGTGAATGTAAACAAAATGTTAATTCGGCGTCATATACGTGACCCGCAATTACGTTTTCATTCCTATATTATGGGGAAACGTTCACAGAAGGAAGTAACATTAGTTTACATTGAAGATATTATTCATCCTTATATTGTAAAAGAATTAAACCGGAGACTGCAGTCT
The DNA here is from genome assembly GCF_002582035.1 of Bacillus pseudomycoides. GTDB lineage: Bacteria > Bacillota > Bacilli > Bacillales > Bacillaceae_G > Bacillus_A > Bacillus_A pseudomycoides_B. Next base: position 36,984 of record NZ_NUQE01000032.1, read on the forward strand.
ATTGAAACAGATATTATTTTTGAAACAGGAACGATTGAACAACTCATACAAGATAATAATTTGTCGCCGTTCCCCCAATTTTTAAATACAGAAAGACCAGATAACGTCGCAGCTTCACTTGCAAAAGGGAAAGCAGCTATTTTAGTGGATGGTTCACCATTTGCACTTATTGCTCCAATGGTAATGATTGATATATTTCAATCACCAGAAGACCACTATGAGCGTTGGGGTATTGGAACGTTGTTAAGAGGCCTTCGAATGTTAGCGGGCACGATTGCGATTTTATTACCGGCTATGTATGTAGCTCTCGTTTCTTATCATCAAGGGCTTATCCCCTCGACTCTTGCATATTCAATTGCTGGAGCAAGAGAAGGTGTTCCGTTTCCAGCATATATTGAGGCACTCATAATGGCTTTTACAATGGAATTGATTCGTGAAGCTGGAATTCGTCTTCCTAAGCCGATGGGGCAAACGATTGGTATTGTAGGAGGTCTTGTTATTGGAGAAGCTGCTGTAAGTGCTGGTATTGTAAATCCGTTTCTTGTCATTATTATTGCAGTTACAGCGGTAGCTACATTTTCATTGCCGGTATATAGCATTACAATTACCTTTCGTATTTTATTGTTTGCGTTTATTTTGGCTGCTACAGTCTTTGGCTTGTATGGAATCATTTTAGGATTAATTGCCTTAGCAATTCACATCGTAAATTTAACGAGTGTTGGAGTACCATATTCTGCACCGATTACACCTGCCTTTTATAAAGATTGGAAAGAAGAGATTGTACGTTTACCTAAAGCAATGTTGAAAGAAAGACCGGAGTACTTACAACCAAAGGATAAAACGCTGCGTTCAAAGGAGAGGGGATGAAGTGAAACCATTTGAGTATGGAGATGAAGAAATTGGTACTCGTGAACTCGCGTTTGCTATATCTTCTACGATTATTGGTACAGGTGCACTTTCTATGCCGCGCGTTATGGCAACACATGCCCTTTTTGCAGATGGATGGATTCTTTTACTCCTAGGTGGATTAGCGAGTGCTTGTTTTGCGTGGTTTATTATGAAGGTTGCCATTTTATTTCCGAAACAAAATTTTGTTCAATATACGAGCGTGTATTTAACGAAGCCCATTACTTATCTTGTCTGTTTTATTTTAATACTAATATTTACGGGAATTACGGCTCATGAAGCGCGAACAATTTCTATTATTTCTCAAACCTATTTATTTAGTGATACACCTGTTCAGCTTTTGTCTTTTTTTTATTTGCTCGTTGTTATTTATGGCGTTTGTGGATCTAGGGCAGGATTATTAAGACTTAGTGTTCTATTTTTACCCATTGTTTTTATTGCTATTATTCTGTTATCACTGCTAAATGTTAACTTAATGGAATTTGAAAATTTAGCTCCATTTCTTCAAACTAAAATGAGTAAATATATGGGTGGAATCAGAGAATCTGCCTTTACGTTTATTGGATTTGAAGTAGGGTTTTTCTATGCTGCTATACTAAAGTCAACTAAAAATGCCCCTAAGGCAGCAGCGAAAGGGGTTATGATTACTGTTTTATCCTATATGTTAATTTATATTACTTGTATAAGTGTATTTACGTATTTAACAACTAGCACTTTAACATATCCAACGATTGAACTTGGGAAAGAAATTGAAATCGGGGGAGGTTTTCTAGAGAGATTTGATGCAATCTTTTTTATAACATGGATTATTACTGTTTTTAATACAACTGCATTGTATTATGATGTCGCTATTTTTTTATTTTGTGCAATGTTTCCGGCAGTAAAAAAACATACGTTTATTTTTATTAGTGCACCTATCATTTATATTGTAAATAATATTCCAGGTAATTTGGATGCGATAAGTAAGTATGGTACATATTTAGCTTGGGCTGATATGTCTGTTATGTTTGTTGTTCCTCTTCTTATTTTTATTTTCTATAAAATAAAAGGAGGGGGGAATAAAAATGAACCTTCTTCTTAAAATAATGAGTTGTCTGTTTTTGATTTTACTTATAAGTGGCTGCTCTGAACGGCAGGAAATTGAAGAAAGAGGGTTTGTTGTCGGTGTTGCATTGGACCGGGCAACGAATAAGGGAGAAAAAAGTGAAACGAAAACTACCAGTCTTTCCCCCCTTATAAAAGGAACGTATCAAATTGTGCTGCCTAGTTCTTTAACGCAGCAGGGAAATAAGCCATCAAGGGGAGGAAATTACATTAATATTAATGCAACGGCTGATAGTGTATTTGCTCAAATTCGGATTATCTCTAAGAAAATAAGTCGGTCCTTATTCTTTCCTCATATAGAAGCGCTCATTTTTTCTGAGGACTTATTGAAAAAACCTTTCGTTTTAGAAGATACATTAGATGTATTTTTTCGTGACCATGAGATGCGAAGGAATATTCGTATCTTTATTTCAAAAGGAAGAGCGGAAGACATTTTAAAGCAGAGTGCAAAACCAGAAAATTTACCGGCTAAATACGTAAGTATGATATCAGATCATGCACAGAAGAATTCTCAAATGTTAGAAGCAATTCGAATTGGTGATTTACAAGAGAAAATGTCTGCTGATAGAAGTTTTGTTCTTCCTGTTTTAGGGCTTACTCGGCAGGGAATTAAAATGGAAGGAGCAGCTGTATTTCGTGGAAAAGATACTAAACTTGTAGGTAGTCTAAATGGAATGGAAACATTAGGACTAAATTATATTGTTGGAAAAAAAGTAGGGGGCTTTTTTAAAATAAAAAAAGGAAATCAGCTTATTGTATTTGAAATTCGTGACATGCGTCGTAAAATCCATACATTCTTAACAAATCCGAAAAAGCCTAAATTTGTAATTGATGTATATTTAGACGGAACACTAGCAGAAGTGTATTTAAGGAAAGATAATAAGGCGATGAGTTCTGAAGAAATCAGTAAATACCTTGCAAGTGAAATGGAAAAAGAGATACAAAAAACAATTAAAGTTGTCCAAAAAGATTTAAAAGTAGATGCACTTGGATTAGGGGAATATTATAAGCGTCAAAATTATAAGCAATGGATAAAAATTGAAAAAAATTGGGACCAAGGTCAAAATTACTTTAGTACGAGTAACATTATTGTTCGTGTGCATCCAAGTATTGAACATACAGGATCTGTATTACCAGTAAGAAGGTGAGGAAAGGAGCGGCATAATGTTTACAACTTTAGGCATTATATGTACGATTTTAATGTCAATCCTCCCCTATACTGCTTATTTCATTCATAAAAAAATACAAGAATACGGTGCACAACCTTGGCAAAAACAAATACCGCAAAAAAAGAAACCCAAGTAATACGTTGGGTTTCTTTTTTATTATATAAGTCCTAACCAATATACCAATTGTGCTGTAAGGAATGTAACAACAATGGCAATTACAGTAGGGATGGCAAATGAAAGAAATGTCCATTTTGCACTTTTTGTTTCTTTATATATATTAACTAGTGTTGTTCCGCATGGGAAATGAAGAAGAGAGAACAACATCATGTTTAATGCAGTTAGCCAAGTCCAACCGTGTTCAAGAAACAGTTGTTTAATTTGTGTTAAATTGTCTAGCTCTGTTAATGAACCTGTTGATAAATAAGCCATTAATAAAATTGGAACAACAATTTCATTTGCAGGTAAGCCGAGAATAAATGCTGCTAAAATGTATCCGTCAAGGCCAAGTAATTTTGCAAACGGATCTAAAAAATTTACGATATACATAAGAAGACTTGTGTCTCCAATAAATACATTTGCTAATACCCATGTTAATACTGCAGCGGGTGCTGCAACGATAACGGCACGTTTCAGAACGTATATTGATTTATCAAGCGTTGCACGTACGATTGTATCCCAAATTTTTGGTTTTCTATAAGGTGGTAATTCTAACGTATAGTGAGTTGGAACACCTTTTAAAGCCGTTTTTGAGAGTGCCCATGATACGGTTAAAGTTACGATAATGCCAATTACAACCATGCCGACAACGACTCCGGCTGTTACAAGGGTTTGCATCCCGCCTGTATATCCAGCGGCCATAAATAAAGATGCTAATAAAATAAGCGTTGGCCATCGACCGTTACAAGGAACAAAGTTATTTGTTAAGATTGCGAGCATACGTTCACGAGGTGATTCAATAATACGTGTTGACATAATTGCAGCTGCGTTACATCCAAATCCCATTGCCATTGTTAAAGATTGCTTCCCATGTGCCCCGGCACGTTTAAAGAGACGATCCATGTTAAAAGCAACGCGCGGTAAGTAACCGTAGTTTTCTAATAAAGCAAACATTGGGAAGAAAATAGCCATCGGTGGCAGCATAACACTAATAACAGCTCCTGTTCCGCGGAATAAACCGAGAATAAGGATGCCATGTAACCATTCTGGGGCATGCATCGCTTGGAACCAAGCGGTTAAATAACCTTCTGCCCATCCAAAAAATTCAGCGATCATATCAGAAGGAACGTTAGCTCCGGCAATTGTAAGATAAAAAATAACAGATAAAATAGCGAGCATAATAGGAAAACCGAATATAGGAGAAGTAAAGATTCTATCAAGCTTCTCTGAGCGATATAATTTATTTTTATCTGTATATTGAACAGAGTCTTTACAAATATTAGCTGAAGCACGGTAGATATCACCGACAATTTCATCGCGAATGTCTTCTTTAACAAGTGTTTGCGCACGCTGCACGATATAGTCTAATGGAAGAGCTTTACTGGTTGAATGAGATTCCATTAATTACGACCTCCCTTACAAGCGGTTCTTCATGATGTTTTTGAAGAGATTCTAAGAAGTTCTTGTCTCCATCTAAAATACGAAGTGCAATCCAACGAGCAGGATAAGAGTCTCCAAAAACTTTATATATTTGTGGTTCGAGTTCCTGAATCATCTTTTCTATTTTCTCGTTATAAGTAATTTGAAAAGGAATAGGAATTAATTTTCTATTTACTACTTTTTCAATTGTATTCAGCAACTGACCGATTCCGATTTTGTTGCGGGCAGAAATTTTTACAACAGGAACTCCAAGAGATTTTGCTAATTTTTTCTCATCGATTATAATGCCTTTCTTTTCTGCTTCATCAATTAAATTAACACATATAATAACTTCGTTTGTCATTTCCATTACTTGCAAGGCTAAGTTCAAATTTCTTTCCATTGCAGTGGCATCAACAACAACAACTGTCACCTCTGGTTTTTCAAAAATAATATAGTCACGTGCCACTTCTTCATCAGCAGAATTTGAGTATAAGGAATATGTTCCTGGCAAATCGATTACAGTATAGAGATTTCCATTATGTTCATATTCGCCTTCAGCTTTTAATACCGTTTTTCCTGTCCAGTTTCCGGTATGTTGTTTTAATCCGGTTAACGTATTAAATAATGTGCTTTTTCCTGTGTTTGGATTCCCAGCTAATGCGATGCGATGTTTCTTCATTGTAAATCATCTCCTATCAAGCTTCCGAATATTAGAGAGCTCTCTTCATTTCGAAGTGCAATAGTCGTATTACTTACTTGATATGCAACGGGATCGCCAAGCGGACTTTTTTGTAACACTTTAATTGTTGCACCAGGAATAAATCCTAAATCAAGCAGGCGGCGTTTCATTGTTCCATCTAATTGAATTTTTTCAATTTGTACGAGTTGACCTGTTTTAAAAGTAGAAAGTGGTTGGATTTTAACCGACACCATAAGAGTTACCTCGTTTCTATTTTTTTAGTACGAGTTCAAAAAGTTTCCCTAGGGAAACTTTTTGTTAATAACATACTATGTGATATTGAGTGCTGTTGTCAATTCTTACTTTAAAAATATTCAGGTATTTTTTGAATTGTTCCAGTCCATAGGGCTAACTCGTGTGTTATTCCATTTTTTCTTGTGAATGTTGGTGTTTTAACAAGGAGAAGTAGAGTTTTTGGAAAAAACATCTTAACAAAAGTGAAAAAGTAAGGATATGAATTTACAATAAATTTACATTATTAAAACTAGGTTTACAATATGTTCTGTTTCTTAAGATTTTTTACTTGTTTTATGTAAAAAACAGTGAATATATATGGTTTTCTTCTATGAATCCACCTCCTTTACTTAAAATTAAAAAACGCTTAACACTAACATAATATTATTGTTCTACAATGAATTTGTACTACGAGATATGCACATAATAATGTAGAAATGAAAAGTGATAATCAAATGGGGGTACAAGACATGGTTATGAAAAAAGGCTTTAAAGTTTCGTTAGCAGCATTAGTGGTTGCTGGTGCTTTAGTAGGTTGTGGGAAATCAGACACAACAAAGACGGAAACTGCTAAAGGTGGTAATGAAACGAAGCAAGAATTATCCGGTACAATTACAGCGGCTGGTTCTACGGCGCTTCAACCACTTGCAGAAGAAGCTGCTAAAGAATTTATGGGAGAAAATTCAAAAGTATCAATTACGGTTCAAGGTGGCGGTAGTGGAACTGGAATTAACCAAGTAGCTTCTGGCGCTGTTCAAGTTGGTAACTCTGACGTTCCTGCTGCAGATAAAATAAAAGAAGCAGATAAAGCAAAAGAATTAGTTGATAACAAAGTTGCAGGTATCGGATTTGCGTTAGTTGTAAATAAAGATGTAAATGTTGATAACTTAACATTACAACAAGTACAAGATATTTTCTCTGGTAAAGTTACAAACTGGAAAGAAGTTGGCGGAAAAGATGAAAAGATTAATGTAATTAATCGCCCAGCGGCTTCTGGTACACGTGCTACATTTGAAAAAACAGTTATGAAAGACGCGAAAATTAACGATGCTACAGGTACAACACAAGATTCAAATGGTGCGGTAGAGCAAGCAATCAACTCTACACCAGGATCTATTAGTTATTTAGCTAACTCTTACATGGTTGGTGACAAAAAAGGTACTTTAAAAACATTGAAAATTGATGGTGTAGAACCAACAACTGAAAATATTTCTTCTGGTAAATATCCGTTTTGGTCTTATGAATACATGATTACAAAAGGTGAAGCAAAAGACGCAACAAAAGGTTACATTGATTATGTAAAAGGTCAAGACTTCGAGAAGAAAGTAGAAGAAATGGGTTACATCCCAATGTCTAAATTAAAGCAATAATATAAAACGGGCTGGCTATTTAGCCAGTCTTGTTCATTTCAATATAGGAAGTAAGGTTGTGGTCTTGTGATGAAGGGGAAAAAACAAATTAACTACGTAAAAAGTGAATATATTGGAAGAACACTTGTGACGCTTTGTGGTTTATTAATTGTTGCGGTTACATTAGCTATTATCGCATTCATTTGTGCAAAAGGAATTCAATCATTTACGCAAAGCAATATCTCAATTTCAGAAATATTCACATCAACAAAATGGGCTCCGAATGATGGAAGTTTTGGAGCTGTTATTTTCATAGTTGGATCTACTGCTGTATCTCTCGGTGCAGTAATTATTAGTGCGCCGATTGCAATTGCACTAGCAGTGTTTATGAATTTAATTTCACCAAAGTTTGGAAACAAAGTACTAAAGCCGGTTTTAGAATTATTAGTAGGGATTCCGTCTGTTGTATATGGTTTACTAGGGGTTACCATTTTAATTCCGCTTTTACGTGATTCTTTGGGTGGTGTAGGATTTAGTTTAATTGCAGGTATTGTTGTATTAAGTATTATGATTTTGCCAACGATTGCAAGTATTGCTTCTGATGCAATTCGTGCAGTTCCTTTTGAATATTTAGAAGCCTCTTATGGTTTAGGATCGACGAAATGGCAAGCGATTAGCCGCGTCATTGTTCCGGCGGCGAAAAAGGGGATTTTAACAGGGGTTGTTCTTGGAATAGCTCGTGCTTTTGGTGAAGCATTAGCAGTTCAGATGGTAATTGGTAATACAATAAAATTACCAGAAGGACTATATAGCCCAACTTCAACTTTAACAGGTATTTTGACAATGGATATGACAAATACGTTAAATGGGACAGCTTGGAATAATGCGCTATGGACATTAGCGATGATATTACTTCTTATTTCCTTCTTATTTATCTTAGTAATTCGAGCGATTGGCCAAAGAGGTGAAAGATAACGATGAATGCTAGAACAGTTAATAGTATATGGACAGGGATTTTATATGCGGTTGCAGCGCTTGTAGTCGCTTTACTCGGTTTTCTTGTATACGAAATATTACGACAAGGTTGGGGATTTTGGGATCCAAATTTTTTATTTGGAGAACCAAGTAATACAACAGCAGGAGGAGGGATTGGTCCTCAATTATTTAATTCCTTCTATATGCTTGTTATTACATTAATTATCTCAATTCCTTTAGGTCTTGGTGCGGGAATTTATCTTGCGGAATATGCAAAGCAAGGTCGATTTTTAAATTTTGTTCGTCTATGTATCGAAACAATGGCATCTTTACCTTCTATTGTAGTTGGTTTATTTGGATTACTTGTGTTTGTTACGATGGCAGGTTGGGGTTATACTGCCATGGGCGGGGCGTTAGCTTTAACGATTTTAAATTTACCAAGTTTAACGCGCGTTTGTGAAAATGCAATTACAGAAATTCCATCTAATGTGAAAGAAGCAAGTCTTGGATTAGGTGCAACAAAGTGGCAAACAATTGTTAGAATTATTCTTCCATCGGCATTACCACAAATTATTACAGGTGTAATTTTAGCGGCTGGACGTATTTTTGGTGAAGCGGCGGCACTAATTTATACAGCTGGATTAACGTCACCAATTTTAAATGCCGCAGCAGATCTTTCAAGTCCTGCTAATCCGTTGAACCCATTTCGACCAGCAGAAACATTAGCAGTGCATATTTGGAAGTTAAATTCTGAAGGAATTGTTCCTGATGCGAAGTTAATTGCAGCAAAATCAGCAGCAGTATTAATTATTATGGTATTACTATTTAATATTCTTGCTCGCTTTATAGCATCTGTACTGCATAAACGCTTTACTGGTACGAAAAAATCTCGTAAAAGTAAAGTAAAGACAGCTGCATAATCTTTTGTCTTGTATCCTATATAGAATAGAGAGGGTGTCCTAAAAGTTCGATAAAGTCGACCTTTTGAGGATGCTCTTTTTTGTTTATACAATGAAGATATAGAGAGTGGAAAATGTCCTATCTATCTTTTCTATCCTGCTATTTGCGGGCAGTAAGCCCCCACCTCCAGATTGAGAGAGAATCGGAGAAGATAGGGCGGGGGATGAAAAACCAATGATGGAAGTTTCACTTTATTTGAGAAGACCCTATTCTCAAATAAAGTGAAGGGTGGAGATAAAAAATACAACAACCGCACTCNNGAGTGCGGTTGTTGTATTTTATCCCGCTATTCGCGGGCAGTAGGACCCCCACCTCAAGATTCATAGAAAACGAGGAGTGGGGGATAACTGTTGGCATGTGTCTGATTGGTTCAACTAACCATCAGTGGAGGAATGAAAAACCACTGATGGAAGTTTCACTTTATGAGTTTGAAATGTCTGTATAAGATTCATGTTGTTTTTTGCGACGCTTTCTGCTACCAATTCGATCTAGTAATTCATACATAACAGGTACAACAACCAGTGTTAGTAAGGTAGAAACTAATAAACCGCCAATTACTACAACAGCTAAGCTTTTTGATACCATGCTTCCGGCTTGTGTATCACCGAATAGTAGAGGAAGCATTGCGAAGATTGTTGTAATAGCTGTCATGATAATTGGGCGTAATCTGACTGAGCCAGCTTCTAATAGTGCTTCTCTTGTTGGCATTCCTTTTTCGCGATTTTGTTGTACACGTTCTATTAATACAATTGCATTTGTCACAACGATTCCGATTAGCATTAAGGCACCGATAAGGGAGTTTAAATCAACGGGTGTTCGTGAAATAATTAAACCTAAAATACCGCCAACAGCAGCTAATGGAAGAGAGAATAAAATTGCAAACGGTGCACGTGCTTGCCCAAAAGTAATAACCATAATTAAGTAAACGACACCAATAGCAATTCCCATAATTTTAAATAGATCAGTGAAACTTTCTTGCATTGATTCTGTTGCTCCGGCAATGTTAACTTTCGCTCCATCAGGTAATTTTAAATTTGTAATAGCTGTATTTACTTCTGTACTTACTTTACTTAAGTCTTCATCTTTTGCTTCTGCTGTAATTTGAATTGTTTCTTTTCCGTCCTTATGGAATATTTCTGTTTGTATTTGTTTTTCAGAAATGGTTGCAACGTCTCTTAATGGGATCAAACCAGTAATTGGAGACGAAATATTTGAGTCTAAAATCGCATCTTTATTATGGACGTTTGTTTTTTCATGTTCTAGCACAATAGTTGTCTTTTCATTATCGAGTGAAATTTGGCCAATTGGTGATTTTTTCATTAAAAATGCAACTTGTTGTGAGATGACTTCAGGAGTTAATCCCGCTTTTTCTGCTTTTGCCTGATCAACATTGATGACCCATTCATTTTTTTCTTCCTCCACATTTGTCTTTACTTTTGAAAGACTATCTAAGCTTTTTAATTTTGTGGTAACAAGATCGGAAGCTTTCTTTAAATCTTCATTATTGTTAGCCGTAATGTTAAATTGTAAAGTGTTCCCACCGCCGAAATTTGAAAAACTTACTTTTATATAATCAAACGTTGCTGGTTGAAATTGATTCTGTTCTTTTTTTAGTTTGTTAATGTATGTGTCGAGGTCAACTCCTTTTTTAAATCCTACATATATACTTGCAAGATTGTTTTTCGTCGTTTGACCCCACTGCGCATCTTCTGAAGCGGATCCCATTCGTAATGTGACATCTTGTACTTGTGTATCTGCAAGTAATTTCTTTTCAAATTCGAAAGCTTGTTGTTTCCCTTTTTCTAAATCGTAATTAGCAGGGAATGTCATATTGATAGAGAGCATTGTGTTATCGTCAGATTTAATATTTGCTTTTGGAAGTACAATGTAAGCTGCAATTGAACCGACAAACAATAAGAAAGAAGTAAGTAAAATAATAAATTTATGTGATAACGACCATTTTAAAATGGCTGTATAACGTTTCGTTTCTTTTCGCTCTTCGTGTCTTGTTTTCTTTAAAAGTAGAAAAGCCATGAGCGGAACAACTGTTAAAGCCACTACTAGAGAGGAAAGAATTGAATATACAACTGCCAACACCATAGGCAACATAAATTCACCGATTCCGCCTGATACAAAGCCAATTGGTAAAAAAACAGCGACGGTCGTTAAAGTGGAAGACGTAATTGCGATTGCAACTTCTTTTGTAGCATCAATAATAACTTCTTTTGAGAAAGAATCTTTTTGTAAACGCCGGAAAATGTTTTCGATTACAACGATACTATCATCAACAAGACGTCCGACAGCAACTGCTAGTCCTCCTAATGTTAAAATATTTAAAGTAATATGAGATTGCTCAAGTAAAAAGAGTGTAAGGAGTATAGATAAAGGGATACTGACAACAGCGATTAAAGTAGTACGAATATTACGTAAGAAAATTAAAATGATGAATGTAGCGGCAATAGCACCAAGAACAACTTCTTTAGCCATGCTTGTAACAGCATTTTGGACTTGTTCGTGCGTTGACATAAGTGTTTTTATAGTGAAAGTGTCTTTATATTGCTTGCTCATATCATGAACTTTTTTCTCAATTTCTTTTCCAATTGTAACAGCATTTTTGCTCGGTTCTTTCATAACAACTAATACAGCACCATCTTCTCCGTTTATATGGGAAATTGCATCATGATGTTGCTTTAGTTCAACTTGTGCAATATCACGTAACTTTACTTGTGGCGCTACTGTAATATTTTGTATATCTTCGATGTTTTTCACTTCTCCAATTACGCGAAGTAAATGATTTTCGTTATTTATAGATATTTGCCCAGCAGGTATAGAAACTTCTTTTCCTTGAAGAGCAGATACAATTTGTGGTGTTATGATGTTTTTATCTTTCATTTTAACGGGATCTAATACAATAGATAATTCAGATGTTGATTTTCCGTAAAACATAACATTGGACACGCCATCGATATTTTCAAGTTGTGGGATAACTTCTTTTTCGATTTGTTTTTCATCAGCCTTTGTAAAGCCATTTTTCTTTTGAACTGTGATTTGTGCGAGTGGAATCATAGAGGTGTTTAGTTGGCTGACAACTGGTTTCATTGTATCTTTTGGAAGTGGTACTCCGTTTGTGAGTTTTTCAACTTCCCGCGTTGCATCTTTCATATTTGCTTCTGAGGTGTACGCAATATCAATCCGTGATAGTCCTTCGCTTGTTGACGATGTAATGGTATCGACGTGTGAAAGGTTTCGAAATTGTTTTTCGAGAGGTTCTGTTACTTCTTTTGTCATTGTTTCAGCATCTAGTCCCTCGGATAAAGTGGTGATTGTTATTACGGGATTATCGATACTTGGTAAAAACTCCATCGGTAACTTAGAGCCGGAATAAATACCTAATACTGAGATGAGGAAAACCATGATGATAATAGCGGCCCTATTTTTTAATGAAAACTTCGTCAATCTTTCCATAAATAAATTCCTCCATAATAGGGTTTGATGGTTTACCGTTTTACTATATAACAAATGACAGGGAAGTAGAGTTAAGAATATGTAAAAAATTTCTAAAAAAATTCTTAAGTGAGGAACTCATTTCATGGTTAGTTAAAGAGTGAATGATAGGTTATATAATTATTTAGTTCATACGGCATAAAAAACTTTATATATTTTTTTAAAAAAGTACTTGCACTTTAAAAATGCAGATGATATATTAATAAACGTCGCTGCTGCACTAAAGCAGAAAGCGAAGGAAAAATAAAAAGTGGTTGACATCGAATAACTGAGATGTTAACATGAGGAAGTCGCTGATTGAGCGACGGACAAGTTCTTTGAAAACTGA
>NZ_NUQE01000033.1:0-16823 GCF_002582035.1 Bacillus pseudomycoides
TATCCCGCTCTAACAAGCAGTGAACGAAGATGGAAATTCGAGGAGTAGAACTGCTTGTAAGAACCCGATTGGTTCAACTAACCATTCGAAGGGAAAGCACCTTCGAGTGGAAGTTTCACTTTATGGAGATTACTAATCATTTTTATTAATAATTTTTATATTTTTTACCAAGAATAAAAAAAGGTAGATTGGTTGACAAAGTTATTTGAATATACAGTGATTATCTTTACTTTTCTACTTTATCCCGCTCTAACAAGCAGTAAGCGAAGATGGAAATTCGAGGAGTGGAACTGCTTGTAAGAACCCGAATGGTTCAACTAACCATTCGGAGGAAAAAGCATTTCCGAATGGAAGTTTCACTGTATCTCGCATTAACAGGCAGTAAGATTTTGCGAAAAAAAGAAGATAGTTGGAAGCTAGCTGCCCGTAAGAACTCGATTGGTTCAACTAACCATTCGGAGGAAAAGCATTTCCGAATGGAAGTTTCACTGTATCCCGCTCTAACAAGCAGTAAGCGAAGGTGGAAATTCGAGGAGTAGAACTGCTTATAAGAACCCGATTGGTTCAACTAACCATTCGGAGGAAAAAGCATTTCCGAATGGAAGTTTCACTGTATCCCGCTCTAACAAGCAGTAAGCGAAGGTGGAAATTCGAGGAGTAGAACTGCTTGTAAGACCCCGATTGGTTCAACTAACCATTCGGAGGAAAAGCATTTCCGAATGGAAGTTTCACTGTATCCCGCTACTTTACCTTATTTGGAGGTGTCAATATGAAAGTGTCCGTATTTATTACTTGTCTTGGAGACATTTTTTATCCAGAAGTAGGAAAAGATGTTGTTGAAATTCTTGAAGATTTAGGTTGTGAAGTCGACTTTCCAAAAGACCAAACATGCTGTGGTCAACCTGCTTATAATAGCGGTTATCAAAAAGAAACGAAAACAGCTGCAAAACATATGATTGAAGCATTTGTTGGTTCAGAGTATGTTGTGGCACCATCCGGGTCTTGTGTCATGATGGTTCACGAGTTTTCAAGCCTATTTTCTGAAAGTGAAACAGAATGGAAGCAAAAAGCTGATGAACTGGCGAATAAAACATATGAATTTACACAATTTCTTGTAGAGGTGTTAGGTAAAGAAGATTTAGGTGCGGAACTTCATAAAAAAGCAACCGTTCATACATCTTGTCATATGAGCCGGTTAATGGGGATTAAGGAACCTCCTCAAAAGTTATTAAAACATGTAAAAGGGTTAGAAGTCGTTCCATTATCACACAATTATGATTGCTGTGGATTCGGCGGTACATTCTCAGTGAAGATGGCAGAAATCTCAGAGCAAATGGTTGATGAAAAAGTGAAACATATTATGGAAACAGGTGCGGAAGTGTTAATCGGAATGGATTGCAGCTGTTTAATGAATATAAAAGGTCGATTAACACGTAATGGTTATCCAATTGAGGTAAAGCATATTGCGCAAGTATTAAATGAAGATAGAAAGGGGATATAAAAATGGGAATGAAAATTGGAAACGATCCCTTTCATAAACGTACTGAAACGGCCGTTGGTGATCAATTCATGAGAAGGGCTGTTGCGAATGCACAAGACGGCCTTAGAGGTAAGAAACTAAAAGCAACTGAGAGTCTTGGGAATTGGGAAGAATGGCGATCTTTAGGAGAAGAGATTCGAAAGCATACATTAGAAAATCTTGATTATTATTTATATCAACTTAGTGAAAATGTTGAGAAAAACGGGGGCGTTGTTTATTTCGCAGAGACTGCTGAAGAGGCAAGGGAATATGTAAAAGGGATTATAAAAAAGAAAAACGCGAAAAAAATTGTGAAATCAAAATCTATGGTCACGGAAGAAATTAGTCTAAATGAAGCAATTGAAGAAGTTGGCGGGGAAGTACTAGAAACGGACCTTGCAGAATTTATTTTACAAATTAATGACCATGATCCGCCATCACATATTGTTGTTCCTTGTCTTCATAAAGATAAAGAAAGTATTTGCGAGTTGTTTAAAGAAAAAATAGGGTATACCGGACCAGCCGATCCTGAAAAAATGGCGAGGTTTGTACGGAAATATTTGCGTAATGACTTTTTAACAGCGGATGTAGGTGTTACTGGGTGTAATTTTGCTGTTGCAGAGTCCGGGTCTGTTTCTATTGTAGCAAATGAAGGGAATGCGAGGTTAGTTACGACCATTCCGAAAACGTTAATTACCGTTATGGGGATGGAACGGATTGTCCCAACATGGGAGGAGCTGGATGTGTTAGTAACACTTCTGTGCCGAAGTTCTGTAGGGCAAAAATTAACAAGTTATATTACAGGCTTAACGGAACCTGGAGGGACAGATGGACCTGAGGAATTTCATTTAGTGATTGTTGATAATGGGCGTTCCAATATTTTAGGAACAGAATTCCAAAGTGTCCTTCAATGTATTCGTTGCGCTGCATGTATTAATGTCTGTCCAGTATATCGTCATATCGGAGGACATGCATACGGTTCAATCTATCCAGGCCCGATCGGTGCTGTATTGACACCGCTTTTAGGAGGGTATGATGAGTACAAGGACCTGCCTTATGCATCTAGCCTTTGTGGTGCTTGTACGGAAGCATGTCCGGTAAAAATACCTTTACACGAATTATTAATTCGACATCGTCGACAGATTGTGGAAGAGGCGAAGAAGTCTCCTTTAGCTTGGGATATGGCTATGAAGGGCTTTGAAAAAGTGGCGAATAGCTCGAGGTCGTTCTCTCTTGCGGCGAAGTCAGCTCCGTACGCATTAAAGCCTTTTATAAAGGGAGACAAAATTGAACGCGGGGTAGGGCCGTTAAAAGCTTGGACAGAAGCAAGAGACTTCCCGGCTCCGAAAAAGCAACCGTTTAGAGATTGGTTTGAAAAACGGTCAAGGGAGGAGCAATAATGGCTATTCAAAATCGTGAGGAATTTTTATCCAAACTATCAGAGAGATTAGGAAGAGCACGTCCGGAAAAAGTAGAAAAACCGATCTGGTCTTTTTCTCCGCAATTGAGCGTTTTGGATGGATTAACACAAGACGAACTTATATCGAAGTTAGTTGAACAATGTAAAGATATTCATACAGAAGTGCAGCGAACAACGAAGGCGAATCTTGTTGAAACGTTACAAACTTTTATGAAAGAATGGAATATCCGATCTGTTCTTTATTCTTATGATGACCGGTTTGATGAATATGAGCTGAGTAGATTTTTTACAAATGAAGGGGAAATACATTTTCATAAATGGGACTTAGATCATAAAGAAGAGAGTATTGAATTTGCAAAAACAGCTGATGTTGGAATTACGTTCAGTGATATCACTCTTGCTGAATCGGGAACTGTCGTTTTATTTAATGAGGGTATGAAAGGAAGGCACGTTAGTCTTCTTCCTGAATCATATATCGCAATTGTTCCGAAAAGTACGATTGTGCCAAGATTAACACAAGCTACAAAGATGATTCATAATCAAAATATGAAGGGTGAAAAAATCCCAGCCTGCTTGAACTTCATTTCTGGCCCCTCAAACAGTGCTGATATTGAAATGAATCTTGTTGTAGGTGTACATGGACCAATAAGAACAGCGTATATTATTGTAGAGGACCAATAATTGTACAAGACCTCTCCCTGAAGCAGTAAGATTCCCGCCGCAAGATTCAGAGAAAAACAAGAAATATGGGGAGGGATAACTGCTGGCATGCACCTGATTGGTTCAACTAACCTTTCATGAAAAAAGTTTTCATGAAAGGAAGTTCACTTTATCCCACTCTAACAAGCAGTAAGCAAAGATGGGAATGCAAGAAGAGGAACTGCTTGTAAGAGCCCGATTGGTTCAACTAATCATTCGGAGGAAAAGCACCTCCGAATGAAAGTTTCACTTTATTTTTTCACTGAATGGTGATGGGAATAGTGTCCCATCATCTTTTTTGTTTGTCAGAGACCGGAAGTTCCTTCATTGTTACAAACTGTATTTGATAGTATAATGAGGTGAGTATATAATAGGAATTTCTCTGTTATAAGTAGCTGAGGTGAGAAGCTTGCAAAGAGTGACAAACTGTGTGTTAATCAAGGATAATGAAGTTCTCCTATTACAAAAGCCTCGTCGAAATTGGTGGGTTGCTCCAGGCGGAAAGATGGAGCGCGGCGAAACAGTAAGAGAGTCGGTTGTTCGTGAATATCGCGAAGAAACAGGTATTTATTTGAAAAATCCAACATTAAAAGGTGTCTTTACTTTCGTAATCCAAGAAGGAGATAAGGTTGTTTCTGAATGGATGATGTTTTCCTTCTTAGCTACAGATTTTGCAGGAGAAAATAAATTGCAAAGCGAAGAAGGAATAATAGGCTGGCATACAGTTGATAAGATTGATGAGCTGCCAATGGCGCCAGGAGATTATCATATTATTGATTATTTAATTAAAGGAAATGGTATTATTTACGGTACATTTGTATATACACCAAATTTTGAATTACTTTCGTATCGATTAGATCCGAGTTAAATCATAAGGGGGGGATATGATGGACGCCCATAATGATATTAAAATGGTCATTATTACAGGAATGTCTGGAGCAGGAAAAACGGTTGCCCTGCAAAGCTTTGAAGATTTAGGATATTTTTGTGTAGATAATTTACCGCCCATGTTGTTGCCGAAGTTTGTTGAATTAATGGCAGATTCGAAAGGGAAAATGAATAAAGTAGCGCTCGGTATCGATTTGCGTGGCCGAGAGTTCTTTGATCACTTATGGGGAGCGCTTGACGATTTAACAGAGCGTACTTGGATTATTCCTCATATTTTATTTTTAGATGCAAAAGATAGTACGCTTGTAACTCGTTATAAGGAAACAAGACGTTCACATCCACTTGCTCTAACAGGTCTTCCGTTAAAAGGAATAGAAGCAGAGCGTACGCTATTAACAGATATGAAGGCGCGCGCGAATATTGTACTTGATACGTCAGACTTAAAACCGAAAGAGTTAAGAGAAAAGATTATTCAATTATTCTCAACGGAGAGTGAGCAAGCATTTCGTGTGAACGTGATGTCATTTGGATTTAAATATGGTATTCCAATTGATGCTGATTTAGTATTTGATGTTCGTTTTTTACCGAATCCATACTACATCCCACATATGAAGCCGTTAACAGGGCTTGATGAAGAAGTATCGTCCTATGTGCTGAAGTTTAATGAAACGCACAAATTTCTAGAGAAGCTAACAGACCTTATTTCCTTTATGCTTCCACATTATAAGCGAGAAGGAAAAAGTCAACTTGTTATTGCAATTGGATGTACAGGAGGACAGCATCGATCCGTTACGCTTGCAGAATATTTGACGAAACATTTGAAACAAGAGTGTCCGACTCATGTGTCTCATCGTGATGTGGAGAAGAGAAAGGGACATTAAGCGATGGAAGAAAAAGAGAGAAAATCGAAAATCGTTATTATGGGGGGCGGAACGGGTTTATCCGTTTTGTTGCGCGGTTTAAAAAAGTATCCTGTTGATATTACAGCAATTGTAACGGTTGCTGATGATGGAGGAAGTTCTGGGAGACTTCGTGATGAGTTAAAAATCCCACCTCCTGGAGACATTCGCAACGTGCTTGTTGCGTTGTCTGATGTAGAGCCTCTTGTCGAGGCGTTATTCCAACATCGTTTTACTTCAGGAGAAGGATTAACAGGACATGCGCTTGGTAATTTATTGTTAGCTGGAATGACAGCTATTACGGGCGATTTCTTTCATGCTATTACAGAAACAAGTAAAGTGTTAAATGTAAGAGGCCGTGTACTTCCAGCTGCGAATCAAAGTGTTGTTTTGAATGCGGAATTAGAAGACGGGCAAATTGTAAGCGGGGAATCTAAAATTCCGTATTACGGCAAAAAAATTAACCGTGTATTTTTAACACCAGGGGAAGTAGAACCGCTTCATGAAACACTAATGGAAATTCAAAGAGCTGATTTACTTGTATTTGGACCAGGTAGTCTGTATACAAGTATTTTGCCGAATTTAATGGTAAAAAAAATCGGCGATGCAGTCCTTCGCGCAAAAGCGAAGAAAGTGTATGTGTGTAATGTAATGACTCAAGCTGGTGAAACAATGGGATATACAGCGTTTGATCATGTGAGAGCATTGCATGATCATCTTGGAGAAGCGTTTATTGATACAGCAATAGTGAACGATGAACCAATTCCAATTGAATTATTGGGACGTTATGCAGAAGAAATGTCGAAGCCGGTTACAATTGATGAGGAGCATTTTACAGCGCATAATATTAAGTTGATTAAAGATCGTTTAGTAAAATATGATGATCAAGTTGTGCGTCATGACACAGTAAAATTAGCTTCGATTTTACATTCGTTAATATAAATTGTAAGCTTGAAGAAATAATGAATAGGCTTGATAGTAGAAGGCGTTACTTCTTTGAGGTAACGCTACAAATTCATTTAGGGCATGAAAATAATTATGATTTTTATATTTTGTCAGGAGGTGAAATGATTGTCATTTGCATCAGAAACAAAGAAAGAGCTGACAAAGCTTCAAATGAAGGAATGCTGTGAGAGGGCAGAGTTATCAGCATTACTTCGGATGAACGGTTCACTCTCCTTTTCAAATCGCCGTGTAATCATTGATATTCAAACGGAAAATGCAGCGATTGCTCGAAGGATTTATACATTATTGAAAAAAGGATATAACGTTACAGTTGAGTTGCTTGTGCGTAAGAAAATGCGCTTAAAGAAAAATAATGTGTATATCGTTCGTTTAGTCGAGAAAGCGCGTGAAATTTTATTGGATTTGCACATTGTACGAGAAGACTTTTCGTTTATTCGTGATATTTCACAAGAATTAATTGAGAAAAAATGTTGTAAACGTTCATACTTACGCGGTGCGTTTTTAGCTGGTGGTTCTGTTAACAATCCAGAAACATCATCATATCATTTAGAAATTTTCTCGTTATACAAAGAACATAATGATGCGATATGTGAACTGATGAACGAGTTTGCATTAAATAGTAAAACATTAGAAAGACGAAAAGGGTATATTACGTATTTAAAGGAAGCGGAAAAGATTACCGAGTTCTTAAATATTATCGGTGCTCATAATGCTCTTTTAAGGTTTGAAGATATTCGCATTGTGCGCGATATGCGTAATTCTGTAAATCGTCTTGTGAACTGTGAAACAGCAAACTTAAATAAGACGATTGGTGCAGCCTTAAGGCAAATCGAAAATATTCGTTACATTGATGAAACAGTTGGTCTGGATTTTTTACCAGATAAATTACGTGAAATCGCAGAACTGCGTATCAATTATCAAGATGTTACATTGAAAGAATTGGGGGAAATGGTATCCGGGGGGAACATTAGTAAATCGGGTATCAACCATCGTTTACGTAAAATCGATGATATTGCTGATAAATTACGTGCTGGAGAAGCGGTTGTAAAAAATAAAAAATAAAAAGTAAAGGGGAATGGGGCTGTGGTTCAAAAACAGGTAGAGGTGTTGCTGAAAGCTGGATTGCAAGCACGTCCGGCAGCGTTGTTTGTACAAGAAGCAAATCGTTTTCAAGCCGATATTTTTATGGAGAAAGACGGAAAAACAGTTAATGCTAAGAGCATTATGGGGATTATGAGCTTAGCGATTGGTTCTGGATGTAAAGTTACAATCACTGCAGAAGGATCAGACGAAACAGTAGCATTAGAGGCACTTGTTGCTTATGTGCAAAAAGAACAATGAAAAAAAGCTATCGCGAATGTGCGATAGCTTTTTTGTAGTCCGCTATTCTTATGATTCAGCTCCAGCGGCTAGAATCTNNGGTCGTTTCGCCCCCTCGGACGAAGTGAAAAGCACTTCTCTGTCAGGAGCTCCAACGCCCTACGATTCTGAACGAGCTGCTTTCGCTTTTATTTTTTAGCGGTTTGTGAAGATTTTGTCGATTAAGCCGTATTCTAGTGCTTTATCTGCTGTCATGAAGTTGTCGCGCTCTGTGTCGCGCTCGATTACTTCTAAATCTTGACCTGTACGTTCAGAAAGAATTTTGTTTAATTTATCACGTAAGAATAGGATGCGCTTTGCAGCGATTTCGATTTCTGTCGCTTGTCCTTGTGCACCGCCAAGTGGTTGGTGAATCATAACTTCACTGTTTGGAAGAGCAAAACGTTTTCCTTTTTCACCAGCAGCAAGTAGGAAAGCCCCCATAGATGCAGCCATACCGATGCAAATTGTAGATACCTTTGGTTTAATGAATTGCATTGTATCGTAAATTGCCATACCTGCTGTAATAGAGCCACCAGGACTGTTGATATATATATGAATATCTTTTTCTGGGTCTTGTGATTCTAAGAATAAAAGCTGAGAAACGATTGAGTTTGCTACGTTGTCATCAATTGCGCTACCAAGCATAATGATGCGGTCTTTTAATAAACGAGAGTAAATGTCGTAAGCACGTTCCCCGCGATTTGTTTGTTCGATAACTGTAGGTATTAAATTCATGTGTAACTTCCTCCTTTAACACATTTGTTAGTTTTATAATACAATTATGGTCAATAAAGGTCAAACGAAACCACTTCAGTTTAAAAAATATGTATGTGTATGATGTTAATTCGCTACTGATAAGAAATTCCCTTCTTCTTTACCTTCATCATCATAACCGAATTGTATGAATTTAAACATATCAAACATGGAGAAAGACTGCTACATGAAAAAAGAACGCCATTACATATATAAGCGTTCTTTTTTGTACTACTCTTTAAGTAAATACGTTACCTTATTTAAAATTTCTTCTATTTTCTTTGCATTCTTTACATACATGCTGCTAGCAGCATTTGATTTCGTTTCTAAAGAAAATAGCTCGAGATCAGCATGACACTTCTTCAAGGAAGCGAGTAATAACGGCTTGTCTTGAGGAGAAGGCATTTGGATTTTATCGTTGTATATATCGACAGTTAGTTGTCCGTAAGAATCGACTTGTCCGATGAAAACATTATCTAGTGCAACCCCAGTTTTTTCGAGTTCAGTGCGAAGCCAAGCGCGGTTATGTCCGCTAGCTGAAAGAGGTTCATCTATTATATTTCCATCCATAATGACTGTGTGTGTTTCTTTCTCATTTGGTAATTTTATTCCGATGTCTTTAGCAGTTAGTGGTTGTTTGTCTTTCTTTAATAAAACGTTTAACTCCCCGCTTGGTTCTAGCACAGCAAATTCAACATCGGATATGTTAAATACATCTTTTTTTCTAAGAAGCTCTAGTAGTTCGTCGCTCGTATATTTTTCCTTTTTTAAATTATCTTCGAGTACTTTGCCATCTTTTATAAAAATAGTGGATTTACCTTCAAAGAAATCTCGTACTGTCTTATTTTTTAAGGAAATCAGTCCTGCGAAAAAAGGTATGATAGCAAAAACCAGCATACTAGAAATACCGTGGAAGAAGTTTTGTTCCAACCCTGTCGATACTTCTGCAGCGATATCACCAATCGTCATACCGGCTATGTATTCAAAAAAGGAAAGTTGAGAGATTTGTCTTTTGCCAAGCCATTTTGTAATGGCGAATAAAACAATTAAGACACATAAAGAACGTATAATGACAAGTGGCCATTCTGGTATGTGAATGGTAGACATATAAAGTCCCTCCAGTCTTCTTAAAATCCTTTATATTGTGGTTCTTCTCGTTCTAATGTTGAAACTCGTCTTTGTAAATCAGCGATTACACTATCCATTTCTAGCATGCATTCGTGAAAAACGCGTTTCGTTTCTTCTTCAGCAGCGTTTTGTGAAAGTGTACTTAAACTTGCCTGTGCGCCTTTCAAACTGGCAAGGCATGTTTTTACACTAGCAACAACGGTCATAAGAACACCTCTTATCCTTTTGGTTTAAATAATAAAGCTCCGATAAAGCCGAAGATAATCGCGGCGGATACACCGGCGCTTGTTACTGTAAACATTCCTGTTATAACTCCAATGATGCCATGCTCAGCTGCTTCTGCCAGCGCGCCGTGAACAAGGGCGTTACCGAAGCTTGTAATAGGTACTGTTGCACCGGCCCCGGCAAAATCAATTAATGGCTCATACAAATTGAATCCGTCTAATATGGCACCAATGACAACAAGCGTTGACATTGTGTGAGCGGGGGTAAGTTTAAAGACATCAAACATAATTTGACCAATCACACAAATGATGCCGCCAATTACGAAAGCCCAAAAAAAGATCATTTATTGTACACCTCCAACTTCAATGGATACTGCATGGGCGATGCATGGAATTGTTTCTTGCTGCTGGAAAGTTAATGGGGAAAGTAAAGCGCCGGTAGCGACTACGAGCATTTTGCTGAATTCCCCTTTCTTCATGCGGTTTAATAAATGCCCATACACGACAGTAGCTGAACAGCCTGGACCGCTCGCTCCTGCTAAAATCGGTTGATCGTCCCTATAAATGAGTAATCCGCAATCTTGAAACTGTTCGTTTGTTATAGATGTTCCCTGCTTACGCAGTAAATCAAAGGCAATTTCGCGCCCTATATGACCGAGATCGCCTGTTACGATTAAATCATAGTAGGATGCATCAATTTGCCGTTCTCTTAAATGCGCTTCTATTGTATCGACGGCAGCGGGGGCCATGGCACCTCCCATATTAAATGGATCTGATAACCCCATATCAATGACTCTTCCAATTGTTGCTGATGTAACGCAAGGACCGTCTCCTTGGTCGCTTAATAAGGCAGCCCCTGCTCCGGTTACTGTCCACTGAGCGGTAGGGGGCTTTTGTCCTCCATATTCAGTTGGATATCGGAATTGTTTTTCAACAGCGGTATTATGGCTAGAAGCTCCTGTTAATAAATACTTCGCCCCTTTTCCATTTACAATACTTGCCCCTAAAGCAAGGCCTTCCATTGAAGTAGAACAAGCTCCAAACAATCCAAGATAAGGAGCGCCGAGTGTTCGGGAAGCAAAACTTGAGGGAGTGATTTGATTAATAAGATCTCCTGCTAGGATAAATTGAATATCTTCTTTACGCAGCTTTGCTTTTTCCGTTGCCCTGCTGCAAGCTTCTTCAAATAAAATGCGATGTGCTTTTTCATAGGAGTCTTGTCCTAACCATAAATTATCGTGTAATGTATCGAAATCTTCAGGGATGTTTCCGTTCGCCTCAAATGGTCCACCAATGACACCAGTTGATATAATTACAGGTTTATTTTCAAATACCCATGTTCGGTGACCTTGTAACATTTAAAAACCTCCCCATTGAAAGAAAATGGTTCTAATAAGTGCGATGACAAAAGCGGAAAATACACCAAATAAAATAACGGATCCTGCTAACTTAAACATATTCCCGCCTACTCCAAGAACAAAGCCTTCTGTACGATGTTCAATACAAGCTGCGATGACTGAATTTCCAAAGCCGGTAACAGGAACAGCTGTACCAGCCCCGCCAAACTGAGCTAATCGATCGTACACACCAAAGCCTGTTAGGAGCATGGAAATAAAAATCATTGTAGCTACAGTTGGATTACCTGCTGACCTTTCAGTGAAATCGAAATACGTAATATAAAACGTAGAAATAAGTTGACCGATTAAGCAAATAAACCCGCCGACAAAAAAAGCTTTTATACAATTTTTCAGAACAGGCCGTTTCGGTTCCCGCTGCTTTTCAAATTGTTTATACTCTTGCTGTACTGGTGTTAAATCTTTGTTTCTCTTTGACATATGAATCCTTCCTTTTCTGTTTTGAAAAGTATCATTACGTATCGGAATGCATTTCTTCTTTTACTACTTTTAGTTGTTTTTTTACTTCTTCTTTATCTACTTCTTTATTTTTAATCTGGGTATCTAACTTATCGAGTAACATGAAAATTTTTTTATCCGTACTTACATAAATTTTTGAGTTAGGATACATCTTTTTTAATGTTTGTTTTATTTCCTTTCGTAATTTCTTTAGTTGAAAGCGTTCATTGTGCTTTGGTTTCACTGCTACGTAAAGTTCGTTATTGAAATTAACAGCTTTTACTTCAAGTATTTCATCCATGGCAAGAATCTTATTTTTTGCTTCATTCGCTATCGATTGATCACTATATTCCATGTTGACCTTTGTTAACTTTGTATCATTTTTATCTGTTGTATCAGTTTTATCTGTTTTTGGTGCTGATTCTTGTTTATCTTTTTTATCTAATGGACTGTGACATCCGCATAGGAAACTGAATAAGAGAAGGAATAACAAGGAGATTGTTCCGAATTTTCGCATGGTATCATTCCATTTCTATTGCTTTATGTAATTTGAGTTGAAAAAAGGATGATATTGTATCACCCTTTTTTCAGCTAATCAGAAAGTATACATATAATAATGAGTTAGCCTATGTGTAAAGAGTATTTGTAGGCATTAATAAGGATCATTCTGTTTTTGGCAGTATGCTAGCTTGTGAATGACCAGTTTTCCTTATGTTGTTATTGCTGTGTATATTGAGGTTCTTCTTGTTCTACTTCTTGAACACGTGGAGTTAAAGACTCAATAATTGTTTGCGTTTGTTGAGCTGCACTTTGAAATATTTGCTTCGCTTGTTGGTTATCAGTATCAAGAGCAAATCCTTCTAAGCTTGCTTGTGCACTTTTTAATCCTGAAACAGTTTGTTTAAGTTTTGCAATTACAGTCATAATGTAATTCCTCCTCTGGTTGAATTTGATTTCAATCATTAGAATTTGTGAATGGGGGCGGAAATATAATTACCAATTTTAGGTTTCTTGAAAGCGCGTCATATTTAATTTTAAAAATAAGAGAAAGTTATTAGCATGAATAAGGGGGGCACTAACATTTCGCGTATGCTATATGCTAAGTAGGGAATTAGGGTCTTTTTATGTTTGTAAAAGACGAAGAGAGTGTACAGAATGAGAGGTATCAACAATAAGTCTGTGTAGCAATGGAATCAAAAACATTAGCAACCATTAAAAACTCTATAATACCAGGGGATTCACCGTACCATTCTCTTTTATTCCATTAAAAGGTGACTTACTATCGATAACAAAATAAAAAAACGAGAGCGTATAACTACGCATCTCGTTCTTTATCGCTAATCGTTATCGGCCTCTATAAATTTTTTAAGAGCAGATAATCTTTCATCCCAATATTGTTCAAAGAAGAAAAGCCATTGTTTTAATTCGACAAGAGGTTCTGGCTGAAGTTTGTACCGAGTTTCTCGTCCGATTTTCTGACTACTGACCAGACCTGCAGAAGAAAGAACATGCAAATGTTTGTTAACTGCAGTACGAGTTATTGGAAAATGTTCTGTAATTGCAGTAATAGACATTTCTTTTTCAGCAAGCAATTTTAGTAACTTTCTGCGAGTAGGATCAGCGATTGCTTGAAAAATATCATAATTGGATGGAGATGTAACCAATTTAAGCCTCGATTTTTGTAGGAAGAGTTTCTTTGACGATTTTTTCCCATCCGCCGTTCATAAAGCCTTGAACGACTGAGTGAGGTTGTCCAAACTCTGTAACTTTTTCTGCATCCCAGCCAGAATGAATTAATGTGAATTCTGTTTTTCCATCTTCTAATTCTTTTAAATCAAAAGTAAGATGCCAGTCTTTACCCCAGTCAAAAGCGACACGATTTTGAGGGACAATTTCTGTTACTTTACAAGGAGAATCACCATATTGACCTGCATGAAGTATGAAATCATGTCCTACAATAGCTTCAAAAGTACTTGGCATCCACCATGAAGCAATACCTTCTGATGTTGAGACAGCTTTCCATACTTTTTCAATTGGTGCATTAATTACAACCGTTTTACGGATTTCTGGTGAAATTTTATTTGTTTGCATAACTATTCCTCCAAATTTCAATATGACACCTTTTGGTGTCGGAATTGATTGTAACACCTTTTGGTGTTAAGTTAAATGTTTTTTCTTACTTGATTATCCCCTTAAGTTTTGTTCATGATTCTGTCATAGACTAGAAAGGTCATCCTGTCAGAGAATTGTACTTCTAATCATTCTTTCGACAAACGTTCGTTTATGGTAACTTCTTAACGTACGAAATTCGCATTTTGTTGGAGAGACTTCATAATGATGGAGGAGATATTAAACAATATAGGAGTGGGATAATTTAGTTTTTCTATCCACCATTCATCCCGCATTAACGGGCAGTAAGACCCCCACCTCAAGATTCAGAGAAGAGTGAAGAAGATAGGTGGGGGATAACTGCTGGCATGCGCCTGATTGGTTCAACTAACCATCAGTGGGGGAAGAAACCCCCCACTGATGGAAGTTTCACTTTATGCAGCCCGTTAGCATGAAGCTAGCGGTTTTTTCGTATGATATATAATACATTTCTAACTGTTGATTGTAGATTTTCTATTGTGGATATTTTCGAAAACTACATAGTTAATATTTTGTTGTTCAAAATATTATGTATCCATTAAAATAAGGAGAATAAAAAATAGCAATTAAAAGGAGAAAAAGTTATGGATCATCATACTTTCGTTAGATGGTTGGAAGCAGTATTAATCATACTAGCATTAGTTGCAATTTGGTTTTCTGCAAGTAACTTCAGTAGTGTGAAGCGATTTTTAATTGGTCGTCCTATGCGAACATCAGAGCTTCATGCGCAACATAACAAATTATTTTGGTTAATTGCACTTCCTATTCTCTCAGCGGATTTGTATTCATCCGTTGCATATGGACCTGAATCAGGAATGACAGAGCTTGCAGGGCTTGGTCCTGATGCGAAATGGTTGATTTTACCTATTACAATTTCTACTATCGTTCTTTTGGCGATTTTGATTGTATCGTATATTATGGGGATTTTGGCATATCCAAACGGCGGGGGAGCATATGCCATTGCAAAAGATAATTTCAAACAGCGATGGGTTTCTCTAATTGCTTCTAGTTCGTTGCTCGTTGATTACGTTTTGACCGTGGCTGTATCTGTATCTGCAGCTATAGAAGCGATTTCATCTGCTTATCCTGTAGTTACTCCTTATGAAACGATTTTGGCAATTTTATGTGTTATTCTCTTAGTACTTGTGAACTTGCGAGGAGTAGCAGAATCAGCCCGCGTTTTTGCTTGGCCGACATTCGGTTTTATGGTTTGTATGTTAATTTTAATTTTTACCGGCTTTTTTGATGAATTTCATCACGGATTTACACAATCAACTACACCGTCCTTTGGAACGGTTCCAGAGGGATTAACAACTTTATTGATTTTGAAAGCATTCAGCTCAGCTTGTTCGGCGCTTACAGGAATTGAGACAATTTCGAATGCAGTTCCTATTTTTAGAGAACCACAACAAAAAAATGCAATTAAAACGTATATTGCTTTAGGCACAATCACAGCTGTGACACTGTTAGGATTTTCGTATCACCTGTATGTGAAGGGGATTACGCCAGATCCGCACAATACGATGTTGTCTCAGTTGACTGGCATGTATTTTGGACACGGAATTTTATATCAACTTATTATATGGTTTACGTTTATTGTTTTGATTTTAGCGGCAAATTCTACATTTACAGGATTTTCTCAGCTTGCTGCAATTGTAGCAGCAGATGGATTTTTGCCTCGAAGTTTGACAAATCGCGGAGACCGTTTAGGGTATTCAAACGGAATCATTGTATTAGCATCATTGGCATGTATTTTGATTATCTCGTTTCATGCGCATACGAATGCTTTAATTCCATTGTACGCAATTGGTGTTTTCCTTTCATTTACAGTAGCGCAAATTGGTTTGATGCGCCGCTGGAAACGAGTAAAAGGACCACATTGGAAAATTAAGCTTACGATTAATACAGTTGGTGCTGTTATCACATCAATAGTTGCTGTTATTTTTGCTGTTACAAAATTTACAGGCGGCGCTTGGGTTGTATTAGTTGTATTGCCTATTATTATTTTTATCTCAATGGCTATTCATAAGCATTATGAAGATGTTGCAAGAGAACTGCGCATTGATACGCAAAGTATACGTCCGGAAGCAAGCAATATCGTCACTCTTGTTTTAGTGTCAGGCGTTCATCGCGTTGTGAACAATACGCTTTCCTTTGCGAAAAGTTTAGATGTTGATCCGATTGCTGTATACGTTGGTTTCGATGAGCAATCTATAGATAAAATGGAGAAGAAGTGGAAAGAGTGGGGAACACCTTGTAGACTAGTCGTTCTTCGCAGTAAATATCGTTCTCTTCTTGAACCATTGAATCGTCTTATTAAAACAATAGAGGCGAAACAAGCAGCTAAGGGCGGGGGACACATTCATATTATTATTCCTCAGTTCATTGCGCACAAATGGTGGCATCATATATTACATAACCAGAGTGCACTTCTTTTACGCATGTGGTTTATTCGTCATAAAGATATCGTAATTACAACGGTTCCGTATCATTTGCATAAATAAAGTGAAACTTCCGTGAGTGGAAGGTATCGCCTGTTAGGTGAAAGAAAGATTTGAAATACCATTTGGTAGCATTCAAAGAAATATGTTGAAGACGTATATGTACCGTCCTGAATTTTGGGACGGTTTTTTTACGGTCTTTCTTCATCCTGGCATTCATGTATAATATAAGAAGTAATTGCTTCCAAAACGAAGATATCGTATAATAAACATTACGCGAAGTATTGTCAAAGTGTCTTTTTAGATTGTAAGCACAAGGCAATCCTTTGATATTATTATATATTTCATGCGCCCATAGCTCAGTTGGATAGAGCGGTGGTTTCCGGTACCACGTCTGCCGGGGGTTCGAATCCCTCTGGGCGCGTAAAAAAACCCTAACTTCAATTTTGAAGTTAGGGTTTTTTATTATTTTGTATATAAAGTCTTACCAGAATATACAGGAGAAAAAGAGTAGTTTAAGTAT
>NZ_NUQE01000033.1:16840-84065 GCF_002582035.1 Bacillus pseudomycoides
ATACTTAAACTACTCTTTTTAATTGTTATTTCTAAAAATAGGAGTTACTATTAGTACGTGGTATAAATTTTATAGCTATTTTTAAAAATTTTAGTAGTATTTTCTTTCGATATCGCCTATTTTTTGGTTGTAATATATAAACCTAATTAATACATATGAAGTAATAATATATGGATGTTGGTATTTTGTAAGGATTCTCCTTTTTAGAAACTTATTGTACAATAGAAGTGAGGGGGAGATTAGGGTGAAGGCAAGTCTTTTACAAGAACAAAGTTTACGTTTGGCAATGACGCAAGAGTTAAGGCAAGCGATTACAATGCTCCAGTACAATGTGCAGGAATTAACGGAATTTTTGTATGAGCAATCGCTGGAGAATCCCCTTATCGAGTTGGGGGGATTTGACAGGGAGAAGAAAAAGAGTAAAACAACAAGTAAACAAACAGAGAATCAAATGGAAATTTATAGTGTCGATTCAACAACGATTCAACAACATTTAGTCAATCAATTGCAGTATTATAAAATAGATGAAGAACAAAGAAAAATTGCCTCATTCATTATTTTAAATGTGGATGAGAACGGGTATTTACAAGAAACAAATGAGGAATTAGCAGCGTTATTATCGGTATGTGTAGAAGAAATTAATAGCTGTATGGAGCTCGTTCAATCATTAGAGCCAGCAGGGGTAGCTGCAAGAAATATTCAGGAATGTTTATTCATTCAATTAAAGCGCTTACAAAGAAGAAGTACATTAGCAGAAATGATTGTAGATGAATATTTTGCATATTTTGTAAAGAAAGATTGGCGCAAATTAGGAAACGTGCTGAAATGTAGTACGGAAGAATTGCAAGAAGCTGTTCATGTTATTACATCGCTGCAGCCGAAACCAGGGTTGGCTTTTTCTTCGGAAAAACCAATGTACATTGTTCCTGATATGGCGGTGAAAAAAGAAGATAATCGTTTGATAATCCAAATGAATGAACGTAATATGCCGAAGATCGAAATTCATTCAGGGTATAGTGAACTCCTTCATAATAGTGAAAGAGACGTCGCTTCTTATGTGTCTGAAAAATATCAGCATGTACAATGGATTATGCGCAGTTTAAAACAAAGAAAACAAACGCTTCTTAGAGTAATGGAAGTAATTATTGAAAAGCAGCGTGACTTTTTTATGGATGGCCCTCAATATTTAAAGCCGCTCGCATTAAAAGAGGTGGCTGAGATATTAGGTGTCCATGAGTCAACAATCAGCCGTGCGACGCGTAATAAATATGTGCAAACACCATATGGTTTATTTGAGATGAAATCATTCTTTAGTAATGCAGTAGCAACGACAGAGGATGAAGCAATTTCAACAAAGAGAGTGAAGCAGCTTATTCAAGAGTTTGTAGGAAAAGAAGATAAGAAAAAACCACTTTCGGATCAAAAGATTTCAAAAATGTTAGAGGAAGAACATGAAATTGTTATTTCGCGCAGAACGGTAGCGAAATATCGAGAGCAGTTAAACATTCCGGCGTCTTCGCTGCGAAAAACGATTGTATAGGTGATGAACATGGAGGTTATTCTATATACAAAAGAAGAATGTGGTCTTTGTCAGAAGGCGAAACAACTTCTGCAAGAGCTGAAAACTGAATATGTATTTGATCTAAAGGAAATAAATATTTACGAGGATGAGCAGCTGTTAGAGAAATATCATCTTATGATTCCTGTCGTTGAAATTGAGGGAAAAGAGGTAGAATATGGAATCATTCACAAAGATGTCATAATAAACAGCATAATTCGCGCAATAAGAGTTGAATAACTTTGGATCTCCTGTTACAATAATATCCGTAGCAGGGATTATTTTTTTACCCTATGTGGGACACAATTTGTCACTACGGGACATATAATGACCATATAGAGAATGAACCAATGTGGTGAGGAGATACAATATGATGCGCTCATGGATTCAGTATACGAAAAAATTATTACCTGATCTGCTACCTGTTATGCAAACAAGAATGCAAATTCTTCAGTACATTCGGTTAACACAACCTATTGGTAGAAGAAACTTATCTGCAAGTCTCGGTATGACAGAACGAGTATTACGAAGTGAAGTACAAGTTTTGAAAGAAGAGAACTTGGTTCACGTCGCCTCTTCTGGAATGACATTAACAGAAGAAGGAACAGCTGTTGTTCTTGCTTTGGAAGACTTTATGAAAGAAATTTCCGGCTTAAAGGTTTTGGAAAAACAGCTTAAGGAAACATTGGAATTGGATGAAGTTTTCGTTGTCCCTGGTGATAGTGATGAATCACCTTGGGTCAAGCTCGAGATGGGCCGCGCTTGTGTTGCTTGTATAAAAGATCGTCTGACAGCGAATAATATCGTTGCTGTGACCGGAGGAACAACAATAGCTGCCGTAGCTGATATGATGCAATTGGATTGCAGGGATCTACATACACTATTTGTCCCAGCACGCGGTGGAATAGGAGAGAGTGTTGAGCTAGAAGCGAACACAATCTGTGCGAAAATGGCACAAAATACGATGAGCAACTATCGCTTATTGTATGTTCCCGATCATGTGAGTAGCGAAGCATATGCGTCCATTGTGACTGAACCTTCTGTGAAAGAAATTCTTGAGTTGATTCGATCTTCCAATATTGTCATTCACGGAATTGGTGATGCCTTAACGATGGCGCGTAGACGAAGTACTTTAGAAGCAGATTGGATGAAAATTAAAGAAATGCAGGCAGTCGGTGAAGCGTTTGGGTATTACTTTAATGAACAAGGTGAGGTCGTTCATAAAGTACAAACGGTCGGCATGCAGCTTGAAGATTTACAACATGTATCTCATGTCGTTGCAGTTGCTGGAGGTTCATCAAAAGCGAAAGCGATTCAAGCAGTAATTAAGCAAGGGCACACTTCATTACTCATCACAGATGAAGGTGCAGCAAAAGAGTTAGTAAAGGGTAAATAACCCTTAATATACATCCCCCAAGGAGGAAATTCAAATGACAGTTAAAATTGGTATTAATGGATTTGGCCGTATCGGACGTATGGTATTCCGCGCAGCTCTTAACAACTCTGAGGTAGAAGTAGTAGCAATCAACGACTTAACAGATGCTAAAACATTAGCACATCTTTTAAAATATGATTCTGTTCACGGAGCAGTAAATGCAGAAGTATCTGCTAACGGCGACAGCATCGTTGTTAACGGTAAAGAAATTAAAGTTATCGCTGAGCGTGACCCAGCTCAATTACCATGGAGCGACTACGGAGTAGAGATCGTAGTAGAATCTACTGGCCGCTTCACTAAAAAAGCAGACGCTGAGAAACACTTAGGTGGATCTGTTAAAAAAGTTATCATCTCTGCACCAGCTTCTGACGAAGATATCACAATCGTTATGGGTGTTAACCACGAGCAATACGATGCAGCTAACCACAATGTAGTATCTAACGCTTCTTGTACTACAAACTGCTTAGCTCCATTTGCTAAAGTATTAAACGAAAAATTCGGCGTAAAACGCGGTATGATGACAACAATTCACTCTTACACTAATGACCAACAAATCTTAGACTTACCACATAAAGATTTACGTCGTGCACGTGCAGCAGCAATGAGCATGATCCCAACTACAACTGGTGCAGCTAAAGCAGTAGCATTAGTATTACCAGAACTTAAAGGTAAATTAAACGGTGGCGCAGTACGTGTTCCAACTGCTAACGTATCTCTTGTTGACTTAGTTGTTGAACTTGACAAAGAAGTAACAGTTGAAGAAGTAAACGCAGCATTCAAAGCAGCTGCTGAAGGCGAATTAAAAGGTATCCTTGGATACAGCGAAGAGCCATTAGTATCTATCGACTATAACGGATGCACAAGCTCTTCTACAATCGATGCATTATCTACAATGACTATGGAAGGTAACATGGTTAAAGTACTTTCTTGGTACGATAACGAAACTGGTTACTCTAACCGCGTAGTAGACTTAGCTGCTTACATGGCTGCTAAAGGTCTTTAATTCATAAAGCTTATAAATTTACCAATGACAAAACGAGGGAGAGGGTTTGTTCCCTCTCTCTTCTTTCGTTTTCTAAGCAAATGTGATAAGCTTTTGAATGGGTTTTGTCAATCCTAACTAGTCGGAGGGAAATCCAATGAATAAAAAATCAATTCGTGACGTAGATTTAAAGGGTAAACGAGTATTTTGCCGCGTTGACTTCAACGTACCTATGAAAGAAGGCAAAATTACAGACGAGACTCGTATTCGTGCAGCTCTTCCTACAATTCAATATTTAGTAGAGCAAGGTGCGAAAGTGATTTTAGCGAGCCATTTAGGTCGTCCAAAAGGACAAGTAGTAGAAGAAATGCGTCTAACTCCAGTAGCAGTACGTTTAGGAGAGCTTCTTGGTAAAGACGTGAAAAAGGCTGACGAAGCATTCGGACCTGCTGTACAAGAAATGGTTGCAGCAATGAACGAAGGCGACGTATTAGTTCTTGAAAACGTACGTTTCTATGCGGGCGAAGAAAAGAACGATGCAGAACTTGCGAAAGAATTTGCAGCTCTTGCTGATATTTTCGTAAACGATGCATTCGGTGCAGCTCACCGTGCTCATGCTTCTACTGCAGGTATTGCAGATTACTTACCAGCAGTATCAGGTTTCTTAATGGAAAAAGAGTTAGATGTACTAGGTAAAGCGCTTTCTAATCCTGATCGTCCATTCACAGCAATCATCGGTGGTGCGAAAGTAAAAGATAAAATCGGTGTAATTCGTCATCTGCTTGATAAAGTTGATAACTTAATCATTGGCGGCGGACTTGCTTATACATTTGTAAAAGCATTAGGTCACGAAATCGGACAGTCTCTATGTGAAGATGACAAAATTGAATTAGCAAAAGAGTTTATGCAACTAGCAAAAGAAAAAGGTGTAAACTTCTATATGCCAGTTGATTGCGTAGTTGCAGATGATTTCTCTGAAACTGCAAACCGACAAGTTGTAGATATCGATTCTATTCCTGCTACTTGGGAAGGATTGGATATCGGACCAAAAACAAGCGCAATTTATGCAGATGTAATTAAAAACTCTAAGCTTGTTGTATGGAACGGACCAATGGGCGTGTTCGAAATGGCTCCATTTGCAGAAGGTACAAAAGCGGTAGGACAAGCATTAGCAGATGCAGAAGGTACATACTCTGTTATCGGCGGTGGTGACTCTGCAGCAGCTGTTGAAAAATTCGGTATGGCTGATAAAATGAGCCACATTTCTACTGGCGGCGGTGCGTCATTAGAATTTATGGAAGGTAAAGAACTTCCAGGTGTAGTTTGTCTTAACGACAAATAATTAGCAGCCAAGAAAAAGGACGGTGCAAAGCATGCGTAAACCAATTATCGCAGGTAACTGGAAAATGAATAAAACTCTATCTGAAGCGGTTAGCTTCGTAGAGGAAGTAAAAGGTCAAATCCCAGCTAGTACAGCTGTTGATGCGGTTGTTTGCTCTCCAGCTCTTTTCTTAGAGCGTCTTGTAGCAGCAACGCAAGGAACTGATTTACAAGTAGGTGCACAAAACATGCACTTCGAAAAAAATGGTGCATTCACTGGCGAAATTAGCCCAGTAGCACTTAGCGATTTAAAAGTAGGCTATGTAATTTTAGGCCACTCTGAGCGTCGTGAAATGTTTGCTGAAACAGACG
The DNA here is from genome assembly GCF_002582035.1 of Bacillus pseudomycoides. Classification (GTDB taxonomy): domain Bacteria; phylum Bacillota; class Bacilli; order Bacillales; family Bacillaceae_G; genus Bacillus_A; species Bacillus_A pseudomycoides_B. Next base: position 22,508 of record NZ_NUQE01000033.1, read on the forward strand.
AAACAGTAAATAAAAAGACGTTAGCAGCATTTGAACATGGTTTAACACCAATCGTTTGCTGTGGTGAAACGTTAGAAGAGCGCGAAAGCGGAAAAACATTTGATCTTGTAGGGGATCAAGTAAAAAAAGCACTTGTAGGATTAACAGAAGAGCAAGTGAAAGTAACTGTTATCGCATATGAGCCAATTTGGGCAATCGGTACAGGTAAATCTTCTTCTGCACAAGATGCAAACGAAGTATGTGCGCACATCCGTAAAGTTGTTGCTGAAGCTGTTTCTCCGGAAGCTGCAGAAGCAGTTCGTATTCAATACGGCGGCAGCGTAAAACCTGAAAACATTAAAGAATACATGGCACAATCTGATATCGATGGTGCTTTAGTTGGCGGTGCAAGCTTAGAGCCTGCGTCCTTCTTAGGTCTTTTGGAGGCGGTAAAATGAGAAAGCCAACAGCTTTAATCATTCTTGACGGTTTCGGTTTACGTGAAGAAACATACGGGAATGCTGTAGCACAAGCTAAGAAACCTAATTTCGACGGCTACTGGAACAAGTTCCCTCACACAACACTTACAGCGTGCGGTGAGGCGGTAGGTCTTCCAAAAGGTCAAATGGGTAACTCTGAGGTAGGTCACTTAAATATTGGTGCCGGCCGCGTTGTATACCAAAGCTTAACTCGTGTTAATGTTGCAATTCGTGAAGGTGAGTTCGATAAGAACGAAACGATTCAAAATGCAATGAAACACGTGAAGGAAAAAGGTACAGCTCTTCATTTATTCGGTTTACTTTCTGATGGCGGTGTGCATAGTCACATTGACCATATGTTTGCTCTTCTTCGCTTAGCTGCAAAAGAAGGCGTGGAGAAAGTATATATCCATGCGTTCTTAGATGGCCGCGATGTTGGTCCGCAAACAGCAAAAGGTTATATCGATGCAACAAATGAAGTGATTAAAGAAACAGGAGTAGGACAGTTCGCGACAATCTCCGGTCGTTACTACTCCATGGACCGTGACAAGCGTTGGGATCGCGTTGAAAAATGTTACCGTGCCATGGTGAACGGCGAAGGCCCTACTTACAAAACAGCATATGAGTGTGTGGATGACTCATACGCAAATGGTATCTACGATGAATTCGTATTGCCGTCTGTAATGGTAAATGAAGATGAAACGCCAATTGCAACAATCAATGATGATGATGCAATCATCTTCTACAATTTCCGTCCAGACCGTGCAATTCAAATTGCGCGTGTATTTACAAACGAAGACTTCCGTGAGTTCGATCGTGGTGAAAAAGTACCTCACACTCCAGAATTCGTTTGTATGACACACTTTAGTGAAACGGTAAAAGGTTATGTAGCATTCAAGCCAATGAACTTGGATAATACGTTAGGTGAAGTTGTTTCACAAGCGGGATTAAAACAACTTCGCATTGCGGAAACTGAAAAGTATCCGCACGTTACATTCTTCTTTAGCGGTGGTCGTGAGGCTGAATTCCCAGGAGAAGAGCGTATCTTAATTAACTCACCAAAAGTCGCAACATACGACTTGAAACCAGAAATGAGCATTTATGAAGTAACAGATGCTCTTGTAAATGAAATTGAAAATGATAAACATGATGTTATCATTCTAAACTTTGCAAACTGTGATATGGTTGGCCATTCTGGGATGATGGAACCAACAATTAAAGCAGTAGAAGCAACTGACGAATGTTTAGGAAAAGTTGTAGAAGCAATTCTTGCAAAAGATGGTGTAGCACTTATTACTGCTGACCATGGTAATGCTGATGAGGAGTTAACTCCAGAAGGCACACCAATGACAGCTCATACAACGAACCCGGTTCCTTTCATCGTTACAAAAGAAGGTATTGAGCTTCGTGAAGGCGGTGTTTTGGGAGATATCGCTCCAACAATGCTTACACTTCTTGGCGTTGAACAGCCAAAAGAAATGACAGGTAAAACAATTATTAAATAATTACACATATAAAAGGAGAGAAATAATATGCCAGCAATTATTGATATTTATGCTCGTGAAGTTTTAGACTCTCGTGGTAACCCAACTGTAGAAGTTGAAGTATATACAGAAAGCGGCGCATTCGGACGCGCATTAGTACCAAGTGGTGCATCTACTGGTGAATACGAAGCAGTAGAATTACGTGACGGTGACAAATCTCGTTACCTTGGTAAAGGTGTTCTTAACGCAGTAAATAACGTAAACGAAGTTATCGCTCCAGAAATCGTTGGTTTCGATGTAACTGACCAAGCTGGAATCGACCGTGCTATGATCGAATTAGACGGCACTCCAAACAAAGGTAAATTAGGCGCTAACGCTATCCTTGGTGTATCTATGGCAGTAGCTCATGCAGCAGCTGACTATGTAGGTCTTCCATTATACCGTTACCTTGGTGGATTCAATGCAAAACAATTACCAACTCCAATGATGAACATCATCAACGGTGGTTCTCACGCTGACAACAACGTAGACTTCCAAGAGTTCATGATCTTACCAGTTGGTGCTCCAACATTCAAAGAAGCAATCCGTATGGGTGCTGAAGTATTCCATGCATTAAAAGCTGTATTACATGACAAAGGTCTTAACACAGCAGTAGGTGACGAAGGTGGATTCGCTCCAAACCTTGGTTCTAACCGTGAAGCATTAGAAGTAATCATCGAAGCAATCGAAAAAGCTGGTTACAAAGCTGGCGAAAACGTATTCTTAGGAATGGACGTTGCTTCTTCTGAGTTCTACAACAAAGAAACTGGTAAATATGATCTTACAGGTGAAGGTCGCAGCATGACTTCTGCAGAAATGGTTGATTTCTACGAAGATCTTTGCAATAACTTCCCAATCATCTCTATTGAAGATGGTTTAGACGAAAACGACTGGGATGGCCACAAGTTATTAACTGACCGTCTTGGTAAAAAAGTTCAATTAGTTGGTGACGACTTATTCGTAACTAACACTCAAAAACTTGCTGAAGGTATCGAAAAAGGTATCTCTAATTCAATCTTAATTAAAGTTAACCAAATCGGTACTTTAACTGAAACTTTCGAAGCAATCGAAATGGCTAAACGTGCTGGTTACACAGCAGTTGTATCTCACCGTTCTGGTGAAACTGAAGATGCTACAATCGCTGACATCGCAGTTGCAACTAACGCTGGCCAAATCAAAACTGGTTCTATGAGTCGTACTGACCGTATTGCGAAATACAACCAATTATTACGCATCGAAGACGAACTAGGCGAAATCGCTGTTTACGATGGTTTAAAATCTTTCTACAACTTAAAGAAATAATTTCTATAAGTTAGTAAGTATTTGAACTTCGTCGTACAATAGGTATTGCTTTTAACCTCCTATTTATGTGTGAGAAATCCACATGAATAGGAGGTTTTTTATATGCCAATAAATCATTTATCCCGCTATCTTTGGACGGTAATCCCCTCACCTTAAGGTTTAGAGAGAAACGAAGAAAATCCCCACTGATGGAAGTTTCACTTCATAGTTAAAATCTAATATTTATTATTATTTAGAAGTTAAAAGAACCCTATATTTTAGAAAAAAATACAAAAAAATCCTAAAAGTACTTGGAAGTTATTTCAATTTAATATATAAATAAGATGTATAATTAGGAATGGGAGAGGATTTTATGAAAAGGATTATCGCAATTTCTAGTGTAGCACTTATGGTAGGATTAGCGACGGGGTGTAGTAATGAAAAAACTGCAAAGACTGATGAACCAAAAACAGCATCAGTACAAAAAGAAAAAGAACTAGCAGCAAATGATATTTTTAAGAAAGCTATTGATGAATTTAAAAAAGAAGAACAGGTTACAATGACATATGATATAAACATACAGGCCCTAGGTACATCAAAAGATATGAAAATGAAATCGCAGCTTGAACCAAATAAAGGGAATTCTCGAAGTGAAATGAATGCTGAGGGCACAGATGCTGTAGTTTTTGATGTAGATGGGAAGCTTGCTGTTGAAGTAAAAGATCCGAATTCAGGGCAGTTTATCACAATTCCAGCAGATCAATTAAATCAAATAAACACGAATGATCTTAAAATATCTAAAAATACGATGGAAGAGTTCGATAAAGCATTAAAAATGACAGATAAAATGAAAGTGGAGACAGTTGGAGATAAATATAAACTCACATTGCAGTTGAAGGGACAAGAAGCAAAAGACCTTTTAATGAGTATTAATGCAAATGCGGCAAAAGCACTTGAACAGCAACAAGCAACAGTTGACTCAATGTATGTGGATTATATCATTACAAAAGAATTTAAATTAGAATCTAATAAGGTAGATGCTAAGATGAAAATAGATAAAGAAACGGTCAAAATTATAGGAGATACAAAGATTTCTTATGATGAGAAATTTGACCCAATCCAGTTACCAGAAGAGAAAAAATAATTATTTCATATGAAATAGAAGTTACATTTTATTATATGAATGGGAGCATGAATTGAAGACGAAGCAATAACTTGAACCGCCTTTCATAAGGCGGTTTTTGAATTCATTACTAATTTTATTATAGTTTATAGAGCTATAGATGTTTTTGTTGTTTGGAAATTGTACCAATATGGATGAAATGTTTAAAAGTCTGAAAATATAAACTTTATACAGCAATAATTTTATTCCATTTCTGATTCCGTTTACAAATACAGTAAAAAAGCGAGTGTAAGCGTGTGCCACAATGGTTTTTGCTTGTCAATCAGAGAAATTGCGGGTTTTTACAAATTATACTATGATAAGTATAGGAAATGTAAAGTGAAACTTTCATCAGTGGGGGGCTTTATCCCCGCTGATGATTAATTGAACCAATCGGGCTCTTAGGGGCAGCTATCTCCCACCTATCTTCTTTGATTTCTCTTAATCTTGAGGTGGGGGTTTTTACTGCCCAAAAGTAGCGGGATAAAGAATCGTATAATGAAGGATGATAGACAGATGAAATTTACAAAAATTATTGTCCAAGTAGCAGCACTTTACGTGCTTAATATGATTGGTACGTGGATACAAGGAGCGCTGCACATCCCAATTCCAGGAAGTCTAATCGGGATGTTCTTGTTGCTTATATTGCTCGGTTTGAAAATCCTTCCATTGAAATGGTTTGAATTAGGAGCAGAAACATTGCTGGCTCTTATGCCATTTTTATTAATACCTCCGACCATTGGTTTAATGGATTATGGTTCTTTTCTTATGAATAAAGGTATTTCGCTATGTATTGCTATTGTCGCGAGCACGTTTTTAATTATTATTGTAGCAGGACATACAGGACAATATCTTGCGAATCGAAAGGAAAAAGAGACACAATGAGTATAGTAATCGGAATTGGTTGGATTATTGTAACAGCTTTAATGTATCAACTAGCAAAAAAGATTTATCAATGGTTTCCAACACCATTTACAGTTCCAATGCTTGTTGCAACAGCTTTAATGATCTTGTTGTTAGTCGTATTAGATATACCATATCAACAATACATGGAAAGCGGCGGAGGTTGGATTTCGCAATTGCTTGGGCCTGCTGTAATAGCATTCGCAATCCCTCTTTATAAACAACGCAGCGTCTTGAAGAAGTATGTTGTACCAATTGCTGGTGGTGTATTGGTAGGAACGATAGTTGCAATTGCAAGTGATATGATCATTGCAACAGTTATGGGAACGGATAAAAGCTTGATTTTATCTTCCATACCGAAGTCAGTAACAATGCCGGTAGCCATGAGTGTGTCACAAGAAGTTGGCGGTGTACCATCTTTAACTGCAGCTTTCGTAGTAATTGCAGGAGTAACTGGAACCATTACTGGTCCTCTTTTATTAAAATGGAGCAGAGTGACAAATTCTATCGGAAAAGGCATTGGATTTGGCTGTGCCGCTCATATTATGGGCGTTATGCGTGCGATGAAAAATAATGAGCATGAAGGTGTCATTGGATCGGTAACAATGACATTAACAGCAATTTTAACATGTGTACTTGGTCCATTGTTTGCGGCGCTTTTTATTTAATCTGGTGAAGTATTCGATGAGTGAGAGCCCATGAGACGCTCTCGCTTTTCTAATTATTTTATGATACATTTAAAGTAATCGAAACTTTAGGAGGCATGTAAAGTGCATACGTTTTTATCAGTTTTACTTATTATTGTATCACTGTTATTGATTGTACTTGTATTGATGCAATCTAGTAAGAGTGCTGGTTTATCCGGTGCAATTTCCGGCGGAGCGGAGCAGTTATTTGGTAAGCAAAAAGCACGTGGAGTAGAAGCTATATTAAACCGCATTACAGTCGTTGTTGCTGTACTATTCTTTGTATTAACATTTGCTGTTACGTATTTACAAGTATAAATTAGAAAGATTCGCCTTTTTGGGTTGAATCTTTTTTTTATTTATAAGTAAAAAAGTTTCTAATTAGATTATGGAAAAGGAACTATGTTACACTATAAATAAACAACGGATGAAGATTACATTATAGAAAGAGAAGGAGAACTTGAAATGAAGCTAGCATCCCCAAAACCGTTTACATTTGAAGCGGGAGAACGTGCAGTTTTACTATTACATGGATTTACAGGGAACTCTGCAGACGTTCGTATGCTCGGACGTTATTTAGAGACAAAAGGTTATACATGCCACGCGCCGATTTATAAAGGTCATGGTGTACCACCGGAGCAGCTTGTGCACACAGGCCCAGAGGACTGGTGGAAAGATGTTATGGCTGCGTACCAACATTTAAAAGATAAAGGGTATGAAAAGATTGCAGCTGTTGGTTTATCACTTGGCGGCGTTTTTTCGTTAAAACTTGCTTATACAATGCCGATTATCGGAGTTGTACCAATGTGTGCACCAATGTACATTAAGAGTGAAGAAATCATGTATCAAGGTATATTAGCATATGCGCGTGAATATAAAAAGCGTGAGCGTAAATCACCAGAGCAAATTGAAGCAGAGATGTTTGAGTTTAAGCAAACACCGATGAATACATTAAGAGCACTGCAAGATTTAATTCGTGATGTACGCAATAACATCGATATGATTTATGCACCAACGTTTGTCGTTCAAGCACGTCATGATGAAATGATTAATACAGACAGCGCAAACATTATTTATAACGGTGTAGAGTCAAATTTAAAAGAAATCAAATGGTACGAGGATTCCACGCATGTAATTACGCTGGATAAACAGCGTGATGAGCTGCACGAAGATGTATATAACTTCTTGGAGCAACTAGATTGGTAAGATCTAGTTGCCTCTTTTTTACATAAAAAAACATCATTTATACATGGCTATATTTTCGGATAGACTATAAAATACGAGGATTTATAAGGAGGTTTTTGTACTTGGAAGAAATCATTCAAGAAAACATCGATAAATTGTTATCGTTTATGAAAGAAGAAGCATATAAACCGCTTACTGTACAAGAGTTAGAAGAAGCGTTTGGCATTGAAGATGCAGCGGATTTTAAAGAGTTTGTGAAAGCACTTGTCATTATGGAGGAAAAAGGGCTTGTTGTTCGAACAAGAAGTAACCGCTACGGTCTTCCTGAAAAAATGAACTTAGTGCGCGGCAAACTAATTGGACATGCCCGTGGGTTTGCATTTGTCGTACCTGAGGAAAAAGGGTTAGATGACATTTTTATTCCGCCAACAGAATTAAAGGGTGCACTGCACGGTGATATAGTATTAGCACGTATTAGTTCGGAATCAAGCGGTTCACGCAAGGAAGGGACAATTGTCCGGATTATAGAACGCGGAACAAAAGAATTAGTTGGTACATATACAGAATCGAAAAATTTTGGATTTGTTCTCCCTGACAATAAGCGATGGGCGAGCGATATTTTCGTTCCAAAAAGTGCTTCTATGGGTGCAGTAGAAGGGCATAAGGTCGTTGTTAAAATTACGAGTTACCCACAGGATCGTTTAAGTGCAGAAGGAGAAGTTATTCAAATTCTTGGTCATAAAAACGACCCAGGTGTTGATATTTTATCAGTGATCCATAAGCATAACTTACCGCTTGCGTTTCCGGCAGATGCAATGGAGCATGCGAACAGTGTACCAGAAACAATTGATGAGAACGATTTACAAGATCGCCGTGATTTACGAGATCAAACAATTGTTACAATTGATGGTGCGGATGCGAAAGACTTAGATGATGCGGTTACAGTAACGAAACTTGAGAATGGGAACTACAAGCTTGGTGTACACATTGCGGATGTAACCCATTATGTTACGGAAGGATCTGCAATTGATCGCGAAGCAGCTGAACGAGGAACGAGTATTTATCTTGTAGACCGTGTCATTCCGATGATTCCGCATCGTTTGTCTAACGGAATTTGTTCATTAAATCCAAAAGTAGATCGTTTAACATTATCGTGTGAAATGGAAATTAATGATCAAGGGGAAGTAGTGAGTCATGAAATTTTCCAAAGCGTTATTAAAACAACGGAGCGTATGACGTACTCTGATGTGAAGCGCATTTTAGATGATGAAGATGAAGAATTAATGGCGCGTTATGAGCCGTTAGTACCAATGTTCCAAGAGATGGGGAAATTGGCTGCGATTTTACGTGAAAAGCGTATGCGCCGCGGGGCAATTGATTTTGACTTCAAAGAAGCAAAAGTGCTAGTGGATGAAGAAGGAAAACCGACTGATGTGATTTTACGTGATCGTTCTGTAGCTGAGAAGTTAATTGAGGAATTTATGCTTGTAGCAAACGAAACAGTCGCTGAGCATTTCCACTGGATGAACGTACCGTTTATGTACCGTGTTCACGAAGATCCGAAAGAAGATAAATTAGAGCGTTTCTTTGAGTTTATTACAAACTTCGGTTATGCCGTAAAAGGTCGCGGGAACGAAGTACATCCGCGTGCGCTTCAACAAATTCTTGAAATGGTACAAGGTCAGCCTGAAGAAGTTGTCATTTCGACAGTGATGCTTCGCTCCATGAAGCAAGCTCGTTATGATGCCGAGAGTATCGGACATTTTGGTTTATCTACAGAGTTTTATACACATTTCACATCACCAATTCGCCGTTATCCAGATTTAATTGTGCACAGATTAATTCGCACGTATCTCATTAACGGAAAAGTGGATAATGAAACACAAGCAAAATGGCGTGAAAACTTACCGGATATTGCTGAGCATTCTTCCAACATGGAGCGCCGTGCTGTTGAAGCAGAGCGTGAAACGGATGAACTGAAAAAAGCAGAGTACATGCTTGACAAAATTGGTGAAGAATACGATGGAATCATTAGTTCTGTAACAAACTTCGGTTTATTCGTAGAGCTTCCAAATACAATTGAAGGTCTTGTTCATGTCAGCTATTTAACAGATGATTATTATCGTTATGACGAACATCATTTTGCGATGATTGGCGAACGTACAGGAAACGTCTTCCGTATTGGTGATGAAATTACGATTCGCGTTGTGAATGTAAACAAAGATGAGCGTGCGATTGACTTTGAAATTGTCGGCATGAAAGGCAACGTGAAACGACAACGAAAAGATCGTCCTGTTGTTATTGAACAACCAAAAGGAACTAGAAGAAAACGTAGTGACCGTGAAAACAATCGCGGCGGACAAGGAAAAGAATCAAACCGAAATGAAAATGGAAAACGAAATGGTGCTAAAAAGAAAAAGGCATTCTTTGAAAATGCACCGAACTTTAAGAAGAAAAAGAGAAAACGTAAGTAAGAAAGAAGCCATATATGGCTTCTTTCTTCATATTTTGCTACAATGGTAAAAATGAAGGGAGGCGTCAATCGAGATGCCAAAAGGTCAAGGAAAAGTCATCGCACAAAATAAAAAAGCATATCATGATTATTTTATTGAAGAAACATACGAAGCAGGTCTTGTCCTTCAAGGAACGGAAATTAAGGCGATTCGCGCAGGTCGTGTAAACTTAAAAGATGCCTTTGCACGTGTGCAAAATGGTGAAGTATGGGTTCATAATATGCATATTAGTCCATATGAACAAGGAAATCGTTTTAACCATGATCCGCTTCGTACAAGAAAATTACTTCTTCATAAAAAAGAAATTTTAAAGCTTATTGGGTATACAAAAGAAACAGGGTATACGCTTGTGCCGCTTAAAATTTATTTAAAAAATGGATTTGCGAAAATGGAACTTGGTTTAGGTAAAGGTAAAAAGCAATATGATAAGCGTCACGATTTAAAAGAGAAAGAAGCAAAGCGCGAAATTGCACGTGCATTCCGTGATCGTCAAAAAGTGTAATACAGAAATTTACAATTGCAAAATGACGAACGTATGCTATAATAACAAATGTAAGGCCAGTTGAACATTGAAAAACAGCTCAATAGCAGCTATCACGAATATACTTCGTATGCTCCATTTCTTATATGGGGACGTTACGGATTCGACAGGGGTAGTTCGAGCTTAGGTTGCGAGTCGAGGGGATCGGCCTCGTTAAAACGTCAAAGCCTATAACTGGCAAACAACAAAACAACTTCGCTTTAGCTGCTTAATAACAGCTTTTAGCGGTTCGCCCCTCCATTGCCCATGTGGTAGGGTAGCGGACTCACTCTAAGTGGGCTACGCCGGAGTTCACCGTCTGAGGACAAAGGAAGAGAACAACCAGACTAGCAATTCGGAAGCCCGTCGATAGGCCGAAGGATTTGCGAAATGCTAATATATCGACTACACTCGTAGAAGCTTAAGTGCCGATACTTTTGGACGTGGGTTCGACTCCCACCGTCTCCACCAATACATATTTGGTGGTTTTTTTATTTTGTATGATATGAACCATAACTTTGCCGTTTCGGCAAGGTTATGGTTCTTTTTATTTGTTAGCTTGATGGCGATGGGGCGGAATCCCAATATGGACTATTGGGGATTATTGTAGTATCTCTTCTTTAGGTTTGGTAAAAAAGAAGATAAAAATAATTAAAGGAAGAGCTAGAAGAAAGACGCCATTTGTAGATGGCGTAATAGCAGGAATATCGGTTAAAGCCATATCATCATTCCTTTGTAAGTGTTTTTAATAAATTAGGATTAACATCAAAATGTTCGGACACAACCTTTTGAAAGAAAGTATAATCTCTTTTTAAGTAAGGAAGAGTAGGTTCAAGTTTAGGAACACCAAAAATGGGTCCACTAACATTAATGGTAAATCTGCCAGGTGCAATAAAGCTACCCGTAACACCAATGTCATCATTGAGTAATAAAACGGCGAGGATAACGTCTATTACATCAATAATCACATTCGTAGTTTGTTTTTCAAATTTACCTTCGATTCGGCTTTCCCCTGTTAATGGTCCTCCTAATGAAACGCGAAACCCTCCTGGTGTCACAAAAACTCCTATAATGGTGATTTGTCCAGTTAACAATAGTGCGACTGTCACAATATTGAGATCGCGTTGGATAGACCGTATGATTTGTATATCTTTTATAATTTCAATGTTTTTTTTCAATATTGTCACACCCTCTAGATACATACTATTCTGAGCGATGTTAAATGTGAGGAAGGATAAGTATGAAATATGGGAAGTTATGTAGTAGTGAATCAAATTACCTTCAATAGACACATTAATTATAAAAATAAATAATATAACTTTATGAATAGATGTGAATTAGGCCTCTATTTATTATAACCCGCCGTCGGCGGGTTGTTTTGTTTATCCCACACTAACGGGCAGTAAGACTCCCACCTCAAGATTTAGAAAAAGCAAAGAAGCTAGGTGGGAGATAACTGCCCTTAAGAGCCCGATTGGTTCAACTAATAATCAGTGGGGGATGAAGAAAGCCCTCACTGATGGAAGTTTCACTTTATATTAATCATCTTTTGTAGTATATCGAAGTTCTTATAACTAAAAATTTCTATCTAGTAACATCCCCAGTTGTTCTGCTACAACTTCAGGTGGATCAGGAAGTCCTTTCATGAAATAAGTTTCCACTACCCCTACGATAGCTGACCCAAAGAAGGTAAGAATCATGTCTTCACTGAACCCTTTGTTTATCCCTTCTATAATATTTACGTCATCCTTTATTTGTTCGATGATGTATTCAAAGAAGTGTTTACGAAACGCGAAAGAGCCTTTCCCTATTAACATTGTCGAAAAAAAGAAATAATGCTGTTCCATGTTTTGAAACCAAGCAATACAAGCTTCTCTAAAGCTTAGCTCAGAGAGGGAGACACATAATGTTTTAAGGTCCTGGATATGTTCTTCAATGAGTTTATCCAATAAATCAAATTTATCGAGGTAATGAAGGTAGAACGTTCTATTCCCCACATTTGCCCTATTGCAAATATCCTTTACTGTAATTTTATCAAAGTCTTTTTCTGCCATGAGTTCGATAAAAGCGTTTTTTATGGCTTCTTTGGATTTAAGTATCCTTCTATCGACTTTAACCATTGTCATAGTCACCAAACTTTCTTGGAAATTAATGCGCGATTTCAATGAATTCGTGCATTAATGCGTGAATTCATTGAAATTGATGTTTGAAAACATCCTGTTTTCCTTTTATATTATACACATAGGAGAAATAATACATCAACGTGCATTATTTCTTTCTCGTTTCATTTAACTACCTGTCTCTTAATAAAAATTGAGGCTTCAGATCTCGACTATACAGTATTAAGACCTGCATGGCTAACTGATAATGACGAGATTGATTATGAGATTACCGAAAAAGGTGAGGCATTTAAAGGAACAGGAGTATCACGTAAGAGTGTTGCGTCCTTAGTCGTTAAATTAGTTGAGTCATCAGATTTCCAAGTCCGCGGGAATTTAGGAGTAAACAAACCAAATACCGATGGCGATAAACCAGCCTTTTATTGAGTATATAAAGAAGATAATAGAAGAATAGCCGAGTTTCCTAAGGGGGGGAATCGGCTATTCTAGATAGGAGTAATGTTAATGAAAATAATAATTTTTGGGGCCACAGGTATGGTTGGTCAAAGTGTATTACGTGAAAGCTTATTAAATAGTGAAGTTCAAGAAATTGTAACCATTGGTAGAAAACGTACGAATCAGCGGCATGAAAAACTACAAGAAATTGAGCTTGGAAATGTGGCCGATTTGTCGTCTATCGAACATAAAATAATAGGGTTTGATGCGTGCTTCTTTTGTCTAGGTATTTCTTCTCAGGGGATGAAAGAAGATGAATATACAAGAGTTACGTACGATTTAACGTTATCCGCCGCAAAAACGCTGGCCAAATTGAATCCGAAAATGACATTCATTTATGTGTCTGGCAGCGGGACAGACAGTACAGAAGAAGGACGCGTGATGTGGGCTAGAGTGAAGGGACGGACAGAGAATGATCTATTACGTCTACCTTTTAAAGCTTCTTATATGTTTCGTCCAGGATTGATTATTCCGATGCATGGAGTGAAATCAAAAACAAAATTGTACCAAGTGATGTATGTTATAATGAAACCTTTGTATCCTCTACTTAAGAAGTCCAGTAGCGTTATAACCTCTGAACAATTGGGAAGAGCTATGATACAAGTAGCAAAAGACGGACATTCTCATCCAATCATTGAAAGCTCAGAACTAAAGAAAATAGGTATGCGAACCTCCTAAAACAAATATAGTCACTTAGTTTAAGGAATAAATCACATCTTTCTATATGTAAATTTAAAGGAAGCATAACTTTGCATAAAATGCAGGTTTATGCTTCCTTTAAATTTATCTTTATTATTACAGAAAAATTGGCTTAGTGAACCATCAATGTTATTCGTTCTTACAATCTGTTTTTTCTAAGTAAGGAAAGCCCTGTAAGAGAAGCTCCAAATGTAATTACAATTCCAACAGCAAGGATTCCAAAGGACACAGTAGTGTTAGGAATCAACTTAGCACAAGCCGATAAGAGTGCCCCGAAAGTTCCTAACCAGACTAAACCTATCAGATTCGTCCAACCTGTTTTTTTTCTCATGACTCATTCACCTTCCTTTTCCTGATTGTACCATCCGGAAGAAGCACTGTGTTGTATAATTTTGGATGTATATTCCATACATGTAAGGTCTATGTGGCATCTCATTATCGGTAGTTCTCCTTGCCAAAATCCTCATTGTATCAACGTATAGAGAATTGAAGCAGCTCCTTTTTTTATGAATAGAAAAGTGATAGACTTACCATTGACTATGTCATTAAATGAAGAAAGGACCGTCGCATGATTGCATTTTTACTTACTTTCAGCCGAATGATAAAAGCTTTTTTTATGGCTTGGAAAGATAAAGAATTCCAAGTGTTATTTGTATTAACGGTTTTAACGCTTTCAATAGGAACTATTTTTTATAGTAAGATAGAAGGCATGCGTGTGATAGATGCTTTATATTTTAGTGTTGTCACATTAACGACAGTTGGGTATGGAGATTTTAGTCCACAAACGGATTTCGGGAAGATTTTTACTATTTTTTATATTTTTGTAGGAATTGGTTTAATAGCTGGTTTTATTCGTAAGATAGCAATAAGTATTCAATCATCAAATATAGTATCATCGGAAAAAAAGAAAAAAAGCAACTATGATATGTAACTGGTTGCTTTTATCCTGCTATTCGCGGGCAGTAAGACTCATATCTCAAGATTTAGAGGCAACGGCAGAAGATAGGTGGGGGACAAAGAAAACCCACACTGATGGAAGTTTCACTTTATATAAAGGGAAAGAAAAGGATAGATGCAAGCAGTTACATACTGCCTGTTCTATCCTTTTTTTAATAATAACCCAACACGTATGAAAAATATTCTATTTTAGGGAATGCTAATACAAGCTGTGTTAGCGATTATCTGTGCTCAATATATAATTTACAAATTAGAGAAAAACAGTACATAAAACAAACAGGAGGAAGGTAACATGCATGAAATCATAATGTCAACTTTCGCAGGATTAATCGTAGGAATCATATTTACTCTACTAAAACTCCCGATTCCTGCACCCCCGGTTTTCTCAGCAATCATGGGAATCATTGGTGTATGGGGTGGAATGAAGTTAGTTCAATTTTTTTTAGGTTAAGTTAGGAGGTAAAATCAATACTCGTATGTTCAAGAACTTATTGGATTCATGAAGATGGCAGCCTTGGTTAATATAAATAATTTGCTAATGCCTTTGACAAATTACTGTCAGAGGTGTTTTTTCTATGTACAGAGATTTTTGTGAATGTCTCTTCTTCTTTATTATTTATTCTATTGAACCGAGTACGAAAAAATTACAAAAGAGACCCTAAAGAGTCTCTTTTATCTACATAATCACTAATATCGGTAGTGAAATGGATATTTTTTTTCGCTGCTATTATATCTCGAAGAATGTTCTTTCGAATGTTCCTGGGATAGATTGCAGTTCTGCATCAGGTTCGAAGATCTCAATGTTTGTGTAGAAAACTGATACAAGAACCATAATCTGTCCTCCAGGGCATTCTAATGTTGTTGCAGGTGGACTTAGCGTAAGCATTCTAGTAATTTGTCCATTATTTCCTGAGGTAAATTCTGCTGATGCTTCAATGGTTCCACTAACCTCAGTTCTCTTCGGATTACTAGGAAAGCTTCCATCTCTGTTCATGCAAGCGTATACTGCAGTTGCATCTGCCATTGCAATAACTATTGTCGTCACATTATCGCCAAGACCTGCTATATTAAATGAAACTAACAGGTTCCCGCCTGAAGAAGGTCCAGCGGCACTGGCATTCATAAATTGTGGATTCGGCCTAAAGTGTTGATTCGTCATGAAATCTCATCCCCTTATTCATGGTAATTCAATATATGCCTGTACGAGGAAGAACGACAGAGATAAGAGTGGAAAATTTTAAGTACATGAGAAAAAAATAATGAGTGAAACAGAGATGGATGTCGTACTTTCGCAATGATAAAAATCGCTGTACATACAGAGATTTTTATCATTGGATTATATCCCTTTTTATTTCCGTTATATCTCGAAATTTGTTCTTTCGAATATTCCCTCAATATATGCTATGCCGGCATGGGGTTCTGAGACTTGAACATTCGTGTAGGAAACCGATACAAGAACCATTTCTTGTCCTAGAGGGCATTCTAATGTTATTGCGGGTAAATATATTGTAAGGATTCGAGTAACTTGCTCATTTTTTCCCGAGGTAAATCTCACAGATGCTTCAACGGGTCCGCTAACTTCAGTTTTTTTCAAATCGTTAGGGAAGTTTCCGCTTCTGTTTATGCAGGCGTATACTGCAGTTACATCAGCACTTGCAGTAGCTGTTGTCGTCATATTATCGCTAAGACCAGCTATTGTAAATGAAACTATTAAGTGTGCACTTGAAGAAGGTCCAGTGGCATTTACGCTAATAAGAGGTGCACCGCCACTGATTTCAATTTTTTTAGACTGACGAGTGGTCGATAATCGGTTAAGTGTTTTATTATTTTTATTTGCGATCGATTTTGACACTACTACTGCATTTTGTAATGTATTAGCTAAAGCGGTCGTATAAATTTTAGCCCTGACTGTATTTTGCGAGTTTACAAATTGATTGTTGTTTTGTAGACTAGTACCATTTTGTAATCTTATATCATTATCTTGATTAGCACATAATTCTGGAAAGTTCGCTTTAAAGTGTTGACTATTATAATGAATATCATCACTTTGATACGTATAGCCAAATTTGTTAGTAGTGTATAGCTTTTTTTTATTAGAAGTCATTTTTTCACCTCTAAATAAAACGTTTTGGAATGTCTATATACATAATATATACAAGATGCAATGAATTTGTTTGTATATGCATTTAAACATTTTTATCCCGCTACTTTTGGGCAGTAAGAGCCCGATTGTTTCAACTAATTATCAGTGGGAGGTAGGGTTGTCAATATAACAAGACTATGGCAGTATATAAAAGTATATAAGGAAGACCTATATTTTTTATAAAAAGGAAATTAAAACCAATTCTTGTATATTAGAATTAATAATAGCGAGTGGAGGAAATGAAAGTATGGCTAATTTACCAAATTGCCCGAAATGTAATTCAGAATACACTTACGAAGATGGAGTTCTTTTTGTTTGTCCAGAATGTGCACATGAGTGGAGTTTAGAAACTGAAGGTAGTGAAGATGAAAAGGTTATTAAAGATGCGAACGGAAATGTGTTAAACGATGGTGATTCTGTAACAGTAATCAAAGACCTTAAAGTAAAAGGAACTTCATTAGTTGTAAAAATCGGTACAAAAGTAAAAAATATTCGTTTAGTTGATGGCGATCATGATATTGACTGTAAAATTGATGGTTTTGGACCTATGAAGTTAAAATCTGAATTTGTTAAAAAAGCATAAAGTATTTATAGAAACTAAAAAGGATTACCTTGTATATTCATAAGAGGTAATCCTTTTTAATCTGTTTTCTTTTTCCTAATTATCGAGGAATAAAAGCTTGTAAACATCGAAGTCTAACTCCTTTAAGCGATTTTTATAATTACATGAAAAATTGATGAACGACTTTGATCAAACCAGCAACACAAGATAATAATACAAAGCCGCCTAAGCAAGAACTAGTAACAATTTGAGTGAATAATAAATCTTGATTTTCGTTCATGAGAATCTGCTCCTTTGTCATATTTTCTAACTTTAGCTTACATTAGAATTAAGAAGCGAAAACATCGAATTGCCTAACAAGTTTCTTACATTATTGTAAGAATTCTTGTATTTAGAAAAACGCTATTCTAATTGAAAGAATAGCGTTTTTTTAACGAATAATAGAGTTCATTTTTAAAATACAGTAAAGCTCATCAAGCTTTTGGATTTCGTAGGTTGGAATGATATCAGTGTTATTTGGTTTCATTTCAGGATTGAGCCAACATGTGTCTATCCCAGCTAATTGTCCACCTTTAATATCTGCGCTTAAGGAATCTCCGATAATTAATGCTTGTTCCGGAGAGAAATTAGGAATTCTTGCAAAGACATAATTAAAGTATTCCTTCATTGGCTTTTGAAAGCCAGTGTCCTCTGAAACAAAAATATCCTTAAATAATGGATGTAATCCTGAATTACGTAAGCGTTTATCTTGCGTTTTGGAAACACCGTTCGTAACAATATATAAGTCATATTGCTTTTGTAAGTCTGTTATTAATTCAAGGGCACCGTTAACAAGCTGATTTCCTTCTTCTAAGTAGCTGCGATAGCTCTTTTCCAGTAAGACTCCATCAACTTCTTGACCGTATTTTTTAAATAAAATAGAAAAGCGAGTATTTACTACCTCATCACGATCTAGCTTTCCGTCTTCAAAGGACTTCCAAAGACCTTGATTGATTTCTTTATAATGTGCTTCGATTTCAGCTGTTAAGGGGACTTGTTGCTCTTCGAAAAGCGAGCGCAGCGCTACGCGTTCTGCTGCAGCAAAATCCAGTAGTGTATCGTCTACATCAAATAATAACGTTTGATAATGTTTCAAAAGTCTTCCCCCATTTTTTCTTTTGTTACCCAGTATAGCATTTTTTATTTAATGACTGGTGAAAAGTGGCTTTTAGAACTGGAGCTGAACATTATAATTCTTTCAAAGAACAAATAAACTTCTCTAGGCTTTGTGACTTTTGTTTTCCACGTTTAATAATAAAATCAATCTTCATTTTGTCTGGTAGTTCTTTATGATGAATGGCCTTCATTTCTTTTCGGCTATGTATAACATCTGCTGGTAGGATGCTTATCCCAAGTCCTGCATGAACCGCTTGGAGAATAGATTCAAGTGAATCGAATTCCATAATAGTCGGTTGATTGAAATGATGTTTCTCTGCAAAATCCAACAATTTATTTCTATATATACAACTGGGATCGCTATTTACAAGTAGCGTTTCGTGACTGTGCTGTTTAATTGGTGAGATGAGTATAATGTTTTCAAAATAACGGTAAACACTTTCAAATTGTGAATCATTATATGTACCGCTTATAAAAATTCCATCAACCTCTCCGTAAGAAAGCATTTCTTGTAATTTTAGTTTATTAGTCGTTTTTATTTTTATATCAATGTTGTTATTAGACTGTAAAAAGGAAGAAAACAGGTGGGGAACTTTCACAGCAGAAATTGTTTGCGGTGCCCCGATAATTAAAGATTCTCTCCACTTTTTCGGGTTTATTTTTGTTTTTGCTTCATCCATTAACATCATAATTTGATTTGTATAATCTAATAAAATTTTTCCGTCGTCAGTTAAGGTTACACCTCTGTTATTCCGTTTTAATAATTTGGCTCCTAGTTCTTCTTCTAAGCTTTTTATACGCTGGCTTATATTTGGCTGCACATATCCAAGTTTTTCAGCAGCTCTAGATATAGATTGTAATTCAGCAACATGTTTAAAAATCCATAAATCGTGACTTTCCAAAAGTATACCCCTCCACTGATATCATTTTAAATGATACCACCTTCATTATTCAGTATTATACCTTTCGGATGAGCGAAGATACAATGATAACAAATAGGAAAAGAAGAGGAGAAGGAGCAATGGAGATAAAAGATAAAGTGGTTATTATAACAGGCGGCGGTACTGGTATCGGAAAGGCTACAGCTTTGAGATTAGCAGATGCGGGAGCAAAGGTTGTGATTAATTACAGCCATTCGGAAAAAGAAGCAGTAGAAACAAGGAATGAAATTGTACAACGCGGAGGTACAGCACTCGTTTTGAAAGCTAATGTAGCGGTAGAAAAAGAAGTTGAGGACATGGTACTGCAAATTGTGAAATTTTTTGGGACAGTAGATTGTTTAGTGAATAATGCAAGTATAACAGCACAAATACCAATGGATGATTTACAGTCTGTAACGGATGAAGTGTGGGATTCTCTTTTTAACGTAAATGTGAAAGGGATGTTTCATTGCGTAAAGGCTGTTGTTCCTTATATGAAGGAGCAAGGATCGGGTGCTATCGTGAATGTAGGCAGCGTTGCTGGAATAACAGGATTAGGTTCATCTGTACCGTATGCAGCAACAAAAGGAGCCATTCATACGATGACGAAATCGTTAGCAATTGCACTTGCACCTGAGATTAGGGTCAATAGTATCGCTCCTGGTGCAGTTCACACAAGATGGTGGGCTGACAATGAAGAGAAGATGCATCAACTTGCAGGAAATATACCACTGAAAAGAATTTCGACACCGGATGAGATTGCAGAGGCAATCATTTTTCAATTGACCCAAGAGTCTATTACGGGGCAGGTATTTACAATTGATAACGGGCAGACACTTTGAAGCTGTAGTTTATAGCAACATCCTCTTACTTCATGTATAAGAGGATGTTTTTCGTTTCCTAAGATTCACGGTTACATAGCAGAGCGTTGAAATTCGTATGTGTATTTTCAATTTTGTTCCTTCAGTTTATCGTTTAAAATATTCTCCTCTAAGACAGCAAATTTATCACCATATACTTTCGTAATATGTCTTTCCCCCCAAGTACATAGAGAGCTTAAAATATCTTGTAAGCTCCATCCATATTCACTTAGTTCATATTCCACTTTTGGAGGCACTTGATTGTAAACGATGCGATTGATGACACCATCTTCTTCTAACTCACGTAATTGCTGCGTTAACATTTTCTGTGTAATGTTTGGCATAAGACGTTTTAATTCACTTGTACGTTTTTTACCATGCGTAAGATGACAAAGAATCACACATTTCCATTTTCCTCCTATTACTTCAAGTGTTGCTTCTACGGAAATATTGTACTTTTTTTTCTCCATATTCTTCCTCCTAATCTATAGGTACTTTTTAGTGCCTATATAACTTTTTAGTACCTATATTACTTAAAAGTACGTACTTTTCTTTATTTCTCCTATATCCCATAATAGCATTTGCCGGCGGATTTTTACCATATGGTTTTCTATATAGCTTTCTATATAGTTTGTTTCGAAGAGATGGAACGATACAACAAGAAGATGAGGGAGGAGAAAGAGTGACTTTAGATAAAAAACGAACTACATTGGCACTGTTGGCATTAGCTGTAAGTGCTTTTGCGATCGGAACAACAGAGTTTATTAGTGTAGGGTTACTGCCGCTTATTGCTCAAGATTTAAACGTTACGGTTACAACAGCTGGATTAACGGTTTCTTTATATGCTTTAGGGGTGACATTTGGAGCACCTATCTTAACTTCTTTAACATCCAGTATGTCACGTAAATCTTTATTACTTTGGATTATGATTGTGTTTATTGTTGGAAATAGCATTGCTGCGTGTGCAACAAGTATCAGTTTGTTGCTAGTTGGTCGTGTTGTCTCTGCGTTTTCACATGGTGTATTTATGTCCATAGGCTCTACAATTGCTGCTGAGTTAGTTCCAGAAAATCGCCGAGCAAGTGCGATTGCGATGATGTTCACAGGGCTCACAGTAGCAACTGTTACAGGTGTTCCTATTGGTACATTTGTTGGACAACAATTCGGCTGGAGGGCTTCTTTTATAGCGATTGTTGTAGTTGGTATCATTGCTTTCATTGCAAACAGTATTCTTGTTCCATCTAATTTGCGAAAAGGGAATCGAACAACGTTTCGTGATCAAATTACTTTGATTACAAACGGTCGTTTACTTCTTTTATTTATTATTACAGCTTTAGGCTATGGAGGTACATTCGTTGTCTTTACGTATTTATCTCCATTATTACAAGAGATAACCGGGTTTACGGCAGGGGCTGTTACTATTATTTTACTCGTTTATGGAGTAGCAATTGCAATTGGTAACGTCATTGGTGGTAAAGTAGCGAACCGTAATCCGATTCGTGCATTATTTTATATGTTTATTGTACAAGCGGTTGTGCTCTTTATGTTAACGTTCACAGCTCCATTTAAGATAGCTGGTCTTATTACAATCATCTTAATGGGATTATTAGCGTTTATGAATGTCCCAGGATTACAGGTATATGTAGTGATGTTAGCTGAACGTTTTGTACCGAGTGCAGTAGATGTGGCATCTGCAATGAATATTGCTGCATTTAATGCTGGAATTGCTATTGGTTCTTATTTAGGTGGTGTAATTACAGATTCAATTGGGCTTATTCATACGCCTTGGATTGGAGCATTAATGGTTCTAGGAGCTGTGATTTTAACAGGTTGGAGCAAGACTCTAGAACAAAAAGATCAAAAACGTGCAGCGTAGAAAATTTTCTTTAAAAATTAGGAGGTTTATTTATAATGGCGAAACATTTACAAGATAAAACAACTTTGCATAACGGTGTACAAATGCCTTGGTTTGGTATTGGGGTATTTAAAGTAGAAGAAGGTCCTGAGTTAGTGAATGCTGTAAAAACAGCGATTACACATGGCTACCGTAGTATTGATACAGCAGCGATTTATGGAAATGAAGAAGGAGTTGGACAAGGGATTCGTGAAGGAATACAACAAGCGGGTATTTCGAGAGAAGATGTATTCGTCACATCAAAAGTTTGGAATGCAGATTTAGGATATGAGTCTACAATTGCTGCTTATGAGACAAGTTTAAATAAACTTGGACTAGAGTATTTAGATTTATACTTGATTCATTGGCCTGTAGAAGGGAAATA
The DNA here is from genome assembly GCF_002582035.1 of Bacillus pseudomycoides. GTDB lineage: Bacteria > Bacillota > Bacilli > Bacillales > Bacillaceae_G > Bacillus_A > Bacillus_A pseudomycoides_B. Next base: position 44,929 of record NZ_NUQE01000033.1, read on the forward strand.
TAAAGAGGCATGGAGAGCATTAGAGACTCTTTATAAGGAAGGACGAGTAAAAGCGATTGGAGTAAGTAATTTTCAAATTCATCATCTTGAAGACTTAATGAAAGATGCAGAGATTAAACCAATGGTGAACCAAGTAGAATACCATCCACGCTTAACGCAAAAAGAGCTGCAAGTATTTTGTCAGGAACATGACATTCAGTTAGAAGCTTGGTCGCCGTTAATGCAAGGACAATTACTTAATCATGAAGTTCTTCAAGAAATTGCTAATAACTATAACAAATCTGTTGCCCAAGTCATTTTACGCTGGGATTTACAAAATGGTGTTATCACCATCCCGAAATCTACAAAAGAACATCGAATCGTTGAAAATGCAGATGTATTTGATTTTGAGCTAAAGGAAGAAGATATGAAACGCATTGATGATTTGAATGAGAATTATCGTGTTGGTCCAGATCCTGATAATTTTGATTTTTAATGTAATGTACTGTTTCAAAGATGGAATAGAGGAGTTATGCTGTCAGGTAACCATGCTAATTTCTGCTCATGTTAAGCATCTGAGGGGATACATGAGGAACCCGCACTTTAAGGAGATAAGTGCGGGAGTTTTCATAATATGATCACTGATACCAACCCATGTAATTGAGTTATTGTCTAGTCCTCATTTGCATCATCAGATATAATATGGTTTAGAAAGGATGATTTCTATGGAACAGCGCTCGCTTGTCCTGCTTGGTTTGCTTATGAGCCAAAGTCAGCATGGATATCAAATTAATGAATTTATTGAACGAAATTTAAGTACAGTTACAGATATGAAAAAACCTACTGCTTATGCAACTTTAGATAAACTCCATAAAAAGGGATATATTGATGTTCAATTGGAGCAAGAAGGAAATAGACCATCTCGTAAGGTGTATTCTATTAATGAAAATGGTAAGCAATATTTTTACAAATTGTTATTGAACAATTTATCTTCAGCCGAGAGTGTCAATTATCAAGGTGATATAGGATTAATGTTTATTGATTTTCTTCCATTAGAAAAATCGTTGCCAGCTCTAGAGGAACGACTAAATAAAAATAAGAAATTCATTCATATTTTTAAACAAACTCCAGCTCATGAGATGAGGATTGGAGTCAACTTGGCAATAGAACATAAAATAACAATGTTAGAAGCGGAAATTGCGTTTCTTGAAAAAACGATTCAAACTCTTAGTTCTAAAATTTAAATGCTCTAAAGGCAATGGAACCTCTGTATAGCAGGTTCTTTTTTGCTATATATGCAAGTATTTCTACTGCATATCCCTTTGATATAATCTATAGTCAGCTTTTTATTAGTCACAGTTGACTAATGGAAATGTTGTGTATATAATAAGCTTAATTAGTCACGCGTGACTAATTATTTTAAAACTAAAGGGGTGACTTACATTATTTCTCGCACTGTCATGGACAGTCATTTTATTATTTTAGTAGATAAATTGAAAGTAAGTCTTGATATTCAGAGAGTCTATGAAGTCGTCCAACTATCGTAAAAGAAGTAAATTTTAGAAATCAAGTAATCATTATGGTAACGCATGCTTGAATACCGTGACGAAGTCTACCGAATGAAAGACGGTAAACTAGAGCAAGCTAATTATTATTTAGCAAGCAAATAGAAACAGAGATTATTCTAGCATTAGGATGAATGAAAAAAGTATATATGTAATGCAGATATTGAATTCAAAGAAGTTTTCCAAACATTAAGGAGGTTTTTGAAGATGATCGTTGTTACAAATAGAATTAAAACAAAAGTAGGATTTGCAGAAAAGATGGCTCCAGCATTTACTCGTCCAGGTGCACTGCAAAAAATGGAAGGTTTTGTGAAGGTTGAAGTGTTACTTACACAAAACTTAACTGAGCATGATGAAATCAGTGTAAATACGTACTGGGAAGATATGAATAGCTTTACTAACTGGAGAAATAGTGATGCTTTTAAAGAATCTCACAAAAGACCAGAGCCAGGTTCTAAAGAAGCACAGCAAGAATCACCGATTTTAGGTAACCAAATTATTGTTGCAGAAGTTGCGGGTGTAATGGAAGCACTTCCTGAGAAGTAATACACATATGGTTCTTTATAGGAACGGATACATCCGTTCCTATTCTATTGTTTAATTTAAAAAGGTAAAGTGAATGTGTGTCCCAAAACGAAAAAGTAGTATCTTTTTCGTTTTGGGACATTTTTATTTTCTTAAGAAACCTCCTCGCTATTTTTTAAGAAACGATATTTATACTGTTTAAGAGTGTTACAAGGAATTCGCACATAGCATGAGTGCATAAAAAGGTGTGCAAGCCTCTGCACTTTCTGCTTGCAAAAAACATATTTATACTCAGAGCTACCTTACACAATACTGAGTAAGCGAGGAGATATTTCATGCGATTGATTACATTCGTAATTGAGTTTATAAAGCACCCGAAAAACACTGGGGCAATTGTTCCTAGCTCGAAAATATTAGCGAGAAAAATGGTAGATGCTATCAATTTTGAAGAAGCGAAATATATTGTGGAACTAGGACCTGGAACAGGACCTTTTACAAGAGAAATAATGAAGAGAAAAAAGAAACATACTACATTGATTCTTATTGAAATTAATGAAGCGTTTTTCAAAGACTTAAAGAAACAGTTTGAGGATGATTCAAGCGTTTTTGTTGTACATGGGTCAGCTGAAAATATGCAAACGTACATCGAAGAGTTAAATATAGATAAAATTGACTATGTATTATCTGGGTTACCGTTTACTTCTTTACCGGCGGAAGTATCGTCGGACATTTTAAGTAATGTTATGGAAGCATTACAAGAGAATGGTGAATTTATCACATTTCAATATTCGCTTGTAAAGAAAGCATTTATCCAGAAGTTCTTTCCAGCGATATCACTCAAAAAGGTGTGGTTTAATTTCCCGCCAGCTTATGTGCTTTGTTGTGGAAAAGAATAAGGGAGGACTGTAATGAATGGAATTACATGAATTGTTATCATATATTCAACATTACGGTTACGATGCTTTGGTGGTTTTTTTTTGTTTATTTTCTTAAGAAAAACTTAAGAAACCTCCCCGCTATTTTTTAAGAAACGGTATTTATACTTAGAGCTATCTTACACAATAGTGAATAAGCGAGGAGATATTTTATGCAACTAATTACATTCGTAACTGAGTTTATTAAGCACCCGAAAAACACTGGGGCGATTGCTCCGAGCTCGAAAATATTAGCGAAAAAAATGGTAGATGCTATCAATTTTGAAGAAGCAAAATATATTGTCGAATTAGGACCTGGAACAGGATCTTTTACAAGAGAAATAATGAAGAGAAAAAAGAAACATACTACATTGATTCTTATTGAAATTAATGAAGTGTTTTTCAAAGACCTACAAAAACAGTTTGAGGATGATCCAAGCGTTGTTGTTGTACACGGATCAGCTGAAAATATTCAAGATTACATCGAAGAGTTAAATATAGAAAAAATCGATTATGTATTATCTGGATTACCGTTTACTTCTTTACCGGTGGAAGTATCATTGCGTATTTTAAGCAATGTTATGGAAGCATTACAAGAGAATGGTGAATTCATCACATTTCAATATTCGCTCGTAAAGAAAGCATTTATCCAGAAGTTCTTTCCATCGATATCGCTCAAAAAGGTATGGTTTAACTTCCCGCCAGCTTATGTGTTTTGTTGTGGAAAAGAACGGGGGAGGGCTGTAGCGAATGGACTTACATGAATTGTTATTATACATTCAACATTACGGTTACGGTGCTTTGTTTTTTTGTTTATGGTTAGGAATTATTGGGATGCCAGTTCCTGATGAAATGGTTGTGATGAGCGGTGGATTTGTTTCATCGATGGGTATATTAAAACCAATTCCAGCTTTTATGTTAACGTACTTAGGCGTTGTGTCAGGGCTCTCTTTAGGATATATACTTGGAAAAGTATTTGGTTCGAAAATTCTTGATACACTCATGAAAAAGAAGAAGATGAAGTATCTTTTAAAATCACAAGAACTACTGAATAGATACGGACAGTATGCATTGGTAACAAGCTATTTTATACCAGTAGTGAGACATATTGTGCCGTATTTAGTTGGAATCAATAATATGCCATTTAAAACGTATGCCAAGTACTCATACGTTACAGGATTTGTTTGGACATTGTTATACTTTATAATTGGGTTTATTTTTGGAGGAAACATAGAGCGTATTGTAGAACTCACAACTAAGTATGGTGTGTTTTTTGGAGTAGCTATTGCGATTGTATTCGGTATTTTTTATTTATATACACATCGAAAAGAGTCAAAAGAATCATGCAATGAAGATTTGATAGGCTGAAAATGTTGGAGGGGCTATTGTGAGCAAAGAAACAATACTTGTCGTAGATGATGAAAAAGAAATTAGGGATCTCATTACGATTTATTTGAAAAATGAAGGATATGAAGTATTACAAGCTGGGGATGGTGCAGAGGGATTAGAGCTAGTAAAGAAACATCAAGTGCACTTAGTCGTATTAGATATTATGATGCCGAAAGTAGACGGTATTCATATGTGTATGAAAGTAAGAGAAGTGGCTGAGATGCCGATTATTATGTTGTCTGCCAAAACACAAGACATGGACAAGATTTTAGGGTTAACAACCGGGGCAGATGATTATGTAACAAAGCCTTTTAATCCATTAGAATTAATTGCGCGAATTAAATCGCAGCTTCGCAGATATATGAAAATGAGCGGAGGCTTTATACAAAACGAAAATGAAATTGAAATTGGGGATATGAAAATGAATGTTGCAACACATGAGGTGATTGTTGCAGAGGAAGAAGTGAAATTGACACCGAGGGAATTTTCGATTTTAGAGTTACTTGCTAGAAATCGCGGGATGGTATTTAGTGCGGATCAAATTTATGAGCGAATATGGAATGAGCAGCCTTTTCAATCTGATAATACCGTGATGGTACATATTCGAAAAATACGTGAGAAGATAGAAGAAAATCCAAGGAAACCTCGTTATATCAAAACAGTCTGGGGAGTGGGATATAAGATTGAAAAGGATATTTAAACCATTTAATTATATAAATAAAGAAATAAAAATGTTAATAAGTAAAATGATAAATGAAGTTCGTCGTAGTATTAGAATTCAATTAATTACTACGTTTATTTTTTGTGTCCTGTTAGGCTTTTTTACAACAAAATTATCAGCACCATTTTTTGAAAAAGCAAATCAACATGCGGTAATTGATTACAGCAGTGGTATGGAGGAAATTAATGAGGAAGCAAAGCGCACAGCAGAGACAATAGCGAGAGAAAATACAGTAGATGCGTTGCAAAACATGATTGATATGGAAAATCAAAATGCAGAACATGGACAGCATGCTTTAAAAGTGCTAGTTACGGATGAAACTGGTAGAGTTTTGTATAAAACAAAACACGCAGAGGAAGAGCAAATTAACTTGCACGATACAATCCGAAATGTGATGTCTTTTGCGATTAACCGTCCAATTGATAATGGTGGTTCAAGAGAAATTGAGGACTTGCATAAAGAATTTATCACGTTTTATCCAGTTACAATTGAAGGTAAGAATTTATATATGTTCGTGGGCGGTATTCCAAGAGGAGATGTTATATATAGCACGACAGAAGGGCCCTTTCCGTATCTTATTGGCATTATCGTATTTTTCTTTTCTTTCTTCTATATAACGAAGCGGAAGATGAAGCAAATTGAAGCGATGGCACAAGGAGTGAAAGAGATTACGAAGGGAAACTTAGCGTATCGAATTGAGGAAAAGGGACAAGATGAACTGGCCTTATTAACAGAAAATATTAATCATATGGCAGAAGAGATTAGGGTGAATATTGAAAACGAACGGAAAATTGAAAAGCAAAAAAGTGAATTGATTACAAATGTATCACACGACTTGCGAACACCGCTTACTTCTATTATGGGATATTTACGTTTACTTCGTGATGCCAAATATGAAAATAAAGAACAATATGATGAGTATGTAAGAATCGCATTTTCAAAGTCAGAGCAGTTAAAGAATTTAATAGAAGATTTATTTGAGTACACAAAGCTAACAAATGAGAAAATCACATTAGAAAAGCAAGAAGTATGTGTAAATGAACTTCTTGATCAATTAATTGAAGAACTTGTACCACAAGCAGAAGAACATAATCTTTCGTTTGTGAAAGTATTTCCTGAAGAGCGTCTGTATGCTGCCTTGGATTCGGAAAAAATTGTCCGTGTGTTTGATAATTTATTGATGAATGCAATTAAGTATAGTAAAGATGAGGGAGAAATTACAGTTTCACTTCAAAAGCAGCGGCGTAACATTTGCATTTCTGTCGCGAATCATAGTGAAGAATTTACAAAAGAAGAGCTTGAGAGCGTATTTGAACGCTTTTATAAAAAAGATCAATCGAGAAGTAGGGTCTCAGAAGGTTCGGGACTTGGTCTTGCAATTGCAAAAAGTATTGTGGAGCTGCAGGGCGGAGAAATTCGAGCAGAATATGAGAATGGGGTAGTTCGGTTTATTATTACAATACCGATTGTAGCGGCGGGAGTATTACTGCCCGTTAATGCGGGATAAAGGGTTTAAAAGTATAAATGGAGTTTCACTTTATATAAGGACAAGCACCTCNNGAGGTGCTTGTCCTTATATATATTTACACACGTACAGCTGTACCGCTTACGGCAACCATTAACATTCCATCACGAACAACTTCATAGTCTACGTCAATACCAACAATTGCATTTGCACCTTTTTGCTTTGCAAGACTTTTCATTTCTTCCATCGCAATATCACGTGCTTCTTTTAATTTACTTTCATATGCACCAGAACGGCCGCCGACAACGTCACGAACAGAAGCAAAAATGTCACGTACGATATTTGCACCCATAATTGCCTCGCCGTTTACAATGTCAATATACTCAATAATTTCTTTTCCTTGAATAACAGAAGTTGTTGTTACGATCATTACCGACACTCTCCTATAATCTTTAAAAATGTATGATTGTTTCTTATGCTTTTATTATTACATTGAAACGGTAAAGTAACTATTGAATAACCTTACAGAAAGGTGACAGTTTCGTAAGGTTTTATTATATATACAAGTTGAAAAAACGACATAAAAACCCCTTTCTTTTTAGGTGGACAAGAGCATCTCGCCATGCATAGAAGCGGTCAGGGCCTTTTCCTGCCACATGCAAGGTTTAAAACAAAAGGAGCAAGCGAGTGCAGGTTATGTTTTATTCTGCATAGCAGCAGCTTACATGTCGAGAAATTAAAATGGATTTATAGAGTAAAAAATAGAAATGATACCTTCTTTTGGTTCATCACCGTAACATGGGGTTAATTTTTGAAAATGAATCATTTTTAATGCACGGAACGGAGAGTATGGCGTGAAGAATTTCTGCTTAAAGGATTATGTATTAGAGGTGGGGATGTCGCCGTTTCATCCTGAGAAAACATTGCCGCCAGTTCAGATTAAATTAAAGTAAAACACTCCTTCATGATTTTACGTGCAATTGGTTATAGTAACAAAGGAACGATAATCAAGGAGGCTACTTTAGTGGACAACACAAGTGATTTTGTAGAGAAATTGCACGATACACAAGAGAAAGCTGAGAGAAATAAAAAGCGTCAAGGTAACGGGAATCCAGGCAAAAAAAAGCCAAATAAGACTCATAAATAATTACGAAAAGTTCATGTGAAAAAACACCTCCGTATTGGGGAGGTGTTTTTTCTTTGTTTTTAGTCTCTTTTTCAATCTTATGCCGCTATTTACTTTATGTGCAGCGCTTAGCATTTGCTTTTTTATTGCGCACATATAGTAAAACCAAAACGAAAAGTGCGAGAACGAGTAACACCAACAATAAGATAGAAGCATAACGGTGAATGGTATGGCCGATTAGATGCCAATCTTTCCCGAATATCATTCCTAATTTAATAAAAGTGAAACTCCATATGAGTGCTCCCGTGTAAGCGTAAAGGCAAAATTTCCGAAAGCTCAAACGGGAAATACCAGTTAAATAGGCGGTAACATGCCTAACTCCTGGAATAAAGTAACCAAAAATCAATAAAGGTGGACCAATTTTTTGAAAGAGAGTTCGTGTCCGAGCGATTTTATTTTCTGTAATGTGCAGTTTAGGACCAAATTTCTTTAAGAAAGGAAGTCCAAGTGCTTTTCCTAATATGTAACTAAGTGTAATACCAATTGAAGAGCCAACCCATGCAGTTAGTAAGGCAAGAGAAAATACCATCTTTTTTTGAAATATAGAGTACCCTACAAAAGTTAACAAAGTTTCATCGGGTATCGGTAATCCGATGATTCCTCCAACTAAAGCAATGATTAGTCCAAAATATCCATAATGGGAAATGATATAAGTTAAGTGCTGTTCTATTTGTAATCACCGTCCGTCTCATATGCATTAAGAATTACTATGTATTCTTCTTAGTTTCACCCAATTGCATGTAATCATTACTATACGGATCATTTACTTTGTACGAAATAGCATGTATAAAAACGCCCCGTAATTAAATACTAAACATATTAAATTTGCTATTTTTTATTATAATCCAAAAAGGGGCTGTAAGCATGATTTTAAAACAACCGTATAAGTTGTGGATTGCCTTCGTGAGCGTACTATTCATCATAACAAATCTCGTTTTTCCGCTTGAAAAGGCATTCGCAGAAGTGATGGATCATACGAAGTATCAAATGGATTGGAGTTATAGTAAATCTTTAAAGAAACCAATTCGAACTGAGCTCATTAAAACAGCAGATGGAAAAATTGCCTTTTGTTTAAATGTGCATTTAAAATCACCAAGCGGTCAGGATTTACCTGAAATAGGAAAAGCGGATATTGATGTATACCGTGTATTACTCAATGGATATCCGCAAAAAAGTCCGCAAGAGCTAGGTGTATCGACTTGGGAAGAAGCGCATTATGCTACGCAGTTAGCTGTATGGAATGCGCTGAAGCAAATCGATATCAATGATTTAGATCATCGCAATAAAAATGTAGGAAAAGCAATGAAAGAAATTGTTGCGAATGCGGAGAGCAGCCAAGAAGTACAAGAGATTACGATGAATGTCACTCCAACAGAAAAGCAAACAGCAACGTTAAAAAATGATTTCTTTGAAACCGATTTGTATACAGTGGAAACAAATGCAACAAAAGGTACGTACCAAGTGCAAGCAACGAATGCACCTGAAGGCGTAAAGTTTGTGAATGAAAATGGCGAAGCAAAAACACAGTTTAATGTAGGAGAAAAATTTCGTGTTTTAATTCCAAAAGCAACAAAAACAGGAGAATTTAGTTTTAAAGTTGTTGCAAACCTTTCGAGATTACAAGCTATTAAATATAAAGGTACTCCTGCAATCCAAGATGCAACAGTTCTTTTAGAGCGGGGAGAAGAGAAAACAAGTCCTGATTTGTTAGTGAATTGGAAGAAAGCTCCGGCTCCTTCTAAAGGTAAAAGGTAGTAACAAAACCCAACGATTCGAGTTAGGATGAAACGTTGGGTTTTTTAATTTCTAAAATTTTTTTTAAAACGACGGACATAAAATCATATAGCCTTTCGAATAATATAGTGTAATGTTATAAACACAATATTTATATATAAAGAGGAGAGAAGGAATATGATAGAAAAATATGAAGATATTTCCGAAATATTAAAGGTATTAGCACATCCTGTGCGTTTATGTTTAGTAGAAACAATGCTTACAAAAGGCCCTACGAATGTAACAACAATGTATGAAAAATTGGGAATGCCCCAAAGTACAATTAGTCAACATTTGGCTAAGTTGAAAGCTGCTAAAATCGTTTCGGGTACTCGAAAAGGGTTAGAAATATATTATGAAGTAGTGGATAATCGTGCAAAGACAATATTATTAAACCTTGTGTAATTTTTTTGCTTTTGTAGGAAATGAGTGAAACGGAAACTGTGGAACTTGCTATTTTCGCAAAAGGCATAAAATCTTCTCGATTTACTTACTAAAAGGACTTTGGGGAGGTTTTAGATTCACATTCTGGTCACTTTTTCAGTCTAATACTATTTTTTAACAGTCTAATAATTTATCGTAGATTTTAAAATATTTCTTAATAAAATATTAGGCTGTTAACCGAATAATAGAGAAAAGAAAACAAAAATCATAAAAAAAGCGCAATTCTTTCCTGAAAGAATTGCGCTTTTTTTATGTGAATTATATTTTCATGTCAGAAAAACTAACATGGTTCATTTTTGTGTAAGCGTTTGTATTCATGAGTATTTGCAAGGAAAACAGATAATTAAAGAGATACATCGATGAAGAATTGTTGTTTTGTCGCAAAATGTTGTTTTTTGATTGATTTTAGGGTATGATTAAATTTATGTGAAAAAAAGGGAGGGGTACAACATGATTAGTATTTTAGAAAAATTCGTTGGGGCAACGAATAATATTCTATGGACTTATGTAATTATTGCCATGTTAATTGGCTTAGGCCTTTATTTTTCTTTTAAACTTAAGTTTGTTCAAATTCGTCACCTAGGGGAAATGATGCGTTTAATGACGGATGGATTGACAGGGAAGACGCGTAAAAAAGGTAGTGTTTCGTCTTTCCAGGCCTTCTGTATGAGTTCTGCAGCCCGCATCGGGATTGGGAACTTAGCAGGGGTAGCAGTAGCGATTTCTGTGGGAGGTCCAGGCGCAGTATTTTGGATGTGGTTAATTGCACTTATTGGGGCATCTTCAAGTTTTGTAGAGAGCACATTAGCGCAAATTTATAAAATAAAAGATGGCAGCGGGTTCCGCGGCGGTCCAGCTTATTATATGGAAAAAGGTTTAAATAAGCGCTGGATGGGGATTTTATTCTCAATCTTAATTACAATTAGTTATGGATTGATTTTCAACTCGGTACAAGCCAACACAGTTACGCTTGCATTTGAGAATGCATTTGGTATTGAACGTTATGTAGTTGGAATTGCACTTTCTCTTTTAGTTGCAATTATTATTTTTGGCGGTGTTAAGAGTATCGCACGTATGTCAGAACTTATTGTGCCACCAATGGCAATTGTATATATTGGAATTGCATTGTTTGTTGTTCTGAAAAACATCACATTGCTTCCTGATGTATTTACAGAAATCTTCATGAATGCATTTGGTTTCAAAGAAGCAGTAGCCGGTGGACTTGGTGCTGCGATTATGCAGGGTATTAAGCGTGGTTTATTTGCGAATGAAGCAGGTATGGGTAGTGCACCGAACGCAGCGGCAACAGCGGACGTATCTCACCCTGTGAAGCAAGGATATATTCAAACGATTGGTGTATTAGTTGATACGTTCTTAGTATGTACATCTACAGCATTTATCGTACTATGCTCTGGTGCTTACAAAACGCCAGGTTTAACAGGGATTGAATTAACACAAACTGCGTTAAGTTCACAAGTTGGATCATGGGCAAGTGGCTTCTTAGCGATTATTATTTTCTTATTTGCTTTTAGTTCTCTACTAGGAAACTATTATTATGGTGAAACAAATATTGAGTTTATTAAAACAAGCAAAACTTGGTTAACAGTATATCGTTTTGCAGTAGTTGGAATGGTGATGTTCGGTTCTGTTGCAGCTGTACAAATTGTTTGGGATATGGCCGATTTATTTATGGGCTTCATGGTAATCACAAACTTAATTGCAATTGCACTTCTTAGTAAATTTGCATTTGCTGCACTTAAAGATTATGTGAGACAAAAGAAACAAGGGAAAGATCCTGTATTCCATGCAAGTTCTATCCCGGGGTTAAAAAATACGGAATGCTGGGAAGATCCGGTTGCTGGAAAAGAAAAACAAGTAGGTTAGTAGTGAAAAAGAACATAGAGAGAAGATTCTATGTTCTTTTTTTGTCTATTTTTCCCTTTAAAAAATGTATTGCTTTTCTGTAAGATAACGCTTACAATTTGCTTATGGATAGAACAAAATGATATCATTCTCATATTCCACATGAACTATGTAGTATATAAATGCGTTTAATGCAAACGCTTACCATTATAGATGGTAAACCATATTTAGAGGTACTTATTTTTTTAATCTGAATTGTCAGACGTCTATCGTTCAACGACTAATAGGGAATGATAGATAAGACGAAAAAAAATGGAGGATTTGCGTATGAAATTTGTCATGTTTCTTGTAGGATTAATTGCGGTATTTATACTAGCGTTTCTTGTAAGTACCGATCGGAAAAAGATTAAATATAAGCCAATTGCTATTATGCTTGTTATTCAATTAGGATTATCATATTTCTTACTAAATACACAGATTGGATACTATTTAGTTAAAGGGATTTCTGACGGGTTTAATGCAATTTTAAAATTTGCGGACGCTGGAATTAGCTTTGTATTTGGCGGACTTGTAAATAAAGGAGAATCTACGTTTTTCCTTTCTGTATTACTTCCAATTATTTTCTTAGCGGTGTTAATTGGAATTCTGCAACACTTTAGAGTTTTACCAGTTATTGTTAAAGCGGTTGGATTTTTATTAAGTAAAGTAAATGGTTTAGGAAAATTAGAATCTTATAACGCAGTAGCAGCAGCGATTGTTGGTCAAGGGGAAGTTTTCATTACAGTAAAAGATCAACTAAGTAAGTTACCAAAAAATCGTTTATACACACTATGTGCGTCTTCTATGTCGACGGTTTCTATGTCAATCGTTGGTTCTTATATGAAAATGATTGACCCTAAATATGTTGTAACAGCACTTGTTTTAAACCTATTTAGTGGATTTATTATCATTCACATTTTAAATCCTTACGATGTAAGTGAAGAAGAAGATATTTTAGAGTTACAAGAAGACAAGCACCAAACGTTTTTCGAAATGTTAGGCGAGTACATTATGCTAGGATTTACAATTGCGGTTACAGTAGCAGCGATGTTAATCGGATTCATTGCATTAATGGCAGCAATTAACGGTCTATTTGATTCTATTTTCGGTATTACATTCCAAACAATCTTAGGATATGTGTTCTCACCATTAGCGTTCATTATGGGTATTCCAGCATCTGAGATGGTAGCAGCTGGACAAATTATGGCAACAAAATTAGTAACAAACGAATTCGTTGCGATGCTTGATTTAGGAAAAGCAGCAGCTCAATTAACACCTCGTACAGTTGGTATTTTATCTGTATTCCTTGTATCATTTGCGAACTTCTCATCTATCGGAATTATCGCAGGTGCAACAAAGAGTATCGATGCAAAACAAGCAAATGTTGTATCTTCTTTCGGATTAAAACTTGTATACGGTGCAACATTAGTAAGTGTGTTATCAGCAATTATTGTTGGGGTAATGCTATAAAAAGAAGAAGAAAAAGCAATGAGCAGCGGGCTCATTGCTTTTTTTGTTGTGTGCCCAGCTAAGCTGGGCACTGCTACTAATGAAAGTCCAATCTAGGTAAGAAACAAGTCGCCTAGTAGCTGACAGGAAATCGGGGGAGAAATTCTAAGATTGAAGCCCTGTGACAAAGTAACTTCTTACTAGAAGTACGAGCGAATTAGCAGACCGTAACATAAAGTGAAACTTTAATNNGAGGCGCTTTTTGCCTCGTCAAGGGCACCCTAGCAATAGGAGAAGTCGAAATTAGTGAATACGTGGGACGGAAAAGAGGAGTACATAGATTATTTACAATACACAAAATCGTAACAAAGTAGACGGTATACTTAGAAATTTTAAAAGGTGTAGGTCATTTTCTTGTCGAATAAATTATGTAGAGAATTTTGATCAAATAAAAACCCGAATCATAGATAAACATGATCCGGGCTATCATTCAGATTAATAAGCTAAGCTGAATAGACCTTTAATGTGTGATAAGTAACGAACGTTACTTGCTTCTTTCATTAATGATGCTGGTAAGCCTTTAAGTGGAGTTGAGCTTGCTCCGATTGTAGCAACAGCATCTTTACGTCCTAGACTTGCAAGTGTTCCAGAGTTTACTGGTGCGAACTCTTCGAATGCTTTGCCTTCTAGTGCTGCGTATAAGTTGTATCCAATTAACTCACCCATTTGCCAAGCGATTTGTGCAGTTGGTGGGTATGGACGACCCTCTGGACCGAAGACAACAGCGCTGTCTCCAGCAACGAATACGTCTTTATGAGAAGTAGATTGAAGGTATTCGTTAACAGTTGCACGGCCACGGTTTACTTCAAGACCAGATTCGCCGATTAATGGGTTACCTTGTACGCCACCTGTCCAAACGAATGTGTTTGCAACAATTTTTTGACCGTCTTTTAAGTCAATTTCATTGCCAGCAACGTTTGTTACAGGAAGGCCTGTTAAGAATTTAACGCCGCGTGCTTCTAAGCTAGTAGTTGCACGTTCAATTAAATCATCTGGTAATACTGGAAGGATTTTTGGACCTGCTTCAACAAGAAGTAATTTTACTTCTTTAGGATTTACGCCATGGCTTTTTGCAAGTTTAGGCATAATGTCAGCAAGTTCACCAACTAGCTCAACGCCAGTTAATCCGCCGCCGCCGATTAAGATTGTAGCGTCAGCTTCATTTTTCGTTTTTGCGTATTCACGGATACGATCTTCAACATGTTTGTAGATTTTGTTTGCATCAGCAGCAGATTTTAATACCATGCTGTTTTCTTCCAGTCCTGGAATACCGAAGTAAGCAGTTTTACTTCCTAAAGCAACTACAAGTGCATCGTAAGATAGAGTAGTGCCACCAGCTAGTTTTACTTCTTTTTTATCTACTGAGAATGACTCAACTGTTGCAATTTTAAGATCGATGTCTTTGCCTTTGAAAAGTTTTTCTAATGGCATAGCAATTGCCTGTTCAGAAACATTTCCTGCTGCAAGGCGGTGTAGTTCCGTAATAATTTGATGTGTTGGATATTGGTTGATAACTGTAACTTGTGCTTCTGATTTGCTGTAATGTTTACGTACATTTAAAGCTGCAAGAAGTCCGCCATAACCAGCACCTAAAATGACAATTTGTTTTGACATAGTATGATATCTCCCGTCTTTACTAATTGTTGTGTAAGAAAGAATTATTTATGATTGCGCTCTGCAGTAATTTGAAGATAAGCGCTTACAAAGCGAAACATTTTTTGTGCTTGCGGATCTTTTAGCATTTTTAAAAGGCCAAAAAGACCGATAACTTCGTTGCTTTCTTCAGCGCGATCTTTCGCTTCGATAGCAGTTGCAGCAATGGTTTTCACTGTATCTTTTACAGGTTCTGCAAGTTCTTGGATTGCTCCAACAGTATCATTTTTTAATACTTCATCAGTAGCGACTGCTTGAGCGAAATCATAAGACTTTGTTAAAATGTTAACGAGCTCAGTTAATTTTGGAAGTTGATCTACTAATGTAGTTAAAGACTCTTGAACTTCAGGCTTTAATAGCTGATCAAGTACATCAAGCTGTCCTTGGCTAGCAGAAATTTGTAATGATTCTTGTTCAGGCTTTGTTTGAGTGATTGTTTCTGGCATCTCCAATTCTCCTTTACGATAGCAATACTTCTTAAATTTTTGGGGAATGAAAGAAGATTCCCCATTACAGGTAAGATTTCTTCGTCCGTAACAACTCGAGGAAATTTGTAAAACTTTACACAAAGATTTAGGGCAAAATGCTCTTAAAGTTACTATTGCCGGTGAATATGTCTTTTCAAACCGTTGCAACATTCGAATGAACTATAAGTAATTACCGAATCTGAAATAGTAAATTTTACAAGGCTAGTTGCGTCCTCTAGCTTATGGACTTGTCCAGTAAAAGACTTTGTCTACCAACTGAGTATATTATATACTACAATACACCTATGTTAACATAAAAATGCTTATTAAGCATTCGATTTTAATGACCATAATCTACGAACTTACAGGGCGTTATATCTGTTGTCTTATTCCAATTTTACAATGTAAGAAGCATAAATTGACGAAAGCGGTTGATTTATGCTTTTTTTGTTTGCATGCCCAGCTAAGCTGGAACAGAAAAGAGATGGCAAAGCGCCATCTCTAAGACATCTGTTTCAGTTTTCTACTCTACTACTCAGCTGGTGGTGTAAATGTGCGTTTTTCTAATTCAGCATCTAACATAAACAATGCATTTGAATCGTTTGTAATCCGCTTTAGTTTTTGAATGGTGCTATCAAAAGATGCTTCTTCTTCAACTTGCTCGTCAACGAACCATTTTAAGAAGGTGATCGTAGCATGCTCGCGCTCATCCCACGCAATATCAGATAGGTGATAAATTCGCTTTGTGACTTCACGTTCATGTTCGAGTCCAGTTTCAAAAGCAGCTAAAATGGATTCGTACTCGTTATTTGGATGATCGAATCCAGTAATAATTGCACGCTCACCACGATCGTTAATATAATTGTAAAGCTTCATTGCATGGAAACGTTCTTCCTCTGCTTGTACAAGAAAGAAGTTGGCAAATCCATCGTAGTTTTCTGACGTACAGTAAGCCGCCATTGCCATATATACATGGGCGGAGTAAAACTCAAAGTTCATTTGATCATTTAGTGCTTCACGTAATGTTGGAGATAACATAAAAAAAAGCCCCTTTCATATTATTACGATATAATCATATCATAATTGAAAACGATTCTCACTTATTGTTCGAATCGCTTGGAGAGTTTCTTAACATGCGTTTCCATAATGTCTTGTAAATCTAAATTATATTTTTGCGCTAAAATAATAAGATTTCCTAAAACATCTCCAATTTCTTCTTTTAATTCAATTATTAATTCTTCTTCGCTCTTTTTTCGTTCATCTGGACGATCACGACCAATTTCAATAGCACGTACGACGCGAGAAACTTCTCCCACTTCCTCCGTTAAAAAATTAACACGAATAAAGGAATTATATTGTCCCCAGCCCCGCTCATAATAAAATTGTTCCACCCAGCTTTGAAATTCATTCGTGTTCATCCTTTTCCCAACCTTTCAATATGTAGTATGATTATATTGTAGCACAACAATATATGGTTTTGGGGTGGGGTAATGAAGCGTATTTGTGTATTTGCAGGATCGAATGTTGGAGAGCGTCCAGAGTTTCAAGCAGAAGCTCGACAGCTTGGAGAAATACTAGTTCAAAATAATATAGAGCTTGTATACGGAGGCTCTTGCGTTGGATTAATGGGAGAAGTAGCAAATCAAGTATTAGAGCTAGGCGGCCGTGTAACGGGTGTTATGCCTCGTGGATTATTTAGAGGAGAAATTGTTCACCAAGGCTTAACAGAACTAATCGAAGTAGAAACGATGCATGAGAGAAAAGCAAAAATGAGTGAACTTGCTGATGCATTTATTGCACTTCCAGGCGGTTATGGAACGTTTGAAGAGCTGTTTGAAGTGGTATGTTGGTCGCAAATTGGGATTCATGAAAAGCCTGTTGGATTGTTAAATATTGCAGAATTCTACACACCGTTATTACAAATGGTGGATCGTGCAGCAGAGGAAGGTTTTATGAACCCATCGAATAAAGAATTACTTGTATCTGCAAAAACGGCTAATGAGTTGGTTCCTAAAATGAAAGAGTACAAACGACCAGTGATGGGAAATAAGTGGAAGCAGTTAACATAAAAAACCGAGTGGGGTATCCCACTCGGTTTTTTGGTATGTGTTGTTTGTCGAATATCATCGAACGGTCTTTATCCTGCATTAACGGGCAGTAAAGGCTAGAGAAGAGCGGGGAAGAAAACTGCCTGTAAAAGTCCGATTGGTGAGAGCTTTCCATCAGTGAGAAAAGCATCACTGATGGAAGTTTCACTTTATATTGTGTCGAAGCGTCGATAAATTAAAAAAAGTGCCGATAAATGGTGAACTTTCGTCGATAAATTGGAAAAAAGCGCCGATATATCGGCGCCGCTTCCGTTTTTCTTATTGTCCAGCTCCAGCGGCTAGAACAGTCGGTCGTTTCGCGCCTTCCTGCGAGACAAAAAGCGCCTCTACGTCAGGAGCTCCAACGTCCTCCTGTTCTGAGCGAGCCGCTTCCGCTTTTTTTATTGATTCAAGAATGCGCGTAACATCCATGCATGTTTTTCAAGTTCTGTGTAGATGCCAAGTAGTAGATCAGATGTCATTTCATCATCAGCATCTTGTGCGATTGCCATGCCTTTTTTCAATTCACCAAGCATTATTTCATAGTCTTTCATAATTGCTTCAACCATCCCTTCAGCAGTTTCGCCGTAACCTGCTTCTTGAACAGAAGATAGTTCTAAGGATTCTTTCATTGTTGCTACTGGTTTGCCGCCGATTGCTAAAATACGTTCTGCAATTTCATCGATGTGCGTAGCTGCTTCTGTATAAAATTGTTCGAATTTCTCATGTAATGTAAAGAACTGAGGTCCTGTTACGTACCAGTGGTAGTTGTGTAATTTTGTAAATAAAACGCTCCAGTTTGCTACTTGTTTGTTTAATACCTCAATAACTTGTGTATTCATGATATCAATCTCCTTCACGTTTTTTTATTGTTTAATATCAATTACTAATTTATAATTATTATAATCTAATAGAAGGTATAAAATCAACCCTTTTTGCATATATAATTTTTAAACATTTTGTGACACAGCGGTATGTTTAAAACAGGGGATAATGTGACATACAGAGAAAAGAGAATAAATAGAAAGGAGAATGAAGATGCAACTCCTATCTCAAAAGATATATCAACAAACTGGGAACTGGTATGTACTTGATGAAGATTTTCCATGGGATATAAATCAAGTAAAGAGGGATGTGTTCTCATTAATTGAACGACGTGATGTACCTGTATTTTTCTGTGATACGTGTGATACAAATGATGTATTAGTACGATTAGGAGAAGAGGAAGAAGAATTTTTATTTCCGCTGAACGGATTTTATCATAAAGAAAAACGTTTAATTTTTGTTTGTATGTGGGAGAAGTATGAGCAACTATTAGAAACATTGTTGCATGAGTTTCGGCATGATATGCAGCATGAACGAAAGTTATTATATGTCGGTAATGAAATGTATGAAAAGCGGTGGATTGAGAAGGATGCCAGAGTGTTTGCGAAGAGAAAAATAAGAGAATATAGGAGAAGATATGCAAACTAAAACATAGTAAATCAAATACTATGTTTTAGTTTACTTACTAAAATATAGTATTTGACATTTTTAAAGTTTAGCTCTAAACTATAGTTACAAAGTCTAGCGAGGTGATGGAATGAAAACAGATGAACGACTTGGTTTATTAGTATGGTTTCGTTTATCACGCTTTTACAACCAAAGTATTAGGGAAACGAATCAACATTTAAAAAAATGGGATTTGTCTGCTGCGCAATTTGATGTATTAGTACAAATTGGAGCAGGGGATCGTTTAACGCAGCAAGAATTAGGTCAAAAGCTTTTCGTTACAAAAGGAAACGTTACGCAGCTTTTGAGTAAAATGGAGCAGCTGGATTTAATTCAAAGAGAGCAAGAAGGAAAAATGAAGTATCTTTCCTTAACAGGGAAAGGTAAAGCACTGTATGAAGACGTTGTTCCGCCCCAAGAAAGATTTCAAGCAGCGCAATTTTGCAAGCTGGATCGCGAGGAACAGAAACAACTGTTAGCATTACTTCGTAAATTACAATCATAAAAAATTTTAAATAAATATCTCGAATTCGAGATAATATGAGGTGAAGGATATGTTTAAAAAAATTGATCATAAACAAATGGGAAGAGCCAATCACGGTTGGTTAAATACGCATTTTCATTTTTCATTTGCAGATTACTACAATCCAAATAATATGAGATTTGGTGCGCTTCGCGTAATTAACGATGATTTAGTAGCAGCACAAACAGGATTTGATATGCATCCACACCGTGATATGGAGATTATTTCTTATGTAGTGGACGGGGCATTAACGCACCAAGATAGTATGGGAAACCGCGGGACAATTGAGCGCGGTCATGTGCAATACATGAGCGCTGGAACAGGTGTATTCCATAGTGAGCACAACTTAGGAGATGAAACATTGCGTCTTCTGCAAATTTGGATCTTACCAGACCGCGCTGGTCATACGCCAAATTACGGTGAATTTAAATTTGATTGGAATAAACGTGAGAATATATGGTTTCACATGGTTTCACCAATTGATGGAGGTGCACCAATTGAAATTCATCAAGATGCAAATCTGTACTCCCTCGCTTTAGAAAAAGGAAAAGAGATTACATTCCCAGTTGGTGAAGGGCGTCAAGCTTACTTGGTTCAAATTGAAGGAAGCGGCATTGTGAATGGTGAAACTTTAGTGATGAGAGATGCAGCAGAAGTCATTGAAGAAGATATCCGCATTCAAGCAGCAGAAACAGCTCATTATTTAGTAATTGAGATGAAGAAACAATAATGAAAAATATAGCATGAGTAGCGTCTATAGATAGCGCTGCTCTTTTTTTTATGAATTTTCTGTCGGAATTTTATAAAATTTTCTCAAGAGGTTATTCCTATTATCCCTAGAATTGTATAAAAGTGTTAAAAAATAAGGGATGGGGAGTGTTGTTTTTGAAAAAGAAGGTTTTATCTTCAACGTTAGCTTTATCTATGGCTTTAGGGGCATTTGTGACATTAGGTCCGTCACGTACATATGCAGCAGAGCAAAAAGTTCAATACAATCAAGAATTCCAGACACCATCTTATATTGGGGAAGAGTGGAAAGCACCGGAAGGATTAGATAAAAAAGAAACGGTGTTTGAGTATTTAAAGAGTAAGAAAGACATGTTTAAATTAGCAGGAAATATGGAGAAACATTTTGAAATTGTCGGAGAAGAAAAAGACGCAGCGGCAGAAACAACGCATGTGAAGCTTATTGAAAAATATAATGGTGTTCCTGTATATGGCTCTGATCAAACAGTAGCACTTGATAAAAATAATAATGTAAAAGCATTTTTCGGACAAGTTATCCCGAATTTAGAAAATAAAAATATCCCAGCAACTGCAAGTATTTCAGAAGATGAGGCTGTAAATATTGCAAAGGCTGGTATTGAGAAAGAAATTGGAAAAGTAGACAACTATGATGGTATTAAGAAAGATTTATATGTATATGAAAAAGATGGGCAATATTATCTTTCCTATCTTGTGAAAGCATCTACTTCAAAGCCGGCACCAGGCTATTGGCATTATTTCGTTGATGCAACAAACGGAAATGTCATTGAGAAGTACAATGCGATTGATCATATTACTGGATTTGGTTACGGTGTAGCGGGAAATCGAACAAGTTTTGAAATGGCACAGGACTCAAAAACTGGAGCTTTTTATTTATTCGATGGAACACGTGGAAAAGGTGTTCATACATTTGATGCAGAAAATATGGATGAAAATTGGTTCAACTTATTTTCACAATGGCTTGGATATACCGGTGAGGAAATAGAAAGTAAAAATAAATTCTTCGAGGATAAAGCAGCTGTTGATGCGCACGCTAATGCTGAGAAAGTATACGATTATTATAAGAAAACATTCAATCGTAATTCCTTTGATAACAACGGAGCGAAGTTAATTTCTACTGTTCACGTAGGGGATAAATGGAATAATGCAGCGTGGAACGGTGTCCAAATGATGTATGGAGACGGTGATGGAAAAACATTTATTCCGTTTTCAGCAGGACTTGATGTTATTGCGCATGAGCTGACTCATGCAGTAACAGAATACTCCGCAGATCTAGTATATAAAAACGAACCTGGTGCATTAAATGAATCGTTATCTGATATTATGGGCGCAATGGTCGACCGTGATGATTGGAATATGGGAGAAGATATTTATGCATCCGATAAGAGAGGAACTGTACTGCGTTCTTTAAGTGATCCGGCTTCTATTCCAAATCCATTAAAGCCAACTGAAGGCTATCCAGATCATTATAGTAAACGCTACACAGGAACAGTTGATAATGGCGGTGTTCATATTAATAGCAGCATTAACAACAAAGCTGCATACTTAGTTTCTGAAGGTGGCACACATTACGGTGTTACTGTAAATGGCGTAGGCCGTGTAGCAACAGAAAAAATTTATTACCGCGCTCTTACAAAATATTTAACAGCAAACTCAAACTTTAGTATGATGCGCCAAGCTGCAATTCAAGCGGCTACAGATTTATACGGCAACAATTCTAAAGAAGTACAAGCTGTAACGAAAGCATATGATGCAGTAGGTGTAAAATAAAGTGAAACTTCCAACAGTGGGGGGCTTCATCCCCCACCTATCTCCTTCGATTTTCTCTCAATGTTGAGGTGGGGGATAACTGCCCGCGAATAGCGGGATAAGAAACGAAGAAGACCTGACTTTGATAATGTCAGGTCCTTCTTTTTGTCTAATCGCGAATTCCTAGTGCGATTTTTGCCATGCGTGACATACGTTCTTTGGACCAAGGAGGATTCCAAACAACATTTACTTCTATTTCGTTTACCTCTGGAACATTTGTCGATAATACCTTTTTTACATCGGAGACAATTTGCCCAGCCATTGGACAACCAATAGAAGTCATTGTCATTGTAATAACAGCATTATTTTGTTCGTCAGTTGTAACATCATATACTAGCCCAAGGTTTATAATATCTACGCCAAGCTCAGGGTCAATTACAGCTTCTAAATTTGCATATACTTTATCTTCTAAAGTTTGAGACATATGAAAACACCTCTATTCATGAGTGATAGTTATTCTCATTATACAGGATAGGAAGAGAAGATGCAGTGATCAGGCTCACAGCCTTTTTTCTAGATTAAAAAAGCATTCCTCAAAGAAGGAATGCTTATTCTTACTACTCTGTTTTAAAACGAGAAACGAGTGTTTCCAGTTCTTCTACAGTATGTTTCATCTGTTTAGACATAACAGACATATCTTTTATTACGTTTACTTGCTCACCAGCAGAGCTTGCGGTCTGCGTTGTTTCAGCTGCTACTTCATTAGAGATAGATGCAATGTTGTTGAGGGAGAAATTCATTTCCTCCGCACTTGCAGCCATTTCTTCCGCAGTCGCTGAAACCTCTTGCATTTGTGAGGCTACTTCATTAATTTTTTCTACAATCGTTGCAAAAGAAGAACCAGCTTCTTGAATAACTGTAATTCCTTGAGAAGCTTCTTGTTGACCTTGTGTCATCATATTGTTTGCAGCTTTCGTATCATCTTGAATATGTTGAAGCAACTGGTTAATACTTGTTGCAGCTGTTTTTGATTGTTCTGCAAGTTTTCGTACTTCATCAGCAACAACGGCAAACCCTTTTCCTTGTTCCCCAGCGCGAGCTGCTTCAATAGAAGCATTTAAGGCAAGAAGATTTGTTTGTTCCGCAATATTTGAGATAGCTTGGACAGCTGTATCAATTTGCTTTGTATGAGTAGTTAGACGTTCGACAACGTGAGATGTAGCATTGACCGCTTCATGAATGGTTGTCATCTGTGTAATTGATTTTTCGATTACTTGAGTACCGCTATTTGCATGATCAGAAGTAGTTACAGCAAGTTCGGCTACGGTAGAAGCAGATTCAGCGATGCGTTGTACACTAACAGCCATATCATCCATAGCAGTAGAGCTTTCTTCAATGCTAGAAACTTGTGATTGAATACTTTGTTCTAATTCAGACATTGTCGCTTGAATATTCGTTGTTGCCTCCATAGAGATGTTCGTTTCTTTTAACATGCTGTCAGAAGCAGTTTGTACATCAAGAGACGTTTTCTGTACTTGTCCAATGATATGTTGTAAGTTCTCTAGCATTTGATTAAAGGAAGCAGCAATTTTACCAATTTCGTCATTGCTTGTTACATCTAATCTTGCTGTTAAATCACCGTCTTGAGAGGCAAGCTCTTTTAACTTTGTATCAATTTTTTGAATTGGTTTTACAAGTTTACCGGAGAACCACCATGCTATGATGATTGCAATGATTGTACAAAGAATGAGAGAAATAAAGATAATAAGTTCAACGAATGCAGATGAATTTTTTACTTGTTGTACGAGTTGATCACACTTCTTATTCTCATCATTACTATATTTTGTGAAGTCACCAATTACTGTATAAGCAGTTCCGTTTTGTTCAGCGGTAACTTTTTGTGCTTCTTCCCATTTTCCTTCGCTAGCAAGAGGAAGCACTTTTTCATTAATAAAACGATCCCACTGTTCCCCTAAATCGATGGTATTTTTCATATCTTGAGAAATACTTGGGTCATTTAGCAGTTTTCCTTTTGTATCATCTAGCTGTTTTTCCATTTCGTGAAACTTATCTAGCTCGGCAGAATCGTGCTGTAATAGATAACCTCGTAAGGCTGAAAGTTGCACTTGATATGCCTCACTGCGTTCTTTTAAGAGTGTTGCTCTTGGTGCAATATCTTTTTGTAATGTGCTTGTTATCTTTTGTTCACTTGAGGCAAAGAAAAGAATAAAAGCTAATGCGATGCCAAATAAAGCACAAATTGTACCCATCATAAACATCAGTTTTTTACGAATACTTATGTATTTCATAATTATAAATCCTCCTTTAAATAATTATTTTATAACGATTATTGTATATAAAAATTTAAAAGAATGCTTTATTTCGATGGTATTTGAAATAAAGCATTCTTCTCTCTCTTAGGAATTATAGCAGACACAATATAACAGGAAAAGTGAGAAAACAAATTATTTATATATAATGCTGCATAGGGAATAACAGTTTTAGGCTTATGAATCCGTTTTAAAACGAGAAACGAGTGTTTCCAGTTCTTCTACAGTATGTTTCATTTGTTTAGACATAACAGACATATCTTTCATTACGTTTACTTGCTCATCAGCGGAGCTTGCGGTCTGCGTTGTTTCTGCTGCAACCTCATTTGAGATGGAAGAGATGTTATTAAGTGAAGTGTTCATTTCTTCTGCACTTGCAGCCATTTCTTCCGCAGTCGCTGAAACTTCCTGCATTTGTGAAGATACTTCATTAATTTTTTCTACAATGGTTTCAAAAGAAGAACCAGCTTCCTGAATGACTGCAATTCCTTCCGCAGCTTCTACTTGACCTTGTAGCATCATCGTATTTGCAGCGCTTGTATCATTTTGAATATGACGAAGTAATTGATTAATATCTGTTGCAGCTGTTTTAGATTGTTCTGCAAGTTTGCGCACTTCATCTGCAACGACAGCAAATCCTTTTCCTTGTTCTCCGGCGCGTGCTGCTTCAATGGAAGCATTTAGGGCAAGAAGATTTGTTTGTTCTGCGATATTAGAGATTGCTTGTACAGCATGATCAATAGAGTTCGTATGTGTAATAAGGCGCTCAACAACTTCAGATGTAGCATGAACAGCTTTGTGGATTGCCCCCATTTGTGTAATAGACTTTTCAATGATTTGACCACCATCATCCGCTTGTTCAGAAGCTGTCACAGCAAGTTCAGCTACAGTAGAAGCAGATTCAGCAATGCGCTGTACACTAACAGCCATATCATCCATAGCGGTAGAACTTTCTTCGATGCTGGCAACTTGAGAGTGAATACTATGCTCTAGTGTTGACATCGTTGTTTGAATATGAGTTGTTGCATTCATGGAATGTGTTGTTTTCGTTAACATATTTTCAGAAGCTGTCTGCACGCCTGCAGCTGTTTTTTTAACTTGATTAATAATGTTTTGTAAGTTCTCTAGCATTTGATTGAATGATGCTGCAATATCTCCAATCTCGTCTTTGCTACGTATAGGAAGACGGGCTGTTAGGTCACCATCATGAGATGCTAGCTCTTTTAGTTTGGAATCGATTTCTCGAATAGGCTTCACAAGTTTACCAGAGAACCACCATGCTAGTATAAGAGCTATTATTGTACATGTGATTAGTGAAATGAAAATAATGAATTGTATTAATGATGATGAATGCTTAATTTGATCGATTAATTTATCACATTGTGCATTTCCCTGCGCTGTATATTTCGCGAAATTTGCTAAAATGGTGTCGCTAATTTTGTCTTGTTGCAATGCAATTTTGGTTGCTTCATCCCATTTTCCTTCTCGTGTAAGAGGAATGACTTCATTATCCATTACGCTGCGCCATTTTGCGCCCATGTTAATCGTATCTTTTAGTCCTTGTGGAAGACTTTTATCGCTTGTTACCTTTTCTCGTGTATCGGCCAATTGTTTCCCGGCCTTATAAAATTGTTCTAACTCTTTTTCATCGTGCAGTAATAAATAGTTGTGTAAACTAGCGGCTTGAGCTTGAAATAAATCTCCGCGCTCTTTTATGATAGTTGCTTTGCGAGCAACATCAGCCTGTAATATTTCTGCCTGATGTGCTTGGCTTGTGGCGAAGAATAAAATTACCGCTAAAGCGATGCCAAATAATGAGCAAATGCTTAGTAGCATAAAGATGAGTTTCTTCCGAATACTAACATACTTCATTTGGAACCCTTCCTTTTTATCTTTTTATTAGGATTTATACATGTAATGAAAAGAGAACGCTTTGTTTCCTATGTATGTTCACTGGAATTATAACAAACGGCATATGGGAGAGAAATAGATGAAGGCTTTTGTTCGGAAAATGTATACATTTATATATAAAGTAATGAAATTGCATTATGAAAGTAAAAATAGGTATTGTATGAACGAATTTGTTGCTGTATAATCCTAAAATAATGATAGTGAAGCTTGTTGGGATACTGCTTTTGACTATTTAGTAATCTCCAGCTTCGACTTATATGCGCTATACATAGAAGAAAAACTCTCTTCATTTTGAAGAGAGTTTTTCTATATATTTTTGGCGATCAGTGTATATAGTCCAGGGATGCGATATTCAATTCCTTCTGGAGCGTGAGGTGGAAAGACCCATTTTTGTTGTGTACCGCATTCTTCTGTAAGCTCTTCGATACGGAGCCCTGCTTGGGCAATTTTTGTTACAATTTCTCCTAACGTCCATCTGCGAATTGTATTTTTAGGTAAACAGGAGCGCTCTGATTCTGATAAGAGCATACTGTAGGCTACATCTACTTCGATTACATCTTTATTAAAGTAATTCCCATTTGCGATTGCTTGGTTATCTTCTATTTGTAGAAGCTTTGTATACATCGGATGATAGTCGCGTAAAAGGAATGTTCCACCTTGTTTTAACAATTGAGAAATAAGTGTAAATAAAGGCTCTAAATCTATGAAATAGTGGAGTACACCAAGCTCAAGTAATACTACATCAAATGTACCTATTGTTTTTTGTATATCAAGCACATCGGACACGATGTATTCAATATGTGTTTTAGCGGCTACGGCAAGTTCTTTAGCATATTTCGCATTGCTCTCTGAAATATCGACGACCGTTACTTCTGCCCCTAATAATGAAAGGGCAATCGCTTTACTCCCCTTTGATCCCATTAAATTTATAATTCGTTTTCCGCGTACTTCACCGATGTAAGGCAAATAATAAGAGACTTCGGCAGTAGGGTTTTCCTGTATTTGCTTGCCAAAAGAATGCGGCGTTCCGTGGCGATTTGTCCAAGCTTCATAAGCAGCTTTACTCCAGCCCGATTTATTCTTTGCGCTTAGTTGCTGTTGATTCAAAATGATCTCTCCTTTCTGTGAAGGAGTATAAATTCCTCATAAAAATGGAATTTCCTGCTGATTGCAAGGATGAGCCACTTTTACAGCAAACAAAAGAAAGTGAGTATATATCAAACACTTTCCTTACAAAAATGTAAGCTTATTGTAAGCCATAGTGATGGTAGTTTCGACAAAATCTATTATACAATAAAGGTACAAAATCAGTGCGTGCTAGAAGAATAAGGATCAACAAGAAAAGGAGCGATTGATGTGGAATGGGTTCATGAATTATTTCAACAATACGGATACTATGTTGTACTCGTGGGACTATTGTTAGAGTATATCGCACTTCCATTTCCAGGAGAGCCAACATTAGTGTATGCAGGATATTTAGTGCATACAGGTGAGTTACATTTTCCGTTATTAATCTTCTTTTCTTTCTTAGGGACAAGCATTGGTATGACAATTCAATATTTTGTAGGGAACAAGCTCGGTATGCCATTTATTCAAAAGTACGGAAAATATGTCTTTCTAACGCAGCGTAAAATTGATTTAACGCGGAAGTGGTTCGATAAGTATGGCTATTCTCTAATATTTATTGCATTTTTTATTCCTGGCGTGCGTCATTTTACAGGGTATTTTGCAGGTATTATTGGTTTACCATTTCACCGCTTTGCGATAACAATTTATTCCGGGGCATTATTTTGGGTATCGTTCTTCTTAATAGGCGGTTATTGGTTAGGTGGAAACATAGATGCAATTTTTGGAATGCTTAAAGATCATATTGGGATCATTATTATCGGTGTTATTGTGATTGTGGCGGTGAGTATAGCTGTACGGTTCCGTGAAGAAATTAAGCGTGTGTTTGCACACACAGTAAAGTAAAATGATCCATTCCATTTCGAGAAAGGCAGTGCTTAGAGAGAAGCACTGCCTTTCTGTATAGGTGAGTTAGTTTTTAGATCATTAAAAAAGGATGTTTTATGTCGTTTTTTCAATTTGTATTTATAGAGTACTTACTTTTATGCTATATACATAATATAACGTATCTTAAATTTTGATAGAAAGATTATTGGATACTTTAAGCTTTGAATATTTTCAATCCAAAGATGTAATTGATTTTTAAAATTCTCTTTATATTAATTATTCTTTATATTTGGATTAACAATTTCAAAAAAAGGAGAACATCTATGAATTTACGAACACGAATTTTAGGAATTGTATTTGTAGTTATCTTGGGATTGGCAGGCATAAATTTTGTGTTTTTATACTTTACTGCGAAAGGGACTGGGGAACAAACAATTGGAGAATTAGGGAAGATTCAAGTTGAAGCGATGAAAAAACAGTTTGATAAAGACACATATGAATTATGGTTAAAAGATCCACAAAAAGATGATACATATGAGAAGTTGCGAACTACATTGAATGAAATGCGTGAACATAATGGCGCATTATATGTATATACGATGCATTTTAAGAAGAATGAAGCGTATATTATGATTGATGGGCAGCCAAGTTCAAAGGAAGCTTCACCAATTTGGGAGAAGTCTGAAAGTAGTACAACAGAAGTGAAAAAGCTGCAACAAGGAGAATGGGTGTACAGTCCCATTATAAATGATGAAAAATACGGGAAATACATGTCTGTTATGGTGCCATTACAGGATGAAAAGGGCCACGTTTATGGAGCGCTTGGAATGGATATAAAAGCTTCTGTTGTCGATACGATTATGCATAACTTGTTGGCAGATAAAATGGTAAAACTTGCTCTTATTAATGTGGGCATTGTTGCTTTTGCATTGGTATGTGTGTTCTATTTTATTTACCGAGGTCTAAAGCCGCTTCATACATTGAAAGAAGAAACAAAACGGATTGCAGAAGGGGATTTAAGAGAGCTTCGTATTTCATCTCATAAGAAAGATGAGATTGGACATATGATTCGTTCTTTTGGATATATGCTGGAGAATTTAAGAGGGATATTGCAAGGTGTACAGAAGGCAACGCATTCTGTAACGCAAACATCGGAAACGTTACTATCTTCTACATATATGATAAAAGAACAGAATCATACTATTTTATTATCAAGTCAAGAAATTACAAATAGTAATACGCAAACCGTTTCTTCAATGGAACAAGTTTCAAATGCGATGCATTCTTTTGAGGAAGAAATACGCGGGGTCGAACACGCTGTAGGTGATATGCAAAGTATTTCTCAAGCAATGGCACAGGCAGGAGAAGAAGGCCAGGAAATGTTGCATAATACGGTTATGCAAGGCCAGGAAATGAAAGAGACGTTCTATCAATTCGAAGATACAGTCAAATCTTTATTAACACAAGTAAACCATACGGGAGAAATTCTATATACAATTGAGGACATTGCGGTGCAAACGAATATGCTTTCCTTGAATGCAGCAATTGAAGCAGCTAGAGCGGGAGAATCAGGCCGAGGATTTGCAGTTGTAGCAGAAGAGGTGAAATTGTTAGCAGACCGTACGGCCGAGCAAACAGGGCATATTCGTCAATTAATTTATAAGATGCAGCAAGAAGCGTCTGGAACAACAGCACAATTGTCACAGGCATTGCAGCAATATGATGCTCAGTTCAATCAAGTAAGTGTAGTAGCAGAGCAAATGAAAGCACTGCAATATATTTCAAACGAATTAAATCAATCCTTGCAGCAAGTTATACGTAAAATGGAAACGATGAAACAACAACAGGGCGTGATTCATACTGAAGTGTTGTCTGTCACAGCTGCAAGTGAAGAAACAGCTGAAGCTACCGAGGAAGTGAATGTTACAATAGAAGAAGTTGTGAAACATATGGATGTGTTTACACAAGAAGTGCAAGAAATGGCATCGAAAGTTCATGAGTTGAGTGAACAAACGAAGCGCTTTACATTATCATGAAGTGAAATGTGCTAGATTTATATGAAAATAAAAGGGCCTGCGCTCGTAGGATAAATCATATAAAATGAAAAAGACCATCCTTATTCAGATTACAACTGAATAAGGATGGTCTTTTATGCTATTCGTAACAGTAAGCCCCTCACTGATGGGGATTTCACTTTATCACGAATTGCTCTCCACCTGAACAGGACTTTCATCTTGTAGTAAATCAAAGATATCTGCTATGCAAAATGCGATAAACCAAGTCCACAGACCGTGGAAGAACGCTGTACTAAGTTGCAGAGGTAAGTCATAAGTTGTTGTTGAAAATGAAATACAACCACCGACAATTCCAATCATCGTTAACAGTGTCGTTTTTCTTGCATTTTCTTCCGGATTGAAAAGGAAGAAAGTAAATGCGCCTAAGATTGAAGCGCTTACAATGGATTGGATACCATTAATATATAAATTTTCTCCAGTATGAGCATTTGTCCAAAAGCATACGAGACCACCTACTATGGCAAATAATGTTGCGATTATAACTCTAATTTGTTTGTTCATACATTCATCTCCTTTATCATCATCATTTGAACAGGAGGACCTGAATCTTAATTAATAAAAATTAAATAAGAAGCTATATTTATTATCTACTTTTATAGTATATACATAGTATAACATGTTTTAGATTTGAATAAAAATAATTATCTGATATTTTCGCTTTTGGAGATTCGGAATTTACAGGTAGATTTATTCTATGTTTATACAGGAAGTGCAGGATAAGTTAGGTGAATAGACGAAGTACTTTAGTGGGAATATGGCTGATGGAAAATCTCTATCGATTAGGTTTTTACGGAGCTATTTTGTATGTAAATAAAAACGCAAGGATCTACTCCTTGCGTTTCGTTATATACGTTTAAATCGTCCAACCACTTCTACTGTTTCTGTAATGTTAATAAAAGCATGGCTATCAACATGGCGGATTAGACGTTTAATTTCTCCTAATTCATAGCGCGTAACAACTGTGTAAATCATTTTTTTCTCATGATCTGTATATCCACCGACAGCATCAACCATTGTTACACCGCGAATCCCTTTTTGTAGTAATGCTTTTTTAATGGCATTTCCTTTTTCTGTAACGGTCATCACTGTTAATTTAATATGTTTTGTATGAATGGCATCGATGACTTTACTTACAACAAATCGGCTAATAAGTGTGTAAAGTGTAATATCCCATCCAAAAATAAAACCACCGACTGCAAGTAAAATAAGATTAAAAGCAAAAATAATGGATCCAATAGAAATATCTCTATGTTTTGCTACAATTAATCCAATAATATCGAATCCACCTGTTGAAGAGGCAAAACGGAAAATGATTCCCGTTGCAGCTCCGCAAAGTACACCACCAAAAACAGAAGACAACAAAACATCCTCAGAAATTTGATGAACTGGAATGATATTCATAGCAAGAGTCGATACAGCAAGAAAGTATGTTGTTAAAAAAGTTGTTTTCTTTCCTAAATAAAAATAACTAAGAAAGAGCAGTGGAATGTTTAATAAAAAGATGAGTGCACCAATACTGTAGTGCATTAAGTAACCGATAATCATCCCAACGCCAGCAAAGCCGCCACTAATCATGTGGTGTGGAATAAAAAACATATTCATTGAAACTGCATAGAGAATTGCAGCAACTGAAACAACAACAAGTTGAATGATGAATTCTAAATGCAATGTTTTTGCGGCTGGGAATGATAAAAAGGCGGTATCGGGAACGTAATCGGCGTCTCCTAGTTGGCCCATAGTCTGTTTTCATCTCCATATTCATTTTTAATTACAAGAAGAGAATAATGCTTTTTTTAAGCATTGGCAATAGTTTTATTATTATAAGAAAATTTTATATTTTTTTACAATTTAAGTGCATGAATAAAAATATAAATATGTAAAATATAAGGAATTTACATGTTGAAACAGTATGATATAATCCTGTCATAAGGATGTGAAGAGATGGAATTCCTATTTCAAGATGCAGTGTTATGTATATCAGTTGTAACAACGGCACTTTGTTTATTAGAAGTCTTATTTCTCACTAATGTTTCACATTTTGTGCGTCAGCAAACATATAAGGGCAGACAGACAGCTTTCGCAGTCGTTGAAACATGTGAGGAGCATATAGGGAATAGCTTACTTTTCTCTATCTTTTATAAACATGGAATGGTCCACTCAGTTCGCAGGCAAGAAGCAAGCGGAGAGAGTGATGATGTAGGTCCGTATATACCAATGTTTCGCTAACGAATTAAGAAACATTGGAGGAATATATATATGTTTAAATCAAAACGAGCTTGGCTCGTAAGTTTATCTTTATTACTTGTTGTTGTTTTATCTGGTTGTAGTAATGCAAATGCCAATGCGGGACCAATTGATGCGAATAGCCCGGGATTTTGGAATCACTATATTGTATATCCAATTTCTGTTATGCTGCAGTTTGTGGCGCACCATTTGCCGAATCATAGCTTTGGGATTGCCATTATTATTATTACGATTATAGTTCGTTCGATACTACTGCCGCTGACAATTACGCAATATCGCAGCCAATTAAAAACGAAAAAAATGCAACCAGAGTTGCAGAAGTTGAAGAAAAAGTATGGCGATATGACGAACAATCCGGAAAAACAAAAGCAATATCAACAAGAAATGATGATTTTAATGAAAACGAGCGGTGTAAACCCGCTAATGGGTTGTTTACCACTCTTGTTGCAAATGCCGGTCTTCTCAGCATTGTACTATGCAATTAGTCATACAGAAGAGATTCGTTCAGCTTCTTTCTTATGGGTAAATTTAGGACATCCAGATCCTTATCATATTTTACCTGTCCTTGCTGCTATGTCGACATTCCTGCAAATGAAAGTATATCAGTCTACTATGACAGAAGAGCAAGGCCAAGTAATGAAAGTCCAGCAAATTATAAT
Source organism: Bacillus pseudomycoides (assembly GCF_002582035.1). Taxonomy (GTDB): domain Bacteria; phylum Bacillota; class Bacilli; order Bacillales; family Bacillaceae_G; genus Bacillus_A; species Bacillus_A pseudomycoides_B. Next base: position 78,208 of record NZ_NUQE01000033.1, read on the forward strand.
GCCGGCAATGATTTTATTTATGGGATCTGCCGCACCAGCAGGACTTGTCTTGTACTGGATTACAAGTAACCTATTTACTGTGGTTCAAACTATAGTATTGAGAAAAATCATGGATCGTGAAGATGGACAAGTGCAAGTGCAAGGGCAAAAGGCATAAGAAACGCTTACTTCTATGAAAGTGAAATTTCCATCAATGGGGGGCATCCCTGTTGTGTTATAATAACTGAAAAGACATGGAGCGGTTTTTTTGCTAAATAAAAAGCCGATAAAGAAAAAAGAGCCTTACTAAGGCTCTTTTTTTAGTCTATTTAGTAGCTTTTTTCATTTTACTTACAAAAAGACTAATGATACCGATAGCTATCAATGAATAACCAATTGGTAGTAAATAAAATGGTTCTACAAGAGTACCATCCGATGCGACTGTAGATCCGATGCTATTAAAGCTAACTATACATCCGATTCCTAGGATAAATGATATTAAAGTTAAAATATATTTCTTCATTTTAAACCTCCATATGTAGGGGATTTTTGATACAAAATAATTGCTTTATAGTTAGTAATTATAATGCCGTCATATAGTTCGTACTATTTAAATACATTACAAAAAGCTTACAGATTTGTAAGAGAACAATGTGGAACAAATAGGGATAGTACCGGCATTGGTGCAATCAGGGACTTGGAGGTGAATAGAGAGAGCGTTACACCTGTTATATTATACTGGGATAATCTTTGTATGTAATATAAAACACCCTTGCATTTTTTCAAAAATTCAATATAATGAACAGTAACAACAATATTCGACAAAAAAGTATTGATAAGGACATGATCTATTTTTTACGATTCTCAGAGAGGGAAGTCTTAGGCTGTGAGCTTCCTAATACGAAAGAATAGTTTACCACCTTTGAACTGCAGCAGTGAACGAACATCTAGTAATTGTTAGCCGGCAACAGCCGTTATCTGAAACTTGAGCAATTGGCGCTTTGTGTCTTCGTGTCAATTGGAACAAGGGTGGAACCGCGAATCAAACACTCGTCCCTTTTTTAGGGAGGAGTGTTTTTTTATTTAAATTAAACAACTAGGGTTACGGGGAGGAGACGCAGTATGCATCACGATGACAAAAATAAAATTGGACTAACAGTCGCATTATCAATCGTTGTCGGCACAATTATTGGCTCTGGGGTATTTATGAAGCCAGGTAAGGTGTTGGATTATGCAGGAAGTTCTAACATGGCAATTTTTGCTTGGGTATTAGGGGGAATTTTAACCTTAGCAAGCGGTTTAACTGTTGCAGAAATTGGGGCGCAAATTCCGAAAAATGGTGGTTTGTATACGTATTTAGAAGAAATTTATGGGAGATTTTGGGGCTATTTATCTGGATGGATGCAAACACTTATATATGCACCAGCAATTATTGGGACATTAGGGTTGTATTTTAGTTCGTTAATTTTGAACTTTTTCCATATTGATAAAGTGTGGAATTTACCAATCGCGATTGGAACAGTTGTATTTCTTGGTGTTGTGAATAGTATTGGAACAAAGTATGGGGGGATTGTTCAAACTGTGACAACGGTTGGGAAATTGATCCCAGTTGTACTTATTATTGTGATGGGATTTTGGAAAGGGAATAGCGATGTATTTAACGTTGTTGTACCAGAGTCCGCAAATCAAAGTATTGGGATGGCAATTTTAGCAACATTATTTGCATATGATGGCTGGATTTTACTGGCGTCTATCGGCGGCGAAATGAAAAACCCAACAAAGCTATTGCCAAAAGCATTGATAACAGGAATCCTTGTAGTAACAGCAGCGTATGTTTTGATTAACATTGCATTATTAAAAGTGTTACCAGCTCCGCAAATTGTTGCACTTAGTGAGAATGCAACAGCGAAAGCAGCTGAAATGCTATTAGGTGAATACGGTGGGAAATTGATTAGTATTGGTGTTATCATTTCAATCTTCGGATGCTTAAATGGGAAAATTTTAACATTCCCACGCATTCCAGTGTCAATGGCAGAGCAAGGCCAGCTGCCGTTTTCAAAGTTTATCGCGAAAATTAATGATAAGTTTAAAACGCCAGCAAATGCAATTTTTGTAGAGGTTCTACTTGGTATTATTTTAATGATTGTAAGTGACCCGAATAAATTGTCCGAGATTTCCGTATTTATTATTTATATTTTCTATGTAATGACATTTATCGGTGTATTTATTTTACGAAAACGTAATGCAGGACAAAAACGTGAATATAGTGTTCCTTTATATCCAATCGTACCAATCATAGCAATTTTAGGCTCATTATTTGTACTTGGAAGTGCGATTATCAATGATCCATTTAGTTGTTTCTTGTCAATTGGTATCGTGCTTACAGGATTACCGGTTTATTGGTATTTAAATAAGAAACAGGTAGATTAATAGAGGGTTTGAAAATAGGCATCTTTTAGAGATGTCTATTTTTTGTGCGAGGATATTGGGAGAATTTGTGGAATGTTTTGTTAAAAGGGGGTGGTTCCAGTAGCAACGTCTATGATTGGTTTTCTATTTACGATACTTCCTATATTTGTGCTTATCTTTGTATTTCGCTGGATTCGGTTTATTTATATAAACTCAGAAGAACAACTAAAACAGAATGAGCAAATCATTTCATTATTATCGGATATCAAGAAGCAAAACGAAGAACGGACATGAGTGGGAATACATGTCCGTTCTTTTAATAGCGTAATTTCATTAAGATGCTTCGAATTTCTTCATCGTTCATAAATAAGTCATGATGTTTCTCTGTAATTTTTGCAAGGGCAACGTCATGATAGAAAAATTCTGTAAAAAATTTAACGAATGGCTGAGACATTGTTTTCATTGCTTGCCATGAGTTTTGCTCAACACCTGCAAATAAAAGTTCATGATCATCGATAATGATGAGTAAAAAGCGCTCAAGTGCATCATGTTCTTCTGTTGGAATGAGGAGGTGAATTTGCTCTAGCGTTGTATCAAGGTTCCCTACAACAAGTGCTTCTATCTCTACACCTTGCTTTTTCTTTTCTTCTAATAGCGGCATATATTCTAGGAATGTATCATTCCATGCAGACATGCGAATGGATTTCTTCGCTTCCTGCACAAGTTGTTTACTTTGCGCATGAATAGAAGATTGTACTTTTAAGCTCCAAACACGGTCATCTGTAAATCTTTTTTTCGATACGTTGTTTTGTAACTCTACAATATTTGCTTGAAATTCTGCGGTTAACTTTTCGATAGCAAGTTGCAGTGGCAAGGCAATATACAGTTTTTTCTTTTCTGAAACAGAATCCATTACCATGCCTTTATCAATAAGACGTGCCAATATTTCGTATATCTTTGCTTTCGGAACACCAGAATACTTCACGATGCTCGTTGCATCAAGCGGATCTTCGCTTGAAACGAGGACTTCGTATGCTTGACTTTCATATTGTGAAAAACCGAATCTTTGTAACATAGTGCCTCCTGAACGAAAATTTCTTCTTTCTTTAGCATAAGGAACTCTCCTTGTGAATACAAGTACAGTTGTTTTATCCCGCTATTCGTGGGCAGTAAGCCCCCATTGATGGAAGTTTCACTTTATCCAATATAGAGATAATTGTATAAAAAATTTGATTATACAGATGAATAAGATTTTACAAAAATCACTTACTCTTAATATAATAATATTAGCAATTAAAAAATTCACCAAGAAGGGGCTAGGGGATTAGAGACTATGAGAAGTTTACGTTGGAAATTAACAGTTGTATTTTCGGTACTTATTTCAATGTTGTTTATGGTTTTAGGGACAACTATATATCAGTTACAAAAAAAGCAGCAGTTACGTATCCTTGATCAATATTCTCATAACACGATGGATTTGCTATCCAACCAAATGAATGCATTTATTAATGGAATTGGGGAGGATATGCAATACTATTCAAGTAGTGAGATGACCGTTAAAATGTTACAAGATGGCGTTACGCCAGAAAAAGAAACGATGATCACGAAGGAGTTTTTAGGCTTTAAAAACAATCACCCTGATATTTTAGATCTTTATATTGGGACGAAAGATAAAAAGACATTAAGCGCGAGTGTTGCAGCTGGTGGGAAGTTGCCTGAAGGATATGATCCAACAACAAGGGCCTGGTATAAGGCGGCTTTAGATGATCCGAAAACGATGCATTGGGGACAGCCGCAGTATGAACTTACGACAGGACAATTAAGTATTGGTGTTTCAAGAGCAATTTTATCACCAGATGGTTCTGAAGTAATTGGTGTTGTAGCAATGGATGTGTCTCTAAGCAGAGTTCAACAGATGCTTCATAACGTCCAGTATAACTATAAAGGACAAACGTTTATTGTAAATGATAAAAATATAGCGTTAGTGTATCCAGATAAAGTTGGAAAAGATGTATCAAAAGAACCGCTGATTCAAAGTTTAAAACAAGAAAAAAGTGATTTTGTGGCCACTACGTTAAAAGGAAAAGATGTAATTGCGTACAGTCAACAGCTGAAATCAATGCAATGGAAAATGGGGATTGTCTATCCGAAAGAGGATATTGATAATTTATTAGCAGGGCTAAGAAATACGTTTATATGGTTAGCGTGTGCTGGTGTGCTTGTTGCAATTCTTATCTCGTATTTCTTTGCAAGAAGATTAACAAGACCACTTCAATCTTTAACGAAGCAAGTACAGAAAGTGGCGGAAGGAGATTTAACGCTACAAATAAAAGTACAAACGAATGATGAAGTCGGTATGCTAACAAATCATTTTAACGAAATGGTTGGGCAAATGAATGAAATGGTTAGCCGTATTAAGCATAACGTATCATCAGTGCAACAATCAGCGGATAACTTGCATTATTTAACGAATGAAACTGTTGCTGCAAGTAAGGAAGTTTCTAGTGCAATGGATGATGTGACGGGCGGTGCATCGACGCTAGCAAATAGTGTTGAGGAAATTTCGGCGCAGCTAGAAAATATGGAACATTCCGTGGGGCAAGTAAATGGCTCAGTAACTTCTATTAAAGATGTAACAAGTCAGGCAGAACAAGCGTCACAAAATGGCTTGCAGACAATGCAGCGTTTAGTAAATACAAAAGAAGAAGCTTCTTCGATTGTGATTGAAACAGAAGCGGCAGCTGATAAGCTTGAACATAGTGTACAGTCTATTCAAAATGTAGTTGAGCTTATTAAAGGTATTTCGGATCAAACAAATTTATTAGCATTAAATGCTTCCATTGAAGCAGCGCGTGCAGGAGAACAAGGAAAAGGCTTTGCCGTTGTTGCAGAAGAAGTACGGAAATTAGCGGAGCAATCAAAAGCAGCGACTGGGGATATCGCGTCTATTATTGGAGAAGTGCAGCACGAAGTATCTCGCGTTGTAGAAGTTATCGGCAATTTAAAGGAAATTGCAAAGGTACAAGGTCATGTAACGACTGATGCTGAAAAAGCATTCAAAATTGTTATGTCTGTGGTAAATACAATTGTTACTTCTATTGAAAACATTTCGAATGAAGTGCAAAATATTGGACATGAGCAGAAAGATATTACACAAGTTATGCAAACCATCGCTGAAACAAGTCATGAGAGCGCAGCTGTATCAGAAGAAGTGAATGCAGCGACAGAAACACAAGTCTCTCATCTAGAAAAAGTATCAGGAACGATGAAGCAATTAACAGTGGAAATGAACGGTTTAGAAAAGCTAGTAGAACAATTTAAAATAGAAAAATAAAGTGAAACTTCCCTCAAGTAGGGGGAGTCTTCATCCCACCACTGAGGGAAAGCTCCCACCAATCGGGCTTTTACGGGCAGTTTATCTCCCACCTAACTTCTTTAGAAAAGCGGAAGCGGCTCGCTCAGAATCGCAG
>NZ_NUQE01000020.1 GCF_002582035.1 Bacillus pseudomycoides
CTTTTTGCCTCGTCCGAGGGTGCGAAACGACCGGAGATTCTAGCCGCTAGAGCTGGACAATGCTTACACCAAATTTTGAGGTGGGAGTATTACTGCTCGCGAATAGCGGGATAAAATTTCAGGCTGTCGGTATTTTCCCGGCAGCCATTTTTGAATATTTTCCGGGGCGTATTCATGCCGTATATTATAGAAAAGCCGACATATCATGAAAAGTCCATATATTGAGAATGCAGCTCTTTTCATATTTAATTATGGACAGCTTGAAATGTAAGGGTACCGTTATTTTCTGTCACTATGAACGTACCGCCAATAGCTTGTGTTGTATATTGATGAGATGTACGATCAGCTAATCCAAGTTGTTCTAAAATAGACATAACACCTTGCTGACCAAGAGAAGGGTCTAAACTCAAAATAACAAGACCTACCGTTGCATAAAAGGCTGAAGTGTCTTGTTCAGAAGCATCTGAACCGACAACAGCAACAGCACCAATATTGCCGTTAGATTTATAAATTGTCATGCCAAATCCTAAACCATTGCTGAATGTGCCATTGTACGTAACAGTTGCTTGATCCTCTGTGAATAGCTTAATATTTCCTAAGTTATATCCGGATGGCTTTCCAAGACGGTTAAAAGTGGAAGCAAATTCTTTGATAGTTCGAGTTGTATCAACTTGTGCTGGTTGTTGGGGATTAGGTTGGCTCGGTTGAGGAGCAGGTTGTGGAATAGGAGCTGGAGCTGGTATTTGTTCTGGTGGAACTGGCTTTTCAACTGGAGGAGAAGAAGTTGGTTTGTCTTTCTCTTTCTCACACGCTGCTGTTCCTAGCAGAAGACTTCCTGCTAATAATGAGGTAATAAATAAGCGTTTCATAACCCACTTCCTTTCAAAGTTGCGAAAATACGATTTTTTGCAGAAGTGATATCAATATATGCAAGGCGGACAGAAAAGAGTTACGGTAGATAAGCATATTCAGAGAAAATAAAGTGAAGCGTCGATATATTTTTAGTTATGGAGAAAATTTTGTACAATAATAAAGAATCTACAGAAGAGGTGAACAGAAATGGCAATTGTTGATGTTACAATTATCCCAGTTGGAACAGGCACTACAAGTGTAAGTGAGTATGTAGCAGAAATACAAAAAGTACTTGAGAAAAATGCAGATCGCGTGAAGTATCAATTAACACCAATGAATACAATTATTGAAGGAGAACTTCCGGTGTTATTTGAAGTCATTCAACAAATGCATGAAGTTCCATTTTCTAAAGGCGCAGGCCGCGTAGCAACAAATATTCGCGTTGATGACCGCCGTGATAAAGTTAGCTCCATGGAGAAGAAGTTACAATCTGTGCAGTCGAAGTTATAGGATGAAACTTTAACCAGTGGAACGATGGACTTTTACTGTTCTAAAATGGCGAGATAAGGTATGGAGGAAGCAGCTAAATAGAGCTGCTTCTTTTTTGTATGAAGGGCAAGAAATTTGTTTCTACCTTTAGATTTCTTTATTATCGAATGTAAAGAAAGATGAAGGAGGGGCTATAAGGATGAGTGATAAATTTCAAGAACAGTTTGACGGATTGTTACAGAAGTATACAGAGCTATTATTAGGAGAGAGCAACGAAGAATATAAACAAAAGGTTGAGAAATGGGCTTTATATTCATATATTGCAAAAACGATGCCAGCTCTTGTAAAGCATTGGAATGAAACGTATCCAGATGCTAAAGAAGAGATGGTAAAGTTAATTACAGAAATTAAAAAGTTAAATGATGAACATAGACAAAATAAGTGAAAAAATAGGAAAAGGCTACTTGTATAAGTGGTCTTTTCGCGTTTTTGATGAACATGTATATGAGTTATTTTTATATAATGTTTGTTTGCTTATTTGTATTCCGTTTTTTATGAAATGAAAGGTGTTTTTTTTTCTTGTATATAGAAAGGGGAAGATGTTAAAAATCATTTGTCGAAATTATTTTTCATAGAAGGCATTTTACTATATTGCTACTCGCACCTCGAAATTTCTGTATGTCGAAAAATTTTTATTTCGTATTTTTCCTTTTAAAATTAAATGATGCAAACATTTCCCTATTATTATGTTAATTATCTAAATAATTATTTGTATCAAATAATTTTAAAGAATGATATAATTTAGAAGAGGGGTAAAAAACAGACAAAGTACAGTCATAGGGGTGGAGTACATGGAACAATTAATGCGTAATTCTTTCTTGTTTTTATCAAAAAATAAAGCGCTAACAAAATTGGCAAAGAAGTACGGTTTACGCTTTGGGGCAGGACGCTTTGTTGCAGGGGAATCAATTGATTTAGCTGTAGCTGCAATTAAAGATTTAAACAAACAAAACCTTTGTGTTACGATCGACTATTTAGGGGAATTTGTTGATAACGAAGCAGAGGCAAATGAAATGGCGAATGAATCGATTGAAGCGATTCGTGCAATCGGTCGTGAAAAGCTAGATTCTCAGCTATCATTAAAAATGACTTCTATGGGTCTAGACATTTCGGAAAATTTAGTTATGAACAACATGCGCCGTATTTTAAACGCAGCGAAAGAAAACGGTGTGTTTGTAACAATTGATATGGAAGACTATTCACGTTGTGGAAAAACAATTGAAATCTTCAAGCTGTTAAGAGAAGAATATGATAATGTTGGTACAGTAATTCAAGCGTATTTATATCGAACAGAGAAGGATATAGATGATTTGAATGCATATCATCCAAATTTACGTCTTGTAAAAGGGGCATATAAAGAGTCTGAAGAAGTTGCATTCCCAGAGAAGAAAGATGTAGATGATAATTATAAAAAAATTATTAGAACGCACTTATTAAATGGTAATTATACAGCAATCGCTTCACATGATGATGCAATTATTGAATATACAAAAAAACTTGCTGAAGAATACAACATTTCGCGTGATCAGTTTGAATTCCAAATGTTATACGGCATTCGTACAGAGCGTCAACTTGAGCTTGCGAAAGAAGGATATAAAATGCGCGTGTATGTACCATATGGAAACGACTGGTACGGTTACTTCATGCGCCGCTTAGCAGAACGTCCAGCTAACGTAGCATTCGTATTAAAAGGAATGATTAAAAAATAACCAAGGAAGTATAAACTTCCTTGGTTATTTTAATTGTTCAAAAGCATAGTCTGCCATCTTTTTTGCATCAGGGTACAGTGTTTTGCGGTCAGAAGAGAGGACAACGGTAATAACCCTTTTCCCGTCTTTCTCATCTATTGTAACGACTGTATACTCTGCTAATGTAGAAAGACCGCTTTTACTTCCAATGGCATGTGGATCAGCGTACAATTCTTCGCGTCCATAGTTTGCAATGTTTTTCGTTTGCATGGATGTATGTATAGTTGTATGAACGGTATTCATATCCTGCAAGACTTGTGGATACTTTAATACTTCTTTTGTAATAAGTGCTAAATCATATGGTGAAATTTTATTTCCGAGTGCATCAGCCCCGCTTGCATTTTTAAACGTTGTATGTGTCGCTCCGAGCTGTTTTGCTCGTTCATTCATCATTTTTGCGAACTTTTCTTTAGAACCGGCGATATGTTCTGCGATTGATTCAGCGATTGGATCGGCGCTAATAACAAGCATCAGCTTTAATGCCTCATCGCGCTTTAACTTTTCCCCAGCGTGTAGTGTAATTTTTTTACTTTGGCTTTCTGTTTTTATCGCATTTTCTGTAACGGTAATTTCCTCATCTTCTTTTACGTTTTCCAATAGAAGAAGAGCGGTCATCATTTTCGTTACACTTGCTGGATAGGAGCGTTCATTTTCACGTTTTCCATATAAAACTTCTCCTGTATTTGCATCAATCGTCACACCGTACTTTCCATATATATCAGGCTGAGCAGCCATGGCTACTTTTTGTCTGTGGGAATATAGGGAAAAAATCATCGCAATAAATAATGTAGCAGTAATAACAAGTAGTGTAAGCGTTCGTTTCATCTTGTACCCTCTTTTATGTATGGAATAGGCAGCGATATAGCCCATTTTTCATTATGCCATGTTCGCTGCCTATATTTGTACTCTTATTTTTCACCCATGTTTTGTTTTTTATATTGCTGATTGTTTCCTTGTCGGCCTTTTTCGATGCCGCGATCAACTGGACCAGCATTTCCTGTTACGCTCGTAGAACTTATACCTGCTTTTGATGGGTTTTTCTTAATTTTAGCCATAAGTTATGCCTCCGTATGATCAAATTTATCCCGCTTTAACGGGCAGTAAGACCTCCACATCAAGATGCAGGGAAAAGCGAGGGAAATAACTGCCCGTAAAAGCCAGATTGGTGAGAGCTTTCCATCAGTGAAAAAATCATTCACTGATGGAAGTTTCACTTTATGGATTTTTAAAGTGTAACTAACCTTTTTAGGATAAGGTGTGTTAAGAAAGGAAGTTCACTACATATCATGCCCAAATATAAAAAAAGAAACGAGTTCAGAAAATTTTATTTTTAAATATATTGCGAAAATTTAAAAGATATCATATATTTATTAGTAGAGGCTCACTCATAGATTGCGACATTTGTCGAAAAATTGAATGAGCATTCATTCAAGAATAAGGGGGAGAATTGGATGTTCCAAATTAAAAAGGCTGCAGTTCTTGGTTCTGGTGTAATGGGTTCTGGAATTGCTGCGCATTTAGCTAACATCGGTATACCGACATTATTGCTTGATATTGTACCGCCATCGCTTACAACAGAAGAAGAAGCGAAGGGACTTACATTAGAACATAAAAGTGTACGAAATCGTTTCAGTAACGGAGCGCTGCAAAAATTGTTAAAGCAAAAACCAGCTCCTCTTACAATGAAAGAAAACTTAACGTTAATTGAAGCCGGCAATATGGAAGATGATATGGAACGCCTTGCTGACGTTGATTGGATTATCGAAGTTGTTGTTGAAAATTTGGAAGTTAAAAAGAAAGTATTTGAGAAAATAGACGCTGTTCGCAAGTTAGGTTCTATTGTTAGCTCAAATACATCAGGTATTTCCGTTGAAAAAATGATAGAAGGGCGTTCAGACGATTTCAAAAAACACTTCTTGGGAACGCACTTTTTTAACCCTCCACGTTATTTAAAACTTCTTGAGATTATACCGACAAAAGAAACGGCTCCTCATGTGTTAGACTTCATGAAACTATTTGGCGAAGATGTACTTGGAAAAGGTGTTGTTGTTGCAAAAGACACACCAAACTTTATTGGAAACCGCATTGGTACGTATGGACTGCTTGTAACGTTGCAAGAAATGGTAAAACGCGGTTATAGCGTTGGGGAAGTAGATTCAGTAACAGGCCCGTTAATTGGCCGTCCGAAAAGTGCAACGTTTCGCACATTAGATGTTGTCGGATTAGATACATTTGTTCACGTTGCAAATAACGTATATGAAAATGTACAGGACGAAGAGCGTGAAGTCTTCAAAGTACCAGTTTTCATGCATGACATGTTAGAACGAAAATGGCTTGGAAGTAAAACAGGTCAAGGTTTCTTCTTAAAACAAGGGAAAGAGATTTTAGAGTTAAATCCTGAAACGATGGAATACGAAGCACGTAAAAAACTGAAAGCGGCTTCTGTTGAATTGAGTAAACAGGAAAAAGGATTAGCAAACAAATTGAAAGCGCTTGTATATGCGAAAGACCGCGCTGGTGAATTGTTATGGAACATTATTACACCAACTCTTTTATATTCAGCAAAGCTTATGAAAGAAATTGCTGATGATATTGTCGCAATTGATAATGCGATGAAGTGGGGCTTTGGCTGGGAGCAAGGACCATTTGAAATTTGGGATGCAATTGGCATTGAGAAGTCCGTTCAGAAGATGGAAGAGAATGGCCAAGTTGTTCCAGCTTGGATAAAAGAAATGATCGAGAATGGTGTTACATCGTTTTATAAACATGATAATGGCGAGAGCTATTACTATGATAACGGCGAATACAAACAAATCGTTCGCAATAAAAAGGCAATTTCTCTAAAACAACTGAAAGAGAAAAATGGTGTATTGAAGAAAAATAGCGGCGCGAGCCTTATTGATTTAGGTGATGGCATCCTTTGTTTAGAATTCCACTCTAAGAGCAACGCAATTGGAATGGATATTACGCAAATGATTCATTACGCTATTGATGAAGTAGAGAAGAATTATAAAGGGCTTGTCATTGGCAATCAATCAAAGAACTTCTGCGTTGGTGCAAACCTTGCAATGGTTTTAATGGAAGCACAAGATGACAACTATTTTGAAATTGAGTGGGTTTTGAAAAACTTCCAAGATGCAATGACGAAAATGAAGTACTGCTCAAAACCAGTTGTGGCAGCACCTTATGGGATGACACTTGGCGGCGGCACAGAGGTTTGCTTACCGGCAGCTAGTATTCAAGCTTCTAGCGAAACGTACATGGGATTAGTAGAAGTTGGTGTTGGGTTAATTCCTGGCGGAGGCGGTAACAAAGAATTATACATCAAACATTTGAACAAAATGGCAAATGGTGTTGAGTTTGATCTGCAAAAGGTTGCAAATAAAGTGTTTGAAACAGTAGCGATGGCGAAAGTTTCGACATCTGCGCAAGAAGCAGCTTCTCATAACTTCTTAGGCGATAAAGATGGTATTAGTGTTAATGGCGATCACTTACTATATGATGCAAAACAAAAGGCACTTGCTTTATATGAAGCGGGCTATAAAGCACCAATTCGTAAAAAGATCCCAGTTGTCGGTGAAACAGGATATGCAACGCTTGTACTTGGGGCAGAAGCAATGCACTTATCTGGCTATATTTCCGAATATGACTTACACATTGCGAAAAAACTCGCATATGTCATTGCTGGCGGAAAAATCCCATATGGAACAGAAGTTGATGAACAATATTTATTAGATGTGGAACGCGAAGCATTTATCAGTTTAGTGAGCGAAATGAAATCACAAGCAAGAATGCAGCACATGCTTGTAAAAGGAAAACCATTACGTAACTAAGGAGGAAGAGTGTTCATGAGAGAAGCTGTTATTGTTGCAGGGGCAAGAACGCCAGTTGGGAAAGCGAAGAGAGGATCATTAAATACAGTGCGTCCTGATGACTTAGGGGCATTAGTTGTAAAAGAAACGTTAAAACGTGCAAATAACTATGACGGTCCAATTGACGATTTAATTTTTGGCTGTGCGATGCCAGAAGCAGAGCAAGGCTTAAATATGGCACGTAATATCGGCGGGCTAGCAGGACTTTCTTATGACGTTCCGGCTATTACTATTAACCGTTACTGTTCTTCAGGATTACAAAGTATCGCTTACGGTGCAGAGCGCATTATGCTTGGGCATTCAGAGGCGGTATTATCCGGCGGCGCAGAATCGATGAGTTTAGTACCAATGATGGGGCATGTCGCTCGTCCGAATATCCGCCTTGTTGAAGCGGCTCCGGAATATTATATGGGCATGGGACATACAGCAGAGCAAGTCGCTGTAAAATATGGCATTTCCCGCGATGAGCAAGATGCATTTGCGGTAAGAAGTCATCAGCGTGCAGCAAATGCATTAGCAGAAGGAAAGTTTGTAGATGAAACAGTGCCTGTTGATGTAACGCTTCGCACTGTTGGAGCAAATAACAAGCTGCAAGAAGAGACAATTGTGTTCTCACAAGATGAAGGAGTAAGAGCAGATACGACGTTAGATGTACTTGGGAAACTGCGCCCAGCATTTAATGTGCGCGGCAGTGTAACTGCTGGTAACTCATCACAAATGAGTGACGGCGCAGCGGCAGTACTACTGATGGATCGTGAAAAAGCAGTAAGCGACGGACTAAAGCCGCTTGCGAAATTCCGCTCCTTTGCAGTAGCTGGTGTACCGCCAGAAGTAATGGGAATCGGTCCAATTGCAGCGATTCCGAAAGCATTAAAATTAGCAGGATTAGAGTTATCTGATATCGGTTTATTTGAACTAAATGAAGCATTCGCATCTCAATCCATCCAAGTTATTCGTGAACTTGGACTAGATGAAGAAAAAGTAAACGTAAACGGCGGAGCGATTGCCCTTGGACATCCACTTGGTTGTACAGGAGCGAAACTAACACTATCTCTTATTCATGAAATGAAACGCCGCAATGAGCAATTCGGTATCGTAACAATGTGTATTGGCGGCGGCATGGGTGCTGCTGGAGTGTTTGAATTATTGTAAAAAAGTGGAAGTGACTCGCTCAGAATGTGAGGAAGAAGCGAAGCCACCGAACATTCTAGCCGCTGGAACTGGATTTGAAACTAGATAGATAAAGAATGGAAGCGACTAAAGGGTACAAAAACAAAGGGAGGGCTAGCTTCTCTTAAAGTGAGAGAAGTGGCCTATGAAAATATGAAGGAGGAATTTTTCATGGAAAAAATAGTAGGAAATGCAGTGAAGGGCGGCAGCTTTTTAGTTGATGATATTACAATTGATCAAGTGTTTACGCCTGAAGATTATACAGATGAGCATAAAATGATTGCGAAAACGACAGAAGACTTTATTGTAAATGAAGTACTGCCAGAACTTGAATATTTAGAGCAGCATGAGTTCGATCGCTCTGTTCGTTTATTAAAAGAAGCAGGTGAGCTTGGATTATTAGGTGCTGATGTGCCAGAAGAGTACGGCGGAATTGGTCTTGATAAAATTAGCTCTGCGTTAATCTCGGAGAAATTCTCCCGCGCTGGCGGCTTTGCGATTACGCACGGTGCTCACGTTGGTATCGGATCGTTACCAATCGTATTATTCGGTAATGAGGAGCAAAAGAAAAAATATCTTCCTGCATTAGCAACAGGCGAAAAATTAGCTGCATATGCATTAACTGAGCCAGGATCTGGATCTGATGCATTAGGTGCAAAAACAACGGCTCGTTTAAATGCGGAAGGTACACATTACGTATTAAACGGTGAAAAACAGTGGATTACAAACTCCGCTTTCGCTGACGTATTCGTTGTATACGCAAAAGTAGATGGTGAGCATTTCACAGCATTTATCGTAGAGAGAGAATACGCTGGCGTATCTACAAGCCCGGAAGAAAAGAAAATGGGTATTAAATGTTCTTCTACTCGTACATTAATTTTAGAAGACGCATTAGTGCCAAAAGAAAATGTACTTGGTGAAATTGGGAAAGGCCATGTAATCGCATTTAACATTTTAAATATCGGTCGTTATAAATTAGGTGTTGGTACAGTTGGTTCGGCGAAACGTGCTTTAGAAATTTCAGCACAATATGCAAATCAACGTCAGCAGTTTAAGCAACCAATTGCTCGCTTCCCATTAATTCAAGAGAAGCTTGCAAATATGGCAGCGAAAATTTATGCAGCTGAAAGCTCTGTATATCGTACAGTTGGTTTATTTGAAAGTCGTATGAGTACATTATCAGAAGAAGAAGTAAAAGATGGTAAAGCTGTAGCAGCTTCTGTCGCTGAATATGCAATTGAGTGTTCTTTAAATAAAGTATTTGGTTCTGAAGTATTAGATTACGTAGTAGATGAAGGTGTTCAAATCCATGGTGGTTACGGATTTATGGCAGAGTACGAGATTGAAAGAATGTACCGCGACTCTCGTATTAACCGTATCTTTGAAGGTACAAATGAAATTAACCGCTTAATCGTACCAGGTACGTTCTTGCGTAAAGCAATGAAAGGTGAACTACCGCTTCTGCAAAAAGCACAAAAACTACAAGAAGAATTAATGATGATGATGCCGGAAGAAGTAGGCGATGAGCCGTTAGCACTGCAAAAATATGTAGTGAATAACGCGAAGAAAATCGGCTTAATGGTTGCTGGTTTAGCTGTTCAAAAATACGGTAAAGCTTTAGATAAAGAACAAGAAGTTCTTGTTAACATCGCTGATATCGTAAGCAACCTATACGCAATGGAATCAGTCGTTCTTCGTACAGAAAAAGCAATCAAAACAACTGGCCTTGAAAAGAACAAACAGAAAGTGTTATACACTGAAGTATTCTGCCAAGAAGCGTTCAATCAAATTGAAGCAGATGCGAAAGAAACAATTATCGCTGTAGAAAATGGCGATATGCTGCGCATGATGTTATCTGCGCTTCGTAAATTCACTCGACACACACCGCTTAACGTAATTCCAAAGAAACGTGAAATCGCAGCGAAAGTGTTAGAGGATGAGCGTTATACAGTTTAATATGTAAAAAAGCAGAAGTCGTTTAGAGCGGCTTCTGCCTTTTTTTGCACAAAAATGGAATTTTTAGTTCCAAAAACTAATACCATTAGTNNACTAATGGTATTAGTTTTTGTGAAAGGGAGCTGGAAATATGAGAATGATGCATGAGAAAACGGTATATCAATTGTCATTTTTGCCAAGAGTGTTTCCTGTGAATTGTTACTTTGTGGAGGAAGAAGACGGTTTAACTTTAATTGATGCGGCACTGCCATATAGCGCAAAAGGTATTTTACAAGCGGCTCAGAAAATAGGGAAACCGATTACGAATATTGTATTAACACATGCACATGATGATCACATCGGTGCGCTAGACGCATTAAAGGAAGTACTTCCTGATGTTCCTGTTTATATTTCTAAGCGGGATGCACGGTTGTTAGAAGGAGATACAACATTACAAAGAGATGAACCAAATACGCCAATAAAAGGCGGTGTACCTAAAAAAGTGAAGACGAGACCTGATGTGTTATTGGAGGACGGAGATCGAATTGGATCACTTCTTGCAATCATGACACCGGGACATACACCAGGTTCCATGTCGTTTCTTGATACGCGAAATAAAGCTCTTATTGTCGGGGATGCATTTCAAACAAGAGGGGGCATGGCTGTTTCGGGACAAATGAAATTTTGGTTTCCGTTTCCTGCGATGGCAACATGGAGTAAAGAAGTAGCATTACAGAGTGCAGAGAAGTTAAGAGAATATGAGCCTTCCTTACTTGCGGCAGGGCATGGAAAAATGATAAATGATCCAGTCGCTGTAATAGACCGTGCGATTGAGGAAGCAAAACGGAATATAGAAAGCGTGAAAGAGGGGTAATTTATGTCACCGAGAATTGGGCTTACATTACAAAAAATTGTAGACACAGCGGCAGAAATCGCCGATACAAACGGAGTACAAGACGTAACACTAGCATCATTATCGCAAAGGCTAGGGATACGCTCTCCCTCTCTATATAATCATGTGAAAGGGTTACAAGACGTACGGAAAAATCTTGGTGTTTACGGAATAGAGAAGCTGCACGAGGCGCTGAAAGATGCGGTAGAGGGGAAAAGTATGGATGAAGCAATTCATGCATTAGGAGAAGCGTACGTGTCGTTTGTCCGAAAACATCCCGGATTGTATGAAGCGACTTTTTTACGAGATGAAGAAGTACAACAAGCGGGAGCTGGAATTGTAGAACTGTGCCTTCATATTTTACAGCAATACGGTTTAGAAGGAGAAAACGCACTTCATGCGACGCGTGGACTGAGAAGTATTTGTCACGGATTTGCATCGATTGAGCAGCATGGTGGATTTGGGTTGCCGCTGGATTTAGATACAAGCTTACATTTATTACTGGAAACGTTTATTAAAGGACTACATGTGATGAAAGAATAAAGAAGAAGAGAGAAACCATGAATTTTTTTTGTTCATGATTCTTTTTACAGGAGATTGCAGAACAATTTGGCTTAGCTACGGTAGTGAAACCTTAGAAGAGATTCTAGGGTTTTTTATGTTGCAGGATGTTTTTAAGTGCATACAATTCAAAAATAAATAGATACTAAATGTTGAATGAACAAAGAAAGGAAGGCTGTTACGATGCAAAACTTAAACGAGCTTGAAGTGGAAAATTTACGTCATCTTATTGGCGGGCATGCAACAGTTATTAACAAATTACAAGAGTATGCACAGGCATGTACGGATCCGCAGTTGCAGCAGATGCTGCAAAAAGATGTGCAAGATGCACAAAATACGAAACAACGATTAATGTCTTTTCTAGGATAGGGGCGTAAAGAACATGAATGAAAAAGATATGGTAAATGATTATTTAGCTGAATTAAATGCAAGTTTAACAGGCTATGCGAATTACATTGCTCAAACGAATAACGATCAATTATATCAAACGTTAATTCAAATTCGTAATCAAGACGAAATGCGTCAACGTAATCTATATCAATACGCAAAACAAAAGAATTATTATCAACCAGCAGCTCCTGCTAATCCAACGATTGTTCAGCAGTTGAAAAGTCAATTAAGCGCGCAATGAGGAAAGAGATTTTTTAAAACGAGTGACGTAACCGAGACGTTACTCGTTTTTTTTGTGAAAGTGAAATGTTCGTAACTTTGTCGAAATTATGCGCAAGGGGACATAAAACGTCCATATTATTTGTGAGATATTTCACAAATTGTACATGGTTTCCATGGTAAAAACTTCTATAATGAAAAGTGTAAAGAATACAACATAAAGAAAATTACACTAAGAAGCGGGTGAGATTGTCATGAATAGAAACACAAGAAAAATTGCGATTATTGGTACTGGATTAGTTGGATCAAGTTGTGCGTATTCTATTGTGAATCAAGGAATCTGTGAAGAATTAGCGTTAATTGATCTTAATTATGAACGAGCAGTTGGCGAAGCAATGGATTTATCGCACTGCATTAATTTTACAAATACAAGAACAAAAGTATACGCAGGAACTTATGAAGACTGCAAAGATATGGACATTGTTATTATTACAGCAGGACCTGCTCCAAAGCCAGGTCAAAGTCGCCTAGATACTTTAGGAGCAAGTGCAAAAATTATGGAAAGTGTTGTATCAAGTGTAATGGAGAGCGGATTTGATGGCATCTTCTTAATCGCATCAAACCCAGTTGATATTATTACTTATCAAGTTTGGAAATTATCAGGTTTGCCAAGAAATCGCGTTCTTGGTACTGGAACGTCATTAGATTCTTCTCGTTTAAGAACAATTTTATCTGAAATGCTGGACGTTGATCCCCGTAGTATTCATGGTTACTCATTAGGTGAGCACGGCGATTCACAAATGGTTGCCTGGTCTCATGTAACAGTTGGCGGAAAGCCAATTCTACAAATTTTAGAAGAGCAAAAAGAACGTTTTGCAGATATTGATTTAGATGAAATTGTGGAACAAACAGCAAAAGCTGGTTGGGAAATTTATAAGCGGAAAGGAACAACTTACTACGGCATTGGGAACTCCTTAGCTTATATTGCACGTTCTATTTTTAATGATGATTATCGTGTTATTGCAATATCAGCGATTCTAGATGGCGAGTATGGTGAATTTGATATTTGTACAGGTGTACCAGCTATTATTACAAGAGATGGTATAAAAGAAATTGTCGAACTGAACTTAACAGAAGCTGAACAAAGCCGATTTGGAAAATCAAATGCTATTTTACGTGACTACATGAAAACAATAGGCTACTAAACTAGAAGAAGGTGAAATAGATGAAGGAATATATCATGTCTCGTGTCTTTAAAGGATCTGCTGGAATTGCACAAGGTATTTTCGTATCCATTGGAATTGGGCTGCTCATTGAAAATATAGGAAGAATGGCTGATATTCCTACGCTAATTACAATCGGAGTTATTGCGAAATCACTTATGGCGCCGGCAATTGGCGTTGGGATTGCTTTTATGCTTGGAGCAAATGGTCTTGTCATTTTCTCAGCGATGATTGCAGGAGCGATTGGAGCTGGGGCGATTTCGATTACTGGAGCCGGTCTGATGATTAAAACTGGTGAACCAATCGGTGCACTAATAGCTGCAACTTTAGCAGTTTATATTGGAAAACGTTTAAGTGGAAAAACTTCTTTAGATATGATGCTTGTTCCATTGGTGACAATTTTAATTTCAGGTGTTGTTGGAATTTGGTTATCACACCATATTAGTCCTATATTAAATACTGTTGGAGCATTTATTAAAGATAGTTCAGCTGGTAACCCGTTTGTTTCTTCTGTTGTACTTTCAGTTGTTTGGGGCTTGTTATTAATTTCTCCAGCGTCATCAGCGGCTCTAGCAATTGCACTTAACTTAGATGGTGTGGCAGGTGGTGCAGCCCTTGCAGGATGTGTTGCTCAGTTTATCGGATTCGCTGTTATCTCTGCGAAGGAAAATGATTTAGGTGGTATTTTAGCACAAGCCCTTTGTACACCAAAAGTGCAACTCCCTAATATTACTAAAAATCCAATGATTCTTGTACCAACTGTTGTTGCTAGTGCGATTGTAGGGCCTGTATCGGCGCTTGTCTTTCAAATGACAGCAGGAAAAGAAATTGCAGGTCTTGGACTTAGTTCTCTTGTCGCACCAATTAACATGATTTCTGACCAAGGATTAAGTATTGTTCCAGCGATGGTAATTACTTATATCGTAATTCCAGTAGCTGTTTCTTACATACTGTATATGATTTTGAAAAAAGCAGGTCGCATCAAACCTGGCGACATGACTGTACCGCAATCTTAAAGACTAGTAAGAGTGGCCAATTTGAAAATCTCCTCTTACATAGAGAAAAGCAGACTGAAGAAGCCACAGTCTGCTTTTGTGGTCTTAAACAAACGTTTGTTTAAGAGGTATGTTCGGCTTTGTTGCCTTAATCAAACGTTTGTTTAAGAGATATGTTCGATTTTATAGTACTAATCAAACGTTTGTTTAAAATATTGGAAATGCTTACAAGGATGAATCGCTATATTCAAAACATTTTATAATCTCTCTTTTTTGTTTTTTTATTATAAACTATTTAATGTAATATAACGATGAATGGAGAGATAGAATTTAATGTCATTTCTAAAGAATAGTAAAATTGGTACAAAATTAAATATGTTAATGATTACAGCTAGTATTACATGTATTCTCCTAGTAATTATAGGAGTTATCGGCTTGAAGAGAGCAGGCGAAGCTTCTGCAAGTATGTATGAAGAAAGATTACTCCCAATTGCCTGGATAGAGTCTGTAGAATCTAATTTTCAGTATACAATTAAGAACTTGATGGAACTTATGATTACAACTGATGAAAAAAGAAACAGCGAATTAGAAAGTAACATGGAGCAAGCAAAGAACGAAGATAATCAACTATTAAAAAAGTATGAGTCTAAGATAAACACACAAGAAGAAAAACAATTATATGAAAATTTTCAAAAAAACTTTCAAGAGTTAAGAATACACATAAATGAATCAAAAAGTTTAGCACTACAAAATAAAAATGAAGAGGCTTATGCTTACTATTTAAAAGAAGTAGATCCTAGCATGGAAAAAACAAGTAAGTCTATTCAGGAACTTGTGGATAATAATAGTAATGAGGCAGAACAATTACAGAAAAGTAATATCAGCAGTGCGAAAATTAAAATACTGATGTTTATTATTATTTCGGTTATAGCGGTTGCGATTATTGCATTTATTGGATATATCATTAAAAGATCTGTTAAGAATCCAATTGATTTACTGCAGCATGATATGAAACAAGTAGCAAGTGGTAATTTAATGATACGTACTTCTTATCAATCAAATGATGAATTAGGAAATATCGTGACTTCTTTTAATGATATGTTAGATAACTTGCAACAACTAATGGGGAAAATTAAAATAACGACAGAAGAAGTTATTTCCTCCACCGATAGTATGATGCAGAATACAAAACATGCATCCGAAATATCTAACGAAGCTGTTCAAACGATTAATGAAGTGAACAAACAAATAGTAGGACAAGTTACGAGTATTCAAGAAAGTTCAACAGCAATGAATGACGTAGCAGATGGAGTTCAAATAGTAGCTGAATCTGCATCAACTGTCGCTGAAGTATCTGTTATTACAACTGATCGTGTGAATAGTGGAAGTGAAGTAATCAAGCAATCTATTACTCAAATGAATAATATGCATAAAGTTGTTGAAGAAACATCTACAGTGATAGAACGTCTTGTTATGCGTACGCAAGACATAGATAAAGCTTTAAATGCTATTACGAATATTGCGGAACAAACAAACTTGCTTGCTTTAAATGCTGCAATTGAAGCAGCGCGTGCAGGGGAAAATGGAAAAGGTTTTGCAGTTGTTGCAGCTGAAGTACGAGATTTAGCTGAACAATCAAAGCAATCCGCAAATGAAATTAATGATTTAATTAAATCAATCCAACAAGATACAAAAGATACCGTTCAAATTATGAGAAAAGGTCAAGAAGAAGCGGTACAAGGAAGAAATGCTGCTAATGAAGCAGACCAAGCGTTTTCAACAATCATGACAGACATTCATAAGATCACACATCAAATTCAAGAAGTATCAGCTACAACTGAAGAAATGTCTGCTGGAACGGAAGAAATTAATGCTTCACTATCAGCAGTATCAGAAACTTCTACAAGAGTAGCGAACGATACAATTCAAACTGTTCAAGCAATTCAATCGCAAGCAGCATCGATTACAGAAATAATAAATCAATCCATGCAAATAAGAAAAAAAATCGAAGAATTAGAAGGATTAATTTCACAATTTAAAATTGAGGAATATAAATAACAGTAAAAATGATTGATAAACATAGTAAAAGTAAGAGACGGCTAATTGTAAAGTCGTCTCTTACTTTTATCATATTTGGCGAGAGGACCCCCACCTCAAGCGCGAAGCGGTAGGTGGGGGTAGTTCAATAAGAATAAAAAGAATCCCCAAACAAAAATTTTACATACCTTTAATTTAGAAATCCTCTCATTTTGGAGTTACTTATTTTTAATAACTTAACGGTTATGCGAAAATATTTCCAATACTATGTCGATATGTGGTTTTCTGTAATTTTACTCAATTCAAAAAAATGAAGTGTTTTTCTATCTCTAAATATATTATACTATAAATAGTTAGAATTTTATTATTTCAACAAAATATTATGTAAGGGCTTAAATAGATGGAGTATATTCGTTTCTGTATTTGGTTATCCTTTCATTTAATGTTGCAAAAAAGGTTGTGAATTCTGAGCTATTTGTACGAATATTATCTATGTGTTGTAAAGAGAGTTTTTCGTTTAAGAGAAATTCACCGTGATGTCCAAATACTTGGATGTTAGCATTCATTTGTTCTGAATCTTCTTGTGTTGATACGAGAATGTAGTGAAAAGCTTTTACAGGAATGACGTATGTTTTACGATATGTATTCGTACTGTTTATTCCGGTTTGTTTTACCATTTGAAACTGGAGAATTTCTTTATTTATAGCAACGGACAATGTTGTTGATTTTAATTTTGTGTCTGTTAATTCATCAAGTTCTTCAAGTTGAAAATGGATTGTAGTTTGATCTGAGCAGTGTTGAATTTGTTGTTGTATTGCTGTATGAATTTGTATTTCCATATAGTAAATAATCTCCTTTTCTTTATGACTATATAGATAGAAATATAGAATAAAGAATTAATATAATAGTTTCAAGTAGTAATTAAAATTAAATATTTTTTTAGTTACTTAAAGAGAATACATGACAAATTACTAAAAAACAATATAAATTGATTTAATATTTTGTATTTTAAAAGCGTTATATTTGGTACAATTAATATTATGATGAAATAATTTTTATGAAGTCATAAAATATTTTTTTGTGAATTTACGAAAAAGAAAAGATTTTGCAGGATAAAAGAAATTCTTAGCGAAATAAGTTAAAGTTTGAAATGAAAAAATATTTTCTATATGATAAGGTAAAGGTTAGTGAAAAGTAGGTGAACGTATGTCAGTAACATTTTATTCATATCCAAAATGTGGAACATGCCAAAAAGCAAAAAAATGGTTAGAAGAAAACGATGTAGCATATGAAATGATTCATATTGTCGAAAATCCACCTTCTAAGGAAGAACTTCGCAGTTTATATGAAAAAAGCGAATTACCATTAAAAAAATTCTTTAACACAAGTGGAATGCGTTACCGCGAGCTTGGTTTAAAAGATAAGCTAAAAGATGCAAGTGAAGAGGAAATGTTGGACATGCTTGCTTCTGATGGCATGTTAATCAAACGACCAATTGTAACAGGCAGCAATCATGTAACAGTTGGCTTTAATGAAGAACAATTTGAAAGCGTGTGGAAAAAGTACCAATAAGGTATTTTTACATAATTAATACATTCATTGGAGGTACAGACATGAGCATTCCAAAACAATTACGCTACTCTGAAGAACACGAATGGGTACAAGTTGATGGCAACCAAGTTGTTATCGGTATTACAGATTTCGCACAACACGAATTAGGGGATATTGTATTCGTAGAACTTCCTGAAGTTGGTGCAACAATCGAAGCTGACGAGCCATTCGGAAGTGTAGAATCTGTAAAAACAGTTTCTGAGTTATACGCACCTGTAGCAGGTAAAGTTGTAGCAGTAAACGAAGAATTAAACGACAAGCCAGAGCTTGTTAACGAATCTCCATACGAAGGTGCATGGATGATTAAAGTTGAGATTGAAGATGCAGGTCAAGTGGATAACTTATTAACTGCAGAACAATACGAAGAAATGATCAATCAAGACTAATGTGGAAAGGGCAGCTAATAGCTGTCCTTTTATTTTTGCTTAGCCTCTCATGCTTCTACACGAAAAGGTAAAAAGGACCCCTACATCAGAAGTTACAAGCCTCCTTGCATTCGAAACGAGCCACTTCTGCTTTTCTTCACAAAAATAAACAGGAAACAACATTGAAATATCGAATATACTATATACTAAAGGTGAGGTTGTATCATAGTATATGGTGATCGGGTGATGCCAAGTGGTCTATGTGGAAAAAGTAATTATTGTTGAAGGTAAATCAGATAAGAAGAAGATTGAAACGATTATTAGAGAACCGGTGGAAATTGTTTGTACAAATGGTACAATTAGTTTGTCGAAAATGGATGAACTTATTGATCAGCTGTACGATAAGGAAGTGTATGTGCTTGTGGACGCAGATGATGCAGGAGAGAAGCTACGTAAACAGTTTCGCCGAGAATTTCCACATGCTGAACATATTTATATTGATCGTTCGTATCGTGAGGTTGCAACTGCACCATCAAATCATTTAGCGAACGTTTTATGGGGAGCTGACATCGACGTTTATACAGAATTTTTACGGTAAGGAATGGTAGAATGATTGATTGGACAGGAAATGAAGTTTTAGCTGCAGTTGAAAATCAAGATAAAACGGTGTTGTACGTATATACGCCAATGTGCGGTACGTGTCAACTTGCTAAAAAAATGTTAACAGTTGTGGAAGCGATGTTACCTCATTTAGAAATTGGGATGTTAAATTTAAATTACGCATCGCATTTTGCACGGGAGTATGAAATTGAGAGTGTTCCGTGTTTACTTATATTTGAGGAAAATCAACTTATGAAAAAAATATATGCATTTCAATCTGTGGAATATTTATATATGGAATTACAATAGGCGGCAAAGTTTTTGCCGCCTCGACATATTTCTTGGGAAATATGAGCAACAAGTGATTTTTTGTACAACTTTTGTCGAGAGAAAGATACAGGAGAGCTCGTTATAGAAATGGAATGATATTATGTAGTACGTGATATGAGGAGTGTGACGGAGATGAAATTGTATTCACTGCTTCAATCATTTGTAACATATGCCAATACACAATATCATTTAGAACCATTGTTACCGCAATTTGAACGGGCTGTTTGTTTTACTTTTCAAGATGAGTGTTATTCATTAAAAATTTCAAGAGAGAGAATTGAACTTATAAATGGTGCGGTTGGAACAGAGGAGCTTGTTTGTTTTCGAGAAGATGACTTGCAGTTATTGATTACAGGACAAGTTCGCTTGCAGTCACTATTGCGTAGAAAGAGCATTACATATAGAGGAACATATCGAACGATGTTATTATTAGAATCTGTATTTCACATTTGTAAACCGCTACGAGTTGGTGCTTAAATTTCAGAAAGTTTCTTTTTTACAAAAATTTCTGTTGACATCTATTTTGTGCATTGATACAATTCAAAACATGAAACAATAAAAACTTCATAACGACAAAATCAGACGAAATTTATATCTGATTTTCTCTTATCAAGAGAGGTGGAGGGACTGTGCCCGATGAAACCCGGCAACCGTCAACTTATGTTGAAATGGTGCCAATTCCTGCAAAGCGAATGCTTTGAGAGATGAGAGGAAAGGATAACGGTAATTTGTGTATATAAACCTTTCTGCTCATTTTCAAGCAGAAAGGTTTTTTTGTTGTTTCAGTGTAGGAGGACGCTCAAACAACAAATCGTTTTTATAGTTATAGCGGCGAGCCGCTTACGCTTTTTAATTAAAAAGGGGTGACATCAATGATTGTATTAGAAAATGTAAAGAAAATATATTGCTCCAAAAACGGCGATGTTACTGCTGTTGATAATGCGAATTTACAAATAGAAAAAGGCGAGATTTTCGGAGTTATCGGATATAGCGGTGCCGGAAAGAGTTCCTTAATTCGCTTGTTTAATCAATTGGAGAAACCGACATCTGGAAAAATTACTGTTGGAGAGCGTGTGATTTCAGCTATTAGAGGAAAAGAACTTAGGGAAGCCCGTCAAGAAATCGGGATGATTTTTCAGCATTTTAACTTACTGTGGTCACGAACTGTTCGTGAAAATATTGCTTTTCCGCTTGAAATCGCTGGAGTGGCAAAAGAGAAAAAAAAACAGCGTGTAGATGAATTGATTCGTCTTGTTGGTTTAGAAGGACGAGGAGATGCGTATCCATCTCAGCTGAGCGGTGGACAAAAGCAGCGCGTTGGTATTGCGAGAGCTTTAGCAAATAATCCGAGAGTATTATTATGCGATGAGGCGACATCAGCGCTCGATCCAGAAACGACAGATCAAATTTTAGATTTGCTTCTCGATATTAATAAGCGACTTGGTTTAACAATCGTACTCATTACACATGAAATGCATGTGATTCAAAAAATTTGTCACCGCGTTGCTGTTATGGAGAAAGGGAAGATTGTTGAAAGCGGCAGCGTGTTAGAGGTATTCCGTAATCCGCAGCAAGACATTACAAAACGCTTTGTTAAGCAAATAACAGATTCTGAAGATACTGATGAAGCAATTGAACACTTAGTAGAGAAATTCCCAGAAGGAAAAGTCGTGAAGCTGCAATTTGTTGGTGAAGCAGTAGAGAGACCAATTCTGCAGGAATTAATGAAAAAAGATGGAATTGAAGTGAGCATTCTGCAAGGGAATATTGCTCAAACGACAAACGGGGCGTATGGAAGTTTAATTGTTCATTTAAAAGGTAACGAAGATGTAGTTGCAGAGGCAGTTGCAACAATTCAACAAGAGCAAGTAGAGCTGGAGGTGATTGCATATGGATAATTTGTTTCAAAATGTCGATTGGGCCAAAATGTTAGAAGCTACGCAAGATACGTTATACATGACGGCAATTGCTACGCTTGCAACGTTCGTATTAGGTCTTATTCTTGGATTAGTATTGTTTCTTACAGGAGAAGGTAATTTGTGGGAGAACAAGCCGGTTAATATTGTAATTGGTGCGTTTGTAAATATTTTTCGTTCCATTCCGTTCATTATTTTAATCATTTTATTGATTCCGTTTACGAAGTTTCTTCTTAATACGATTCTTGGAGCAAGTGCCGCATTGCCAGCATTAATTGTTGGGGCAGCGCCGTTCTATGCGAGAATGGTTGAAATTGCGCTTCGTGAAATTGATAAAGGTGTTATTGAAGCATCAAAAGCGATGGGAGCGAAGACGAGTACAATTATCTTAAAAGTATTGATACCAGAATCTTTACCAGCACTTATTTCGGGTATTACTGTAACGGCGATTGCGCTTGTGGGCTACACAGCGATGGCTGGAGTTGTCGGAGCAGGTGGTCTTGGTACACTTGCTTATTTAGAGGGATTCCAACGTAATAATGGGGATGTCACTCTCATGGCAACAATTCTTGTGCTTATTATTGTATTTATTATTCAAATGCTTGGTGATTTTCTGACGAAGCGTCTTGATAAAAGATAAAAGGAAGTTGGTTATTATTGGGGGGAGTGTTTTCGTCTCATGCGAAAACTATCTATAGATTTTATATTTTGAATATTGAAAAAGAGAGGAAGTCATAATATGAAGAAGCTATTATTTTCAGCACTTCTTGCTGTATTTGTATTTGCATTAGCTGCTTGTGGCGGCGGCGAAAAAGATAAGAAGACACTTGTAGTTGGTGCTTCTAACGTACCGCATGCAGTTATTTTAGAAAAGGCAAAACCACTATTAGAGAAAAAAGGAATTAAATTGGAAATTCAACCATTCCAAGATTATGTACTACCAAACAAAGCATTAGCTGATAAAGAAATTGACGCGAACTATTTCCAGCACATTCCGTACTTAGAGAAAGAAATCCAAGAAAAAGGTTATAAAATTGTAAATGCAGGAAAAATTCATTTAGAGCCTATGGGTATTTACTCTAAGAAATATAAAAGTTTAAAAGACCTTCCAAATGGTGCAACAGTGATTATGAGTAATAACGTAGCGGAACGAGGACGTATGCTTGCATTATTGCAAAAAGGCGGCGTTATTAAACTGAAAGATGGTGTAGACGTTGTAAAAGCGACAGAAAAAGATATTGTAGAAAATCCGAAAAACTTGAAATTTAAAACAGATGTTGAGCCAGGACTTTTACCAAAATTATATGAAAACAATGAAGGTGATGCATTATTCATCAATTCAAACTACGCAATTGATGCAAAATTAAATCCGACAAAAGATGCAATTGCACTTGAAGAATCAGACTCTCCTTACGCAAATATTATTGCTGTTCGTAAAGGTGACGAAAATAGAAAAGAAATTAAAGAGCTTGTCGAAGTATTACACTCAAAAGAAATTCAAGATTTCATTAAGAAAGAGTACAAAGGAGCTGTACTTCCTGTAAGTGAATAAGGTGAAAAAAGGGCTGGAATTCTTTAGCCCTTTTTTCTTTATATAAGTAAGAAGAAAGGTGTATCATAATATAATGTGCAGAAAGTTCCTGTTCGTATTTGTAGAAAAATTGCTACATTTTTTCAACGTTTGCGATATCTTTTTATTTGATATAAAATTAGAATGAGAATAAAATGAGAATGTGAACGTTTTAGGAATTTTTAAAATGTATATAGATGATTAATGGAGGTATTGAGATGGCTGGTTCTACATTAACGATTAAAGATTTACATGTATCAATCGATGGCAAAGAAATTTTAAAGGGTGTAAACCTTGAAGTAAAAGGTGGAGAAATCCACGCAATTATGGGACCTAACGGAACAGGTAAATCAACTTTATCTTCTGCAATTATGGGTCACCCAAAATATGAAGTAACACAAGGCAGCATCATCATCGACGGTGAAGATGTATTAGAAATGGAAGTAGATGAGCGCGCACAAGCGGGTCTATTCCTAGCAATGCAATATCCAAGTGAAATTAGCGGAGTAACAAACGCTGACTTCTTACGTTCTGCAATTAATGCACGCCGTGAAGAAGGCGATGAAATTTCTCTTATGAAATTTATCCGTACATTAGATAAAAACATGGAATTCCTAGAAATGGATCCATCAATGGCACAACGTTACTTAAACGAAGGTTTCTCTGGCGGTGAGAAAAAACGTAATGAAATTCTTCAATTAATGATGATTCAGCCAAAAATCGCAATCTTAGACGAAATTGACTCTGGTCTTGATATCGATGCATTAAAAGTTGTATCTAAAGGTATTAACGAAATGCGCGGCGAAGATTTCGGTTGCTTAATGATCACGCACTACCAACGTTTATTAAATTACATCACTCCAGATCATGTACACGTTATGATGAATGGTCGTGTTGTAAAATCTGGTGGCCCTGAGCTTGCACAACGTTTAGAAGCTGAAGGTTACGACTGGATTAAAAAAGAACTAGGTATTGAAGACGAAACAGAAGAGCAAGAAGCGTAAGAGAGGAGCATAAACATGACAATTGGTACATTACCTTTCGATCAAGATTCTATCCGTCAGCAAGCAAGCGAAGCGAATGAAGCTGCTTGGTTGACTGAGTTCCGCTTACAAGCTCTTGCAAAGGCAACTGAACTTCCAATGCCAACGCCTGATAAAACAAAAATTGATAAATGGGATTTTATCGGCAAAGGTAAAACTGCAAAGCAAGAGCCTGTACGTTCTGTAGAAGAACTTCCAGAAGCAGTGAAAAATTTAATTGATGAAAATAATAACGTACTTGTACAACGCAGCGGTACAACTGCATTCGTTTCTTTATCAGAAGAAGCGAAAACAAAAGGCGTTATTTTTACAGATATCGTAACAGCTGCAACTGAGCATGCTGAACTTTTACAAAAGTATTTAATGAAAGACGGCGTGAAAGTTGATGAGCATCGTTTAACAGCGCTTCATGCTGCATTAATTAATGGTGGTGCGTTCGTATACGTTCCGAAAAACGTTGTTCTTGAAACACCACTTCAAGCTGTATTCTTAGTAGACGGCGAAGAAGCAAACGTTTATAACCACGTATTATTTGTAGCAGATGCAAATAGTTCTGCAACATATGTAGAAAACTACGTGGCAAATGAAACTGTTACTGGTATTGCAAATATCGTGGCAGAAGTAATTGTAGAACAAGGTGCACAAGTGAAATTTGGTGCGGTTGACTTATTAGCAAAAGATGTAACATCTTACGTAAACCGCCGCGGCGTAGTTGGACGAGATGGACGTCTAGAGTGGGCATTAGGTCTTATGAACGATGGAAACACAATTTCTGAGAACGTAACGAACTTAATGGGCGACGGTTCATTTGCTGATACAAAAACAGTAACAATTGGCCGTGGTAACCAAACACAAAACTTTACAACAAAAGTTGTTCACTTCGGTAAACATTCTGAAGGCTTTATCTTAAAACACGGTGTACAAAAAGATAGTGCAACATCTATCTTTAACGGAATTGGTAAAATTGAGCACGGTGCTTCTAAATCAAACGCACAGCAATCTTCTCGCGTTCTGATGTTAAACGAAAAAGCACGCGGCGATGCAAACCCAATTCTTTTAATCGATGAAGATGATGTAATGGCAGGTCACGCAGCTTCTGTAGGACGTGTAGATCCTACTCAACTATACTACCTAATGAGCCGTGGTATTCCGAAGAAAGAAGCAGAACGTTTAGTCATCCATGGATTCTTAGCACCTGTAGTAAATGAGCTTCCAATCGAAGGAGTAAAGGCACAGCTTGTTGAGGTAATTGAAAGGAAAGTTCGCTAATGGATATTCATGAAATACGCAAACAGTTTCCAATTCTTGATCAAAAGGTGAACGGCAAACAACTTGTTTATTTCGATAGTGCGGCAACTTCTCAAAAACCAATTCAAGTCATTGAAACGTTAGAACGTTACTATAAAGAATACAACTCTAATGTTCATCGCGGTGTTCATACGCTCGGTACGAAAGCAACCGATGCGTATGAAGGCGCACGCGAGAAAGTTCGTAAGTTTATTAATGCGAAGTCTATGGAAGAAATTATTTTTACGCGCGGTACAACAACAGCGTTAAATACAGTTGCAGCAAGCTATGGTATGGAAAATGTAAAAGAAGGCGATGAAATTGTCATCACTTACATGGAGCACCATAGTAACATTATTCCTTGGCAACAAGTTGCGAGGAAAACAGGCGCAACGTTAAAATATCTTCCGCTTCAACCAGACGGGACAATTTCATTAGAAGATGCTCGTCAAACAATTACACCAAATACGAAAATCGTATCTATTATGTACGTATCAAACGTACTTGGAACGATTAACCCTGTAAAAGAAATTGCAGAAATTGCACACCAAAACGGTGCAATCATGATCGTTGATGGTGCGCAAAGTACACCGCATATGAAAGTGGACGTACAAGATTTAAACTGTGATTTTTACGCTTTATCCGCTCATAAAATGTGCGGTCCTACAGGTATCGGCGTATTATATGGTAAGAAGGAATTGCTTAACAATATGGAGCCAATTGAATTTGGCGGCGAAATGATCGATTTCGTAGACTTACAAGAGTCTACGTGGAAAGAGCTTCCGTGGAAATTCGAAGCAGGTACACCGATTATCGGCAACGCAATCGGACTTGGAGCTGCAATTGATTTCTTAGAAGAAATCGGTCTTGATAATATTGAAAAGCATGAACATGAATTAGCGCAGTATGCTTTAGAAAGACTATCAGAAGTAGACGGTGTTACAATTTATGGTCCAAAGCAACGTGCAGGTCTTGTTACATTTAATATTGATGACGTACATCCACACGATGTTGCAACAGTATTAGATGTAGAAGGTATTGCGGTTCGTGCAGGTCATCATTGTGCACAGCCGTTAATGAAGTGGCTAAAAGCTTCTTCTACAGCACGTGCAAGCTTCTATTTATATAACACAAAAGAAGAAATTGATACATTTGTCGAAGCGCTGACGAAAACAAAGGAGTATTTCACAAATGTCATTTAATAATTTAGATACGTTGTATCGTCAAGTTATTATGGATCATTATAAAAATCCACGTAATCATGGCGTATTAGAAGATAGTGTTACGGTTAATTTGAACAATCCAACTTGCGGTGACCGCATTCAACTTACAATGAAAGTAGAAGACGGAATTGTTCAAAAAGCGAAGTTTGAAGGAGAAGGTTGTTCCATCTCCATGTCCTCCGCTTCTATGATGACGCAAGCAGTAAAAGGAAAGAAAATTGAAGAAGCACTTAAGATTTCTAAAATTTTCTCTGATATGATGCTAGGAAAAGAGTATGATGACAGCGTTGATTTAGGAGATATTGAAGCATTACAAGGCGTATGCAAATTTCCAGCGCGTATTAAGTGTGCAACATTAGCTTGGAAAGCGTTAGAAAAAGGCTTGAACGAAGAGAAGTAATGCAAATGGGTTCCTAAATACGAAGTTTATCCAAGGAGGGACATACGAACATGGCGAAACAGCTGCCAGATATCGGCGATTATAAATATGGTTTCAAAGATAAGGACGTTTCAATTTTCCGTGCTGAGCGCGGTTTAACAAAAGAAATCGTAGAAGAGATTTCACGTATGAAAGAAGAACCACAGTGGATGTTAGACTTCCGTTTAAAATCACTGAATCACTTCTATGAAATGCCAATGCCACAATGGGGCGGCGACTTAAATGACTTAGATTTCGATGAAATTACGTACTACGTAAAACCATCTGAGAAATCTGAGAAGTCTTGGGATGAAGTACCTGATGAAATTAAAGCAACGTTTGATAAATTAGGTATTCCAGAAGCAGAACAAAAATATTTAGCGGGTGTATCTGCACAGTACGAATCTGAAGTTGTATACCACAACATGAAAGAAGATTTAGAAGAGCTAGGAATCGTATTTAAAGATACAGATAGCGCTTTAAGAGAGAATGAAGATATTTTCCGTGAGCATTTCGGAAAAGTAATCCCACCAACTGATAACAAATTCTCTGCATTAAACTCTGCAGTTTGGTCTGGTGGATCATTCATCTATGTTCCAAAAGGTGTGAAAGTTGATACACCACTTCAAGCGTATTTCCGTATTAACTCTGAAAATATGGGACAATTCGAGCGTACGCTTATTATCGTAGACGAAGGCGCACATGTACACTATGTAGAAGGTTGTACAGCACCTGTTTACACAACAAACTCACTTCACAGTGCGGTAGTAGAAATCATCATTAAGAAAGATGCATATTGCCGTTATACAACAATCCAAAACTGGGCAAACAACGTATACAACCTAGTTACAAAACGTGCAGTTTGTGAAGCAAACGCAACGATGGAATGGATTGACGGTAACATCGGATCGAAATTAACGATGAAATACCCAGCTGTTATCTTAAAAGGCGAAGGCGCTCGTGGTTTAACATTATCTATCGCGATTGCTGGTAAAGGCCAACACCAAGATGCTGGTGCGAAAATGATTCATTTAGCGCCAAACACATCTTCAACAATCGTTTCTAAATCGATTGCTAAACATGGTGGTAAAGTAACATACCGCGGTATCGTACAATTCGGACCAAAAGCGACAAACTCTCGCTCTAACATTGAGTGTGACACATTAATCATGGATAACCAATCTACATCTGATACAATTCCTTACAACGAGATCAAAAACGATCACGTATCACTTGAGCACGAAGCGAAAGTATCAAAAGTATCAGAAGAACAATTATTCTACCTAATGAGTCGCGGTATTTCTGAGCAAGAAGCAACAGAAATGATCGTAATGGGCTTCATCGAGCCATTCACTCGCGAACTTCCAATGGAATACGCAGTAGAAATGAACCGTCTAATCAAATTTGAGATGGAAGGTTCTATCGGTTAATTTAAAAGTAGAAGCGCCCTGTTTACAGGGCGCTTTTTTCATTCACAGCAAATATATCGACGCTTTTCATACGTTATTTACTTTATTAGGACGCTCGGATACGTATTAAACCCCACTAATGGTATAGGCATAAAGATGTTAAGAAGTAAAAAAGGACCGGGTGCATGAAAGTAGTTGAAAAACTATCTAATTTGAGTAAGTGAAAAAATTTTATCAATATACGAAAAACGTAATTTTATGATATAATTTTTCAAGAAAGGAGTTGAATTTTCAAAATATTATAAACGGTTTGAAGGGATAGCATTCATAGTATGTTTATTAGTTAGTTTATGCACTATTAATTATTCATTTATTCCCTTCGCTGAAACATAAACAAGTAATTCAGCTGATGTAACAAAATTATTCTAAAAAAGGAGTTGAATTTTTTGAAAATTATAAATAACCTTAAAGGAATAAAATTTCTAGTATGTTTATTAGTTAGTTTATGCACTATTAATTATTCATTTATTTCCTTTGCTGAAACACAAACAAGTAATTCAGCTGATGCAACAACAAAAGCTAGTGACATTGATACTGGCATAGCAAATTTAAAGTATGATAGTAGAGATATTTTAGCAGTAAATGGTGATAAGGTAGAGAGTTTTGTTCCGAAAGAAGGTATCAATTCAAATGGTAAATTTGTGGTGGTTGAACGTGCGAAAAAATCACTTACAACTTCACCAGTGGATATTTCAATTATTGATTCTATGGCTAATCGTACATATCCAGGAGCAGTACAACTTGCAAATAAAGCTTTTGCGGATAATCAACCTAGTTTATTAGTGGCCAAGAGAAAACCTTTGAATATTAGTATAGACTTACCTGGCATGGGAAAAAACAATACAACAATTGTCCAAAATCCAACATATAGTAATGTGTCCGGAGCAGTAGATGATTTAGTATCTACTTGGAGTGAAAAGTATTCAGCAACACATACGTTACCTGCAAGAATGCAGTATACAGAATCTATGGTTTATAGTAAATCTCAAATAGCAAGTGCTCTTAATGTTAACGCCAAAGTTCTTGACAATTCACTGGGCATTGACTTTAATGCTGTTGCAAGTGGAGAGAAAAAAGTGATGGTTGCGGCATATAAGCAAATATTTTATACCGTAAGTGCAGAACTACCTAACAATCCATCAGACCTTTTTGATAATAGTGTTACTTTTGAAGAGTTAACTCGTAAAGGGGTAAGTAATGAAGCTCCGCCTGTTATGGTGTCAAATGTAGCTTATGGCAGAACAATTTATGTGAAATTAGAAACAACATCTAAGAGCAAAGATGTACAAGCTGCCTTTAAAGCTTTAATTGAGAATCAAGGTGTCGAAGCGAATCAACAGTACAAAGATATTTATGAAAACAGTTCCTTTACCGCTGTAGTATTAGGCGGAGATTCAAAAGAGCATAACAAGGTTGTTACAAAAGATTTTAATGAAATACGAAATGTAATTAAAGATAATGCAGAATTTAGTCTTAAAAACCCAGCATATCCAATTTCATATACAAGCGTTTTCTTAAAAGATAATTCAATTGCTGCTGTTCATAACAATACAGATTATATCGAAACTACATCTACAGAATATTCTAGTGCTAAAATGAAGCTCGATCATTACGGTGCATATGTTGCTCAATTTGATGTATCTTGGGATGAATTCTCGTATGATGAAAACGGAAAAGAAGTATTAACCCATAAGACTTGGGAAGGAAACAACAAAGACAAAACTGCTCATTTCTCTACAGTCATACCACTTCCACCGAATTCAAAAAATGTAAAAGTGGTAGCCAGAGAATGTACAGGTCTTGCATGGGAATGGTGGAGAACAATTATTAATGAACAAAATGTTCCATTATCAAAAGAAATCAAAGTTTTAATTGGAGGAACGACATTATACCCAACTGCTAATATTAGTTATAATTAAAGGTAATGTATACGTCCGAAGCGCCCTGTAAACAGGGCGCTTTTTTAATTGGATGCAAATATATCGGCGCAAATGGGGCATTTATCGGCGTTATTTCCGATATAAAGTGAAACTTCCATCAGTGATGCTTTTCTCACTGATGGAAAGCTCTCACCAATCGGACTTTTACGGGCAGTTTTCTTCCTAGCTCTTCTCCAGCCTTTACTGCCCGTTAATGCGGGATAAAGACCGCTCGACGATATTTGATATGGGAAAGGATTTTGCGGTTAAAAGAAGAAATTTTGCTTTTTCCATCAATGAGAGTACAATGTAAAATAGCAAGAAAAGACGAAAAGTATTTACAGGATTCAAGCTTACATGTAGCGTAAACAAGAAGTATGGAATTGAGAGGAGGTTTTTTCTCTGCATATAGATACAGAAGTAACAATTCATCTTTATCATACAAATGATATACATAGTCATTTTGAAAATTGGCCGCAAATTTCTCATTTTGTTGTAGAAGAGAAAAAACGTCGTCTTGCTGCTGGTGAAGCGGTCTTTACATTAGATATTGGCGATCACGTTGATCGCTTTCATATGATTTCTGAGGCAACGAGTGGAAAAGGAAATGTGCAGCTATTAAATGAAGCGTTATACGATTATGTAACGATTGGGAACAATGAAGGGATTACACTTGCGAAGGAGCAGCTTGATCATTTATACGACAATGCGAAATTCGAAGTGCTCGTTGCCAATTTATTTGAAACGAATCGCACACGTCCTAGCTGGGTAAAACCATATGTGCTGCAAACACTTGATAATGGGATTACAATTGCTTTTATCGGTTTAACAGTGGCATATCCTGATTTTTATGCGAAGTTAGATTGGCATATTGAAGATCCATGCTTGCATTTAGAAACCATTTTAGAAGAAGTACGTTCAAAGGCGGATGTCGTTGTTGTATTGTCTCATTTAGGAAAGAATGCAGATGAGTACATGGCAGAGCATTATGATATAGATGTTATTTTAGGCGCACATACCCATCATTTATTTGAGCGCGGCGTATTAGTGAATGGAACGCTTCTTTGCTGCGGCGAGAAGTGGGGACATTATGTGGGGCATGTGCAAATAACAGTGGACTTACAAACAAAGCAAGTGATAAAAAAAGATGGACGAGCAATTAATACGAAGCGATTCGGAGCATATGGAGAGCCTCATGCTTTGTTAGAGTATCTTGACCAAGACAGTAAGTGCATCATGGCAGAGCCTGTTGTAAGTTTAAAGGAATCGTTAGAAATGGATTGGTTTCAGGAAACAAAATTTGCTCATATGCTTGCCGAATCCCTTAGGGAATGGTGCGATGCTGAAATTGGTATGGTGAATGCTGGTGTATTACTCGAAGGATTACAGGAAGGTGTAGTTACCCGAGGAGATATTCATCGCATTTGTCCACATCCGATTAATCCGTGCCGCTTGCAAGTGAAAGGGAAAACATTGCGAGAGGTGATTTTGAAAGCACGCCGTCCAAATATGGAACAGCTTGAAGTAAAAGGTTTAGGCTTTCGCGGGAAAGTCATGGGGAAAATGATATATGCTGGCGTAGAAGTTGTACCAGATACGATTCCGGGTAATAAAGTTTTACTCGAAGACGTAATCATTAACGGAGAATCATTAGATCTAGAACGAATCTATACAGTAGGAACGATTGATATGTTCACATTCGGTTACTTATACCCAGAGCTAGCGGTCGTGCCAGAAAAAGAATATTATATGCCAGAACTACTTCGTGATGTTTTGAAGGATACATTAATGAAATATGCATCATCTGTAAAATTATAGCCTACTGATTGCAGTAGGCTTTTGTATTCACACTCTTTTTTCTCTTTTCATACAGATAAAGGAGAGAGGAGTGTGAACTATGGTTAATATAGAACCAATTATAATAAATGAATACACGTTTATAGCAGTGAGTGTAAAGCTTCCAAAGACAAATTTGTTAGCAGTTATGAGCGATAAAGGATATATTATGTGCGGAGCATTAGATGTGGGATTGTTAAACGAAAAGTTAAGCGATCGCGGCATTCTTGCAGGGCGCGCTGTTGGTGTAAGAACAATTGAGCAGTTGTTAGAAGCGCCGCTTGAATCGGTTACATTTGAAGCCGAAAGGTTAGGAATTACAACTGGTACAATTGGAAAAGATGCACTGCTAAAAATGATCTAAATATATCGTCCCTCTTTTTTGCATATACATGTGTAAGAAGGAGGGATTTGTTATGCGCTCGTTTCGCCCCCGAACTTCTCGGTTTCGGAAAGGACCACTGCCATTTCGCTATGTATTACTGATTTCATTTGCTATTTTTATTATACTTACCTTACAAGGGTTATGGATTGTGAACAAAAGCATCCAGCCAACGTTAATGGAATATGCAGAAATGCAGACGAAGCGAACAGCAACAGTTGTCATGACGAAAGCAGTGAAAGATAGGGTTGCACAAGGGATCGATGTCGATTCATTAATGAAGGTGCAAACTGATAAGAATGGAAAAGTATCCACAATGGATTTAAACACAGAAGCAGTGAATGAGATTTTAACATCGACAACAACGTATATAGAGAAATATTTACATCAAGTCGAGAAAGGGGATACGAAAGCGTTAGGATTATCAGAAGAAGACGGAACTGCACTATCCGTTCCTCTTGGTAGAATTACGGATAATGCATTGCTTGGTAACATAGGCCCAGATATTCCAATTACGTTTACAACAATTGGTCATGTATCTACGAATATTAAACAAGATTTTCAGCAGCAAGGAATTAACAATACAGCTATTAAAATTGTGATGGAAATTGAAGTGGCTCTTCAAGTTATTATTCCGTTTCATACGAAGGAAGTAACTGTGAAGCAAGATATTCCAGTAGCCACGCGCATTATTCAAGGAGAAGTGCCTGGCTATTATGGAAGCGGCGGGGTTGTTGTACCGGATAAGAAGGATAAAAAAGCGGATAACTGAGGTTATCCGCTTTTTTCTAACCGCCGCACTGCGGTTATTTTTTGGAGTTCATTCGTTCTTTCCGCTCCCATAAGCTTAAATGCATGTACGGATCAAACGCCCATTCTGTATAGCCGTTATCTTTATACATTCCAAAGTGCAAGTGAGGCGGGAATTTACCTGCTGTTCCAGGTGGACCATAACCAGTGCTGCCGACAAATCCAATGACAGTTCCAGGCTCGACGATTTGTCTGAGTTGTATTTCCTTTGAAAATCCACCTAAATGTGCGTAGTAATGGTAGTTGTTATATAAGTCGCGAATCCCAATGCGCCAGCCGCCAAGACGATTCCAACCTTTCGTTTCAATGATGCCATAGCAAGTAGAACGAACAGGTACACCATAGCCGGCGAAAATATCTGTGCCTTCATGCATACGCCGTCCACCAAAGCTTCGTTTAGCGCCAAATGTACTGCGGTAACTATGATCGCTACGAACCGGCAGAGGGAAAGCGTTACCTTCTAAATTAATCCGATTGTAATGTTTGTACATACGAGCATAACCTAATATTAACTCTACTGTTTTAGATCGTTGATAATATTCCCACAACATAATTTTTAGCTGTTCTCGATTTGTCCCGCGTTTCCCTAATATAGTAGCCATTGTATAGAGAACATCTTTCTCATTATTTGCGTCTGCCAATCCATCGTTGTCTCCGTCTAACCCCATGCCTCCAAATAAGGAGATTGTGTACGGTTTTGTATCATGAGGGTCTGGATTTGCTGGCCCGGACCATACTTCTGGTTTGAAGTAAATAGAGATAATAGCATCTGGCTTTTTTGGAATATCGCTGCGAACAGCACGGATATTTCGCTCGTATTGATCGATGGCAGCAAAGTAGTACCATGGAATAAGAGAGAATGTCTCCATTTCTTTATATAATGTCATTCGCTTCACGTATATATCTTCTTGTTTGTTTTCTTGCCCGTATACAATGTTTGTCTGGAGAAGAAAACAAATAGAAAGCAGAAGGAAAAATTTTCGATGCACGGCAGTAAGCTCCTTTCGAAATCACTACCTTTAGTGTGGGATATACACGATATTTCATTATAAGTAATAATTGGAAGGAATTCTTTGAATCTTCATTTGAGCAAATCGCTTTCATACGATAAAATAGATATGTTACATTGAAAGAAGCGAACATGGTAAACTATTTCATATTGTGCGGAGTTGATGAACATGACAAAACAAACAGAGTATATACGCAAGCCCGAGTGGTTGAAAATTAAATTAAACACAAATGAAAACTATACAGGCTTAAAGAAAATGATGCGTTCTAAGAACCTTCATACAGTTTGTGAAGAGGCGAAGTGTCCGAATATTCATGAATGCTGGGCTGTTCGTAAAACAGCAACATTTATGATTTTAGGTGCAGTTTGTACACGCGCATGCCGTTTCTGTGCGGTTAAAACAGGCTTACCAACAGAGCTTGATTTACAAGAGCCAGAACGCGTAGCGGATTCTGTAGAACAAATGGGCTTAAAACACGTTGTTATAACAGCAGTTGCACGTGATGATTTGAAAGACGGAGGAGCAGCTGTTTTTGCGGAAACAGTGCGCGCAGTTCGTCGTAAAAATCCATTCACATCTATCGAAGTTTTACCATCTGATATGGGTGGAGTAGAAGAAAATTTAAAAATGTTAATGGATGCACGTCCTGATATTTTAAACCATAACATTGAAACGGTACGTCGATTATCTGACCGAGTTCGCGCTAGAGCAAAATACGACCGTTCTCTAGAATTTTTACGTCGTGCTAAAGAAATGCAGCCTGACATTCCGACAAAATCAAGCATCATGGTGGGACTTGGAGAAACAAAAGAAGACCTTATCGAGGCAATGGATGACCTACGTGCAAACAACGTTAATATTTTAACGCTTGGTCAATATTTACAACCGTCTAAAAAGCATTTACCGGTTATTAAGTATTACACACCAGCAGAATTTGCAGAGCTAAAAGAAATTGCACTTAGCAAAGGATTTAGTCACTGTGAAGCTGGTCCGCTTGTACGTTCTTCTTACCATGCAGATGAGCAAGTACAATCTGCAAAAGCAAATACGGTAGAAGCAAAATAATGAGGAGATCCTTCTTAGTGAATCAGCTAAGGGGGATTTTTTTTGGACAAGATACCAGTGTAGACAATACGATAGAGCATGAAGGGGGAATTCTATGAAAGGATTTGTTTTTTTAGCGATTGCAATTGTGAGTGAGGTATTTGGGACAACGATGCTAAAGTTGTCAGACGGATTTACGAAAGTATGGCCAAGTATCGGTGTTGTCCTTGGTTTTATATCTGCATTTTATTGTTTATCCCAAGCGTTGCAATATATTCAACTTAGCACTGCTTATGCAATTTGGTCAGGAATTGGTACAGCGTTAACGGCATTAATTGGTGTTCTCATTTGGAAGGACGTTTTTACATGGCAAACGTTCGTTGGCATAGTGCTTATTATTGGCGGAGTTGTTGTATTAAATATGTCGAGCTCGGGTGCACATGGATGAAAAAGAACTGAAACTTTCAGTTCTTTTTTCATTCATATTCTAATACGGTATTTCCACATGTGGATAACACTTTACGTAATTCTTCTGTGGATAAAGAAATCGTAAATTCCGGGACACCGGGTGAAATCAATATTTTTTCGTATTGATAAATAGCAGAATCCACAATAATTGTTACATCTTTTGTATAACCAAATGGAGCAACACATCCTGGAATACATCCTGTCTTTTCTCTTAGTTTATCGGGTGAACAAAGTGATACACGTGTACCGATTACATCTTTCATTTGCTTCATATCAAGGCGAGTTCCTTCTAACGTAAAAAAGACATAGTAAGCCCCGGATTTCGTTTTTAAAAAGAGGCTTTTACTTGGTTCACCATCTAAACCGAGGCGTTCCCGAATCATTCGATCTGTTTCATAATCTAAAACAGGTTCATGTTCAAATTTCTCATATAAAACATTTGTTTTATGTAGTAACGAGATGACTTCTTCGTACATTGGAATGTAAACTCCTTTCTTTTGCAAAACGCCACGTGCCATCCTCTTGTCAGATAGAGCGCAGCAAATATGTTTTGATTCTAAATTATCAGTAGTTATGTTAATTCGTTTCACAATGTATTCTCCACAATCTGTGGATAGTCGGTGCATGTTTGTCTAATGTAATTTCGTATACGTCTGGATTACTTAAGCTTTCCCATGTGGAAAACCCGATATTTTCATCAAAAATTCTTAAAATGAGTGTGAATAAGTTACCATGTGTAACGAGTAGTGTTACTTCTTGCTCTTGATGTTGTAATATGTTGTGGATAAGTGATTGTACTCGTTCCGTCGCTTGACGCGTCGATTCTCCGCCAGAAAAGGAGACATCGATTTCTGTAAATGTTTGTTCTAACATTTGCAGCCAATTACTCATTGGAGAGCCGCTCAGTATACGCTCCGTTAACCGTGCATCCTCTTGAATAGGGAGCTGCATATGTGACGCGTAAGGTGTAATGGATTGAACCGCACGAGTAAATGGGCTAGAGATAATGGTTTCTATAGGAAGCTGTTCTGTGATGAGAAAATCTGCAAGAGCTTTAGCTTGCTCTCGACCTGCTGCAGTAAGTGGTGCATCATGTTCTTGCCCAGTTGCAGTACAATGGCGGACAATAATTAATTTCTTCATGATTCATTCCTCGCTTGTGAATAGACGAATTTGTACGTACTTCGACAAATAGAGTGAGGAATCCTCTTTTTCCTAGTTATTGGTAACTGAAATCATAATAAAAAGCTAAGCCGATTCGGCTTAGCTTGCAGGTTCTGCTAGGAATTTTGTTTTCATTTTACGAATTAGGATGTAAGCACCAATGCCAAACAGTATCATAATTCCTTCCGTTACGAACAAATTGATTTGTCCGCGTTGGTAGAGCGCTGCGAAGA
Source organism: Bacillus pseudomycoides (assembly GCF_002582035.1). Classification (GTDB taxonomy): domain Bacteria; phylum Bacillota; class Bacilli; order Bacillales; family Bacillaceae_G; genus Bacillus_A; species Bacillus_A pseudomycoides_B. The sequence goes on from NZ_NUQE01000020.1 coordinate 37,142, forward strand.
AGTCAACAAACGCATGAAGGAATACTGCCAGCCCTACAAACACATATTTTTTATGCTTTACACCATATAAGACAAGCATTGTGAGAGCAATTTGCATGATAAAAGAAACGATCCGCTCTACTCCGCCAAGTAAATAGAAGTAAGACGGAGTATGTAGTAATGCGTCTTGGACAGCGCTGAGCTGAGGTACCTTTTCAATCATTTTGGAGAAGGTTCCGTTATTAATAGAGAAAGCAAATACAAGACTTTGCACTCCGGCAGTCGCCCCAATTAATACGGATTCAATCCCTCCGTGACCGATTCCATAAGCAAGGCCGTCATTATACTCCTGGTATTTCTTAAGTAAAAAGAAAAAGGCGATAAAACGTGCAAGTTCTTCAAAAATACCAGCAGTTAATCCGCCATATAGAGCGTAGATAAACGGATTTTTTAATAGCTCAGTTGCTGCTGGATTTCCAAATACATAGACATGTAACGTTTTTTCTAAGATTTGTGAGAATCCCATAAAGAATACAATCCCGACACCGACAATTTTTAAAGAGATTCGATACTTCTTTCGACAGTAAACAACAGCAATAATCGGGATAAGAACTGAAATAGCAATTTGCACAATCATACTTCCAATTGTTGCATTTGAAACCATACATTTCACCACTTTCTAATATATATACTATTTCTATTATGCAGGAAAAACGGTGAAATGTTTAGTAAATAACCTGAGAGTATATTCTCAGGTCATTTTATTTATCCCACATGGCAGTAATATTTCGCAAAATCGAAGAAGTGCTGACTGCTGGCATGAGCCCGATTGGTTCAACTAACCTTTTGGAGAAGAACGTTCCAAAAGGAAGTTTCACTTTACCCCGCACTAACGGGCAGTAATATTTAGTAAGAGCAAAGAAGTGCTAACTGCCCGTAAGAGCCCGATTAGTTCAACTAACCTTTTGGAGAAGAGCGTTCCAAAAGGAAGTTTCACTTTACTTCATTGTGTTAGGCAGCGTGTTATTTTGCGTGTTATTTAAATGCGGATTTTTGCTCATTTCATGCTTGAGCATATCGATTGTTTGTGCATATTCTTTATCATTTAATGTGCCGGATTTGAGTCCTTGGATTTGTGATATTAATTTTTGGTCTGTTGATACATATGCTTTATAGTAGCGGGGAACAACGGACAATGCTGCTTTTTGTACTTGATCAGCAACTAAAGCTGGATTTGTTGTGTTTGCTCGGTATACAACAAACACTTCATCATCTGTTACAAGCGTTGCTGCATTCATCACATCGGGGAGTTTCACGACTAGACTTGTAATCATTTCTGCTAACCGTTCTTTGTTAATTGTGCCAACCTGGTTATTCGAAACTTCATCTTTTTGTTTTTGAGAATAGCCGACTTTTGTTAGCATTTGGTTTGGTGTTTCCTTCCCGTACATGTCTTTATGCTCAGATACGAGTACGCGGCTTCCTTCTTCCTGCTTCATTTCCGCTTTTTTTGTTTGACATCCAGCAAAGATGGAAAGAGTGAGAAGGGATAGGAGCAGTTGTTTTTTCATAATTGTTTCCTCCTTATTGATCCTCGCTATTTGCGGGCAGTAATACCCACATCTCAAGATTCAAGGAAAAACGAGGAAGATAGGTAGGGGATAACTGCCCGTAAAAGCCTAATTGGTGAGAGCTTTATTCATCTCGCCCTAACGGACAGTAAGGCTCCCTCTCAAGAGTGTGAGAAGTCAAAGAAAAGAGGTGGGAGATAACTGTCCGTAAGAACCAGATTGGTTTAACTAACCTTTTGGAGAAAAACGCTCCAAAGGGAAGTGTCACTCTATATCATTTCCCACTTAGGGGATTTTTTGTATTTGAAATTGTTGGTTTTGTGGCTTTATGATACGATAAAAAGAAGAAAGAATAGGAAAGGGAATGGAAGATGGAGCAGAAGCAGGAGATTCGCACTACAGTTTACGTGAATAATATCCACTATGAAGTAATACAAGAACATCGAAATGGATTTAATGAAGAAGCATTTAAAGCTCGCTACGCAGAAATTTTAAATAAATATGACTATATCGTAGGTGATTGGGGCTATGATCAGCTGCGATTGCGCGGCTTTTTTGATGATAGCAACCAGCGTGCAACGTATGATACGAAAATTAGTACGTTATCGGAGTATTTATACGAGTATTGCAATTTTGGATGTTCGTACTTTGTACTTCGAAAAGTGAAGAAGTAAAAGAGTTCCTCTTACATCGGGTAAGAGGAATTTTTTGATTCAAATATGGTGAGACTACCTACATGTATATAAAAATAAAATCACCAGCTTTGTTGCAAGCTGGTGATTTGGATTACATCAGTTCAAATAAAAATGAACGTAATTCTTCTGCATTTTCTTCAGAAATAGAAAATGCATGTTCTAAGTAGCCAGGTTCTTCTAAGTCGTCACGACCGATAATAGCAAATTTATTGCGCTGCATATCTAGGACGATTGTTTTGCCATAATGACGGTCAGAATACAAAAGTGCTAAATCGTGGCGCTCGTTTTCTCCCATAAAGCTTATGAAGCGCGTTTTTGTTTCTACTGTATCATCGTAAAGAAAAAAGCGTTCTTCCATGAACATGACTCCTTTTTAAATATCTAAATTTAAGTGTGGTTTATGATCTAAATGGTGGTGCGTTTTAATAAAGCGCACTGTTCTCGTTTTATAACGCATAACGATAGAATATGTTTCTGCTAAATCTCCGCCAAGGAATTTTACACCATCTAATAACTCGCCAGCAGATACACCTGTTGCTGAGAAGATTGCGTCATCACCAGATACTAAATCGTCTAGCATAAGAAGTTGACGTGGGTCTTCTAAGCCCATTGCATGACAACGTGCTTCTTCTTCCTCATTCATTGGAACGAGACGTGCTTGCATTTCTCCGCCAAGACATTTGAGTGCTGCAGCAGAGATAACACCTTCTGGGGCACCGCCAGTACCGATAAATAAGTCGATTCCTGTTCCAGGAAGAGCTGTTGCGATAGATGCACCAACATCACCGTCACCGAATAATTTTACACGTGCACCTTTTGCACGTACTCGTTCGATGATATCTTGATGACGTTCACGCTCTTGTATGATAACTGTTAAGTCACGAATTTTTTTATTGTTTGCTTCCGCTACAATTTCAATTGTCTTTTCAATTGGATCATCTAGGCTAATTTTACCAGCTACATTTGGACCAACCGCGATTTTTTCCATGTACATATCAGGAGCGTGTAGAAGGTTTCCTTTATCAGCCACAGCGATAACAGCCATTGCGTTTGCAAGACCTTTTGCTACGATATTTGTTCCTTCTAATGGATCAACGGCGATATCTACTTCTGGACCGTTCCCTGTTCCAAGCTTTTCACCGATGTAAAGCATTGGTGCTTCATCAAGTTCCCCTTCTCCAATCACAACAGTACCTGCCATGTTAACAGAGTCAAACATCGTACGCATTGCAGTTGTTGCAGCATCATCTGCTTCATTTTTCTTACCGCGTCCCATCCATTGTGCGGATGCGAGGGCTGCTGCTTCTGTTACGCGGACAATTTCTAGTGCGAGTTCACGTTCCATGGTGTCATTCCTCCAATTCCGAAAATCATACACGTATAACTATAACAAAGATAGAGAAAAAGGTGAATTCGAAAAATTGTCGATTTTTTTCGAATAAAGGGGTACAATTGGAAATGAAAATGCTTTAATTTCCAGGTAGGTGACATATATGTACTTTGTAGACCGTAAAAAAATTGAACAAATGTTACAGTGTTTAGAGAAAGTTGTTGCAGCATTTCAAACAAAACAAGAGTACCGCGGGGCGCTTGATGAATATGCATTAGAGCGTATGGCGCACCTTATGATTGATTGTATTTTAGACGTAGGTAATGCTATGATTGATGGATTTATTATGCGTGATCCAGGTAGTTATGAAGATATTATTGATATTTTAATGGATGAAAAAGTGGTTACAAGTGAAGAAGGAGAACGTTTAAAAGAAGTCGTTCGTCTTCGTAAAATGATTGTGCAGGAGTATGTAAATATGAACCATACAGAAGTGTATGATACAGTGCAAAAACATATTGATATGATCAAACAGTATCCTGCAAATATTCGCCGTTATTTGGAGCAAGAACTTGGTCCTGTGTCTGCGTTTGCAGGAGAGTAAAGTGAAACTTCCAGCAGTTAGCCCCCACCTCTCTTTTAGATTTTCTCACAATCTTGAGGTGGGATTTTTACTGTTCGTTAATGCGGGATAAAGTGAAACTTCCATCAGTGGGGGGTTCTTCATTCCCCCCACTGATGGTTAGTTGAACCAATCGGGCTTTTACGGGCAGTTAGCCCCCACCTCTCTTCTTTGTTTTCTCACAATCTTGAGGTGGAGGTCTTACTGCCCGTTAATGCGGGATAAATTCATATGGCTCTAATGGGCATTGATATACTTTGCTCATTAAAGCTTGTTAAAGGGAAGAGGGTAGAAAAATGGGGGAAGCAGCACGTTCTACAAAAGAGGAAATTCTTCAACTTTTGAAAGTAAAAGGAGAACAAACTGTTGCGGTATTAGCAGAAGCATTGCAAATTACGGAGATGGCAGTGCGCCGTCATGTAAGTAAGCTCGAAAAGGAAGAGCTGATTGAAACGAAGATGGTGCGTCAACATGTCGGGAGACCGATGTATGTCTATAGTTTAAGTACGAAAGGAGAAGACTTGTTTCCGAAACAATATAAGCAATTTGCAGTCGAAATGTTAGAGGATTTGCTGCATATTGGCGATGAGGAACTCGTGAAGAAGCTTTTAAGGGCGCGTACGAACCGTATGGAAGAACAGTTGGCAAACCGGATAAAGCGGAAAGAAACAACATTAGAGAGATTAAAAGGAATTGCCGTCATGCAAGAGAAAAATGGTTATATGGTGCGTATGCAACAAGAAAGTGAACATGCCTTCTTATTACAAAAGCAAAATTGTCCGTTAATAGAGGTAGCTGAAAAGTTTCCGCAAATTTGTGATGATGAGAAAAACATGTATGATACACTTTTGCCAGATGCTGATGTGAAAGTATTATCTAGTATGTGTGATGGAGATTGCTTCTGTTCGTATCAAATCATAGAAAAAAAATGAACATTATAGGACGCTTTTTGAAAAAGCGTTTTTTTATTTTGAAAAAGAGGATACGATAAGAAGAGAGTATGTATCAAAAGGAGTGACACCTATGTATAAAGGCTATTTAATTGACTTAGATGGAACAATGTACCGAGGCGAAGAACGAATTGAAGAGGCAAGTGATTTTATAAAAGCGCTGCAAGAGCGTAACTTACCGTATTTATTTGTTACGAACAACTCAACGCGTAAACCAGAGCAAGTTGCAGACAAGCTTGTGCAGTTTGATATTCCAGCTAGCCCAGAGCAAGTATTTACAACAAGCATGGCAACAGCGAACTTTATATATGAAAGAAGGCAAAACGCTTCTGTATATATGATTGGAGAAGAAGGCTTGCGTGATGCCCTTGTGGAAAAAGGATTCACACTTGTGGATAGTAATCCGGATTTTGTGGTCGTTGGGCTAGATCGAGAAGTTACATATGAAAAGTTAGCAAAAGCATGCTTAGCCGTTCGAAACGGGGCAACATTCATTTCAACAAACGGTGATATTGCGATTCCAACAGAACGCGGTTTATTACCAGGGAACGGTTCTTTAACGTCTGTTATAACGGTATCCACAACGGTAAATCCAATCTTCATTGGTAAACCAGAATCCATTATTATGGAACAAGCACTAAAAGTGCTTGGTACAACGAAAGAAGAGACGTTAATGGTTGGGGATAACTACGATACAGACATTTTAGCTGGTATGAATGCGGGGCTGGATACACTTCTTGTCCACACAGGAGTCACATCTGTGGAAAAATTAACAGAATACGACGTGCAGCCAACGCATGTTGTCCACAGCTTAACAGAGTGGATTGAAAAAATGTAAGAAGAGATAGGCAATCGTAAAAGGTTGCCTATTTTTTTATTCCGCATTAACTGCTGGCATGTGCCGGATTGGTAAAACTAGCCATCGGTGGGGATGAAAAACCCCCCCATTGATGGTTAGTTTTACTTTATTAAACGCTGTTTTCGTAAGAATTGTTGCTCTCTTGACCATACTGATAAAAGGTTGACTTTCAACTAGTACATTGGAGTTAAAGGAGGGTTAACATGAAAGATGAATTAAGTGTAAATATCTATTTAGATGAAACTGATACTCCGTTTTCAAGATATTATAGCTCTGAGGATGTTCACCTAAGCTCTGACCTTGAAGATTTCCTTTTGTCAAAGCTACACAGTGGCAAAAGAAAAGAAGTAGAAATATTTTTTTTAGGTCAGAATGATTTTGACGAAAAGTCATTGAAGACTGCCACATTTAATACTTTTTCTAACCTCTTGAACGAAGAGGAATATACATATGCTAGAAATGTCAAAAAGGCTATTGTTTTGTTTGTGATTGGGATTATTGTTGGGGTGATATACTTGAAGCTTGCAAACACTCATGCCTATACTGCAGGAGTATTAAGCATTGTGTGTTGGGTTTTTATTTGGGCAGGTACAGAGGTTTATTTTTTTGAAAATCGGGAAATCAAAAGAACAATTAGGAAATGCAAGAGCATTCTAAATGCGAATATGCACAAAAAATAAAGTTTTAGTGAATATTTACATTTACGAAGCTGATTTTTGGATTCTATTTTGTGTGTTTGTTTGGACTTGGAAATCGTGATGAAGATTAATATCGTCATACGAAGAAATCGTTCATAAAAATAAGACCTGGATTTGATCCGAGGTCTTATTTTTATCTTGCTATTCGTGGGCCGTAATACTCCCACCTCAAGATTCAGAGAAAGTCGAAGAAGATAGGGGGGAATAACAGCCCGAAAAGCCCGATTGGTGAGAGCTTTCCATTAGTAAGGGATGAAAAACCCCACTGATGGAAGTTTCACTTTATCGCAAAAAACAACAATCTATACGAAAAGAGCCTAAAATAAACGATTTACAAGTTCCTTTACTTCTTCAAGGTATTGTGTTCTCGTTTCATTATCCACAGAAGGAACACTCGTATAGAAAGCATGCTCTACTGTTTCAATACCAGTAAAATCAAAAATACCCGCATCAGTTGTTTTCTTCATTGCTTCAAACATACCGCTTGCATCATAATTTTCTTTCGAATTGCCCATTGTGGATAATAATAGCCCTTTTTTGCCTGTTAAAAATTTATCAACGCCATTTGGACCGTATGTAAAAGCAAATCCTTGGCTAAATACACGTTCTACATACCCTTTTAAGATAGCAGGAAGACCTGTCCACCAAACTGGATAAATAAATGTGATTACATCTGCCCACGTAATATGTTCTTGTTCTGTCTTAATATCAGCCGGTGTATTTCCTTGTGAAAATGAAATGAAATCATTGGCAGCTAATATAGGATTGAAGTTTATCGCATATAGATCGCGAACACGTACTTCGTGTCCTTTTTCTTGCAACTGTCCTTGAAGTGTTTCTAGAATTGCATGGTTAAAGCTTTGTGGATTCGGGTGTGCATAAACGATTAAGTGTTTCATTACAATTCCTCCTGTCTGTGGATATGTTAGTAGTATGTTCAAAGTGTGAATAAAACACATTCTGTAACAATTGTAGTTACATTGTGTTGAGAAGTCAAAGAAGACGCTTCTTACAGATTAAGAAACAGGAGTTTGACTAGCGTGAGCGAATATATGCAAGGAAAGAGAAGGTGAACGTACAAATGAACATTCGTGCACTTACGTTAGAAGAAGCAGAAGAGATAAATGTGTGGCGATATGATGATCCGTATGAATTATATAGTTTTACCGGGGCATCTGAAACATTAGAAGAATTGTTAGACGGTACATATTATGGCGTTCGTAATGAGCATAATGAACTCATCGGCTATTTTTGTTTTGGGGATCATGCGCAAGTGCCGGGCGGAAGAGACGAAAAGTTATACACAGGTGAGTGTGTTGTGGATATTGGACTTGGAATGAAACCAGCTTTAACCGGAAAGGGATTGGGGATATCTTTTTTACAAGCTGGACTGCAATTTGCAAAGGAGCAATTTAGACCAGAGAAAATTCGTTTAAGCGTAGCCGCTTTTAATAAACGTGCTATTCATCTGTATATGAAAGCAGGTTTTCAAAAGAAGACTTCTTTCATGAGCAAGGGAAGGGAATTCCTGCTCATGGAGTATCACGCGGCGGAATGTAAAAAGAAATAAGAAAAACCAGCTTAAAGAAGCTGGTTTTTCTTATCTTTGTATTATCCCGCTATTCGCGGGAAGTAAGACGCCCACCTCAAGATTCAGAGAAAAGTGAAGAAGATAGGTGGGGGTAGTTCAATCAGCATGTGCAGCTCTATGCGCTAAACGGCTGGATGCAGCAGCGGCAATCGCTCCGACGATATCATCTAGGAACGTATGAACTTTTCCTGTTGATTTGTCATTTAAGTATTGTAAAATACCTGGTTTTAACTTATCGATATAGCCGAAGTTTGTGAAACCGATTGAGCCGTATACGTTGACGATAGATAAGGCAACGACTTCATCTACACCATATAATCCTTCGTCACGGTGTATGATGTCTTGAAGGGGCGCACTCAATAACCCTTTTTCGGCAAGGACGTCCAGCTCAATTCCTGTAATGAGTGCATTTTGTACTTCACGTTTGGATAAGACACGTTCTACGTTATAACGGCACTCTTCCATTGATAAATTGGGATGATATTTTTTTTGAAGAAAATGAACGAGGTCTGCAATATCGTCAATTTTTACACCGCGTTCTTGTAGTAATTGTAATGCTCTTTCTTGTAGTTCATTTCGTTGTGTCATGATTATCACCTTTTTTTCTTTTTAATATTGTATACGTATAGGTGTACAATGTGCATAGGAATGAAAGTTAATCAGAAGCTCATATATATATAGAAAAACTGTAGGTGGCGAGTATGATGATTCAAGATATTTATGAGCATTATCATATACACGTTAAAGAATTGACCACCCTCGGCCCTTATAAAAGCTTTTGGGTTCGAAATAAAATTTATGTGCTTCTTGCGACGGGAAATTTGCAAGAAGAAGAGCTTGGTGAAATGAAGAAGTTAAGTGATTATATGAATCAGCAAGGTGATATTACAGTTGCGACTTTTGTTCCAAACATACAAGGTTATTATGTTAGCGAGATAGAAGATACAAATTATTGTTTGCTAAAAGGAATGCGTATGTTAGATCGCAATGCAATGTCTCCAGGAAGTGAGTTATCGTTATTCCATAAGCGCGGCGCATTTTTTTCAGATGATATTGAACATCTCAGCCGAATTGGCGAATGGAAGGCGCTGTGGGAAAAACGATTAGATCAGCTCGAGCGCTTTTGGCAATCAAAAATAGTGAGTCACCCTACTGATATGTTTGAACAATTATTTATTGAATCATTTCCCTACTACTTAGGTCTTGCTGAAAATGCGATTCAATATGTAGTAGATACAGAAATTGATGATATTCCTCAACTTGCTGATGCTGCAACAATTTGTCAGGAACGATTTACACCGTTACTTTGGAAGCAAACGAAGCGATTAAAGCTGCCGGTTGATTGGGTATACGATCATCCAAGCCGCGACTTAGCAGAGTGGGTCCGTCACGTTTCTTTTGAAAAAAAAGAGAAATGGGAAGAAACGATTGTCCAGTTTTTGACCGATTACGAACGTAATTATCCATTATCTTCATTTGGCTGGCGGTTGTTATTTGCTCGCCTTCTCTTTCCTCTTCATTACTTTGAAACAGTTGAAGGATATTACTTAACTGGAAGCGAGACGCAGAAATATGTATACCAAGATCAGCTAGAAACTATTCTGCAGAGAGTAGATCAATCAGAACAATTTCTTCGGCAGTTTTATGACCTTATTCGTTTACCTGTTGATAAGTTAGGAATTCGTAAGTTAGATTGGTTAACGTAATATGTAGTTTTGAAAAAAGAGACCATAGTGGGTCTCTTTTCTTTAGCTTTAGTGGCTATGTTAAATAATCCACTAAAGATTTTACATTATCCAGCTTCCGCTTTTAAATTAAAATACTTGTTCTACTTCGATTACACCTGGTACTTCTTCTAAAAGAGCACGTTCAATACCAGCTTTTAATGTGATTGTAGAACTTGGGCAGCTGCCGCAAGCACCTAGAAGGCGTAATTTAACGATACCGTCTTCAACATCTACTAATTCTACGTCACCGCCATCGCGAAGTAAGAATGGACGTAATTTATCTAATACTTCTACTACTTGTTCGTGTAAGTTTTCGTTTTCCATTTTTATCGACTCCTTTCATTAGTTTTATTATAATCAAGATACAGGGGAAAATCTATTTTTAATATCTTTCTTATGTTGTCAAAATAGTTTATGGAAATTTCCAGCTTATATGTGACAATAAGATGCAGAAAGAAATGTATGTGTAAATGGGGGAGAGAATATGATAAAAGTTAGCGTTTACGGGGCGAAGGTTGTATGTGCTAGCTGTGTTGGGATGCCGTCATCAACGGAAACGTATGAATGGCTGCAAGCAGCAATTGGAAGAAAGTATGAAGGACAAGAAGAAAAGTTTCACTTTGAATATGTGGACATTCACGAGCAGCAGGCAGAGGAAGAAAAGCAAGTTTTTGCGGAGCGCGTGATTGAAGAAGACTTGTTTTATCCCGTTGTACTTGTGAACGGTGAAATCGTGGGAGAAGGTAATCCCCGTTTGAAGGATGTATACGAAGAAATTGAGAAATATTTATAATATAACTTATAACTCACAGAGCTCTTGCAACGTAGACTACGAAACGCAAGGGCTTTTTCTGTGTTCGAAAGGGTGGTTAAGATGAAGAAGGGCTTTGTAACAGGGAGTATAGGGCTTTTTGTAGTCAGCAGTATTGCCTATATGGAAGGAGATGCAGCGATGATTTACTCGTTAGCAGGTTGGCTGAGCCTCTTTTTCTTAGCTAGTGCGGCATTTCTTTGTATAGATGGATTCATTTTAGGAGCACGAGGGACATTTGTTTCGGTGAAGCCAACGCGAAAAGAATCCCGTTTTCAATCTGCTAAAACGAATGTGTTTGCAGCGATTCCAAATGTGGTAGCTGCGTTAGGAGTATACTTATGGGTATCGTAATGGAGCATTCTATACCAGAAGAAGTGAAACTCTTATTAGATACATACGTGAATGGACTTCAGGAGATCGTTGCTAAAGAAAAGCTGGTTGGCGTGTATTTATACGGTTCATTAGCATTAGCGGCATTTCAGCCGGAAACGAGTGATATTGACTTTGTAACAGTGATGACAGAACGAGTCAGTGAAGCAGAGAAAGTAAAAATACAGGAGCTACATAAGAAACTCTATAAACACAACCTTGGTAAGAGAATGGACGGTATGTATATTCCGCTTGTTGATGTAGGAAAGCAAAATCATGAAATGTCTCCGTATGTATACTGTTCAGAAGGAAAAATTAGCGAGGGTCATTGGGATATTAATTTTGTGACGTGGTGGACATTAAAAAATCAAGGTATTACTGTTTGGGGTAAAAAAGCAAACGAGCTTCCATATACAATAACGTGGGATGATGTTGTGAGCACAATGAAATACAATGTGGAGCAATATTGGAGCGAGAAAGTAAAACGCCCCTATTTATTTTTGTCCACAGAATGGGTGGAGTTTGCAGTTGTAACAATGGGACGTATTATATACACGCTAGAGACGGAACGAATTGTTTCTAAAGATGAAGGATTGCAGTATATAATGAAATCTTCTAAGCGATGGGAACCGTTGCTGCAAGATGTGTATCGCATTCGTCACAAAGAAGGGATGAAACCGTCACTATCGAGATGGAGACGTGCTGAGATGACGAAAAAGTACTTATTGTTTGGGATAGAGGAATGTAAGAAGAAGTGGGGAAGTTTTTTCATCGCCCACTGATGGTTAGTTGAACCAATCGGGCTTTTACGGGCAGTTATCCTCACCTATCTTCCTCATCTCTCTTTGAATCTTGAGGTGGGGTCTTACTGCCCGTTAATGCGGGATAAAGTGAAACTTCCATTTTAAAAATAGTATGTGCTACGAATTCATTACGTCAACAAATTATGTATAGGCAACAGAAAAAACAAGAGCTGCATGGCGGCTCTTGTTTTTTGTTTAACCATTATGATGCTTATACATCCAAAGAATACCTGATTTTAAAAGGCGAGGTACGCGGCCCATTAACGGCTGATTTGCGAGTAAACCGAAGCCGTGTTTTTTACCAAGAGAACCGAGAACACCTTTTAGTTTAATAACAGGTAGTTCTTCTGGTAATGCTTCATTATTCCAACGTTTTAATAATATTTGGACAATTTGTTCGCCCTGACCTTCTGCAAGTTGTGCAGATGGTGCATGCGGCAGTGCAGCGCAGTCACCTAACACATATACATTCTCGTAATCCGGAATATTATGATGTTTTGTTAACACAACCCGACCGCTATTATCGTGCTCGACAGGCATATTACGAACAACTTCATTTGCTTGAATGCCAGCTGTCCAAACGATTGCGTCGCATTCAAGTGGTTCATCGTGATTATACACAATATTTGGCTCTACTTTTGTAATGTTTGAGTTGCGAATGATTGTAACATTATGTTTCAAAAACCACTCTTCTACGTATCTACTTAATTTTTCTGGGAACGGGAAAAGAATGCGATCTTTTCGGTCGAATAAATAAATATTTAAATCTGGACGGCTTTCGCGAAGTTCGCTTGCTACTTCAACGCCGCTTAGCCCAGCTCCTACAACAGCAACTGTTGCATGTGGCTCTAAACCGTTTAGTTGTTGATATGTTTGACGAACTTGTTCAATGGATTGAAGGCTATACGTATTTTCCTTTGCCCCTGGAACGTTGTGATAGTTGTCTTCACAACCAAGTCCAATAATTAAGTCATCATAATTCACAATTTCACCGTCATCAAGATGAACGGCTTTGTTTTCTAAATCAACATTAGTTATAGTCCCGTATTGAATATTAAGTCGTGGATGTTCTGGAAATGGAATGCGAATATGCGTTTCAGAAATCGTTCCTGCTACTAATGCGTAGTATTCTGTTTTAAAACAGTGATACGGTACCTTGTCGATTAATGTCACTTGAACATCATCCGGAAGTTGGTTGCTCGGAAGAAGACGCTGCAAAACTCTCATTCCACCGTAGCCCCCACCAAGTATTACGAGGTGCTTCATGATGGATTACCCCTTTTCTGTTGAAATATCCCCTAATCATAAAAAGTTTTTATATTACAAAAATATTTTGACTTTACCCACTCAAATTATATCGAATTTAGAAGCAAATAACAATGTATGAAAGCATAATCTGTTGTACAATAAGAAGAAAAGTGGGTCGATTTGTGAAAAAATTGTAGAATGCTGCAGTTTTCGACCGAAAAGTGCTTTTTATCAAGGATTACAGAATGAAACGATTGAAAATTGTAGTCGTTTCAGCTCGATTTATACAACATCTTAGTTTTACTGTTATAAAACAAGGGTTAATATATAGATGTAGGGGGGATAAGGGTGATTAAACCGTTAATTGAATTTTGTGTCAGCAATCTTGCGAGCGGTGCGCAAAGGGCACGTGAACAACTGGAGAAAGATCCGAATTTAGATGTGATTGAGTATGGTTGTCTTGGCTATTGCGGCGTTTGTTTTGAAGGACTGTATGCACTTGTGAACGGTGAAGTTGTAAAAGGTGAAACACCGGACGAACTTGTGAAAAACATATACGATTATTTAGATGAAAATCCGATGTTTTAAGACGTTGCGACGTGGCAGCGTCTTTTTAAAAACGCATAAAATCATCTCGAAGGAACAGGCTAACAGGTGCAGCAATTGCTGATATATATATATAAAGTGAAACTTCCATCAGTGGGGGGCATCCCCCACTGATGGAAAGCTCTCACCAATCGGGCTCTAACGGGCAGTTATCCCACACCTATCTTCTTCGTCGTCTCTTAATCTTGAGGTGGGGGTCTTACTGCCCTAAAGTAGCGGGATAAAAAAAGAAAGCCCTTTGTTGAAGGGCTTTTTTCTTACACGATATGTGTAAGAACGACCTTGTTACGCCAAAATTGTCGTTGAATATGAGAAACGGGGGACATTCTTATTGTTTTCCAAAAGCGCTCATTTTATACTTATAACAATAAAAAATTTTGGAGTGAAACAATATGGAACAACTTTCTTTCACAAAAATGCACGGGCTTGGAAATAATTATATTTATGTGAATATGTTTGAAGAGAAAATTGCAGAAGAACATCTAGCGAAAGTTGCTGAAAAAGTGTCGAATGTGAATACGGGAATTGGTTCTGACGGAATGATCTTAATTTGTCCATCTGACGTTGCTCCTGTAAAGATGCGTATTTTTAATAAAGACGGTTCAGAAGGAAAAAGCTGCGGGAATGGATTGCGCTGCGTTGCAAAGTACGCATATGAGCATAAATTAGTAGAAGAGACTGTTTTTACAATCGAAACGTTAGCAGGAATTGTTACAGCAGAAGTATCAGTTGAAGATGGAATTGTAGCTTCAGCTACGATTGATATGGGTGCACCGCGATTAAAACGCACGGATTTACCGATGCTAGGTGAAGGAGAAACACCATTTATTCGTGAAGATTTTCTTTATAGCAACCATCGTTATACATTTACAGCTGTCTCAATGGGGAATCCGCACGCTGTTATTTTTGTAGATGATATTGACGAAGCGCCGCTTACAACATTAGGACCTGTACTAGAAACACACGAGATGTTCCCAGAAAGCGTGAATGTAGAATTTATTGAAATACTAAATCATCGTGAAATGCATTTCCGTGTATGGGAACGTGGTTCTGGGATTACACAAGCGTGTGGAACAGGAGCATGTGCCGCAGTTGTAGCTGCAATCTTGAATGGAAAGATGAAGCGCGGGCAAGAAATCACTGTTCATTTAGCGGGCGGAGATTTAATGATTACGTGGACAGAAGAAGGAACAGTTTTAATGAATGGTCCAGCAGAGGTCACTTGCAGTGGTGTATATTATTATAAGATTGAAGAGTAAAGAGGTATAATAAAACGAGAGAAGAAAGGAAGGTGGATTTTATGATTACTGTAACAGAACAAGCGGCATATCAAATTAAAGATATGTTAAAAGATGCCGAAGATGGAGAGAAATACGTTCGCCTTGCAGTGCACGGCGGTGGATGCAGCGGACTTTCTTACGGCTTAGGATTTGAAAGAGAACCAAATGAAGACGACACAGTTCTTGAATTTTTCGGTGTTGAATTTGTTATTGATAAAGAAAGTGCTCCGATTGTAAAAGGAGTAAAAATCGATTATAAGCAATCTATGCTTGGCGGCGGGTTTACAATCGACAATCCAAATGCAATCGCATCATGCGGCTGCGGATCATCGTTCCGCACAGCAACGAATGCTGGTAAGCCTGAAGAGTGCTAATGCAACGAGTATTGAGTATTTAATGGAATATGAGATGCTGCTAAAGAAGCCCTATTTCGGGTTTAATCAAATAGGTATCTCATTCGTTATAAATGAAAAACGCTTGGGTTCGTTCAAGCGTTTTTTTTATTGTTGATTTCTAATAAAATCATGACAAAAATTCAATACTAATAAAGTGAAACTTCCATTAGTGGGGGCTTACTGCCCGCGAATAGCGGGATAAAAAAGAGGTGATTTTGATGGGAAAATGGAATGAACAGGCGGCACCAAATAATAATTTGCCAGCTAGCACAATCCGTTCATCTGAACTCCTGTTAGGAAAGAAAGCAGATCATGAATTTTCAGAGGAGCTTTCCGATGGCGGAGAACGAGATAAAAACATTCAGATACTGAAAAACAGTCCTAAATAGAAAAACTCATGCAGTGGTGACGATGAAAAAATCGTCACTATTTTTTGTTTTATTCCATATTCTCCTAAAAATAAATTTCGGAATTATCTGTCAAATATAAGAGGATTATTGTATAGTTTAAATATTAGATTACCTAGGAAGGACTATGCAGCAATGAGTGATGTTATACTATTACTTTCGAGAAAAAGATATTAACTTTGTTTTTTATTTTATTACTATCATAAGGGGGGAGTATACATGGAACAACAAGGCTTGAAACGCGAACTGCAACCGCGTCATATTAGGCTTATGGCAATAGGTGGGATGATCGGGACAGGGATTTTCAAAGGAAGTGCAGATACAATTTCAGCCGCGGGACCCGCCATTGTTTTTTCTTATTTATTTGCAGGATTTCTTCTTCTCATTGTTATGAGTGCAATAGCGGAAATGGCTATCGCTTATCCTGGTTTAAACATTCAAGGAATGATTCAAAAAGCTTTCGGTTCTCGTTTTGCCTTTGTCGTTGGTTGGCTCTACTGGGTCGACTGGATTTTAGTTATTATTGTTGAGGTTTTGGCAGGGGGGAGTTTTTTACAATATTGGATTCCATCCGCTCCTTTATGGCTGCTTAGTCTAGCATGTACTGCGTTTCTTCTCTTTATCAATTTAATTAGCGTCAAACTTTACGGTGAAATAGAGTTTTGGCTTGCGAGTATCAAAATTATTACTCTTGTTTTATTTATTCTGCTTGGTTTTGCCTTATTATTTGGCTTCATTCCAAATCACGAAGCAGTATATTTCGAAAACTATACAAGTCACGGCGGATTCTTTCCAAAAGGATTGGGTAGTATTTTCACAGCACTCTTAATCGTTGTCTTTTCTTTCGGAGGATCAGAATTAATCGGATTAACTGTAACAGAAACGAAAAACGTGGAACAGACGCTTCCTAAAGTAGTAAAGGGGGTCATGTTCCGAGTGGTTTTATTTTACACATTACCTATTCTCATCATCACTGGACTTATCCCTTGGGACGAAGTAGGAAAGCAAGGTAGTCCTTTCGTACAGGTTTTCTCTGCAACCGGATTACAAGGTGTAGCACATATTATGAATTTTATTTTATTGACTGCTGTGTTGTCGGCTGCTAATTCAGGAATGTATGCTACTTCTCGTATTTTGTATTCTCTAGCGCAAAATAACGAAGCTCCAGCTCTATTCTCTCGTCTTACTAAGCGCGGTGTTCCTGTCTGGGGGGTTCTCGTTAGTGGCATTGGCTTATTAATTGGATCTTTTATCGCGTTCCTTACACCGGAGCATGTCTTTGCCTATCTGATGTCTATCCCAGGCTTTACTGTTTTACTTATTTGGACTAGTATTTGCCTTGCGCAATTCAAGTTGCGTAAACAGTATTCTAAAATGCCGTATTTTCGCGTGTGGTTATTCCCGTACAGCACCTTGTTTGCCGCAGCTGCTTTGGCAATTATTTTTATCTTCTTCTTGTTTAACGGAGGCAATATCATTAACTCCATTGTATGCGTAAGTATTCTTATCCTTTTATCCGTTCTATCTATTTTGGTGGGTAGGAAGGAATCGAAATAAATATTTTCAACAAAAAAAGTCGCGTGAAGCGGCTTTTTTTGTTTTAGCATTTCCATTTTATTAAAGAGAAAAGCTTCTGCAAGACTTTAACAGAATGTATATTCCATACATGGTTAGTTCATATAACATGTTTGCAAAAAAATTAGATGATAAATAGTAAGTATGGAAAAATAATTCTTCACATAACGTTCAAAAAATGTTTGAAAAATCAAAAAAGTCATAGTATTATTTAGGTAAGTTGAATTTTTCGACAAATAAAGACAAATATTTACAAATGGTGAGAGGTTTTATGGTTGTATTTTTCATTCTACATCTTTGATTCCAAAGAAAATAAGGAGGAATGATTATGAGAAAAAAGCACCGTAAATTACCCAGTAAATCATTTAAAGAATTAGTGCAAGAAAATAAACAAAAGATACTTAATGACAAACAAGAATTGGAAAGAATTGAACAACGAATTGAACAACGTCATATAATTAAAACACCAGCCTCATAATGGCTGGCTTTTTTATTTATCTCGCTTTAACGGGCAGTAAGACCCCCACCTCAAGATTCAGAGAGAAGCAAAGAAGATAGGGGAATAACTGCCCGTAAAAGACCGAGTGGTTCAACTAACCGTCAGTGGGGCCCACACTGATGGAAGTTTCACTTTATTAAAAAAGCTTCTGCAAGACTTTAACAGAATGCATATTCCATACATGATTAGTTAACATGAAATTTTTAGGGAAAATCCTCAGATAATTAATGGTAACTTGGGAAAAATTATTTTTCACATAACGTTCAAATAAATAATGTTTGAAAAATCAAAAGTTATAGTATTATTTAGGTAGGTTGAATTTTTCGACAAATAAAGACAATTTTTTTTATAAAAATCGAGAAGTTTTGTGGTTGTATTTTTCATTCTACATCTTTGATACCAAAGGAAATAAGGAGGAATGATTATGACAAAAAATCCCCGTAAATTACTCAGTAAATCATTTAAAGAATTAGTACAAGAAAATAAACAAAAGATACTTAATGATAAACAAGCGATGGAAAAAATTGAACAAAGAATTGAACAACGTTATATAATTACAAAACCAGCCTCATAATGGCTGGTTTTTTCATTCACTGAAATATTTGAGGGAACTGCTTTACTATTCCTTCAGTAAGCGCATCCGCCATTTCTAAGGCTTCCTTCTCAATTTTGTCATACAATTGCACACCTGATTGATAATCTTTCTTTAGCATGGATACTGCCTCAGCTTTAGTCAATGCTAGATGCTCATAAAACATTTTCCTAAATTTTTCTTTGGGTATATAAGGATTGATACTGCTTAAGAACTCAACAATTTCGTCTCCATTGGCGTACCATTTTTTCTCTGCGATTGATGCAGCGTTTTGATCACCCGCCTTTGCTGCCTTGACAAGGTCTGCGGCGATTACTAAGTGCTCTTTTATCAAATTACTATATTTTGTCGCTGCATTTTGACCGTAGAAAGGTTTGAGTGAATTCCCCATATCTGGACCGTTTTGAAGGAGTCGTGTAATCGTAACGTTAACATCTGGTAAATTAAAAATAATGCTAATGATGGCCAGCCTTGTCCAAGCGACATGCTGTTCCCATAGTGAGCGCATATAACTTTTTAAATCAACTTCATTTTTACTGATACGGTAATTTCGTGCCATTGAAAATGCATATTGTGGATCCCAACTTACATAAGGGATATCATATGTGAAATAATTGGATTGCCAATAAGGGTACATAATGCCTACACTCCTTTGAACATATATACTTCACGATATGATAAGCTTCATTCTTAAGTTCTGTGTCCAAATACTTTTATACACTCAGTCGGTGATACGTGGCACCGACGTTACAGTAACTTTCAAATGGAATCTTAAAGTTGAGAATCTTACTGCCCTAAAGTAGCGGGATAAAATCATCTTCCGAAATCACCGTAAAACCATGTCGTCTGAATAATGCAGTCGTAACGCCGTAACCATTTTGTTTTTGACCATTAAACTCTCCTGTGTAAATGACGGAACTTCCGCAAGATGGACTGCGTTCTTTTAGAATAATATACTCAGGGTTTAAGTCTTTGATTTGATGTAATGCTTTGTAAGCACCTTCAATAAAGATTTCCGTCACATCATTTCCGTTTTGGTCTATTACTTTTGCAGTTCCGTTCAATACATCATCACCGTTTCCACCTACAATTTCGGCAGGTGTACGAGGTGTTGGCAATCCGCCTAATACTTCCGGACAAATAAGAATCGTTTCTTCTTTTTCTAGAAGTTCTTGAATTTTTGTAACGAGATTATCATTTCCGTCATAACGACAAGCAATTCCAGCTAAACATGCACTGATTACGATCATTTTTTCACCTCAGTTTGATGGATTTATTTTCATCATACAACAAAATCTTTCGCCACTTTTATGTTTTTCCTCTTATTTATAAAGTGAAACTTCCGTCAGTGGGGGGCTTCATCCCCACTGATGGTTAGTTGAACCAATCGGGCTTTTACGGGCAGTTATCCCCCGCCTAGCTTCTTTGCTTTTCTCTGAATCTTGAGGCGGGGATTTTACTGCCCGTTAATGCGGGATAAAGTGAAACTTCCGTCAGTGGGGGTTTTACTGCCGCGCTAATGCGGGATAAACAGGGGGATAAGCATGAGTAAATTGTATACATTAATGAAAGAATATAGCGAGTTTCAAAGTAAAGAAGAGTTTAATACATATCAACAGCAAATTTTGACGCAGTATCAAGCTCATATGAATAAAACGGATTTTCTCGTGATTTGTTTGTTAGGAAGGTATGCGATAAACGAAAAGCAAAAAACGGTTGGTGTTGCATGTCCATTAATGGAAACAATTGCAGTGAAATTAGGAAAAAGTATACGGACTGTACGCCGTTCTGTTGCAAAGCTGGAGCAGCTTAGTATTATTAAGCGTGTGTTCACGAAGGAAAGATATAAGCGCGGGGGATATAGTGCGAATTTGTATGTATTTTGTAAACGAGCAGTTGACCGCATGAGTGACCGCATGCAAATGACCGCATGTGAAAATGGCGAGAGTGCAGGAGAGTGTAAGAAGGAGCAGTTGAATGAGGAAACGGAAATTAGTGTTTATGAAAACAATTTAAAGATACAACAGAAAATAAAAACGTATGATATGGACGAAACGTATTGTCGTCATGATATTCCAGTTCGATTTGTAGATGCGATTTCACCAATGTCCCGTCATCCACAAACGATTAATTTTGCTTGGAGCAAAGTGAAGCTCGCTTACAAAAAGAGTGGTTTGCTTGAACTGGGGTTGTTATGGGAACAGCTTATGACGCATGATGATATACAAATGCAAATCATTCGGCGAACAAAAAGTGTTGTAAGGGCGTATAAGTACGGTGAGATTCGTAAAGATTTCGGTGCGCTCTTATATAGTACGATGCAGGCATTATTTTTAGATGTCGCATTAGAGTGGGGAGCGGCAGTGAGGAGGAACAGCGGGATTGTTTTATATAATCCATTTGAAGGTGAAAAAAGAAAAGAGTCATGCTTATGAAGCATAACTCTCTAGTTTTAATCAAATTTTCGTACAGTTGGAACGCGAATTGCGATAAATAATACAAACAGAATGACAGCAATTGCACCGCTTTTCATAATCGTGACAATTGGTATCCCAGCAGCTAATGCCAGTGAGGTAAGGGCATAAGAAATAGGGATAAAGCCCATCGACGATAACATGAGTAAACTCATGACTCGGCCCATCATTTCTTCTTTCACAGTTGATTGAATCATGGCCATTAGCGGTACGATTGCCATTGCGATTGAAATGCCGTAAAAGCAGCCTGCCAGAACTGCTTGCCAAAGTGTTGTACTAAAGTTAATAGATAAGAAGAAAATACCAGATAGCAGCATCATAATAATGCAAAATAAACCGCGCCGACGATTAATATTTCGAAGCCCGACGATAACTGCACCAATGGCCATTCCACCGCCAACAGCAGCTTCTAAGTAACTAAAGTGGAGCGAGTCGCCGTGCAGTACATCTTTAATGAACAGCGGAAAACCGACTTGCATCGGCCCAATTAAAAATAAATTCAAAAAGGCGCTGCAAATAAGAAACGTTGATAAAAATGATGATTCTTTTACATAAAGGATGCCTTCTTTAATAGAAGTGAACATGCCTTTGTTTGGGTTTGTTTCGTCTTGCACTGTTGTACTTGTGTGAACTTTTTGGATGAGTATGGCAGCAATAAGTAATAATAAAATCGCTATCGCAAAGATTGTTTCATAATTACTGAATTTAATTAGTATCCCGCCAAGGACAGGACCAAGAATAACGGATGCTTGGTTTGTCATTTGCGTGAGTGAATTTGCTTGTGTAAGGCGATGCTTCTCTACGAGATCCGGTAAGATAGAGCCATCAGCTGACCAGAAAAAGGCATCAGCTAAACCGAAGAAGAGCGCAAAGAAAGCAAATGTGTATAATGTAACGTGTCCAACGATGAACCAAATGAGAATGATCGTTACAAGAAGCGCGCGCACAATATTAGAATAAAACATGATGTTTTTTTTCTGGAATTTGTCTGCAAGGGCTCCGCCGATAATCATAAAGATTAGGCGCGGAACACTAAGGGCAACAAATACAATTCCAAGTGATGCTTCTAAGTTTAATGTTTTTGCTATGTACCACGTTTGTGAAAACGTAAAAAATGCTAAGGCAAAGCTTGAACATAGGGTAGCGCCCCAAAGAAAGAGGAAGTTTGTATTTTTTAATAAAGGTGTTCCCGTTTCTTTTGAAGCAAGTTTACTTTTATGTAATTCCTCCATATGAATCCCTTTCTGTCATATGTCTTTTTATCTTTGTTAACAGTTTCTAATCTTTCTATACAGATACTTTTTCATTGTATTCAAAAAAGCGGAATTTGCCCAGCAGATTGCTGAAGCATAAAAATAAGAAGGTGCCGAGGCATCTTCTTATGTACACTTTAAACTAATGCAATATAAATATCAACTTGTGCATCATTTGGATCGAAAGATCGTTCATCGTACAGCTCGAAATCTGTTGTAAATGCACGGTTGTTTTCTTTTGACCATTTCCAAATGTCTTGCCATGTTTCTACGATAATTTCTGATAATGGGCCTTTGCGAGTTGTAAATACGGCATATGTAGCAGCAGGTATAGTGAGTGCCGTCATATTTTGAGGTGTATTGCTTATAGTCGAAACTGGGACCCCGATTGTATACGTGTAGTTACCTGTTTCATCGGATTCATAGTTTGAATATAGTGCCATCGTTTCTGTTTGTGTAGCTTTATTTGGAATGTGATTGGTGATTTGTTTTTGGAAGTATTGCGTCCATAGGTGAGGGATTTTACCATCGCTGGACATTTCAATTTCATTGTTTGTAGTAATGGAAATACCAATGGCTTGAAAAGTTTCTTTTTTTACAATTGTAGGTTGAATCATCGTATCATCCTCCTTGTTATAGAACAAACGTTCTTGTTTATTGTACCATAATTATACAAAGAGGAGATACTTGGAAATGGTTATTTCTTCATAAAAAGAACTCCTTTCCATTAGAAAGGAGTTCTTCAACGTATCTATTTTAATTAAAACATGCTAGAACTATGCATTGGCTGCAGCTTTGCGTTTGGATCGAAGTACGCTTTTGCATTGTTTACCGCTGTTGGCGCTTCGCCAAATCCGCATGCAATTAGTTTTACTTTTCCTTCGTATGTACAAATATCACCAGCTGCGTAAATACCAGGGATGTTTGTTTCCATTTTGGAGTTCACAACGATACTGTTCTTTTGAATAGTTAAGCCCCAGTCCTTAATTGGACCAAGAGAAGATACGAAGCCATAGTTTACAATCACATCATCAACATCAATGACAACTTTTTCTTCCGTTTTAACATGTTGAAGTACAACTTGTTCAATTTTCTCTTCACCGATCAGTTCAACTGGAACGTATGGTGTTTTGACTTGTGCGCGCGAGTTCATTAATGTTTCAACGCTATGCTCATGTGCACGGAATTTATCACGACGGTGAACGATTGTTACTTCTGCTGCGATTGGCTCTAACATCATTGTCCAGTCTACCGCAGAGTCTCCGCCGCCAAACACGACAACGCGTTTGCCAGCAAATTTATTCATATCCTCAACGAAATAGTGTAAGTTTGCTTTTTCGAATTTCTCTGTATCTTCTAATTCTAAACGGCGTGGTTGGAATGCGCCGTTTCCAGCTGTAATGATAACTGATTTAGAGTAGTGTGTTTCTTTATTTGTTACAAGTTTGAACACGCCATCTGCTTGTTTTTCCAACGTTTGAACAGCTTCCTCTAAGCAAACAGTTGGTTCGAACTTGCTCATTTGTTCTTTTAAGTTATTAATGAGTTCTTGTGCACGAATTTTAGGAAAACCCGCGATATCATATATGTACTTTTCAGGATATAATGCAGATAATTGACCACCGAGTTGTGGCAAGCTTTCAATAATTTTTACGCTTGCTTGTCTCATACCGCCGTAAAAAGCTGTGAATAATCCAGTTGGACCTCCACCAATAATAGTGATGTCGTATACCTTTTGATTTTCTGTCACTGTTTACTCCCCCTATAATTAGGAAATTTTTCGTGATTCTCCTATATACACTCGTATGTATGTTATACGAAAATTCCGTGAACGGAGTGCAAGCGCACTCAAGACAAATAATATCATATTTTATAAAAAAAAGCGTTAGAAAACGACTGAATTGTGTATACGATTTGTATAGATCCGTTAGAAAAAATAGCCAATAAGTAAAGTGCATATTATTCGGTAATTATATCCATTTATAGTTGGTTGAACAAATTTAATAGATGAATATTTTCTTATTTTAAGGTGAGAAGACTGTAACTGTCCGTTGAATATTGAGCAAATAAGAGAATGTCAAAAAAACTTAAAAAGACTGCGTTATTTTAAAATATTGATAATTCTACAATTGCTTGAAAAGTAAAGAGAAAACGACTAATATAGGAAAGCGAATGTATTAATTTTTTATGACAAATTTCGTAACATTTTTCGAACTTAATTTTTTTATTTTGTCTAGATTGTGAAAAATTCCACATTCTTAGCATTTAAATTACTTTAGCATTATTTTTAGTATTTTTACTATCTATATAAAGAAGATTAATTTTTTTATTTTGTCTAGATTGTGAAAAATTCTACATTCTTAGCATTTAAATTGTTTTAGCATTATTTTTACTATCTATATAAAGAAGAGGGTTGTGATTAGGGTGAAGAAGCCAAAAATCGTAGTTTTAGGTGCAGGTTATGGCGGAATGATTACTACTGTTCGTCTGCAAAAAACATTATCTGTAAGTGAAGCTGAAATCACATTAGTAAATAACAACAGCTATCATTATCAAGCAACTTGGTTACATGAAAGTGCAGCTGGTACGTTGCATCATGATAAAGTTCGTTTAGACATTAAAGATGTAATCGACACAAACAAAGTAAACTTCGTACAAGACACAGTTGTAGAAATTAAAGCAGCTGAAAAGCGCGTTATTTTAAAAAATGCCGAGCTAGAGTATGATTACTTAGTAATCGGTCTTGGTTTCGAGTCTGAAACGTTTGGTATTAAAGGATTAAAAGAGCATGCATTCTCTATCGCTAACATTAATGCAACTCGTCAAATCCGTGATCATATGGAGTACATGTTCTCTCTATATGCTTCAGAAAAGCGTGACGAGTTAGTTACAATCGTTGTCGGCGGTGCTGGATTTACCGGTATCGAGTATGTAGGTGAACTTGCAAACCGTGTTCCTGAACTTTGCAAAGAGTATGATGTTCCTCGCGAAAAAGCGCGTATCATCTGTGTTGAGGCTGCTCCAACAGCGCTTCCTGGTTTCGATCCAGAACTAGTTGAGTATGCTGTAAAACAATTAGAGAAAAAAGGCGTAGAATTCCGCATCGGTACAGCAATTAAAGAAGGAACTGAAGAAGGTATTCTTGTTGCAAACGGCGACGATGTAGAATTACTGAAATCTGCAACTGTAGTTTGGGCTGCAGGTGTTCGCGGTAACGGTATTGTAGAAGAGTCTGGCTTTGAAGCAATGCGCGGCCGTGTAAAAGTGGACGAGTACATGCACGCTCCAGGTCATGAAGATGTATTCATGGTTGGTGATGCAGCGTTACTTATTAACGAAGAAATTAACCGTCCATACCCACCAACAGCACAAATTGCAATTCAACAAGGTTACAACATTGCACATAACTTAGCTGTTCTTGTTCGTGGTAAAGGTGAAATGCAGAAATTTGTATTTGATAACAAAGGTTCTGTATGCTCATTAGGCCATGACGATGCAATGGGCGTTGTAATGGGCAAAAAATTAACTGGTTGGAAAGCTTCATTCATGAAGAAAGTAATCGACAATCGTTACCTATTCATGCTTGGCGGACCTTTATTAGTTCTTAAAAAAGGTAAATTAAAATTATTTTAAGAGGTAATCTAAAGCAGAAATGGCTGTAAGCTGTTTCTGCTTTTTTTATGGAGCATAATCAGCCTCATTAAAGTGGTGCAGCTATAATTTCACCAAATAATCATGATATATCCGTACGACTATTCATTTTAGAATATCTTTTTATTTTAATATTACTGAATATTCCAGAAATAACAAAGACCTTTTTACAAAGAGCGCATGTTTCCCATCATTCTCTTTTCGAAAGCTTTATCCCGTAAAAGCCCGATTGGTGAGATCTTTCCGTCAGTGGGGGATGAAGAAAACCCCCACTGACGGAAGTTTCACTTTATAGTATAATGAAAGAAAAGAATGAATATTCTGTTCGTTTAATTGGAAGGGGTTTGTAACGATGAGTAAACGTGGAAATGTGTGGTTAGCGGTAAGCGGTCTCGTTATCACAGCAGATGGAAGATGGCTTGTCGTTAAGAAGAAGTATGGTGGATTAAAAGGGAAATGGTCATTGCCTGCTGGTTTTGTGAATGAAGGAGAAACAATTGATCAAGCAGTGCAACGTGAAGTATTAGAAGAAACAGGAATTGTCACAAGTATAAAAGGAATAATGGGTGCACGATCTGGCGTTATACGCGGTGAGATTAGTGATAATATGATTATTTTTCTCTTAGAGCCAAAAGGAGAAGACATTGTCATTCAAGAGCGAGAATTGTATGAAGGAGCGTTCGTATTTCCAGAGGATATTGTAAATGATGAAAATGCCTCAGTGTTAATTCGTTATTTGTTAGAAGCGATGCCTGCTCCACTTTTAAAAATGGACGAGACGTTAAATCCAGGGGAACAGTTTGGTTATACGGCATATAACGTTTTTGTAGGAAGCTTAGAACGATAAGAAAGGACGGAGAAATCGTGAGCATACCTGTTTTGTTAATCTCGATGATGTTATTTTTAGTCTTATTTTTTGGAATTGGTTTTTTATTAAATATGATTTTACGAGCAACATGGGTGATGGTCGTTGTTTATCCTCTTATTTGTGTGTTTATTATTGATAAAGTTGATTTCCTCGATTATTTTGTACAGCCAAAAGAGGCTTTCTCTTCATTAGAAACAAGTTTTCTTCATCTTGGACAAGCTGATATTATGATTTTATCAACTGGCTTAGTTGGTGCTGCTTTATCTGGTGTTGTGATCAAAACATTGCGAAAAAATGGATATCAAATGTTTTGAGGCTCCTTTCTTAGGAGCTTTTTTTTAAAAGAAATGTCTAGTTTCAGCGCTTGGCTTTGCTAAACAGGGCACTTGCATTTTTTATCCCTCTATTCGCGGGCAGTAAGACCCCACCTCTCTGTCGGGTGCTCCAACTGCGATTCTGAGCGAGCCGCTTCCGCTTTTCTTAAGAAGATAGGTGGGGGATAACTGTCCGTAAAAGCCCGATTTGAGAGTTGTCCATCAGTGAGAGATGAAAAAACTCTCCACTGATGGAAGTTTCACTTTATCCGTATTTTCTTCATCGTTTAGGGAAGAATAACGATGAAGGAGTGTGAAAAATGATAAAACGATTTAGCATTCGCATGATGATGGTTTGCTTACTTTTAGTTGCATTATGTGTAACTTGGCAAGCTGTGTCAGGAATCTCTCTTTCTGAAATGATTCATATGTATAAGAAAAATGAAGTGAAAGAAGTTCATGCAGCTGAGCAAAGTAAGCAAGCGATTCCAAGTACCTCAGTCATTCGTGCTTTAGAGAATGAAAAAGATTGGTCAAAATATCGTTCGATGGAAGTTATGGCAACAGGATATACAGCTGGCAGAGAGTCAACGGGGAAGACACAAGGGCATCCTGAGTATGGGATTACATATTCTGGTGTAAAAGTAAAACGGGACATATACTCAACAATTGCGGCTGATTTGCGCGTATTTCCGATTGGAACAATCTTGTTTATTCCTGGCTATGGCTATGGGGTTGTAGCGGATAAAGGCGGTGCTATTAAGGGGAATCGACTTGATTTATATTATGAAACCGTGCAAGATGTATACAGTCAATGGGGAAAGAAGAAAGTGAATGTTTACATTGTAAAAATGGGAAATGGAAAATTTACAGAACAAGATTTAACGCTTTTAAATGAAGCGGAACCGATGCAAGTGTTTCGCGGTCAATATTTAAACCAACGATAGTCTAGACGCTAATGGCGCTAGACTTTTTTTCATTCTCTTGTCATCATGAAATAAAATGAAACTTCCATCGGTGGGAATCTTACTGCCCGCGAATAGCGGGATAAAATAGAGGAGAAAGAAAATATAGCAAAGGGAGAGCATATATGGAAGACTATCCTTTAGCGTATTATGAGTTTTTTATAAGGTATAACGAAGGCGATTATTATACGTGTCATGACTTATTGGAAGAAATGTGGCTCGAAGATCGAGGGAATTTGTTTTTAAAAGGTTTATTGCAAATGGCAGTCGCTCAGTATCATTATAGCTATGGAAATATAAAGGGAGCACGAATGATGATGGAAGTGGCGGAAGAGTATTTAACTCCATATTGTCCTGTTTATTGGAACTTAAATGTGGAAAAGGTCGTACACTTTATTCAAGTGTGCCGCAAAATTTTACCGAAAGAGATAAATCGAATTCCATATGAGCAAGTTCAAACTTTGCCGCAGCTCCCAGAGTTTCTTCTATATATAGAAGAAGTTTGAATTGTCGCATTTTCACGAAAATAAAGCTATAATAGAAACAGAAAAAATCTGGGGGTGCTAGCATGTTTCAAGTGCAAAAAGAACTAGCAAGTCATGAAGCGGTAGTTGTTGCTTTATTTGAAGATAAGGTAATGAGTAGTTTTTTAAAAGAATTAAATCAGGCGTTTGATGGACATTTACAAGTGCTGCTAGACGAGAAAGAAATTTCTCCGAAGAAAAAAGTAATTTCGAAAGTACATAGCTTAGGGAAAACAGATGCAAAGCGTTACTACTTTGTTGGTCTTGGCAAAAAAGAAAGATATACAACAGAAACATTACGCGGTGCACTTGGAAAGTTAGCGAAAACGTTACACAGTGCAAAAGTAAAAAATGTCGCGTTTGTATTAGATTCATTCGTTACTGAAAAAATGGATGCAATTGATGTTGCACATATTGCAGCAGAAACATATTGTCTTGGTACATATGAGTTAGTAACATATAAAACAAACCAAAAAGAAGCACATCAATTAGAAAGCTTTGTTGTTATTACAGAGGAAGATCCGCAAGAAATTGAAGCAGCGTTAACAGTTGGTTATGTACACGGCCGTGCTACAAACTCTGCGCGTACGCTTGTGAATCTGCCGCCAAACGTATTAACAGCAACAGCTTTAGCTAACTATGCGGTTGAGCTGGCAGAAAAATATGATATGGACTATAAAGTACTTGAGAAAGAAGAGATGGAAGAGCTTGGAATGGGTGCGCTTCTTGCAGTCAACCAAGGTTCTACAGAACCGCCAAAAATGATTGCTCTTTTATACAAAGGTAAAGAAGAGTGGACTGATGTAATTGGCTTAGTTGGTAAAGGGATTACATACGATACAGGCGGTTATTCTCTGAAACCGCGCGAAAGTATGGTTGGTATGAAAGGTGATATGGGCGGCGCAGCAGCTGTTCTTGGAGCGATGGAAATTATCGGTGAGCTTCGCCCAGAACAAAACGTAGTGGCTGTTATCCCGTCTACAGATAACATGGTGAGTGCTGATGCATTTAAACCAGATGATGTGATCACATCGATGAGTGGTAAAACAATTGAAGTATTAAATACAGATGCAGAAGGCCGCTTAGCGTTAGCTGACGGTATTACGTATGCGAAAAAGCTTGGTGCAAATTATCTTGTTGATGTCGCGACATTAACAGGAGGCATTATTGTTGCTCTTGGAAACCATACGACAGGTGCAATGACAAATAACGAGGCATTTTATGAGCAAATGTTAGAAGCAGCGATGGAAACAGATGAGCCGATTTGGCAATTACCAATTTTTGAACGCGATAAAGAGCGTGTTCGCAACAGTAAATTTGCAGATTTAAACAACTCACCAGGACGCGATGGCCATGCGATCATGGCAGGAACATTCCTTGGAGAGTTTGCGGAAGAAACACCTTGGGTGCATTTAGATATTGCAGGAACATCTGATACAAAGGGCTCGCACGACCTAGGTCCAGCTGGTGGGACAGGCGCGATGGCGCGTACATTAGCAACACTTGTTGAGCGTTTTGGAGAAGAGTAAATGAGGAAAGGATTGGCAGATGCCAATCCTTTTTTAGATTTATCCCAGCGTTTTCCTTTCGTAAACAAGGAGTTAAATATTGTAAACAGATAAAAAATATTTGAGGAAAGCGCTATTTTTTTCATATAATGGGGTTATGCCCATTGAGAGGAGAGAGCAACATGGAATGGAAAACAGAATATAAACGTTGGATTTCCTTTGCGAATTTAGATGCAGAGCTAAAGCAGCAACTAGAAGCAATGCAAAGTGATGAAAAGAAAATTGAAGATAGTTTTTATAAAAATTTAGAATTTGGTACAGGTGGTATGCGCGGGGAACTAGGTGCTGGCACAAATCGTTTAAATGTGTACACTGTCCGCAAGGCAACAGAAGGTTTAGCTCGTTTCATTGAAAATCAAGGTGAAGAAGCAAAAGCACGCGGCGTTGTTGTTGCGTATGATTCTCGTCACAAGTCACCAGAGTTTGCGATGGAAGTAGCAGCAACATTAGGTGCTCATGGCATTAAAACATATGTATTTGAAAGCCTACGCCCAACACCAGAGCTTTCTTTTGCAGTACGTTATTTACATACATGCAGTGGAATCGTTCTTACAGCAAGCCACAATCCGCCGGAATATAATGGCTATAAAGTGTACGGTGATGATGGTGGACAATTGCCTCCAAAAGAAGCGGATGAGTTAATTCATTATGTAAATAATGTAAGTGACGAATTAACAGTAGAGGTTGCTGATGTAGAGCAATTGAAACAAAATGGTCTCTTACAGATCATCGGTCAAGAAGTTGATGATGCATATTTAGAACAATTAAAGACAGTTATTCTTAATAAAGAGCTTGTGAAGGAAGTTGGACAAGATTTAAAAATTGTCTTTTCACCTTTGCATGGAACATCTAATATTCCGGCTCGCCGTGGTTTAGAGGCAGTTGGGTTTAAAAATGTAACTGTTGTGAAAGAACAAGAACAGCCAGATCCAGACTTTTCAACAGTAAAATCTCCAAATCCAGAAGAACATGCTGCATTTGAATTGGCAATTCGATACGGTGAAGAAATTGATGCAGATGTATTAATTGCAACAGATCCAGATGCTGATCGTCTTGGTGTAGCAGTTCGTAATCATGATGGTCAGTATCAAGTGTTAACAGGAAATCAAACAGGTGCGTTAATGTTGGATTACTTATTAACACAAAAGAAAGAACAAGGTATTTTACCGACAAACGGTGTTGTATTAAAAACAATCGTTACATCTGAATTAGGACGCACAATCGCAAAATCTTACGGACTTGATACAATCGATACGTTAACTGGCTTTAAATTCATCGGTGAAAAGATTAAGCAATATGAAGCGAGCGGCGAATATGAGTTCCAGTTTGGTTATGAAGAAAGCTACGGCTATTTAATTCGTCCGTTCTGTCGTGATAAAGACGCAGTACAGTCTGTATTATTTGCATGTGAAGTTGCCGCATATTATAAAGCGCAAGGCAAAACATTATATGATGGTTTACTTGAAGTATTTGAAAAGTACGGATATTTCCGTGAAGGACTTGTTTCCTTAACGTTAAAAGGAAAAGACGGAGCAGAGCAAATTCAACATATGATGACATCTTTCCGTGAAAATAGACCGACAGAAGTGGCTGGCTTAGAAGTAACAATTGCTGAAGATTATAAAGCAAGCGTTAGAACAAAAGTAAAAGAAGATGCGACAGAAGAAATTGAATTACCAAAATCTAATGTATTAAAGTATTATTTGGCAGATGGATCTTGGTTCTGCCTGCGACCATCAGGAACAGAGCCGAAGATTAAGTTTTACTTTGGCGTACAAGGAGATTCACTACAACATAGTGAAGAGAAGCTTGAAGCAATTAAAAAAGATATTATGAATCGTTTTTAATATGAGTAAAGAGGGGATATTTCCCTCTTTTTTTTATGTCTCTATATAAAGGCGGAAAAAAATGTTAGATGAGCATGAAATTTTTCTTATTTATTTTCTTATTTTGTGATAGAATTTTATTCCGTGCGGGATAAGTATGCGCTTTCAATTCAGAAGTTTGTGTAAGAAATGAAAATTTAGAAGAATTGCATTTTTTTCTTATCAAAAAATAGCAATTAAATGTATGAATATTCACTATATTTTAAAGGAAGTCCATAAGCGGCCGATTGATTCAACTGATCATCAGTGCAGGAGAATATCTATGATGAAAGTTTCATTTTCTATCTAGGTTTAATTCATAAAAAGAGAGTTGAGTGTATGAAAGCATCTATTAAAAATTATGTGTTTTTACATGCAGCCTTTTTTTTATACTCTATCATAATGGTGTATATGAAATGGGCGGCAAAATTTTCAATTACTTCAATTAGTTTTTTCTTAGCTTACATGGGACTTATTATTCTTTTGTTTGGGTATGCAATTATTTGGCAACAAGTAATTAAACATTTTGAAATATCTAAAGCGTATTCACATCGAGGGGTTATTATTTTATGGGGACTTCTATGGTCCGTAGTATTTTTTGGAGATGTCATAAAATGGAATAATATACTAGGTGCAGCTATCATTATAATTGGAATTGTTGTGGTGACAAAAGATGAATAAATTTGTACTGCTTTATATTTTGGGGGTTATTTTAGCAAATTATTCCCAAATTTTGCTAAAAAAAGCAACGTTAGCTGTTTATGATACGAAATGGAAAGAGTATGTGAATCGCTATGTAATTAGCGGATATTCTTTATTTGTGATAAATGCAGGTTTAAATGTGATTGCGATGAAAGGTGTCCCGTTAAAGCAAGCACCCGTTATAGAATCGCTTAGTTATGTTGTTATTTTAGTATTCGGTTGGTATTTTCTTGGCGAGAAAATTACGAAAAGAAAAGTAATAGGAAATATTATTATCATTATAGGAATTGCTGTGTTTTGTATGCAATGAGAGGAGTGTATTTCTAGAATAAGTAGTGTTAATTTACGAAAAATAATATAAATGGAGTGTTATTTTGTATGATAAATAGGAAAAAGATATTTTTGTCTTTTTTTGTGATTTTTTGCGCAGTTTTGTATGTATGCCTGACGGGACATATTCATACTGTAAGCAAAAGTCTTGCTTACAGCAATTATAAGATGGTTGATTTAGCCGAGGGTGATGAATTACGACAAGAGTTTCATTTTGATGGGGAAAACCCAAAGAATTTGTTATTACCTCTTACAAGCGAAAGTTATCATAAAGATGCACTATTGGAGTATGAACTTTCAGTTAAAGGCAGAGTAGTGAGTAAAGAGACAATCGATTTGAAAAAATGGGGTGGAGAAGACTATATTAAAGATCCTCATTTTAAAAGTAGTATCATAGTTCCGATTCCAAAAGATCTAGATAATGATGTTGTCTTAAAAGTGAAAATAGTGAAAGCAGAGAATGGTGAAAAAATTTCTATTCGTACTGGGACAGCATTATCATCAGATGGAAAATTAATTGTTAATGGTAAAGAAGCTAAAGGACAAGCAGTAGCGGCTAAAGTATTATACGATCAACTGGATTGGCTAAAAATTAGACAAGCTACAATTACCGCATTAGTTGCTTTAGTTGTTTTAGCTTTAATCGGAAAAAATACAATTAAGAATTTTGTTGTTGTGGCTGGGGCAATGGGGATTATGTTTAGTTTTAATAATCCGCTTTTTGAAGCAACTGATGAGAATTTTCATTTTGCAAAAGCTTATGATATTAGTTTAGGGCATCTTCTGTCTACGAAACAAGGTGATAAAGTAGGCGTTAACTTGCCGGAAAATATAGACGACATGCCACGACCAAATCAATATGAGACAACTTATGGATTGCTTCAAAAAGGCGAAAGGTACGATAGGGCTAAGAGCGAGGTATGGGATACGTATACCTTTGCAAGTAAAACAAAATTTGTCGAGCAGCCGACAACGGCCGTTTATACACCAATTCCATATATTCCACAAGCTCTTGGCTTGTTTATTGCCCATATATTAGGTTTAAAAGCTTTCAATGCTCTAATGTTAGGAAGGATTTTCAACTTAATTGTATATATTGTCTTGACTGCAATGGCGATAAAAATAATTCCAAGATTGAAAAATACGCTAGCGTTTTTAGCTTCATTTCCGTTATTTGTATCATTAGCTGCATCATTTTCGGCTGACGCAATGTTGATGGGGTTAACTTACTTATTTATTGCTATTACATTACAGAAACTTATGTGTTCGGAAAAGAATGTATTACGAGTTAAGGACTTTGTTATTCCAAGCTTGTTATTAATCCTTATTGTATTGTGTAAATTTACGTATTGGCCATTATCATTCTTAATGCTGTCATTTGTTGGACGGGACCTATTCCGTACGAAAATGCAAGGTATTCTTTCTTTTCTTACGCTTGCAGGTATATCTGGTTTCATGATGAGTGCTTGGAATTTATTTGTGATGAAGTTTGTTGGAACAATTAATCCAAATGTAAACATTAATCCAGTTGAGCAATTGAAATTCATTTTTGGACATCCAGTTGCGGCTATGAAAACATTCTTTGGAACTTTTGAAGACGGAATGAGTACGTGGCTGACTACGTTAAATCAAGTTGGATGGGTAACGCATTTAATGAGCGGTATTGTAATTATTAGTTTGGTTGGGCTTGTTATGACAGCAATCTTTGATTATACAGAAGATAAGTTTAAATTACGCAACTTCGATTATGGGATTTTTATTGTAACAAGCATAAGTATAGTTGGACTCGTTATGCTAAGTTTATATTTAACTTGGTCTGAAGTTGGTGCAGATTTTATAGATGGGTTACAAGGAAGATATTTCTTACCTATTTTGCCAATTATATTATTTATGTTTAATGAAAAAATGAATGTAAAACAGCATTCGGAGTTAACGGCACAGAAATCCGCGCAGTTAGCGTGTTGTATGTTGTTGTATGCAAATGTTTTTATGTTAGGTTATTTATATTAAAGTGGAGTGGGGGGATTATTTTTGTTTAAAAAGAAGCTCATTATTATTCCTGCCTATAATGAATCAACGAACTTAATTCATGTTGTAGAGGATATAAAAACGAATGCACCAGATTTTGATTACGTCATTATTAATGACTGTTCAAAGGATGATACAGAGCAAATTTGTAAAGATAATAATTTTAACTATGTCAGTTTGCCAATTAATTTAGGAATCGGTGGAGCGATGCAAACGGGGTATAAATATGCGCGGCGCCACGGTTATAATATCGCTGTACAATTTGATGGTGACGGTCAACATGATGCTGCCTATTTAGGCGTTCTTCTTCAAACGATGGAAGAAAAACAGGCAGATATGGTAATTGGTTCACGTTTTATCGATAAAGAAGGCTTTCAGTCTTCCTTCACAAGAAGATTAGGAATTCGTTTCTTTGAAAAGTTAATTAAAGTTGTATCTGGAAAAATAATCACGGATGCTACTTCTGGATTTAGAATGGTGAATTGCGATATTATTAATGAATTTTGCGATTACTATCCAAAAGATTATCCAGAGCCAGAAAGTATTGTTTCTGTATTAAGAAATGATTATAAAATAGAGGAAGCTCCTGTACTTATGCGAGAAAGAATTGGTGGGACATCCTCGATTGTAAATTACAAAGCAATTTATTACATGTTTAAAGTGACACTTGCGATTACAATCGACAGATTAAAACCTAAACGAAAGGAGAATGTTTCATGACAATTCGCCTTCAAGTATTCATTATTTTAGGTGTATTAGTAGGGTTGATTATTTTTACAAACCTAGTGCGTAAAGAGAAGTTAGACCTGAAGTATGTACTAACATGGTTTGGCGTTTTAATCGGTATTTTCATCATTGGAATTTTGCCAAAAACAATTAATGTTGTATCGGATATATTAGGCGTTGCAACGCCAATTAACGCACTGTTCTTTTTTGGATTTATATTTGTAACATGTGTATTGTTCTTTTTAACGATTGTTGTTTCAAGATCTGCTGCTCGTATTAAAGAGTTGACGCAAATCGTAGCGATTCATCAGCATGAAAATGAAAAAATGAAGAAACAGTTGGAAAACTTTTATAAAGAAGAGACACAAAAAGTGACTATGTAATAAAGTGAATTTTTATGAGAGCGCTTTCCCTATAGATGGTTAGTTGAACGAATCGGACTCTAACAGGAAACCTAACTTTTAGGATTGCTCATGACCTTGAGATGAGAGCTGATTGCCTATTAGAGTGGGATAAAGAGAAGGAGTGAATCTTGCATTCACTCCTTTTTGCATACGTGTAATTTAAACTTATTTAGGTAAATATAAAGTGAAACTTCCATCAGTGGGGATTTTCTTCATCCCCACTGATGGTTAGTTGAACCAATCGGGCTTTTACGGGCAGTTATCCCGCCTATCTTCTTCGCTTTTCTCTGCATCTTGAGGTGAGGGTCTTACTGCCCGTTAATGCGGGATAAAGTATGAATACTATGGTTATGGATAGTTTTAATATAATAATCTATTAGGTTTTTTTCATTTTCTTACTATTTAAGTGGATTTTTTTATTGGAAAAGTATAGTATATTCTTATTTTATTGAAGTGAAAGAATGAAGAAGTAAAGGCGGCAGCATATGGTAACGCTAGCATAAAGCATGTTGCACTTTTAGATATTAATGGAAGTGAAGGAAAGTGACAAATAAAGGACAACTATAAAGTAACCTTGACGAATAAAGAAGCAATCATGTAGAATTTGTAGGAAGTGTCATTTTCGGTAAGTGGGAAACAAACATGTAAGAAAACTGTAATATGACACTTAGATTAATAGATATATAATATAGAAGTTGCGTTTTTTCTATAAGAGATGTCTTGTCAAGGAATAAAATGTATTCAATAAATATATTTTGACAGGGCAAATTAAAAAATAAATATTTGTATAAATGCGCATATATACCAACAAAGAAAGAGGTTATAAGCATGAAGAAAGTAAGAAAGGCCATTATCCCAGCTGCTGGTCTTGGAACACGTTTTTTACCAGCAACGAAGGCAATGCCAAAGGAAATGTTACCGATTGTTGATAAGCCAACAATTCAATATATCGTTGAAGAAGCAGTTGCTGCTGGTATTGAAGATATTATTATCGTTACAGGTAAAGGAAAACGTGCAATCGAAGATCATTTCGACAATGCCTTTGAACTAGAGCAAAATTTATTAGAAAAGAAAAAGTATGAGCTACTTGAAAAAGTACAAGCTTCTTCTAAAATGGTGGATATTCACTATATCCGTCAAAAGGAACCAAAAGGCTTGGGCCATGCAGTATGGTGTGCGCGCAAATTCATTGGTGATGAGCCGTTTGCTGTATTACTTGGAGACGATATTGTACAGGCAGAAACACCTTGCTTAAAACAGTTAATCGATGAGTATGAAAAAACATTGTCATCTGTAATTGGTGTGCAAACAGTTCCAGAAAATGAAACACATCGCTATGGTATTATTGATCCATTAGAAAAAGACGGCCGTCGTTATCAAGTAAAACAATTTGTTGAAAAACCAGCACAAGGTACAGCACCTTCAAATTTAGCAATTATGGGCCGTTATATCTTAACACCGGAAATCTTCCGTTTCTTAGAAGAGCAACATATCGGCGCTGGCGGTGAAATTCAATTAACGGATGCAATTCAAAATCTAAATGAAATTCAACGCGTATTCGCTTACGATTTTGAAGGAAAACGTTATGATGTTGGTGAGAAGCTTGGCTTTATTCAAACAACAATTGAAATGGCGCTGCAACATGATGAATTAAAAGAAGATTTACTACAAATTATGCAAAACCTTGTGAAAGAACAAGAAGAAGCGATTAAAAACTAATTATTTATAGATGTGCAAGATTAGACATAGTGAATTGGAGAAAGAGGTATTCTAAGGAAAACATCCAATTTACTATGTCTAATCTGTGCTTATAAATTGTTCTTTACTCGGAAAATTTGAAAAGAAAGGGGTACCTACTTTGAAGACCATTACAATTTTAGTACCGGCCTACAATGAAGAAGAAGTGTTAGATCAGTTGTATAGTCGGTTGACAGGAGTAATTGAGTCGGTGCCAAATTACGACTTTGAGATTTTATTTGTGAATGATGGAAGTAAAGATAATACATTAAATATTATTAAAGAATTTCGAGTACACGATAAACGTATTTCTTATGTAGATTTATCTCGCAACTTTGGAAAAGAAACAGCGATGATTGCCGGATTGGATCATGCAATGGGAGATGCGGTTATCATTATTGATGCTGATTTACAAGACCCACCGGAATTAATTCCAGAAATGATTCAATATTGGGAGCAAGGCTATGATGACGTTTATGCAAAAAGACGTTCTCGTGCAGGAGAATCTTGGGCGAAAAAATGGACAGCTGGGAAATACTATAGTCTATTAAAGAAAACAACGAGAATCCCGATTCAAGAAAATACAGGAGATTTTCGTTTACTGGACAGACGCTGCGTGGAAGCATTAAAGAAAATTCGTGAAACACAGCGCTATACAAAAGGAATGTTCAGTTGGATTGGTTACAATAAAAAAGAAATTTTATTCGACCGCGATCCGCGCGCAGCTGGTGAAACGAAATGGAACTACTTTAAGTTAATGGATTTAGCAATTGAAGGGCTTACATCCTTTACTACGTTTCCATTACGTCTTGCATCCTTCACAGGGTTTACCGTATCATTCTTTGCATTTTGTTACATCGTGTGGATTATTATTAAAACGATGATGTATGGTGAACCGGTAAGCGGTTATCCATCTATGATGACAGCGATTTTATTCATCGGCGGCGTACAGTTAATCGCAATTGGAATTATCGGTGAATATTTAGGACGTATCTTTAACGAAACGAAAAATCGTCCACTATACTTTGTAGATGAGTATAATGATGATAAAGTAACAAATTTGGATGAAAAGCCGACAGCAAAGTTATATCGCGTAGAAGATCATAAAGTAAAGTCAAATCGTTAGGAGATTACAAACGTGAATAACAAAACGAAGGAAATCTTTAACTATTTGCTTTTTGGCGGTTTAACGACGCTGGTTAATATTGTTACGTATTATGTTTGTGCAACTTTAGCTGGAATGGATTACAAAGTTGCCACGACAATTGCATGGATTGTATCTGTGTTGTTTGCATATATTACAAATAAAAAATATGTATTTAGCAGCCAACAAACAAGCTTTGCCCATGCCATGAAAGAATTTTTCTATTTTATGGGCTTTCGCGTTTTATCTTACTTCATCGATCTTTTCTCCATGATTGCATTGGTCGAATGGTTAGGTATCAATGATTTAGTATCTAAAATTATCGCGAATGTTATTGTTGTAGTTGTTAACTATTTTGCAAGTAAATATATAATTTTTAAAAAGAAGGCCGAAGTTAAAGAAGGCCAAAATGCATAAAAAACAAATAGCTGGGCTTTATGCCAGCTATTGTTTTTTATACATATATATCTTGAACTAGGAATAACATGGAGGCGTATAATGCAACAACTGTTAGATTTATTTAAGAAAAAGAAATTTTTGTACGCATTAGCTTTTTTCCTTCCGTTTTCTATTTATGGTGTAATGTTTATACTGCTGGGTATTGCCCCGTTTGGAGACAAATCAATTCTTGTTACTGATTTGCATACACAGTATGTACAGTTTTACACATATTTATATGATGTTATGAAAAATGGAAAAAGCATTTTTTATAGCTGGGAAGGTGGAATGGGACTAAACTTCCTTGGCGTATTTGCTTATTATTTAGCAAGCCCGTTTTCTATTTTAATTCTCTTTTTTGATCGTGCACATATTCCAGAAGCGATTATGCTCATGACATTATTAAAAGTCGGGTTAGCTGGTATGACAATGACGTATTACTTAAGTCACATGATGAAGCGTCGTGATATTACAATTGCAGTATTCTCAACTTTTTATGCATTAATGTCATTTGTAACAGTCTATTCTTTCTGTATCATGTGGTTAGATGCAATTTATCTACTTCCACTCATTATGCTTGGAATTGAGAGGTTGCTGACGACTAAAAAATACGGATTGTTTATTTTTAGTTTAGCTCTTACATTTATTACAAACTTCTATATTTCTTATATGGTTGGAATCTTTACATTTATTTACTTTATCGTGCGTTTTTGTGTCCTTTATGACATTCGCAATGTAAAGCAATTCTTTCAAAAGTTTGTATGGTTCTGTATTGGGACAGGTTTAGCAGTTGGAATGTCAGCATTCATCACGCTGCCGACGTATTTGGACTTAAAGAGCAACTTTGCGGAACGTGCGAAAATTCCATTTTCTACAACATTTAATTTTGACCCATTTGACTTTTATAGTCGTTTCTTTAATGGGGTTGTAGATACAACGGTTAATGGAATGCCAAACGTTTATGCTGGTGTATTAACAGTATTGCTTGTACCATTGTTCTTTGTAACAAAGAAGATTTCATTAAAAGAAAAAATTGCGTATGGGGCAGTGATGCTGTTTTTAGTTATTTCTTTTGAAATACCGTTTTTAAATATTGCTTGGCATGGTTTTGAGCCGCCAACGAATTTCCCGTATCGTTATTCGTTTGTATTTTCATTTTTGCTTGTTTATGTAGCTGCTCGAACATTTATGATATTTGGGGAAGAATTATTACCAGCATTGAAAAAAGTAGTTTTCTTCAACATATTTATGATCATTTTACTTGGGAAAGTAGCACCTTCTTATATGCAATCCAATAAAATGATGGCAAACATCTTTTTGGTTGTTGTTTATGCGCTGTTACTATACTTAAAAGTTCGACTAAAAAACAAAAAAGCATTAGTATCTTTTGCCTTGTTAGCTATAGCCTCGCTGGATGTTGCACTGAATACAATGTATTCGATTAAGCTAATGGGTTATGAGTATGGTTACATTAATCGTCAAGAATATGCATCCCCATATCCGGGATATGAAGAAACGATTCAAAAAGTAGCTGAAAAAGATCCAGGGTTATATCGCATGGAAACGACAATGGGGAGAACCTGGAATGATGCGATGCGCTTTGGATATAAAGGGATTACTCATTTCAATTCTGTTGCGAATGGGCACTTGAATTTATATATGCAAGATTTAGGTTACGGTTATTTGGATGCGTTAATTTTACAAAACGGCAAAGGAATTGTTTCAACTGATGCCCTGTTTGGTATGAAATATATGATTTCGGATGAGCCATTAAATAAATATGGTTTTGAAAAGATCGACAGTGTCGGTGACATCTCCATATATGAGAATAAAAATGCCCTTCCGTTTGGCTATATGGTCAATAAAGAAGAGTTTGATACAAAAGGAAAAGATAAGTTAAAGGTTCAAAAATACAATTATACAAACTCATTTGAAGAGCAAAATAAACTAATTGGCAAGTTAAATGGACAAAGTGTTGAATATTATAAAGCGCTTCAACCGGTTTCTGTTCAATATAACAACTTACAAGTAGTCGAAACAGAAAAAACCAAGAAGCAACTTGCTAATCAAAAGCAAAAAATGGCTCTTACAAACCAAAAACCAATCGAGTTGGCAAAACTGCAAGATGATAAGCCAGCGAGTATTAAATACGTGTTTGATGTTAAAGGAAAACAACAGTTATATACAAAATTGCGTGTGGACCCAACTGGTGTAACAAAGGTTTACGTAAATGGAAAAACATTAGGTAAAACAATTGGTGAGGGGCCAGATAGCGACTTATCTAATTATCCGGAGTATTACTGGAACAATGGTATTCTTGACTTAGGCGCTTTTGAAAATGAAAAAGTGGAAGTAGAAGTACAGGTAAAACCTCATTCTATTGAATTGGATCAACAATTGTTCTATGGACTTGATATGGATACGTTTGAAAAACGTGTAGATGAATTAAGACAGCAGCCATTGAATGTAACAAACTACACAGGTCGCAGTGTTGAAGGAAAAGTTGATGTAAAAGAAGATAATTTCCTTTTCTTATCTATTCCATATGATAAAGGCTGGAAAGCAACAGTTGATGGGAAAGATGCAAAAGTACTGAAATTAAATGATGCATTTCTTGGAGTAGAACTACCAAAAGGTACACATACAATTGAATTGAAGTATACATCCCCAGGATTTACAGTAGGGGTTATTGTTTCTGTTATCAGCTTACTAGCAACGGTTTCTCTTTGCTTTATCGTGCTGAAGAAGAGGAAGTAAAATGAAAGAGGATCCTCTCTAAGTAGGGCTAACAGAGCCTACTTAGAGAGGATCTTTATATATTCGCTTACGTCAAGAAGCAGAAGGTATGCAAGAGGAAAATAAAAATAAAACTAGGGAGCGTAAAATTATGAAACAATTAAGAGGTCTGTACGGCGTTCTGTTCTTTTTCGTTCCATTCTGTATATTACTTATATGCTATGCTTTGTTCGGTGTGTATCCGTTTGGAAAGTATTCGATATTAATTAGTGATTTAAACACACAATATGTTCAATTTTATTCTTATTTACATAGCGTATTTACAGAAGGGAAGAGTTTACAATATACATTTGAATTAGGCGGGGGACTTAACTTTCTTGGGACATTCGCCTACTATTTAGCAAGTCCGTTTTCTTTACTTCTTTACTTCTTTAATAAAGAAAGTATTCCAGAATTTATTTTTCTTATCACACTTTTAAAAGTAGGATTTGCAGGATTAACATGTGGTTGGTTTTTACGTTATGTGATAGGGAAAGAGCATAAAGGGTTGTTACTGTTTTCAACTGCTTATGCATTGTCAGGTTATGTTATGGCCTATTCGTTTCATGTCATGTGGCTAGATGGTGTCGTATTCCTGCCTGTTGTTTTAATTGGAGTTGAAAAGCTTTTACGAGACAGAAAGGTTATTTTCTTTACGGTTGCATTAGCGATTATGTTTATCGCTAATTTCTATATTTCATTTATGTTCGGGATTTTTACATTCCTTTATTTTATTATTCGACTCTTTTCGCAATATAAGTTTCGAGATATAAAAGCATGGGGAAAATATTTTCTGTTGTTCTGCATTGGGACGGGACTAGCTGTTGGAATAGGAGCTATAATTATTCTTCCAACTTTGGGAGCGTTAAAGAGTAACCCATATAGTATCAGTTCAATGGACTTCAAATTAGAATGGAATCTTAATTTACTTGATTTTTATTGGAAGCTATTATCTGGAGGATATGATTCAAGTTTATTTGGTGCTCCTAATGTATATGCATCCACATTAGTATTAGTATTATTACCTTTATACTTTGTTAATAAAGAAATCAACAAGAGAGAAAAATTCTTATCTATATTTGTATTTTTGTTCTTAATTTGCAGTTTTGCAATTCCGTTTTTAAATTTAGCTTGGCATGGGAATAAGCCGCCAAATGCGTATCCACATCGTTTTGCCTTTGTATTTGTTATGTTAACAATTTTTATGGCAGCCAGAGTATTTCAACATATGAATCGAAAGTATGTTGTACCATTATGGATTAGTTATATCGTACATCTGATTCTACTATATTCATTGTCAGTGAAAGGATATAAAGCGGTTCATAATGATATACTGCTTACAAACGCTCTTTTTATTACGGTTGTGGTTATAGCATTGCATATTCGTATGGTGAAACCATCATTATCAAAATTAACAACAGGATTATTGCTCATTTGTTTAATAGCTGATGTTAGTTTCAATACAAATAACTATATTCATGGCCTCCATAAAGAAATGACTTATGCAAAGCGGAAAGAATACGAACTGAATAAAACTGCTAAACAAGCTATTCAGTATGTAAATGAAATCAATACAGAGCGGTATCGTGTAAATTCTCAATACTTTCGAACGCTAAATGATTCATTACAATATGATTATCCATCTTTTCAAACATTTAATTCGATGGCAAATGGATCATTTCATCGCTTCTTAAAGCAGACAGGGTACTCAACGTCTCCGGACTTTTTAGTAGCAAATAATCATGGTAATACATTATTATTTGACGCTATTTTAAAAAATGGATATAGAATTGAAGATGGTAGTATACCGAAATACGGATACGAGAAAATAAAACAATTTGGTTTTGCTAATGTGTTTAAGAATAATAATATTGTTCCATTCGGTTATCCAGTTGAAAGTTTACCTTCTAAAAATGAAGAGAATCCTTTTGTTTTTCAAGAAAAGCTGATTGGTGCAAAAGAAGGAACGCTATTTAAAAAGCTAGCAGATCCAAAAATTTCGCTAAAAAATATGGCTGCTGTTCCAGGAGAAGAAGGAATATATGAAAGAGTTAATAAGGCAGAGCCGGGATATATTACGCTTCAAGTAAGTATACCAAAAGAGGTTCAATTATATGGATTAGCTGATGGAATTGAAAAGTGGAAAGAAATCGTAGTGAATGACCAGTATACGTGTTACTTACCACCTGATCCAGAAAAATCTATAATTGATTTTGGATACTTCCCAACAAAAGGGACCACAACAATGAAGATAAAGGTTGAGGACGAGGATGTCTTCTCATTAAAAGGGATTCAGTTTTATGGATTAGACATAGACAAAT
Organism: Bacillus pseudomycoides; assembly: GCF_002582035.1. Classification (GTDB taxonomy): domain Bacteria; phylum Bacillota; class Bacilli; order Bacillales; family Bacillaceae_G; genus Bacillus_A; species Bacillus_A pseudomycoides_B. Next base: position 81,839 of record NZ_NUQE01000020.1, read on the forward strand.
TTAATGAGACAGTAAAAGAATTACAAAAGAACACAATGAAAGTTACTGAAAACAAAGGAACAACAATAAAAGGAAATATAGCATTAAAGAATGAATCTACATTTGTATTTCCGATTCCTTATGATATTGGCTGGTCCGTTACAATTGATGGGAAAGAGCAGTCTACAGAAAAAATTGTGAATGGTTTATTAGGAGTCAAGGCGACTGCTGGTGACCATGAAGTTGTACTTACTTATCATTCTCCAGGTTTAAAACTGGGTATTATTATTTCTGTTGTGAGCATCATCCTTACTGTATTATTTGCTATTATACAGACAAGGATGTTACGGAAAAACGTAGAATAAGAAATGAAAAATAAAGAAAAAAGCTACTGAATTCTTCAGTAGCTTTTTTTTGTACGGTGCTGTATATACCCAGTTGTTAAAAAGAAGTACATCATAAATGAAGCATTTTCTAATATGTTATAAAATGCGCTGCCAATAATCGCTCCAACTATTAAATATAAAACAAGAGGAGCAAATGGTGATTCTTTCCTGTATTTCCAAAGAAGAGAAACGAATCCAAAGGCGAATCCCGCACATAAGAGCACGCCTATTATACCTGTTTCAGCGAGTATTTGAATGTATTGATTATCGGAATAGAAGTCCCATGTAATCTTATAGTGTTTATAAATAGGCGATGAGAAAGTTTGCGTAGCAGCATCACCAAATGTTCCAAATCCATAGCCGGTAATTGGTTTATCTTGAAAGATTTCAACTGCTTTTTTTACATAGTAAATGCGCCCATCTTGTTTACTAAGTTCAACTGTGTCTTCTGAGAGTGCTTCTGTAAAGCGTTTTACACCCATTCGCTCTCCCTCTAAATAGTTCGTCATTTTTGAGATGCATGTAGCGCATAGAAATGACACAAGAGCAATTGCTAGCAGTGACTTCCAATTTGAAAATTTCCGGTTGATGCATAAATAGACAACTAAAAAGACGGTAATTGTTAGAAATGCACCACGTGAATATGTGAGCCATAATGTTGTGGCAATAAGTGTGAGCCCTATATATGTGACATATTTCATTTTCCCTGATACGTTTCGAAGAACATATAGTGAAACAAGAAAAGCTAATATCAAATATAGTGCCAATTCATTTGGGCCGCCCGCCATTCCGTATATCCGAATTTTATTTGTTGGAGCAAGCACAAGATGTTTCCAAGCTTCTGGCAAAAACATGGTTCGCAATGATAGTTTCTCAATTAGCCCCTGTATAGACATAATGACAGAAGCAATAAAGGTAATCTTCGCAAAGAATACTATATCCTCATCGTGAATGGTGATACGAGAAGCGATATAGTATACAAAATAAAATAGAAGCAGTGTGTGTAATTGCATAGCAATTGCGACGAGTGAAACACCATGCGATAGACCGATTGCAGCACCAAACAAACAGAAAAGAAAATATAATATTTCAAAGTATCGGAATGAAAAAAGCTGTGAAACATTATTTCGGTATTGCCATACTAGACGCAACAAGAGAGAAATGATGATGAACAGACCGATAAACTTTAGCCCAGGATTATAAGCAACGAGATAGGGACGCATCGGAATAAACATTAGTAAATAAGCAATACCGAGCTTTTCATCTCGAAAAGCAGCACATGCTAGTGCGACAGAAATGAAAAGTCCGGTATAAGTTGATGGAAACAATACTCCCAATATAACGAAAAAGATACTTGCCCATATATAGTAGAATCGAGTTGAATATGTCATAATATATCCTCCTTTAACATGATGATGGTGTGCGATAAATTGCTGTAACTTCTTTCAACATTTTTGAAAAAGTGAAGTTTTGTAAGTAATGCTCGCGTCCACATTCTGCTAAGGAATGATATAACTTTTCATCTTGTAATAATTGTGCTAAAGATGCAGCCAATGTTTCTTCCGATCCATATGGTATTAATAGCCCAGAATGATTATGAACAATTACTTCTGGCAAGCCACCGACATTTGTTGCAATAACAGGTTTTTTCATAGCAATTGCTTCAATGGCGACATAGGATAATCCTTCATTTTCTGATGGGATTACAATAATGTCATGTTTTGTATATTCTTTTATAATATCGTCTTGAAAGCCTTTTAATGATACATGTTCACATAGTGATAACTCTTGAATCATCTCTGTTAACTCTTCTTTTAGCGGTCCTTCACCGATAATATCACAATGCCATTGTAAAGATGGGTGTAGTGCTTTTAGCTTTTTCAAGCCTTTTAATAAGAATGGTTGTCCTTTTTCTTTGCTAAGCCTTCCGATTACAGCTATTTTTTGGGGAGGATGCTGAGAAAGAGGGGCATCTGTATACGGATCTGCAACGCCGTTATAAATGACCTTTATCTTTTTTTCTCGTACTCCCTTTTGGCATAGCTGCTCCTTCATAAATTGAGAGATGCAAATGATAGCATCATTATAGCGAGTAAAAAAGGAATTGCTCCACTTTAGGTGAAATGACATCGGCACATTTACGTGGTATGTCCAAATAACCCGAACAGGAGCACCTAATAATTTGGCTAGAATAGCGATATAATTTTCACGTAAAAACTGTGCATGAACAATATCGATTTTTTCTTTTTTTATAATTTTCTTTAATTGCTTAGCAGCCTGTATATCAAAAGGATGACGCATTTTGATTTGATACATCGGTATGTTTAGTTGTTCAAACTTTTTTAAGAAAGGACCAGGGATAGAGTATACAAGGATACAGTGTTCTGGACCAACTGATTCCATTAAATCTAGAACGTATTTTTCGGATCCACCATCCCCGATATAATTTAAAAGGTACATAATTTTATTCATTTATATTCTTCCTTTTACCTAAAAATAGCGACAGCAATTGTTGTAGCTCCTTTATCTTTAATATATAAGTGACGAGTAAGTAAACGATGGCACCAATTGCTATTGCTAATAAGATAAGCAACTTTGTATCGTGTGAGAAATGAAGCAGCAGTTTGGAAGTATACAAACTTACAAAAGATGCAACAATACATTTAAGTAAAAAGCCACCGTAGTGCGAGCTCACCTGTTCTTTCTCTTTCATGAATTTTCGGAGCATCCATAATAGCATGAGTACTGTGCTGGCTGATGCTATTGAAGTGGAAAGAGCTGCACCAGCTAAACCAATTTTGTTAACGAGTATAATACATAATATAACATTTATAATCATGGAAAGAATCGATGCATACATAATGTATCGATTCAGTTTCAAAGAAAAAAGCAAGCGATCGAGTAAGTCTTTTAAAGGTTGCATGAGGGCAGCTAACGCATAAAATTGCAGCGCGGTTGCTGTCATTATGATAGAATCTTCCCCAAATGCACCATAGTTATAAACAACTTTGACAATTTCCTCTGTAAAAAAGGTGAAATAAATAAAAACAGGAATAAATAAATATAACAGCACCTTTATATTTGTTTCCATTAATTTCATAAAGTCTTTCCAGTTTGAGTGATTTACGTATTCAACAAATTTAGGATACATAACTGTTAAGACAGGAGCAGCAATTAACCCAAGCGGAATAAAGTATAGCTTTTGGGAGTAATTAAGAGCTGCGATGGATCCTTCGTTTAATCCGGAGACTAGTGTACGATCTACAAGTAGATTAATTTGAACAGATATACTTGTAATAAAAGCAGGAATGCTCAAAGATATCATGGTTTTTAAAGAAGGATCTTTCCAATCAATCATAAATTGATAACGATATCCCTCACGCTTGGAGGCGAAATAAACGAGTATATTTTGTACGATGTTTCCGACAATAACACCTAATGCTAGTGCATAAATTCCAATCCATTGTACAAGGCAAATAAAAATAATAAGTGTAATACCGTTTAATACAACCCATTGCATACTCGTAATACGAAATTTATGTAAACTGTTCAAATAAGCATTAAAAATATCAATCATAAATGTGCAAAATACAGTCGGAAAAATAATTTGCAATAGATGAGCCGATAATAAAGCTGTTTGCTCAGGGAGCCCATGCGCAAATATTGAAATGAAGAAGCGGGGCTGTAATTCAATGAGCAAAAGCGGAATGAAAAAAATAAGTAGAACAATGTTTAAAAAGTTATTCATAAAACGATATGCTTTAAGCGGATCTTTTCCTTTTAACTCCATAAAGATAGGAATGAAAGAAAAGGCGAAAGCCCCTGTAATACCAGTGAAAACAATAGTTGGTATATTTAAAGCTACAACGTATGCATCAACGGCATAATTTGTACCGAAGTAAGCTCCAAGTGTTACCTCTTTTGCAAATCCAAGTAGTTTTCCTAAAGCTGTCCCAAGTGTGAAAAATAGTGTTACAATGAGAAATCTTTTTGTATTTTCTTGAGATGCCTCTCTACTCATTTATAATCAATTCCTTATTTAAATTTAATTCTTTTTCAAGCATAATTTATTTGTATGTAAAAATCAAATATATCTTGGTAACATAACTGTTTCCCATGAAAAAAGGATATCACCCAATAGGGGGGATATCCTTTTTAGTTCGTGATAAAAGACAGTAATCATTCTCACCTCTTATAACAATACAATAGTATGAAATAATGGTTTCACTTTATCCCGCTATTCGCGGGCAGTAAAGGATGGAGAAGAGCGGAGAGATAACTGCCCGTAAAAGCCCGATTGGTTCAACTAACCATCAGTGAAAAACCCCTCACTGATGGAAGTTTCACTTTATGAAGCAAAGCGACTATTCTGATAGGCAGAACGGCGAACAGCATAGTATATACGAGGTGCAATAACTGCACCGATTATTGTAAAGATGATATCTTTTACAGCAAACCACATCATAACTTTCCAAGCAGCTGCATAGCTAATATGACCGCCTACCCAGGTGTTTATAGCTAAGTACATATAAGTCGTTCCAATGACATAGACAAGAATGATTCCGACAGCAGAAGCAGCAGCAAATGTACCGAATTTTGGGTTTTTAACTCGTTCAACGATTTTACCCGTTACATAAGCAACAACAATGAAAGAAAGAATAAATCCGCCAGTTGGGCTTAATAGAGTACTAAATCCAGCTTGAAAGCCAGCGAATATAGGTGCTCCTGCAATTCCAACTAGTGCATAAACAATCATAGATAAGGCCCCGATTCGGCTTCCGAGAAGAAGACCGGCTAAAATAGCAAAGAATGGTTGCATAGAAAGCGGAACACCGGCAACTTGTAGAAATGGTGCCCAAGATGTAATATTTGCACCAATTGCCATAAGTGCGACAAACATTGCGGCTAGAGCTAAGTCTGATGCACGAAGTTTACTCATAATGTTAACCTCCAGTTGTTTTGTGGTTAACATTATCGTACTGAATGTATCTATGCATTGTCAATTAGAATATTTTGATACTTTGGCTTTAACACTTCGCGAAGCAGCGTATAAGGAATCCGGAATTGTGGAATGCCGCTTACGTACGGTGCAATTTCGTACAGTGGGAAATAAATCATGAGATGATCTTGTTCTAAAACATATTTCAGTTTTTTTTCGTTCATCACTTTTTCAGCAGCATCAGGGAAGAAATTCGCCTTATTTTGCTCAATTTGTCTAGCGATTTCTGTCTTAATAATTGTTTCATATTGACTATCTTTTTGAAATAAATCAGCTAAGCGGAGAGGTTTATTTTTCTCTACATCGAATGTATTTGCTTTCCATTCGTACATACCATGAGCGCCGCCTGTATATTGATAGTAATTTACATATAGACTGACCAATGGGAATTTATTCAATCCAACCTTGTAGTCAACATTTGCGATATATGGATGGAACGGGGCACCTGTTTCTTTTGATTGTTCATAATATGTTTTCGCATCTTTTTCTAAGTTCTTTTTAAATTTGTTCGTGCTTTTTTCATAATACGTATTTAATTTCTTTTGAAATTGTTCATCTGGAATGTTATGGAATTGTGGATAGTTGAATTGATATTCAAAATAAGAGTTCTTACCTTTTTGGGTCATAGTATGAACTTTAATTGTAAGGTTAGATGGTTGGGCTGCTATTGCATTTTTTGGTACAATAGCGATAGAGAAGCAAAAAAATAATAGAATATATAATAGTTTCTTCATAAAATGTACCTCCATGTATTATAGATTTACTGATAGTTTGAAAAGAAATAGATATTATTATGCATTTTTTGGTAATTCGAAAGGGGATAATCGTATGCCTAAAACATTAATGGAAGCATTAGGTATTGAATTATTAGAAATGACAGAAGAGAAGGTTGTAGCAACAATGCCAGTACACGGAAGTACGCATCAACCATTCGGTTTTTTACACGGAGGAGCATCTGTCGCTCTAGCAGAAACAGTTGCAAGTGTTGGTACATATAATTTGATTGATCAAGATAAATATCTGTGCTTCGGTCTTGAAATTAATGCAAATCATATACATTCAAAACGAGAAGGAATTGTAACAGCGATCGGAACACCACTTCATAAAGGGAAATCAACAATGGTGTGGGATATTCGGATTATTGATGAAGACAATACTTTAATTTGTATTTCAAGATGTACAATTGCGGTGAAAGAGAAAAGATAAAAACGATTGCCGATATGGGCAATCGTTTTTATCTTTTTCTCGGTGTGATCCAGTGCTAGTGCATGGAATATTCATATGTTGAATATTGTCGAAGGGTCTTTATCCCGCATTAACGGGCAGTACAGGCTGGAAAAGAGCGTGGAAGAAAACTGCCCGTAAAAGCCCGATTGGTGAGAGCTTTCCATCAGTGAGAAAAGCATCACTGATGGAAGTTTCACTTTATATCTTGTCGAAGCGCCGATATATTGAGAAGATGAAAAAAACGACTGCTTTAAGCAGTCGTTTTCTCATTAAAACTGGATTTTCTTCTCTAAGAATCCTTTTAGTTCGCTAATTGGCATACGTACTTGTTCCATTGTGTCACGGTCACGTACTGTAACTGCTTTGTCTTCAACAGAGTCGAAGTCGTAAGTGATACAGAATGGTGTACCGATTTCGTCTTGACGGCGGTAACGTTTACCGATAGAACCTGTTTCATCGAAGTCCACCATGAAGTCTTTTGCAAGTTCTGCGAACACTTCTTGTGCACCTTCAGATAGCTTTTTAGAAAGCGGCAGGATTGCTGCTTTAAATGGTGCTAATGCTGGGTGGAAACGAAGAACTGTACGAGAGTCGTTCTCTAATTGCTCTTCTTCGTATGCATCACATAAGAATGCTAATGTTACGCGGTCTGCGCCAAGAGATGGCTCGATGCAGTATGGTACGTAACGCTCATTCGTTTGTGGATCTACATAGTTAAAGTCTTCAGTAGAATGCTCCATATGACGGTTTAAGTCAAAGTCTGTACGAGACGCGATGCCCCAAAGTTCGCCCCAACCAAATGGGAATTTAAATTCGATATCAGTTGTTGCGTTACTGTAATGAGATAATTCTTCTTCACCGTGGTCGCGAAGACGCATGCTTTCTTCGTTCATACCAAGTGCTAGAAGCCAGTTTTTACAAGTGCTGCGCCAGAATGTGAACCATTCTAAATCATCGCCAGGTTTGCAGAAGAATTCAAGTTCCATTTGTTCAAACTCACGCGTACGGAATGTAAAGTTACCAGGTGTAATTTCATTACGGAAGCTTTTACCGATTTGGCCGATACCAAATGGAAGCTTTTTACGCATAGAGCGTTGAACGTTTTTGAAGTTTACGAAAATACCTTGTGCTGTTTCAGGACGAAGGAAAATTTCGTTTGTGCTAGATTCTGTAACACCTTGGAATGTTTTAAACATTAAGTTGAACTGACGAATTTCAGTGAAGTCTTCGCTGCCGCAATCTGGACATTTTACTTCGTGTTCTTTCATTAATCCAGCCATTTGATCGAAAGTAAGACCGTCAACGATCATTTCGATGCCTTTTGCATCTAAAGCATCTTCGATTAATTTATCAGCACGGTGGCGCGCTTTACATTTTTTACAGTCGATCATTGGATCGTTGAAGTTTCCAACGTGACCAGATGCTACCCAAGTTTTTGGGTTCATTAAAATTGCTGCGTCTAAACCTACGTTATACGGAGATTCTTGAATGAATTTTTTCCACCAAGCTTTTTTCACGTTGTTTTTTAATTCGATACCAAGTGGACCGTAATCCCAAGTATTTGCAAGACCGCCGTAAATTTCAGAACCCGGGAAAACAAAACCACGATGCTTTGCTAAGTTTACGATTTGTTCCATTGAAGCCATTTTCCATTCCTCCTTGAAAGGTAACGTATTGGCGATGAAGGATAGAGCGGTACTTGTAGAAGCGATAATTAGGGATGATCCGCTTCCGCTTTTCAATAGATCCAGCTCCAGTGGCTAGAATATTCGGTGGCTTCGCTTCTTCCGCCGAGGCCAAAAGCGCCTCTATGTCAGAAGCTCCATCCCCCTCACATTCTGAGCGAGCCACTTCTGCTTTTCAATAAAAAAAACGCTCGTCTCTAGGCTTATTTAGCCTAGGGACGAGCGTTTGCCCGCGGTTCCACCCTAGTTGACACACAAAATTGTATGTCCACTTTATATTGTATTGCTCGGGACTGCCTTTTTCCTTGCAGTTCCAGGCTTTCACCATCCCTGAATCGCTTCGTTTTTGCAAGTACTTATTTGTCCTTCATCGCTACCATATTTAAAAAATAGATGACCATATTCTATCATGTTCTCTTCTAATTCACAATAGAGAGAAGCGTTTAGCGTAATATATGCAGTATCTGTTATGTAGTATAGCCTAAAACCTACTGCACAAATACATCTTTAATATGTTTAGTGGCTTCCCGTTTACTAAGCGGTGCAAGATGATGGGTTTGTACGAATTCCCATACAGCTTCTGGATTTGTTTTTGCGTATTCTCGAAGTACCCAGCCGATTGCTTTTTGAATGAAAAATTCTTTTGAGTGACTGAGCTGCTCGATTAACGAGAAGAGAAGTTTTGTATCTGTTTTTTCTTTATACTTTAGCTGGAATAAAAGACATGTCCGCTGTAGCCACATATTGTCAGACGCCATCCACTTTTGCACATACGGTTCGATTAAATGTGGATGCGCCGCCAAGATAAGGCCGACAAAATGACTTGCAAGCATATCCACAGAATCCCACCATGATTTTGTAGTAATGAGCTCTTCTAACAGTGGTAAATGAGTTTCATTTAATTGTTTGCGATATTTATCTAATAGAGTTAAAGCGACCATTTGGAATTCTCGTTCTGGCAGTGCCCATAGTTCGTGAAGAATAACAGGAAGTTCTGCTGCTTTTGGTGCTTCGTTGCTTTGTAGTACTTCACGAAATAACTGTTTTCGCTCCGGTGTTTGAATGCCGAGAAACGGAAAGTGATTTTTCATATAACGTTCCATCGATTCTGCTTTTTCACGGTTGCGATGTGATTCAAAGTGTTTTTGTAAGCTTTCGGTGAATGGATGCATATGTTCACTCCTTATTTTTATTTTTCTATTTAAGTGTAACGCTTTTTGGACGAGATAAAAATTTTTTTATTCGCTTCTTAATACTTTCCGTTACGAATATATAGAAAAAGAATAGAACGAACATAGAAGGAGGCATCAAGATGGGAGATCAAGTTGTAATAAGCGGTTCAGCAGATGACGGAATTATAGCAGGTTTTTTCGCGTTAGGACTTATTTTTATTATTATCTTTTTAGTTTGGGCTGTGGCAGCATATTTATTAACTGCCTTTGCGCTGTATAACATGGCAAAGGCTGAGGGCCTGGAAGATTCCTTTTTTGCATTTATCCCATTTTTAAATTGTAAAACATGGGGAGACTTAATTGGAAAGAAATTACCACAATTTATGCAGCCGCAATCGGGTTGGAAATTAATCGGTGTATATGTAGCCTGTTTTATTATCGGATGGATTCCATTTTTAAATGTTGTATCATCAATTTTGTTATTTGTATTAGGAGTTTATGTCACCTATTTATTATTAGAAAGATACACAACAAATGCAGTGCTATATACATTTCTACACATTATTACATGTTCTATTTTTCTTCCGATTCATTTATTCATTATCCGAAATAAAGAACCGAGATATTGAGGAGAAGAAAAAACGGAAGGGGGATCCCTTCCGTTTTTTCTTACATTAAGTAGCGTAAATAAATATAAATGTTCGAAATGATTAATGAAACAATTGTAATTGGGAAGCCAACTTTTAAGAATTCCATGTAGCTAAAGCTGTGGCCTTCTCGGTTTGCAATACCTGCAACAATTACGTTTGCAGATGCCCCAATTAATGTTCCGTTTCCTCCTAAGCAAGCACCAAGTGCTAATGCCCACCAAAGTACATCGACTTGCGCATCGGATGGTGTTAAACCAAGCCCAATTGTCATATCGTTAATAAGCGGGATCATTGTTGCAACGAATGGGATATTATCAATCGTTGCAGAAGCGATACCAGATACCCATAAAATAAGTACAGCAGCGAAGGAAATGTCACCGCCAGTTATATTTAATACTTGTTGTGCTAACGATTCAATTAAACCGATATCAATAAGACCGCCAACAAGTACGAATAAACCAGCAAAGAAGAAAATTGTAACCCATTCTACATTAGCAAATACATCTTCAATTTCATGTTCTTTTACACCGATTAACATTAATACGGTTGCTCCTGTTAAGGCGATAACTGCTGCGTCAATGTGAAAAATAGAGTGTGTCATGAATCCGATGATTGTAAGTCCTAGTACAGTTAATGATTTTTTCATTAGTACCGGATCTTTAATGTATTGCTTTTCATCTAGGCTCATTAATTTTTTAATTTGGATTGGATCAGCAATTAATTGTTTTCTATACATGAAATACAGCATAACTGCTGTCACTGCAATAATAATGATTACAATTGGAGCTAAGTTCACTAAGAAAGCATTAAAATCTAAATGTTTATTTGCAGAACCAATCATAATATTTGGAGGATCACCAATAAGTGTAGCTGTTCCACCGATATTTGAGAAAATAATTTCTGATATTAAATACGGAACAGGGTTTACTTGTAAAATACGTGTGATAGATAGTGTAACTGGTACAACGAGAAGAACCGTTGTTACGTTGTCTAAAAAAGCGGAGCCAACTGCAGTTAATAAAGAAAGAATAATTAAAATACGAATTGGATTTCCTTTCGCTTTCTTAGCTGATTTAATCGCAACATATTGAAAGACCCCTGATTTGCTCGTAATGTTAACTAAAATCATCATACCGATGAGTAAGGTAATCGTTCCCCATTCAATATGCTTCGTAAAAGCGTTATGTAAATCAACAACTCCTACAATTACCATTAAAGCTGCACCAAGCAGTGCGATGACAGCGCGGTTAATTTTCTCAGAAATGATGATAGCATATGTAACTAAAAAGACAGCAATTGCAAAATAGTATTGCCAGTTTGCAATTTCTTGTGTTGTTTCGTGCAAAAATCCCATCTCCTCTCAGTCGTTTTTCTTATTGTTTCATACAATTATGTAATAAACACAATTAAAGTTATTATAAAGTAGAAAAATGTAAGATGTAAATGAAAGCGATGGTTTTGTCATATTTTCTGCACAAATGAATTGAGTTATTTTCTTGTTTTTGAAAATATTTGCTGTTATTTGACATATATATAAGATACATCTCATTGAAGCAATTAGGCTCCTACGGAGGCTTTTCCTTTCTCAATTAGGATTCATGTATGTAAACGTGTTCGTGGTTATTTGGTGTGATATAATGGATGAATATGGAAGAATTTATAAGGAAGGGATCGTATGGATGAACAACAACTTTTATTTTTAGATTTTGAGTTCACGATGCCTCAGAATCGAAAAAAGCCAAAAGGATTTTTCCCGGAAATTATTGAAGTAGGAATTGTCTCGGTTGTAAATCATGTTGTAGTTGATACGTATTCTTCTTATGTAAAACCGGAAACTTTTTCATCGTTAACAGAGCGGTGCAAAAAGTTTTTAGGAATTCAGCAAGAAGCAGTGGATGGTGGGATTTTATTTGCAACACTTGTTGAAAGGCTAGCAAACTATGATAAACGTTGCGGTACAACAGTTGTGACGTGGGGAAATATGGATATGAGAGTGCTGAAACATAATTGCGAAGTGGCGAATATTCCTTATCCATTTACGGGGCAATGCCGTGATTTATCGTTAGAGTATAAGCGTTTTTTTGGGGATCGCAATCAAACTGGATTATGGAAAGCTATTGAGGCGTACGGAAAGGTTGCTACAGGTAAGCATCACTGTGCGTTAGATGATGCGATGACGACATATAACATTTTTAAACTTGTTGAGAAAGATAAACAATACTTAGTAAAACCAGCTCCTCCAACACTTGGTGAGCTTGTAGATTTTTCGAAAGTATTAAAAAAGGTAAGTGCACAATAACAGCCAAATTACAATCGTAATTGTAATTTGGCTGTTTTGTTTATCCCGCTACTTTTGGGCAGTAAGACCCCGATTGGTTCAACTAATAAGCAGTGCTGAGTTTACAATTGATAATCATGCTTTAATTGTTCTAGCATTTGTAAGCTTCGCTGTGCAAATGGAGAGTCGTCCTCTTGGAATTGTTGCATTTGTTCTGTTAATGCTTTTTGAAGCGATTCTTTATAATCAGGTACGTCACCTTCATAGTGCTTGACCATTTGCTGTGGGATATTTGTTTGTTCACGAAATGCTAAGGCGCGGCGTTCATGGAAAAAGGGCACGTCAGCTTGTTTTACGTTATGTAAGTCGCCTTGCATTGGATGTTTCACAACTGCGAGCACCTTTACAAGATAATGCTGCGGGCGAACGTTTGTAATTTCGCCAATGTACTTCCCTGTTTTGTAAATGCCTGTTACGACATCACCAATTTGGAATGTTTCATTCATAATTTTTCACCTCTTTCTCATAGTAAGCAATGGAAGAGAAGGAGTCAAAAAAGAAAGGAAGTTTTATTTAAACTGAATTTTCTGTATAATTGGTTGTATAAGGAAATAAAGTGAAACTTCCATCAGTGGGGGTCTTACTGCCCGTTAATGCGGGTTAAACAAAGGAGTGAAGATTTATGATGCCTTTATACTTTCCAGAAGACAAAACAGAATATATTATACCTGGTATTGTATGTGTATTATTTCTTATCGGAGCAGTTGTGACGTGGCGTATTTTTATTAAATCATCAGAACGAGAAGCAGAGAATTTAAAAGAGATGGAAAAACGTATCATGGGACAAGAGAAGCGGTAAAGTGAAACTTCCTTTTGGAGCGTTCTTCTCCAAAAGGTTAGCCCTCACCAATCGGGTACTTACAGATGTTTTTTCGTCGAGAATTGTCTTAAGTATAGCGTCTATAAGTAGCGGGAGTTTTTGTATGTTTCCTTCTAGGCTCGGACAATATAAGAACAGAATAAGTCTGGAGGGAATACGGATGAAAAAGCAACTCGTATTGGGATGTTTCGCAGCTGTCCTCTTTGCTGGATGTGCACAAGAGAAGTCGACAAACATAGAAGTGGAGCTTTACAATGCTTCTGGAGATAAAGTTGGAACGGCTAAGTTTGCCCAGCAGACAAGCAGTGTAAAGATTTCTATTAAAGCAGAAGGATTTACACCTGGTACACACGGAGTACATATTCATGCCGTGGGTGAATGTAAAGCACCAGACTTTATTTCTTCTGGAAATCATCTTAATCTCGGTAAAAAGAAGCATGGGTTATTGCATCCGGAAGGGCCTGAAAACGGAGATTTACCGAATGTAATTGCAGATGGTCAAGGAAAGATTAAAGCGGATCTTACTGCATCGCAAGTGACTTTAAAAGAGGGAAAAACAACGTTGCATAGTAAAGACGGCACATCGCTTATTATTACAGAAAATGCAGATGATGGAATGACGCAACCAGCTGGAAATTCTGGAAAACGAATTGTATGTGGTGTGATTGTAAAAAAAGCCTCGGATATAAAAAAGGAAAAAGAAAAAGGGAAGTAAAGAAAAACGTTCGGAAAACCGAACGTTTAAAGGCTGCTGGGAAAGTCTCGGCAGCCTTTATATATTTGGATGTTAAAATCGTCGATACAAGTTTTTGGATGCGGGCACAAATCGTGTAAGGTAACTCATATTCGCGTGCGACAGCCGCCAAAGCACGGACAATTTCACGGCGATGAGCAGCTGGCGAAGAATGGACATGGAAGTTTCACTTTATCACCTGACAATATTTATTTTATTACTTGATACCTCAGTTTGTATTAATATAATCTATTAATATACAATATTTCCATTTTACCCCTATGCTTATGAGCGGTAAGACCCTTGCCTCAAGATTCAGAGAGAAACGTTGTCCAGCTCTAGCGGCTAGAATCTCCGGTCGTTTCGCCCCCTCGGACGAGGTAAAAAGCACCTCTCTGTCGGGGACTCCAACGTCCTGCGATTCTGAGCGAGCCGCTTCCGCTTTTCTAAAGAAGATAGGTGGGGATAAAGAAGGGGGATTACATGAAAAAGAAGCTTCTATATATTGAGGACAATAAGGAAATTGGTGCTTGGGTATGTGAAGATTTATTCGAGCGGGGCTATCAAGTAACTTGGATTACTTCAGGTGAAGGTTCCATTGAACATATGGCGGAAATCGACCTAGTAATCCTTGATATTATGCTTCCAGGATTGGATGGCTTTTCAGTTGGACAGCGATTGAAAAAGGAATTTCCAAAGACCCCTATTTTAATGCTATCTGCCAGATCATCGATTGATGATAAGTTGCAGGGGCTGCAGTTTGCAGATGATTATATGACAAAGCCTTTTCATCCCGATGAACTCGCGGCACGGGTGGAAGTGCTGCTCAGACGGTTTGACAAGATAAGCTCCCCGCTCATTGTACTATCACATCTCCGTATTTATTTGAATGAGAACCGCATTGTGGATTCCAGATCGAATAATGATGTCATACTTACGGCTAAGCAATTTCAAATTTTCACCTATTTGCTCCGTCATCCAAACCAAATCTTAACAAAAGAACAAATTTATGAGGCTGTATGGGGAAATCCATATATCGAAGGAGATAAAACCTTAATGGTACATATCCGCCATTTACGCGAAAAAATAGAGCAGGAGCCAAGTAAACCACAAATAATTGAAACAATTCGCGGTATTGGATACAGGGTGAAACAATGAAATTCCGACATTCGCTGTTAGCTAGATATTTGTTGATCATTACAACTGCGCTCGTTTTATGGCCGTTTGTTTTACCTCTTTATTATTTGCCGAAATTCACACTAGACAAGGAGATGCACCAAAAGGTCAAGTATATGGATACAAAAAAGTTGGAACAAATGTGGAATGATGAGGCAGCAAAGTTGAACGGGGCGCCCCCGGATCAAGTGGACAAACAACTCCGTTCGTTAAAAGAACGATATTCAATGGCGACAATGTTCTGGGTTGACGCCGCAGGCAAAACGCAGCTCAAGCTTCCCGAAAAACAGAGTATCCCTGACCAATGGACGTTTCAGGAAAGCACGAAATTTATGAAGAAAAATGTTGATAATGACCTGTTCACAATGATTGCTTTTATTGGCGGCGACCAGAGCCAAGGCTTTATGGTTTTTCAAGTCCCTCTTTCCGTTACAAAACCACCCAACCTGTCTGCCGTCGATGATAAGTTTTTGCTGGTATATGCTGCGCTTGTCTTTGCAATTTTTCTAATTACATCTTGGGTATTTTTCTCGAAAATTCGCAAACGGCTCGTTCAACTACAAACCGCAATGGCCGAAGTCGATGAGAATGGCATTCCTCAGAAAATTCTCGTTCGTAAAAAGGACGAAATCGCGCAATTAGGGTTGGCATTCAATCATATGATTGACGAGTTGACAAACAGTAGGAAACGTGAACTGGAGGAGGAAGCTCTTCGTAAACAATTGATTGCTAATATATCACACGATTTACGGACACCACTTACCACCATCCGTGGACATGCTTATTCATTGCAAAAGGAAACTTTATCTCCTAAAGGGAGGGAATCGCTTCATTTGATTGAAAGAAAAGTAGATGCTCTTAGCCAATTGCTCGAAAACCTTCTTTCCTACACGCTATTATCGGCCGGGAAATATACTTTGCAACAGAAGGAGACAGATATTATCCGATTAACCCGGACTTCCGCTGCAGGGTGGTTTCCTGTATTTGAAAAGGAAGGATTTGAAGTAGAGGTTCGTTTGTCAGAAAAAGCATTAATGTGGAATATCGATCCGCACTGGTTTACCCGTATATTAGATAATCTATTTCAGAACGCTGTTAGACACGCAAAAGCCGGACGGTATGTTGGTATAAGTTTGGAAGAGTTAGATGGAAGGACTGCTATTGTTATTGAGGACAAAGGCCCTGGAATGGATAGCATCTCTAATGAAAAAGGAGCAGGAATTGGTTTATCCATTGTTTCATTGATGCTCCAAGAAATGAATCTGGAATGGAAAATAACAAGTTCTACGAACGGTACTCGCATTTATCTATATGAAAAAATTGAACTGTAAACGAAATAAGCACTGTACATGCATTAGCTCGCCTGGCAAAAGTTAAACGAAATTTAAACTAGACCCCACCATCATTTTAATCTTCGCTGATTAGAATGATGGTGGGGTTAAATTTTGAAACATAAATAAGTGCCAATACCCCATTCGGTTAGTTTCGTAGGTATTTAAAATAGTAAAGAAAAGAGGAGAATTTCAATGGAAACTTCATCGCCGATAATTGAAGAAAAGCTTGGGAAAGGCTTTAAACGATGGCCCTTATGGATTGGATATGGCGCTGCGGGATGGTCGCTGCTTTACGGTGTTGTACAGCTCTACTGGTTACTTGGAGGGGCGGGTTATCCCTTCAAAGGTGATACACTGGTTGCGGCTATGGTTACTTATCTTCCATCCAAAGTTGGAGGCCTCATTTTTGTTATTCTTTGTTTATTAGGAACAGTGATTGGCGTAGCTATGCAAAAAACGCGGAGAGGTGTTCTTCTTAGGTGGCTATTCCTTACTTTTGCTTGGTGCTTTGCTGTTGCCTTGCTCCTTTTTATTCCTGATTTTAGCCTAATTGCAGCTATGGCTTATGCCTTTTTATTTAAGTTTGCTTTTAACTGGAGTATGTTCAATCAGATTATTTGTATTACAGGTGCTCTGCTTTGGATCATGACTGCTGTTGCATATCAACGTAGGACTCGTGATGCTTGTGAATATTGTGGACGGACAGAGAGTGGACACACATTTTTATTGGTACGCTGGGGAAGATGGTTGACCATTATCGCGGCTCTTGCGCCTATTCCTTATGCCCTGACACGTTTTGCGTGGGCACTTAATATCCCTTTAGGGGTAGACACGCAGTTATTTCACGAGCTTTCAAAAGTTAATCCTATGGCACAGATAACAGAATGGGTATTTGGGTCTATTTGTGTAGGTGGAGGAATTCTTACACTTGGTTTGATTCAAAAATGGGGTGAAATATTCCCAAGTTGGTTCCCGTTCATTGGTGGCAAAAGAGTTCCTATCATGCTCGCGGTAGTTCCAGCTTCTATTATAGCCATTGCTGTAACTGCAGCTGGATTTGTTTTTACCTTTAGTTTTTTTGCTGTGATATTTCACTTTATGCCAGCCGATACCCTCCTTCTCAGTCAGATATGGGGAACGATTGGACCTATGATTTTCTGGATGCCATGGGGAGTAGCACTTGGTCTTGCTGCCATTGCTTACTATTATCGCCGGCGTGGTAAATGTACTCATTGCGGAAGAGGTAATCAAAATTGAAACCGAAAAAGAGAGGTGAATAAATATGAGCAAACTAACGAATAATGGGGAATCTTCGATGCAAATATTGAATATTTTTGAACGCTTTACAAAGAAAGCGGTATGGCCTGGTTACGTTGGTTGCCTATGGGCATTTATGTATGCAGTTTTTGTTCGATTTTATGAAGCGGCAGGGGGGAATATAGGCCTTTCGGGCCAACTTAATGACCCTAAATCATTTTATATGGCAAGTTACATTGCTGGTGTTATCATCATGTTATGTGGATTTGCCTTGCTTACACTTATCAAACCATGGGGAAAGGTCATTCCGAAATGGGTGCCGTTGATTGGAGGCAGAAAGATCCATCGTCTTATTTTATTAATCCCTACTCTTATCGGAACTGCCTTTTTAATTGCTCATGGAGCCAGTGGCATGATTACAAAAGCTATGCTTTTGGCAGGTGTCATTACAATTAACTTCCCTGGCTGGACTGTAGTCGATGTCCATAGCTTAGCTATATGGGATCTCTTGTTTTACGAACCGTGGTTTGTCATTATGGGTATTTTGGCTGGTTTGACTGCTTCCCATTATGCGCAAGCTTCTGGTGTTCCACTTTCTGCATTCAGACGCTGTACTTTAATTTATTTGAGTTTGGTTTTTCTCCTTACTGCGCTTTTTGTGTTCGCTATAATTTTTGACTTCGGAAAATTTTAATTACCGCTACTGCGTCGGATCTTATATGAATCTATCACCATACAGATTCTGATTTGGCGCAGCAGCGGATTTTTATTAAAGAATATATTTTCCTCATTTGATACCCTTATGCTGATTTATGGGAAAATTATCTAGAAAAACCCTTTATAATAGAATATATACATAAAAAGGGGGAGATTTTATGAAATTGTTACGTTCACTTCTTATTCTTAGTCTTGTTATATTATTAAGCGCATGCAATGTAGCAACAAAAGTCACAAAGGTTCAAAATGACGGCGAAACTACTTTGAAAATTGGCTCTTTGCAAGGTACTCACGATGTGCAAACGATTAAAGCTGAAAAAGGTAATGTGGAAATACCTTATGAAGCAGCCGTTGAAGAAGGTACAATTTTATTGCAAATCATAGAAGGCGATAAGGTTATTCATGAAGAAGAAATCACTTCCCAAAAAGAAGGTCTGCTTTCTTTTGAAGCACCGAAACCCGGCTCATATGACTTGATTGTACGTGTGAAGGATGAAAAAGAGAAAGCAAAAGGAATTCGGATACATACGAAGCTATGAAAAAACGGCAAGCGAATGGTACTCGCTTGCCGTTCACATTTACAGATGTGCAATGAACTCTCTACCGTCAACTACCCACCACTTAAACGCAAAAGAAGAGGTGTGGATACCGATAAAAGATAAATGAAAGAGCTGGAAAGAAAAATTCCAGCTCTTTTATTCCAAGAATGTTGGAGTGTATAATAACCAGGCTTAAGTTACATAGATAGCTTTTCTTTGGAAGTACAAGAAAACGCGCATTGTAAGCGGTGGAGCGCATCTTCTAATACTGGGCGTGGACAGCCGATATTTAAACGAATGTGATGCTCACCGCCAACGCCAAATTTTTCTCCTGGCTCTACAATGATTTTTCCTTTTTTCTCTAATACATCCATTCGCTCATTTTGAGTTAGTTCAAGTTTGGAACAATCAATCCAAAGTAAGAATGTACCATTCGGCTGAATGACGGATAGTTTCGGAATATGCTGTTTAATGAAATTACATGCAAATCGTGCATTCTCTTCTATATAAGGTAACAGCTCTGTTAGCCATTCATTGCATTCTGTGTATGCACTTTGCATTGCTGCGTAAGCAAATGTGTTTAAACCATGAAAGCCTTGGCGATTCTGCACAGCGGTAAAGGCGTCTCGCAGCTTTTCATTTGGAATAATAATAACTGATGCTTGCAGCCCAGCAATATTAAATGTTTTACTTGGAGCGATACATGTAACAGTTCGCTTTGCTAAGTTTGGTGATAAAGAGGCAAGTGGTATATGTTTGCGCCCATTGAAGATAATATCAGCATGAATTTCGTCTGCAACGACGATTACATCATATAATTCGCAGAGCGTACCGAGTTTTGTTAATTCTTCTACTGTCCATACACGTCCAATTGGATTATGTGGACTACATAGAAACATCAGTTTTACACCTTGCTGAAATTGTTTCTCTAATTGTTCAAAATCCATTTTGTAAACACCGTTTTCTAGGTGCAATGGATTGGTAAGCACTTGACGACTATTTGTTGTTACCATTTCGAAAAATGGTGGGTATACAGGAGGCTGTACAACTACTGAATCTTGCTTTTCAGTAAAAGCTTGTACAGAAACACTAAGTGCAGGAACGATGCCAGCACTAAAGACAAGCCATTCTTTTTCAATGACCCAATTATATTGTGTTTTTACCCAATGACAAATGGATTCTTTTACTTGTACACTTGAAGTGTTATAACCGAAAATAGGATGGTGTAACCGTCTTTTTAAGGCGTCTTGAATTGGTGAAGGAACAGGGAAGTCCATGTCTGCAATCCAGGCATGAAGAAGTTCCTCGTTATTATGTGTATCCCATTTTGTTGAGTCTGTACCGCGGCGATTTATTATTTCGTTAAAGTTCCCCATATTTGTTACTCCTTTCCATAATAGATAGAAAATACTGAATGTTCCTCTGTTTCTTCTAGCATAGCTGATATGATACGATAAAGAAAAGTGGAAAATAAGAAAAAGGCGGGAAATGTATGGGGACATATGAGAAGATGATAGACTTTGTGAAGAATTGGGATCCGTTTCAAATGGGACCGGAATTTTATGAAACAGAAGCAAGTGACATAGTCTACATTGTAAGTGCATTTGATGATGCGAAATATATCGCAAAGAAAATACAGCACATTTATGTGCTATCATTTGAAAAAACATTACCTATTGAAAAGTGTCAATGGTTAGCAGAACAATTGTTACTATTAAAAGATGGCGGAAGCTGTACGCTATAAAGTTCAACTAACCTTTTGGAGCGTTCTTCTCCAAAAGGTTAGTTGAACTAATCGGGCTCTTACAGCCGGTTTGTTGATTCTTCGAAGCTAAGCATCTTACCGACTGTTAGAGCGGGGTAAAGTGAAACTTTTTTTGGGGTGTTCTTCTCCAAAAGGCTAGTAGCAAGAGGAAGAGGCTGATATCTAAAAGTTTATTGAAATTGGACTTTTGGATGTCAGCCTCTTTCTTTATCGGGGACTTACTGCTGGTATGTGCCGAATGTGTTCAATTTGCTAAGAAAGTCATAATCTCTTCGTATACGTGCTCCGGCTTTTCTTCTGGTAATAGATGTCCTGTGTTTTCATAAGAGATAAAGTGTGAATGCTGCAGGTCATTGTGTAATCGGTGTCCAATATTAATAGGAACAACACGATCTTTTTCTCCCCAAATGAGCAAAGTAGGTGTCTTAATTTTTTGTAGCTCTTTTGATGTTAAGTCTCCTTCGCGATCTCGAATCATGCGGGTTAGTGCAGGAAAGATGCGACTATCATAAAAAGGTGCTGCATAGCCTTGCATCATTTCGTCATCGATTAAAGAATGATCGTGAACAACATTCATTAAATTATAGATGATGCCTCGTCGTATAATCCAATTTTTTACGTATAAATGAAAGAACGGTAAATAAGAAGTATAAATAAGCGGCAATCTTGCTCGTGATAAATAGCTTGAACTGCATAAAAGAACGGTCTTTTGGATTAAATCAGGCCGCGATCGGTTTATATATAACGCAATTTGTCCGCCCATTGAATGTCCTACTAAAATAACGTTTCTTGCCTGTAAATGTTCAATGAGTTCAATAACAATCGTTGCGAGATTTTGATAAGAATAGGTGAAATGAAATGATTTATCACTCTTTCCAAATGGCGGTAAATCTAGAGCGATCACGTTCCCTTGCTGAGCTAAAAGCGGAATGAGACGCCGATAGCTAAAGGTCGAAGAGAGAAAACCGTGAATTAAGACAAATGTTGGTTTGTCTTCTTCGTTGAAAGACTGATAGAGCTCATAATGAACCGTAATCCCTCTTGTAGAAAAGGTGAAGTGGGGGAGGTGAACTTCTTTTTCCATCTTCATCACTCCGTCGTTTTTTGTTCATATCATCTCCTTTTCAGGAGAAATTATCCCATGGAGGAAGTGAAAACAGGAGGAAAAGCAAACCAATTGTAAGGTTCCGATTGATGAGGGCTAACCTTCTAGGGAAGAGTGTCATAGAAGGAAGTTTTGCTTTATACCAAAAAGACAAAACCATCGTGATATGGTCTTGTCTTTTCGGTGATTATTTCAGTTCATTGACGAGATTTGGAGGTGTATTCCCTTGTAGTCCGGCTACTAAGTTTTTTGCTGCTGTCATCGCCATGTTTTGACGTGTTTTTAACGTTGCGGAACCAATGTGAGGGAGCGTAACGACATTTTGCAGAGATAACAATGGGTTATCCTTTTCAATTGGTTCTTGTGTAAATGTGTCAATGCCTGCGGCGAAAATTTTCTTTTGCTGCAGCACTTCAATTAATGCTGCTTCATTCACTGTTTTACCGCGAGATGCATTAATAAAAACAGCTGTTTTCTTCATTAAATTAAATTCTTTTTCTCCGATTAAATGATATGTTTCTTCTGTTAATGGTGTAAGTAAAACGATGAAATCTGCTTTTTGCAGTAATGTTTCTAATTCACAATATGTTGCGCCAAGCTCTCGTTCGGCTTTTTCCTTACGGCTCCGATTGTAATACAAAACATCCATATCGAATCCGAATTTCGCACGTTTCGCAACAACTTCTCCTATTCGACCCATGCCGATGATTCCGATTGTTTGATGGTGAACGTCTAAGCCGAAATGTTCTTTGCTAATTTCTGCATTCCATTCTCCAGATTTCACATAACGATCAAGTTCGCAAACGCGGCGAGAGGTAGATAGCATTAAGGCAAATACAAGATCAGCAACAGTATCATCTAACACGTACGGTGTATTTGTTCCGATTATGTTTCTTTTTTTCATAGCTTCGATATCGAAGTTGTCATAGCCGACAGAAATATTACTTACTACCTTCAACTGTGGAGCTGCTTGGAGTAATTCTTCATCAATGATTGCCCCGAAATTTAATAGTCCATGTGTATCTTTTACTTTTTCTAATAGTACATGGCGCGGGATTTTTTCGTTGCTATTCCACGCTTCGTATTCATAATGCTCAGCGATATATTCTTCAACAAAGGCAGGAACTTGTTCTGCAATGTATACTCTTTGTTTCATGGTTTCATCCCCTTTTTATATTATCCCGCTACTTTTAGGCGGTAAAAGCCCGATTGGTTCAACTAACCTTTTGGAGAAGAATACCCCAAAAGGAAGTTTCACCTTATTGTTACATAATTCTCTGAAAAAATCTTCTTTTCAAATAGGAAAAGCAGTCTGTATAATTTAGAAAATACACAAAAAGGGAAGGACGAATATGATGACAGAAAAAGAATTAGAATTGTTAGCTTGTCTTGAAAAAAGCAGCCGATTATCTGAAGAAACATTAGCCAAAATGTTAAACATAGATGTAGAAGAAGTGATAGCAATCCTTGAAAAATTAGAAAAAGAAAAAGTGATTGTAGACTATGTGACGCTGATTGATTGGACAAAGGTAAAAGAGCATACAGGTTTAACAGCAATGATTGATGTGAAAGTTACACCGAAGCACGGCGTTGGATTTGACGCGGTAGCTGAGCAAATTTACCGATATCCAGAAGTGAAGTCAGTTTATTTAATGTCAGGTACATATGACCTTTCCATTACTGTAGAAGGAAAAGGGATGGCTGAAGTTGCAACATTTGTAGCTGAAAAGTTAGCGACAATTGAATCTGTCGTATCGACGACAACGCATTTTATTTTGAAAAAGTATAAACATGAGGGAATTATATATGAAAACAAAGATGATGATAAACGAATTGTGGTGGTACCATGAGTAAATTTGAATTATCAAAAGCAGCACAATCTTTACAACCGTCCGGTATTCGTAAGTTCTTTGATTTAGCGGTGGGTATGAAAGGTGTTATTTCATTAGGTGTTGGCGAGCCTGACTTTGTAACGCCTTGGAATGTAAGACAAGCTTGTATTCGTTCATTAGAAGAGGGATATACGGCATATACCGCGAATGCTGGATTATTAGAACTGCGCGAAGAAATTGCAAAATATTTAGAAAAACAATTTACAGTATCTTATGACCCGAAAGAAGAAATTATTGTAACGGTTGGGGCAAGTCAGGCGTTAGATGTCGCAATGCGTGCAATTGTAAATCCTGGTGATGAAGTTATTGTTATTGAACCGAGTTTTGTATCATATGCACCGCTTGTTACGCTAGCTGGCGGGGTACCTGTACCTGTTTCTGCATCTCCAACCAACGCATTTAAAGTGCAGCCGGAGCAGATTGAGGCTGCAATTACAACGAAAACAAAAGCGATTTTATTATGTTCGCCAAACAACCCGACAGGGACGCTCTTAAATAAAGAAGAGTTAGAAAAAATTGCGGTCATTATAGAGAAATACAATTTAATTGTACTATCCGATGAAATTTATGCAGAGCTTGTCTATGATGAGACATATACAAGCTTTGCGAGTGTGAAACATATGCGTGAGCATACAATTTTAATCTCCGGTTTTTCAAAAGGGTTTGCGATGACAGGCTGGCGCCTAGGTTTGATCGCAGCTCCGCAACATTTTTCGGAATTGATGTTAAAGATTCATCAATATTCTATGATGTGTGCGCCGACGATGTCGCAATTTGCAGCATTAGAAGCACTTCGCTCTGGAGAACAAGAGGTTATTCGAATGCGTGAGAGCTATAAACAACGCCGAAACTTTATGACGACTTCATTTAATGAAATGGGACTAGATTGTCATATGCCAGGCGGAGCATTCTATGTATTTCCTTCCATTCGTTCAACGGGATTATCTTCGGCGGAATTTGCTGAACGTTTATTATTAGCGGAAAAAGTCGCTGTTGTACCTGGAAGTGTGTTTGGCGAGAGCGGTGAAGGATTTATTCGCTGTTCATATGCAACATCACTTGAACAACTTATGGAAGCCATGAAACGCATGAAACGGTTTATAGAGAACGAAAAAAGGACAAAACATAGTACGTTTTGTCCATAAAAGGGGGGGAATACTAGAAAGCCATGTGTTAGTATTTTATCCCGATATTTGAAGATTTATACATGTTAAGGAAAATTTTTTCGTGATTTTTGAATGAAATGCTAGTAAGTGGTATAATTTACTAATACAAAAGGTAAACATATGGGAGTGTTTCTTATGTCAGACAAATACACAACAGGAGTGGTTGTGAAGGGAAAAGTGACAGGAATTCAAGATTACGGTGCATTCGTTGCATTAGATGAAGAAACGCAAGGTCTTGTGCATATATCTGAAATTACAAATGGGTATGTGAAAGATATTCATGATTTTTTAAAAGTTGGGGATGAAGTAGAAGTAAAGGTGCTTTCAGTTAATAGAGAGAACGGAAAAATGAGTTTATCATTGAAGGCTGCTAAACGTAAACAAGGAAAAGTGCGTATCCCAAATCCTTCTGCAAATGGATTTAACACATTGCGAGAAAAGTTAACAGAGTGGATCGAAGAATCTCAGATTACAAAATAAAAGCCGAGGGCACAGCTCTCGGCTTTTATTTCTTGTTCACCAAGTAATCGGTGAATGTGATACATTATGATATAAAATAATCAAACATTTCTTTTGCTGCATTTGTAATCAGTATAAAGAAACATTCGTATGTCAGAAGTTAGTAAAGCATCATAGATCTCCACTTATTTGGAAACAAGTGGAGATGCATGTTTTATAATATCATTTTAGAATGCTATTCACTTTATCGTACTTCACGTGCTTCTGGGTGTGTTCCAAGTTCTTCAGAAGGTTTAAACAATAAACCAAGGTTAATTAAACCTGAAATACCTACAATACCATAGATAATTCTAGCAAATACTGCATCTTGCCCTCCGAAGATAGCTGCTATTAAATCGAATTGAAAGAAACCAATGAGTCCCCAGTTTACTGCTCCGATAACCGTAAACACTAAAGCAATGCGTTGTAATGTACTCATTTTAAGCAGTCCCTCCTTAAATGATGAAGCGAAAACGAGATACATTTGCTCGTTTAATGAAGCTTCCTTTATAGAATGGATACCTTTTGTTATTCTTATACCCAAAAAAATAAAATTTCTCATGGTATACTTGGCTGTACCAAAAAACGGAAGTTATGACGATTTTGTAAAAAAAACAAAATGACTACGCTTACAATTTGTAGTTCGCTTGATTTACAACTGTGGTTTCGCTAAAGTGAAGACAGAAATACATATACATATTGTATTGGAGGGAAAAAGATGAGCACACATGTAACGTTTGACTATTCAAAGGCGTTATCGTTCATCAGTGAACAAGAATTAACATATTTACGTGATGCAGTAAAAGTATCACACCATGCAATTCATGAAAAAACAGGAGCAGGAAATGACTTCTTAGGTTGGGTAGAACTGCCGCTTGCATACGATAAAGAAGAATTTGCTCGCATTCAAAAATGCGCTGAGAAAATTAAAAATGACTCTGACATTTTACTTGTTATTGGGATTGGTGGTTCTTACTTAGGAGCGCGAGCAGCAATTGAAATGTTAAACCATTCTTTCTACAACACGCTGTCTAAAGAACAACGCAAAACTCCACAAGTGCTATTTGTTGGACAAAACATTAGCTCCACTTACATGAAAGATTTAATGGATGTATTAGAAGGTAAGGACTTCTCTATTAACGTTATTTCTAAATCAGGTACAACAACAGAGCCTGCAATTGCATTCCGTATTTTCCGCAAGCTATTAGAAGAGAAATACGGAAAAGAAGAAGCGCGTAAACGCATTTATGCAACGACAGATAAAGCGCGCGGTGCTTTAAAAACATTAGCTGACGAAGAAGGATACGAATCATTCGTGATTCCAGATGACGTTGGTGGTCGCTTCTCTGTATTAACGCCAGTTGGTTTATTACCGATTGCTGTAAGTGGTTTAAATATTGAAGAAATGATGCAAGGGGCAGCTGTAGCTCGTGATGATTTTGCGAAATCAGAGCTTGAAGAAAATCCAGCTTATCAATATGCAGCTGTACGCAATGCTTTATACAATAAAGGTAAAACAATTGAAATGCTTGTTAACTACGAACCAGCACTTCAATATTTTGCTGAATGGTGGAAACAATTATTTGGTGAAAGTGAAGGAAAAGATCAAAAAGGTATTTTCCCATCTTCTGCAAACTTCTCAACTGACCTGCATTCTTTAGGTCAATACATTCAAGAAGGACGCCGTGATCTATTTGAAACAGTTCTAAAAGTAGGAAAATCTACACACGAACTAAAAATTGAGTTAGATGAGAACGATTTAGATGGATTAAATTACCTTGCTGGTGAAACGGTGGACTTCGTTAACACAAAAGCATACGAAGGAACATTGCTTGCACATAGCGATGGCGGTGTACCAAACTTAATCGTCAATATTCCTGAACTAAATGAGTATACATTCGGTTATCTTGTATACTTCTTCGAAAAAGCATGTGCGATGAGCGGCTATTTATTAGGCGTAAATCCATTTGACCAACCAGGCGTAGAAGCATACAAGAAAAACATGTTCGCTCTACTTGGAAAACCAGGATTCGAAGAACTAAAAGCAGAACTAGAAGAACGTTTGAAATAAGAAAAGCGAAGCCGACTGTTTAGGCCTGTCGGCTAAGGTTCTTTCGTACAGAAAGTGTTTTTTACTTTCTCGTGCGGAAGGTTCTTAGACGGAAGGGCCTAGGAGGCGTAGCTAGACAAAGAAAAGCGAAAACGGCTGGTTCAGAATGGGAGGGGGATGGAGCTCCTGACGTAGAGGTGCTTTTTGTCTCGTAGGAAGGCGTGAAGCCACCGACCATTCTAGCCGCTGGGGCTAGACAATAAGAAAAAGCTGTTGGAATTATCCCAACAGCTTTTTTTATTGGTATATGTATGTCGAATATTACCAAAGGGGCTTTATCCCGCATTAACGGGCAGTAAAGGCTGGAGAAGAGTGTGGAAGAAAACTGCCCGTAAAAGCCCGATTGGTGAGAGCTTTCCATCAGTGAGAAGAGCGTCACTGATGGAAGTTTCACTTTATATCGTGTCGAAGCGCCGATATATGGAACGCGAAATGGGTATGCTAAAAAAAATCTAGAAAGGATGATACATTTGATTGGGATTCATTCAAAATTAGAAGGACAAACATTTGCTCTTTTCCAGTTAGAAGAAATATTAAAGCCGCTCGGTTATACAATCGGTGGGAATTGGGATTATGAGAAAGGGTGTTTTGATTATAAGATAGATGAGGAAGATGGATATCAATTTTTACGATTACCGTTTACAGCAGTTGAAGGAGAGCTTGATGTAAACGGAGTTATAGTTCGTCTTGATACACCTTATCTTCTTTCGCATGTATATCAAGATGAACTAGATGATGAGGTGAATACATTCACAGCAGGCTTATCTTTCGATCAGTTTGCAGAACCGAAAGATGCAGATGGGGACATGCAAGCCAAACATATTGATATTGGTAAAGCTATAGTTCGAGAGTTAGAAGGATATCTCCTTAATGTTTAATGACAATGAGTGAATCATTTTCTTGCAGAGTAAATGAATGAACTGGATTTATGTGATATTGTCCGTCGCGTTGTATACCAAGCAATAGTATATTTTGTTTTAAGAAAGCACTGTTACAATATTCGAATGTTTCACCGGCGTATGTTTGAGGAATATGCGTAAGCTGCAATTTATTTGCAGTAATTTCGTTATATATTGTAAACAGCACTTCTGAAATCGAAGGAAATAATAGGGAAGCGGTCAATACATAACTTGTTAACTTATTTCCTTCAATAATTTCTGTCGCCCCAGCTCGTTTTGCATTTCGAATTTGATCGGAAGTCAGCATTTCAACAATGCAATGAATATTTGAATGTAATCCTTTCGCTGTTAAAATGGTTAGAATAGATTGTGTATCAGCAGAATTCTCACTTTTTTCTTTATCAGCTGTAATCAAAATGGTATGTGCGGTACGAATGTTTGCTTTGAGTAAAATATGATCATGATGAGGACAGCCTTTAATAAATTGTAAATGATGGAATGACTTAGGGAGTAGAGGAAGCGTTTCATCTATAAGAACAATATCAAGGTTTGGTTGTAATATGTGCAGTTGACTTACAACATGCTTAACACGTTCGTTCCAACCGACAATAATCATATGACCATGACAAGAGGCAGCCTCTTCACCTTTTATTTTCATATATTGTTTACTAATCATTTCCGTAGCGAACGATATCATATAATAGGAAACGAATCCAGTTCCTAATAAAATAAGAATAATTGCGAGTATTCTTCCAGGTACACTATGAGGAACATAATCGCCGTATCCAATAGTGAACGTTGTGACAAGCGCCCACCATATACCGTCAAACCATGTTGGAAAGTGGATTGGTTCTAATTTGTGTATAAGAAATCCAAAGAGGATAATGAATCCAGTAATTAGGGTAACCAATCGTAAAATGATAGAGTTGCGAAATGTGTCTAAAATACTACTCCTTGCATTCAATGTCTGCAGCTCCTCCCAAGTTCATATGGTTATAGTGTTACCATTATAAAAAGAAGAAAAACCCCCTCATAGGAATAAGGGAGTCTTCACATGCTTTCCACTTCGGCTTGTCGTACACTTTCAAGATGCTGAATGGCATAGTACACGTCAGCAGTATGCGTTTTTTGGTCAACAGATATTTTCATTTGTAGAAAATGAGCTCCATGTTCTACCGTTTTGAGTTTCATATTTTTAACTTTTATATCCATCTTTTTAATGTCTTCGATAACGGTAGGGATGTTTTCCATACTATTCACAACGAGTTTTACAACAATCTCGCGTTGACGAAGTGACTTCGGCCCTAAAATACTCATAGTAAAAGGAATAAGTTCTACACTAATCATAAGAAAGCACATGCCAGAGATTGCTTCTAGATAAAAACCAGCTCCGACTGCGATGCCAATTCCAGATGCCCCCCAAATCATTGCAGCAGTGGTGAGGCCTGCGATGCTATCGTTACCTCTTCGTAAAATAACACCTGCTCCTAAAAAACCGATTCCTGATACAACTTGAGCTGCTAAGCGGAGGGGATCCATGCCGATTCTGTTTGAGACGGAGCTCGGTAAGTTATAAGCTGCTTCAATTGAAACAATGGTAAGTAAACAACTAATAATAGAAATAACTAAGCAAGTTTTGAGGCCTAGTGGCTTCCGCCTTAATTCTCGTTCTAAACCAATCGCAAATCCTAAAACGGCAGAGAGGCCTAACTTAAGTAATAAATCGAAGTGTTCCATTTGTATTGCCTCCTGTAAATTGAGGTAATAGACGAGCTTATATTTTATGTATATGGTACAAGGAAGAGAAGTTGGACAGTTTTTATAAAAAAAATTTTAAAAGGGTGTTGCATTTCGATTTTCATCATGCTATATTAATAAACGTCGCTGATGCACGAAAGCAGAAAGCGAAAAGAAAAAACAAAAAAACAATGTTGACATCAAAAAACAAAGATGTTAACATAAGGAAGTCGCAATTGAGCGACGGACGAGTTCTTTGAAAACTGA